>CAMCPM010000001.1 GCA_945876755.1 uncultured Clostridia bacterium
AAGCAACAGTAGCACCAACCATAGGATTGTTGCCCATGCCGATAAGACCCATCATCTCAACGTGAGCAGGAACGGAAGAAGAACCTGCAAACTGAGCGTCAGAGTGCATACGTCCCATTGTATCGGTCATACCATAGGAAGCAGGACCTGCAGCCATGTTATCGGGGTGGAGTGTACGTCCTGTACCGCCGCCGGAAGCAACGGAGAAGTACTTCTTGCCCTTTTCGTTGCATTCTTTCTTATATGTACCTGCAACAGGGTGCTGGAAACGTGTGGGGTTAGTAGAGTTACCTGTGATGGAAACGTCAACGCCCTCTTTCCACATGATAGCAACGCCTTCTGTTACGTCGTTAGCGCCGTAGCAGTTAACCTTGGAACGGAGACCTGTGGAGTATGCTTTACGGAATACTTCCTTAACTTCGCCTGTATAATAATCCATCTCTGTCTCAACATATGTGAAGCCGTTGATACGAGCGATGATCTGAGCAGCATCCTTACCGAGACCGTTAAGGATTACACGGAGAGGATTCTTACGAACCTTGTTTGCCTTTTCAGCAATACCGATAGCACCCTCAGCAGCAGCGAAAGACTCGTGACCTGCAAGGAATGCAAAGCACTCTGTCTCGTCTTCGAGGAGCATCTTGCCCAGGTTACCGTGACCGAGACCAACCTTTCTCTGGTCAGCAACAGAACCGGGGATACAGAAAGCCTGAAGACCTTCGCCGATCGCAGCAGCAGCGTCAGCAGCTCTTGTACAGCCCTTCTTGATAGCGATAGCACATCCAACTGTGTAAGCCCACTTTGCATTTTCAAAGCAGATAGGCTGAATGCCCTCTGTGATTTTATAAGGGTCAAAACCCTTTGCCTTACAAATCTCTGCACACTCTTCGATGGAGTTGATGCCGTACTGAGCGAGAACTGCAAGAATCTGCTTTTCTCTTCTCTCATATGATTCAAATAAAGCCATTGTAGTGTACCTCCTTATTCTTTTCTCGGGTCAACGATTTTAACAGCGTCAGCAACTCTGCCGTACTGACCCTGAGCCTTTTCAAAAGCAGTATTTGCGTCGTCGCCTGCCTTGATGAAGTCCATCATCTTGCCGAAGTTTACAAACTTGTAACCGATGATCTCGTTATCTTCGTTAAGAGCGATACCTGTTACATAACCGTCTGTCATTTCGAGGTAACGGGGACCCTTTGCAAGTGTACCGTACATAGTACCAACCTGAGAACGGAGACCCTTACCGAGATCCTCAAGACCTGCACCTATTGCAAGACCGTCCTCAGAAAATGCACTCTGTGAACGTCCGTATACGATCTGGAGGAACAGCTCTCTCATAGCTGTGTTGATAGCGTCGCAAACAAGGTCTGTGTTAAGAGCCTCAAGAATTGTTCTGCCCGGAAGTATCTCAGAAGCCATAGCTGCTGAATGAGTCATACCAGAGCATCCGATAGTTTCAACAAGAGCCTCCTGAATTACGCCGTCCTTAACGTTAAGGGAAAGCTTACAAGTACCCTGCTGAGGAGCACACCAGCCGATACCGTGTGTGAAACCGGAAATATCCTTGATCTCCTTAGCCTTTACCCATTTTGCTTCTTCCGGGATTGGTGCTGCGCCGTGAGCAACGCCTTGCGCTACGGGGCACATTTTTTCAACCTCATGAGAATAAATCATATGTACATACTCCTTTCAGAATTTGCTATGTCCCGAAGCTGACTTCAAGGACGTTCGCATACGCATATATTATACAACATTTCGACAAATAAAGCAAGAGCATTTTATGAATTTATGTGATTTTTTTAACGAATACAGTATTTTTCTGAAAATTGGTTAATGATTTTTTTAATGCCAGAATCCAGCAAAGCCATTCCCCTGCTTCGTATGTACTCAGGAATTTCATAGCCAAACGCTTCAGCAATTCCTCCTGCTATACAAGCAAGCGTATCAGAGTCACCGCCAAGTGAAACCGCATTTCTTACTGTTTCTTCATAAGAATTACTTTCAAGAAAACAAACAATCGCCTGCGGAACAGAATTTGCAGTACGGCTGTCAAATTCGTAATTTGCTCTAATTTTGTCTACAGTCATATTAAGATCATATTGGAAATTTTTCTCTGTAAAAGTCTTTATTTCAGACTTTGAACAGCCTTTTCGCGCCATATAAACTGCTGCTGAAACTGCTTTTGCACCATTAATTGCTTCTTTGTTATTATGTGTATATAATGCGCTTAACCTTGCTTGTTTAAGTACTTCTTCCATACTATCATAAGCATAACCAACAGGAACAACACGCATAGCCGCACCGTTGCCGTAACTTTTTTGACGGAACATTATATCACTTTCAGCCCACTCGGAGAACATCTTTCCAAAGCCGGAATATGGATAACGACTATAATATTGTTTATATCGCAAAGCATACTCCAATGCACGTTTTTTGTAATTGGTAAATATTGTTTCATTTGAGTTATACATTATCGCATCGCACACTGCCGCCGTCATAACAGTATCGTCCGTAAAACAGCTTTGCGGTGTAAAAATTTCAAAATTAAAATTTTTTGTACAGTGCCGTTCATAATATGAGCCGATAATATCTCCGAAAATCGCACCATACATACTATCAATCCTCCATAGAAAATAAAAAATCCGTCCATCATATAAAATGAAGAACGGTTAATTTTGGGGTGGGAGATGGGTTTCGAACCCACGACCTTCGGGACCACAATCCGACGCTCTAACCAGCTGAGCTACACCCACCATATTGGCGCGCCTTACTGGACTCGAACCAGTGGCTTACTGCTTAGAAGGCAGTTACTCTATCCAGCTGAGTTAAAGGCGCGTATTGGAGCGGGTGATGGGAATCGAACCCACGCGACCAGCTTGGAAGGCTGGAGTTCTACCATTGAACTACACCCGCATCTTTCTCTCAACGACGAAATTAATTATATCATACTAAAATTCAATTGTCAATACTTTTTCTGAATTTTTCCGAAAAAAATTTGTGCAGGAAAGTAAAAGCTTCCCTGCACATTTTTATTAAAGTGTCGTAATTTCAATTTCACCTTTCTTTTCACCGATTTTTACAACAGCAAAAGGATTTTCCGCGCTGTTGATTATTAGTTCGGCAATCTTATCCTCAATTTCAGTACGGATAACCTTGCGGATATCTCGCGCACCAAATTTTTTGCCAAATGCTTTTTCGGCAATTGCTGTAAGGGCTTTTTTGCTGTATTTGAGAGTAATTCCCTTTTCAGCAAGAGGTTCTTTCATTTCGTCAAGCATAAGTGCAGAAATCTGCTCGTAATTTTCAAGCGTAAGCGGATTAAACACTATAACCTCGTCAATACGGCTAAGGAACTCGGGTCTGAGAAAATCCGAAAGGGCTTTCATTGCCTTTTCTTTGGATATTTCTTTTTCCGATTTGTTAAAGCCCACTCCTGTTCCTTTATCTGTCGAGCCTGCATTAGATGTCATTGCGATAATCGTATTCTCAAAGCTTACCGAACGTCCCTGCGCATCGTTTACTTTACCTTCGTCGAGAATTTGCAGAAGAATGTTCATTACATCGGGGTGTGCTTTTTCAATTTCATCAAAAAGCACTACGCTGTACGGCTTTCTGCGGACTTTTTCAGTAAGCTGTCCTGCCTCGTCATAGCCTACATATCCCGGAGGAGAACCGATAAGTCTTGAAACGCTGTGCTTTTCCATATATTCCGTCATATCAAGACGGATAAGCGGCTCTGTTCCGTCAAAAAGCTCTGACGCAAGAACCTTTACAAGCTCTGTTTTTCCGACGCCTGTTGGACCCACGAATATAAATGAAGCAGGTCTGCGGCGTTTTGAAAGCTGAACTCTTGTACGTTTAATTGCCTTGCTGACAAGCTCTACCGCTTCATCCTGACCAATAATTTTCTTTTTAAGTGCTTCATCAAGATTTGCGATTTTCTTATATTCACTTTCAACGACCTTGCTTGCCGGAATACCCGTCCATAGTTCGATCACCTTTGACAGATCCGCTTCGGTAACATAGATATTATCAACCTTTTCCGCAAGCTCGTTCTTTTCCTTTTCAAGTCTGATAATATCAGCTCTCGATTCGGCTATCTTGGCAAAATCGGGATTGGACGACTCTTCCATCTCGGCAACATTTTTCTCTGCTTCATCAAGCTTTTTAATTAATTCATCGTACTCCCCTATTTCTTTGCTGCGTATGCTTGTGCAGGCGCAGGCTTCGTCAAGCAGGTCTATCGCTTTATCGGGAAGAAATCTGTCGTTAATATAGCGCTCGGAAAGTACCGCACAGCGTTTCAGAAGTTCATCTGTAATTTTTACACGGTGATGCTCCTCATAGTATTTGCGAATACCGAAAAGCACCTCTTCAGTTTCAGAAATGCTCGGCTCTGTAACCGTTACAGGCTGGAAACGACGCTCAAGCGCACTATCCTTTTCAATATATTTGCGGTACTCCTTAAAGGTAGTTGCGCCGATAACCTGAACCTCGCCTCTTGAAAGTGCAGGCTTCAGAATATTGGCGGCGTTCATCGAACCCTCGCTGTCGCCTGTACCTACAAGGTTGTGTACCTCATCAATAAAGAGGATAATATTCCCCTCCGACTTGACCTCGTCTATAAGACCTTTTACACGGCTTTCAAACTGACCGCGAAACTGCGTTCCGGCTACAAGAGCAGTAAGGTCAAGCAAATAAACTTTTTTATCTTTCAGATTGAACGGAACGTCACCTGCAACTATTTTCTGTGCAATACCCTCGGCAATTGCGGTTTTGCCGACGCCCGGTTCACCTATAAGGCACGGATTATTTTTCTGACGCCGTGACAAGATCTGAATCGTACGTGCAATCTCCTTGTCTCTGCCAATTATGTTATCCAGCTTGCCCTCTTCAGCACGCTCTGTAAGATTAGTGCAGTAACTGTCAAGAAATTTATGCTTTTTCTTTTTAGTTTTGCCGCTTTTGTTATTTTCAGGCGCAATGCTTTCGGAAGAGTCAATCTCCTCACCGAACTCATCTGAAATACTGTCAGACTCAGCCTTTTTACCAACTAAGTCACTGAAATTCTTTATTGAGCCGCCGAACAAGTTCTGAATAAAATTAGGAAGCGCACCTGTTCCTCCGTGTTGAAAAGAATCACCGTCAAGTGCCTCTGAAAAATCGGTCATCTGGTCGGCAAACTCTTCCACATCATCATCATCAATTCCCATTTGTTCCATATACTCGCGAACCTGCGGAATGCCAAGCTCTTTTGCGCAAACAAGGCACAGTCCCTCGTTCCGCTTTTCTTCGCCCTGCATTGCTGTTATAAACACAACTGCAGTTCTTTTCTTGCATCTTGTACAAAGCATATCGTCATTGTCCTCCATATCTTCTATTTCAGTATCAGAGACATAATAAAAAATGTTCCGCTGTAAAGCCATTTGAAAACATAAGTCTCTGAAATCACATCAGCATTAATGTATTTATTTGCATCTGAAGTGAGCTTGATAAACACGCTTACTCCCACATTTAAAATTATTATAAAAAGCAGGCTCTGCAAAAAACCGAGTATGCTTCCGAAAAAGCTGTCCGCCGAACGCACGACAGGAATTTCCCGTATAATTTTCGCTGCCCGTGAAATCAGTGAAACTACTAAGCATACAGCTGCAAAGGTCAATGCAAACAGAATTGCTTTTACAGTTTTCATCATTACAGGTCTTACGATTTCTCTTTCCACTATTTCAATGACCGATTGTTTTTTTACTGTAAGCAGTTCAAGCTTGTGGTCATTTTCCATATCGGTTTCTTCAAGATATCTGTTTGCTTCTTCAATAATTTCATCAGGAACAACTCCGGAAAAGGTTTCAGTAATTGCTCTGCAATAATCTGTAAACATATGATTAAGTGTATCACGAAATTGTTCATCCGTCAATATTTCAGCATAATTTTCACCGTTTTCAATAATTGAATCCAGCTGTTCTTCTGTCAGATTTATTCCATTTTCGGAAAGCAGCATTCCAAGCTTCTGCGGTGAAAGATACTCTTCCGAAAGCTCCTCGGATTTCGTTTCAAGAGCCGACAAAACCACAGGCTTGACAGCGTTTTCATAAACATATCCAGAAGCTGCGCTGCTGACAAATACCGCAGCGGCAAACGCCGCAATATAGCCTGCAAGAGAAATCAGCATTCTTACCGCACCCTTGCGTGAGCCGGCATAAATAAAGCCTATTACAGCAACGGCAATTGCAAGGTCCAGTATATATTTCAAGAAACCAATCCTTTCAATACGCAATTGTTAATTGTAATCTATCCTGTTTATTTCATCATATCCCAAAAGATAAATGTATTTATCCATCCGCAGGAAATCCTCATACTCTGTATCAAGTTCAACAGAAGATATAGGTTCGCCGCTTGCCGTACATGATTCAATACCAAATGATGTCTGCATATAAACAGTATCCCCGCTGACCTGCAAATTAAGCACCTCATAGTCAAGTGTTTTTTCATTTACAGCACCGCTTGAACAGTCAATTGTCACAAGTTCAGAACTTCTTCGTTCATCATTTATAAACGTCATTGCGGCGATATTTCCGTTTGAAGAATAATCCACAAGTCTGCGTTTATATTCGTAACTGTTTATAAAATTACCGTTAGTGTCGTAATATGCGCATATTGTATCTCCGAACATTATTATATTATTTTCACCGTACAGACGTACTGACAGCGCCAAGGTTTCAAGATTTTCAGTTTCCCAGACAGGCTGAGGATTCCCCAATGCGTCATAGTCTATATGGTCAAAACGGTAATATAGCATTTTTGAAACTATAAATCCTCCAGAAACGCCGATATTAGTTATATAGCATCCCGAATTATCTGAATTAAACGTAACATCAATAATTCTTGAAACAGAGCGATAATTAAAAATATTCTTTCCGTTGGCGTCGTATACCATAAGTACCGAAGGATATTTATCGCTTCCGGTTACGACCGCAGCCGTATCGTTGCTTCCGAGACGCGCAAGAAGAATAGGCTCATCGGTAGACTTGCTGTAAATATTTTTGTATTTACTGTAAAGTCCGAAGCTTTTTCCGCCCAGATCATAAATCAGTGCCTTTTTGTTTCCTGTTGTGATGATTGGATTTGCAAAAGTATGCTGAGCAGAAAAAATAAGCTTACCGTCATCATTATGTACAAAAAAATGAGAATCGTCAACTATTGCAATGCTGTTGTCAAGCGGTTTTAACTGATAACTTGCACCGCCTTCGATAGAAAGTGGAAAATGACCTTCGGCAAGCTCGGCAGTATTATTCGGAACAGGGATCCTGGTTAGTATTCCGTCAAGTTTAGGATACCACAGATCCTTAGTCAAAGCTATTGCAGTAACTGCTGCTGCCACAATCAATACAATCACAAGCTTTTTCAGAAATTTAACAGCTTTTTTCTTTTTTCTTCTCTCACGAAGCATTGAAATATCTGTTACTGCCAAGCTTATCCCCTCCTTTAATAGAATACTTTATTAAGATACAACCCCTGAGCCGGTACAGTTTTTCCTGCAAGATTTCTATCCTTTGCCGCAAGAATTGACGGTATCGAATCGGGCTCAAGTTTATTTTCGTTTATAACTATAAGCGTTCCGACCATTATCCTAACCATATTATACAAAAAACCGTCACCCTTTACAATAAGTTTCACCAGATTTTCATTTTTCTCGATCTTGAAATACTCTATTGTCCGAATACTGTTTTCCTTTTGATTTGCAGTACCGCAGAATGATGTGAAGTCGTGAGTTCCAACAAAATCCTGCGCAACACGTTCCATAAGCTCCGTATCCAGTACAAAAGGGTAATGAAGAGCCAGATCGGACATAAACGGGTCTTTGCTTCCCCTGTTTAGTATCAGATAAACATATTCTTTTCCTTTGCAGGAATAACGTGCATGGAAATCCACTGTTGCTTCTTCGCAGCTTAAAATTGCCAAATCATCCGGAAGAATTGAGTTCATTCCGCGCACAATATTATTACAGGGAATTCTATGCTCGGTTTCAAACGAAAAGCAATACTCATTTGCGTGGACGCCGGTATCCGTTCTCGAACACCCATTGATTTTTACCGGCGCATTTGTAAGCGAGGAAAGCTTTTCTTCAAGAATATTCTGTATTCCGACGGCGTTTTCTTGCCGCTGAAAGCCGTGATACGCCGTACCTCTGTAAGCCATCATAACCTTTAAATTACGCATTTAACCGTCCTTTCGGCTATCCCATCATACAATTGAGAAGTATTACTAAATCAAGAAATACTACGGAAATACCGAGAGCAAAGTAGTCCGTACCTGTTGAATGAAGCTGACGGAGTCTTGTTCTTCCGTCACCGCCCTGATAACAGCGGCACTCCATAGCAAGGGCAAGCTCTTCGGCGCGTCTGAACGCAGAAACAAAAAGAGGTATAAGAATAGGAGTAAGCGCCTTTGCTCGCTGCATTAGACTTCCGCTTTCCATATCTGCGCCTCTCGCCTTTTGGGCAGACATAATTTTATCCGTTTCCTCAATAAGAGTAGGGATAAACCTCAGAGCAATAGTCATCATCATTGCAAGCTCGTGAACGGGAAGCTTTATTTTTTTCAGAGGTGAAAGAAGCCTTTCAATTGCGTCGGTAAGTGTTATTGGCGAGGTTGTATAGGTAAGCAGTGAACTGCCCATGATAAGCGCAATAATGCGGATTATCATAAATGCGCTGGTACGGAGTCCCTCCACGGTAATTTTCAAAAATCCCAGCTTGAAGATCGTTACGCCGTCAAGGAAAAAAATGTTCAGAACCGATGTAAAAATTATAATTGGCACTATCGGTTTAAGGCTTTTAAGCATAAGCTTGAATGGTATTTGTGACAGCAGAAAGCTGATAATCAGAAATACTGCTCCCACACCAAGTCCTATAAAATTGTCAGCGGTGAAAAGCATTGCTATAAAAACGCCGGTTATTATTATTTTAAATCTCGGGTCAAGCTTATGCACAACCGATTTTCCGGGGAAATACTGACCTATTGTGATATCTTTAAGCATTGCTCTCACCTCGCTTTGCAAGGTATTCAAGTATAGTTTTGCGTGCAAACTCAGTCGTATACACATCGGTACGGATATCAATTCCGCTTTGCTTCAGGCGATTGAATACTCTTGTTATCTGCGGCACGGCAAGTCCTATTTTTGTAAGCTCCTCTGCACGCTTGAAAACAGTCGGAGTATCCTCATAGCAAAACACCTGCGCTTTGTTCATTACAAGAATTTTATCAGCAAATTTTGCAACGTCCTCCATACTGTGGGAAACAAGCAGGACGGTTGACTTTTTCTGACGATGATACTCTTTTATCTGTCCGAGAATTTTGTCCCTGCCCTTTGGGTCAAGGCCTGCGGTAGGCTCGTCCAGAATAAGCACCTTTGGTTCCATTGCCATTACTCCTGCAATAGCAACACGGCGTTTTTGACCACCCGAAAGCTCAAAAGGAGATTTGTACAGATTATCCTTGTGCAATCCAACAAGCTCGGCTGTTTCTTTTATACGGCGGTCGATCTCATCATCGGAAAGTCCCATATTTTTAGGACCAAATGCAATATCCTTATAAACGGTTTCCTCAAAAATCTGATATTCGGGATATTGGAACACAAGTCCTACCTTAAATCGGATATCACGGATCTTCACGTCCTTGCTCCAAATGTCTTCTCCGTCAATATAAATTTTTCCCGATGTGGGCTTTACAAGTCCGTTGAAATGCTGGATAAGCGTTGACTTTCCCGAACCTGTATGCCCGATTATTCCAACAAGCGCACCCTCATCGATATCGAGGTTGACATTATCGACCGCTGTTTTTTCAAAAGGCGTGCCGATGCTGTATGTGTAAGTCAAGTTCTCGGTTTTAATGACTGACATTTAAAATTCCTCCGACTCGGAATACATTTTTCAAACGATCGTAAAAACAATTTGTTTTGAAATAACGTTTCCTTTTTATTAAACCCTATTTCAGAAGCTTTAATAAAGCCTCTGTACATTCATCTTCATTTATGATATGCGTATCGGACGGCAGTCCGCTTTCGCCGAGAAGATACATAAGCTCCGTTACCTGCGGAACATCAAGTCCGATTTTTTTCATTGTTTCAACTTTTGAAAAAACTTCTCTCGGAACGTTGTCCATAATGATTTCACCGTTGTCCATAACAACAATTCTATCAGCCTGAGCAGCCTCGTCCATATAATGTGTGATAAGAACAATGGTTATGCCATAGTCACGGTTGAGCTGCCTGATGGTTTTCAGCACCTCCTGCCTGCCCTTCGGGTCAAGCATTGCGGTAGGCTCGTCCAGTACGATACAGTCGGGACGCATTGCAATTATTCCCGCAATTGCAACACGCTGCTTCTGTCCGCCCGAAAGCTGATGGGGAGAATGCTCACGGTACTCGTACATACCCACAGATTTAAGCGCATCATCAACACGTTTGCGCATTTCATCGGGAGGTACGCCTAAATTTTCAAGAGCGAAAGCAACGTCCTCCTCAACGATGGTCGCAACTATCTGATTATCGGGATTCTGAAAAACCATTCCCACACGCTGGCGAATATCAAAAAGCTTTTCCTCGTCAGCGGTATCTATCCCCTCAACATATACCTTTCCTCCGCAGGGTAGAAGTATTGCATTGAAATGCTTCGCAATTGTGGACTTTCCCGAACCGTTATGCCCGAGAATTGCCGTGAAGCTTCCCTTTTTTATGTCAAGAGAAACGCCTTTAAGCACCTGCTTTACAGGCGCATTCTCTTCAAATTCGTTATCATAGTGAAATTCGACATTTTCTGCCGATATTATTTTTTCCTGCATAATATTTTCCTTTTCCTTAAAGCTGTTCCGAAAATGCCATAACGATCAGCAGCAGTCCTGCAATTGCATAAATAACACGCATTACTATTCTGCCGATCCCTTTTACCGGAACACTTCTTATCCGGTAAAAATCGACCGCCCGTCCCGAAAAAGACGAATATATCAATATTATTCCCAAAGCAACGGTTATAAACTGTTTCAAAGCTGCGCCTCCCAAAAGGGGTCACGCCACGCTGAAAAGCTCAATACCACTGACTATAGCCGCCAACAGCAGAAGCGCACCCACTATTATATAGGTAATCTTCACTGTTTTGACTTCCTTTTCGGAAAGCGGCGTACCCATTTTGGATTTGAACGCCCTGCCCTTTCCCGTAATTCCGACGAAGAAAAAATACGCTCCACCGATAAACGCTAAAAACGGCATTACCGTTACTTCCTTTCAGTTATTTGCTCCATATTGCCGTTGAGCCGCATGGCAGCACACATCCGCTTGCTTCAACGGGAAGCCCTATTTCATCCGCAGTAACGCTTCCGCCAAATTTTTCGCCTATGGTTTCGCTGAGAATATATGCCATTACCGACGGTGAAAGTCCCGTTGTATAGCTGTTCAGCAGGAAGAAAAGCGGCTCGTCGCTGAGTACGTTTGAGCAAAGCTTTACCAGATCGTAAATGCAGTCCTCAAGCTTCCAGACCTCCTGATTTGGTCCCCTGCCGTATGAGGGAGGGTCCATAATAACAGCGTCATAACGTCTGCCACGCTTTATCTCACGGGCAACAAATTTTTCGCAGTCGTCTACTATCCAGCGAATCGGCTTGTCGGAAAGTCCCGAAGAAGCTGCGTTGTCTCTTGCCCACTGAACCATTCCCTTTGAAGCGTCCACATGACACACTGAAGCGCCTGCATTTGCACAGGCGAGTGTTGCTCCGCCGGTATAAGCAAAAAGGTTAAGAATGTTTACTTGCCTTCCTGCATTGCGGATAATGGTATCCATATAGTCCCAGTTGACAGCCTGTTCGGGGAAAAGTCCCGTATGCTTAAAGCCTGTGGGTCTGATATTAAACTTCAAATCGCCGTAGCTGATAAGCCAGCTTTCGGGAATCTTTTTCTTAAAGCTCCACTGACCGCCGCCCTTGTCGGAACGGTGATAGTGTCCGTAAGCATTGTTCCACAGATTTGACTTTTTTTCTGTTTTCCAGATAATCTGAGGGTCGGGACGGATAAGTGAAATATCGCCCCAAAGCTCCAGCTTTTCGGAGGAGGTACAGTCGATAAGACGGTAGTCCTTCCAGTTGTCTGCTGTTCTCATGTATTTTATTTCCTTTCGATTTTACTCCGCTGCGCAGCGCTCCTTGATCTTATCTGCAATTTCAAGCGCCATATCGTTTATAAGGTCAAAACGCTTGCCCTCAATCATTACTCTGATAAGCGGCTCTGTTCCGCTTTCACGGACAAGTATTCTTCCGCTTGAACCAAGCTTTTTCTGATTTTCGGTAATTGCTTTTTCAATCTCCACATCATTTTTCCACGCCTCTTTCCATTTAGGCGTGATCTTTACGTTTATCATTACCTGCGGATATCTTTCCATCATTGAGCCAAGCTCGGAAACCTTGCGTTCCTGACGCTTAACAATACTGAGAAGCTGAACTGCGGTAAGCTGACCGTCGCCTGTTGTTGCAAAGTCGTGGAAAATAATATGTCCCGACTGCTCGCCGCCAAGGTTATAGCCGCCTGCAAGCATCTGTTCCATTATATAGCGGTCTCCGACCTTTGTTGTGATCATATTAATATTATTATTCTTTGCAAAGTGCGTAAAACCGAGGTTTGTAAGTACAGTTACAACTGCGGTATTCTTTTTCAGAGTACCCTTGTCACGCATATCTCTTGCAAAAATTGCAATAAGCTTGTCGCCGTCGAGGATCGCTCCCGTTTCGTCTACCGCAAGACACCTGTCGGCATCTCCGTCAAAGGCTACTCCAAGATGGCATTTCTTTTCCACAACATAACGGGAAATTGCATCCATATATGTTGAGCCGCATTTGTCGTTGATATTTGTACCGTTGGGCGAAGAGTTAAACAGAAATACCGTTGCACCTAAACCGCCGAAAAGTCTCTCGGCAGTTGCGCTTGCCGAACCGTTTGCACAATCTATTGCTACCCTTACACCGGACAAATCATGGTCTATGGTTTTCATTACATATCTGATATAATCCCATTCGCCGTTCTTGTCATAGCTTATTCTGCCGACGTTTGCACCGCCTGTCATTGCTGCGCTTATCTCTTCGGGATCGTCAAGAACGAGCCTTTCGATTTCCTCCTCGATATCGTCGGAAAGCTTATATCCCGAACCCGAGAAAAGCTTTATTCCGTTGAATTCCATGCTGTTGTGGGAAGCAGAGATCATCACACCTGCGTCAGCCTCACGCTTTCTTACAAGAAACGCTACGGCAGGAGTAGGAACAACTCCGAGAATTACTGCATCAGCACCCATTGAGCATATTCCCGCAACAAGAGCTGCTTCAAGAACGTCCGATGAAATTCTTGTATCTTTTCCTATAAGTATTTTCGGTTTATGATGTGCTTTCTGAGTTAAAACCATTGCCGCCGCCCTGCCTATCTGCATTGCGGTTTCACAGGTAAGCTCCGTAAGGGCAACCCCTCTCGCTCCGTCTGTACCGAATAATCTGCCCATATTAAAAATTCTCCTTTATTGTAGATTGCTGTTAAAGTTACTCGAAAAACGTCTGCTGAGTATTGTCGGCTGCGCCGCCTTTGTACTCATAACCCATATGCTTATATGCAAGCGCCGTTGCGCAGCGTCCTCTGGGAGTACGAGCAACAAATCCAAGCTGCATAAGGAACGGCTCACAGACATCCTCAAGAGTGACCGCTTCTTCGCCGATCGCCGAAGCAAGAGTTTCAAGTCCGACAGGACCGCCGTTATATCCTCTGATAAGCATATTGAGCATACGCTTGTCAAGATTGTCAAGACCAAGACTGTCTATCTCCATTCGGTCAAGAGCGATTTTTGCAATGTCCTCGGTAATTTTGCCGTTGCCGATAACCTCCGCAAAATCGCGGACGCGTTTCAGCAGACGGTTTGCGATACGAGGAGTACCTCTCGCACGCTTGGCAAGCTCCATTGCGCCCGATTTATCACAGGCTATACCAAGAATTACCGCAGAGCGCATTATAATATCACAAAGCTGTTCGTGAGTATAAAGCTCAAGACGCTGAATTACTCCAAATCTGTCACGGAGAGGAGAAGTAAGCTGACCGGCTCTTGTAGTTGCACCGATAAGCGTGAACTTAGGCAAATCTATTCTCAAAGAACGTGCCGAAGGTCCTTTGCCGATGATAATGTCCAGCGCATAATCCTCAAGCGCAGGATAGAGAACCTCTTCAATTGAACGTGAAAGGCGGTGTATCTCGTCGATAAACAGAACATCGTGCTCGGAAAGATTTGTAAGCAGTGCTGCTAAATCTCCCGGCTTTTCAATTGCAGGTCCTGACGTTATACGAATATTTACTCCCATTTCATGAGCGATAATTGCGGAAAGAGTAGTTTTTCCCAGACCCGGAGGACCGTAAAGCAAAACATGGTCAAGAGGCTCTCCGCGTTTTTTTGCCGCCTCAATGTAAACGGACATATTCTCTTTGACTTTATCCTGACCAATATACTCAGACAGGGTTTTGGGACGAAGTCCAACTTCTATATCGTCCGTATCGTTTTCCGTTATGTTCGGAGAAACCATCCTGCTTTCGGAACGTTCAAAATTCATTTCGCTTGATTCCAGCAACTTTATCTTCCTTTCATGCCATCATCGAGTTATATCAGTTTTTTCTGCTTGTATTCCTTAGTCTGTTTTGTAGGTATAACAATCAGCGGAATTATCATTTCCTCATCGGTAAGTCCACCGTGATTGGCTTTATTCATAAGCTTCGGTTTTTCGTTCAAAGTATGATAACGTATTCCCTTATCGGAAATTGCGCAAATCATGTAGTCACCAATAAAATCTATAGTTTTCGGATGCGGTTCGCCGCGTCCGAGAATACCTTTTGCAAGCACATCATTTCTCGAAAGCACAATAAAATCATTTCCAAGATAGCTGCGGCACGCACGTTCAAAGTCTGTACGTCGGTCATATTTTACATAGCACGCTGCTGCACGGCTTTCAACAAACGGCGGCACAACAAGGCAGTCTGAAATTTCTCTTATATGATTGATTTTTATTTCCTCGGAAATGTCGATAAGTCCGTGGTCGGCGGAAACTATAACAAGCGTATCGGTAAGCTTTGCGCAAAGCTCTTCTATCTGGTTGCTTAAAAATTTAAGTTTTTCCGCAGTCTTTTCGCCGTAACAGCCCTCCCTGTGCGCTGTATCGTCGGGACTGTTCCACTGGACGTATGTAAATGTATTCTGAGGTGTGGCGCAAATCATTTTTATTAGTTCGCAGACGCGTTCAAATTTATCCGCTGTTTTATGTATGTTGCCTTTTTCGGCAATATTTACTCCCGTCTGCGCAATTGTAAACGGCTGAACGTCTCCTATAATAGAATCTGCAATATCCTGATATATTGTTTCATATGGCATTACAAACTCTGCGGCGCTTGCCTTGGTTATGGGCAGCTTTGTATAAGTATCAAGATTTGTAAAAACGTCGATCGTACGGCAGAATTCCTTGAAAAACAGCGACCAGCCGAGCCAGCCGTGTTCATTAGGCGAAACGCCTGTATAATAACTCGTCATTGCAGAAACGGTAGTGGACGGGAATACCGACGTAAGATTTTCCATATGATGCTTACGCAGGAAGTTGGAAGCAATAAGGTTTCTTTCCATCATATCGGTGCCCATTCCGTCAAGGACTATCAGAACAACATTTTTGTAAAATTTATCAAGGTGCGCGTCAAGCTTCGGAAGCGTAGGATACTCAATGGGCGCACGGTAATATTTTCTTATTGAAGAAATAATATTTACAGGACATCTTGTATAATCCGGATATGAAAGCATTTTTGCGCTCCTTTCCATAATATGTGCTTGCAGCTTGTACCTTTACAGATTTGCCGCCATTTTTTTTAGAGATTGACGGATAAGCTCCTCAACAGACAGCGACGGGTCAAGCTTTGCAACCGCAGAAGCAGCTTCCGTCTGGCTGTAACCAAGTACAACAAGCGCTGAAATTGCTTCAGAAGTATTGCTGCCGTTTGTAACAGCTTCAAAATCGACCTCGGGACTGTCCGCCGCAGAAAGCTGCTCTTTGGATATTTTATCTTTAAGCTCAAGGACAACTCTTTGCGCAAGCTTGGGACCAACGCCCTTTGTTTTGGTAAACGCCTTATAGTCACCTGTTGCAACGGTCAGCGCAAAGCGTTCGGGATTGGTATCGGAAAGGATTGCAAGTCCTGCTTTTGGTCCTACGCCCGAAACGGAAATCAGCATTTTAAAGCAGTTAAGCTCCTGCTCGGTTGCAAATCCGAAAAGCTCTACGCTGTCCTCACGGACATGCAAATAAGTGTAAAGCATTGCTTCTTCGCCCGTTTTTCCGATTTGCGCAAGCGTAGCAAGAGTCGTTCGGCAGGCATATCCCACGCCGCTGCATTCAACTACCGCCATATCGGTTCCTTTATGTATGATTTTTCCTCTTACGCTGTATATCATTTAAACTGCTCCTTATACTTTATTCCGCCGCTGGAATGTCCGTGGCAGATAGCTATTGCCAACGCATCGGCAGTATCGTCAGGCTTAGGCACATCAGCAAGACCGAGAATACGCCTTGTCATTTCCATTACCTGAGGCTTTTCGGCACGTCCGTAGCCTACAACCGACTGCTTTACCTGTAATGGGGTGTACTCATAAATCGGGATACCCATATTTGTTGCCGCAAGAAGAGTTACTCCCCTAGCCTGCGCAACGTCAATACCTGTCTTCTGGTTAGTATTGAAAAAAAGCTTTTCAATCGCCATAGCTTCGGGTTTGAATGTATTCAGGACCGTGTTCATGTCATCGTATATCGTTTTAAGGCGCAGTGTAAAATCCGTGCCTGCTTCTGTTGTAATCGCCCCGAAATGAACGGGAACAAACTTATAGCCGTCATATTCCACAACGCCGAAGCCAACTATTGCATAACCCGGGTCAATTCCAAGAATCCTCAAATAATACACTTCCCCCATCATAATAACAATTAATTATATCATATAATTGCAGGTTCTGCAATATTTTTTTGAAACTTATTGTAATTTTGCTGTAAATATTGTATAATGAATTTGATGTTTAAGAATTTATTGGAGGATAACAAAATGGATTTAACCGAGCTCAGAAATAATATAGATGAAATCGACGGCGAAATTCTCAGACTTTTTGCAAAGCGTATGGATATCTGCCGCGATGTTGCAGCGTATAAAAAGCAGAATAACCTTCCCGTTATGCAGGGCGGACGTGAACAGCAGATCATTGAACGGGTCCGCAGCAATTCTCCAGACGGTCTGAAAGACGGCGCGGCTATGCTGTTCCAGAACATTATGGATATTAGCAAATGTATTCAGAATATGGAAATTCAGCACGATTCGCACCTTTCCTCTCCGAAGCCGTTTATTCCGGAAAATGCCGTTAAAATCGCCTGTCAGGGTACTGTGGGCGCTTACTCCGAGGCTGCTTGCAGGAAGCTTTTCGGCGACAAGCCGGCTGTATTTTACCACGAATTTGAGGACGTCTTCAACGCCGTTGAAAGCGGCGAAGCGGACTATGGTATTCTCCCGCTTGAAAATTCCACGATCGGTACGATTTCCGAGACTTATGACCTTATGTCAAAACACCGCTGCAATATCTGCTCCATTGTAAGAGTGGAAATTACCCATTGTCTTGCGGCTGTTAAAGGCGCTGACCTTGACAGCATTAAGCAAGTTTACTCCAAAGCCGAAGCGCTCTCCCAATGCTCTGAGTTTATTAAAAGTAACGGACTTGTACGCCGTGAGTATGCAAATACTGCTCTTTCCGCAGAACTTATCAAGGAAAGAAATGACCCGTCCATTGCCTGCATATGCTCAAAAAGCTGCGCGGAGCTTTACGAACTTGAAATCATCAGCGACAGGATTGCCGACGCATACCCCAATTATACGCGCTTCATTTGCTTTTCAAAGGATTACATATCCCCTGCCGATGCGGATATCATCAGCGTTTGCGTTGCCATTTCCAATACACCGGGTTCACTGTACCGTATGCTTACAAAGTTTTCTGTCGCAGGTCTTAACCTGACGAAAATCGAGAGTAAAAATATTGCGGGAAGCGACTTTGAGGTGCTGTTTTACCTTGACTTCAAGGGAAGCTGTGCCGACCCCAAGGTCGTTACACTCCTGCATGACCTTGAAAATGAAATGTCGTTCTTCCGTTTTCTCGGAAGCTTCAAGGAAATCGTCTGAATGGAGGGCTGTTTATGCAGGATATGACCGTTTCCGCAATTATTGCCTGTGCAGGCAGTTCCTCACGAATGAACGGGGTAAACAAGCAGCTTTGGGAGCTTGGGGGAATTCCCATTGCCGCTCGTTCTATGCTTGCATTTGAAGGTATTGACGAGGTAACGGAAATAATCGTTTCCGCAAGGGAATGTGATATTCCCGAAATCGAACGTCTTGCCGAAAAGTACGGAATAACAAAATTTAAATGTGCAGTGACAGGCGGCGAAACACGCCAGCAATCGGTTTTCAAAGCGTTTATGGAGACGGATAAGGCTACACGTTTAATTGCTGTACACGACGGCGCACGTCCCTTTGTAAATCCCGAACACATACGCAGGTGCATCAAGGACGCTTCCATTTTCGGAGGTTCTACCCTTGGCGTTCCGGTAAAAGACACGCTGAAAGTGGTTGACGGCGGTCTTATAATTGACACGCCAAACCGCAAACAGCTTTATATTACCCAGACGCCACAGATTTTCCGCAGGGATATTTATGTAAAAGGTATCAACTTTGCAAACGACCACGAGCTTGATTACACCGATGACTGTCAGCTTGCTGAAGCGGTTGGGGTCAAGGTGAATATGACGGTTTCCGATTACCGCAACATCAAGATAACAACACCCGAGGATCTGGCGGTGGCGGAGGTATTTTTAAGAATGGAGCATACAGAATGATTAGAATAGGTCACGGCTATGACGTACACAAGCTTGTCACGGGACGAAAGCTTATTCTCGGTGGTGTGGATATTCCCCACGAAACAGGTCTGCTGGGGCACTCCGACGCGGACGTTGTTGTTCATGCAATTATGGACGCCATGCTGGGTGCGCTTGCACTTGGCGATATCGGGAAGCACTTTCCCGACAGCGACCCCAAATACAGCGGCGCAGACAGTATCATGCTGCTGAAAAAGGTCATGGAGATTATTGTTGAGCATGGGTACACAGTTGGAAACATTGACAGCACTATTATATGCCAAGCGCCGAAGCTTGCTCCCTATATTGATACAATGCGACGCAACATTGCGGCAGCGGCAGGCTGTGACATTTCCCGTATAAGCGTTAAGGCTACAACAGAAGAAAAGCTTGGTTTTACGGGTGCAAAAGAAGGCATTTCCGCCCATGCGGTATGCATTTTGCACAAGGCAAATTAACGGTCACGGATAAGGGTTTATACGCATATTATAATGCAGGAGGACTATACTTCATGTAAAGTTCACCTGCATTTTCTTTTCTGCAAAAGCGGAAACGAGAGGAACATCAATATGAACAGATACACCATCGCTTTTACTTCCGTTACTATTGCACTAAAAGCTCAGTCTGTTCTTCGTTCCCACGATTTCTTTACAGAAATTATCCGCACGCCGCGCAACCTGGCGTCAGGCTGCGGCTACAGCCTCGTTTTGGGCGGAGACATTGAGAAAGCAATAGACTATCTCGAAAGAGCAGGAATTAAATACAAAGCAGTTATGGAGAACAGATAAACTTACTTGGTATTTGGAGATTTACTCAAATGATAAATTTTGACAACTCTGCCACTTCTTTTCCGAAGCCTGCCGCTGTAAAAAAAGCCGTAATAACTGCTTTAAACCGTTACGGCGGCAATCCGGGAAGAAGCGGTCACAAACTTTCAATTGAAACGGCAGAGGCGGTTTACTCAGCACGCTCCGCCGCTGCCGATTTTTTCGGTGCAGAACCCGATAACGTTATTTTTACGCAGAACTGTACTCATGCACTCAACATGGCTATAAAAGGCACAGCAACCGAAGGATGCCATATAATTATTTCCTCCCTTGAACACAATTCGGTGCTGCGCCCTGTTTATGCGCTTTCAAAGCAGAGAAAATGCACTTACAGCATTGCCGAGGTTAGCCATGATGATTCAGTTACTGTTGAAAATTTCAGAAAGCTTATTACTCCCGATACAAAAATTATCGCTTGTACCCTTGGAAGCAACGTTACAGGACAGATACTTCCCTATAATCGCATTGCAGAGCTTTGCAGCAATTACGGAATATGCTTTATTGCCGACGGAGCGCAGGCGTGCGGCGTTATTCCTGTAAAACTTTCAGACGGAATAAATATTTTATGTACCGCAGGTCATAAAGCTCTTTACGGTCCAAGCGGAACGGGACTTCTTATTACCGATGGAAAATTCCCTATAAACCCTATAATGGAGGGCGGCACAGGAAGCCTTTCCCTTGAAGCCGAACAGCCTGATTTTCTTCCGGACGGACTTGAATCCGGTACTGTAAACACATCTGGAGCAATTGCTTTGGAGGCAGGTATAAGATTTGTTCAAAAACTCGGCACTGACAGAATTTACAACCATGAAAACGCCCTTTGCAAAAAATTCATTTCAGCTATGAAAAGAAGCGAAAATGTTACTGTTTACCGCGATGACAGAATAAAAAATTATCTTCCTGTGGTTTCATTCAACATCAATGGAATTACCGCAAATGAAGCTGCTGCAATGTTAAGCGATATTGGCTTCGCGCTTCGTGGCGGACTGCATTGTTCAGGGCTTGCACATACTTCGATAGGAACCGTTCCCGACGGAACTGTGCGTTTTTCTCCGTCAGTTTTCAATACTGAAAAAGAAGTAGATTCACTTATTTGGGCAATAAAAAAAATTTCACATAAAATGTAGATCATACTGTTAATATTAATCCCCACAGAGCCGAAACTCTATGGGGATTTTTTTTAATTCGGTTATAATAAGTTTAGCAAAGCAATTGTTTATTACAATTTTAAAACTAAATTTGCTTCTTAAAAGACACGAAACACCGGTTAGGACTTGATACCCTGCTTGTAAGCATCGATCATTTTCTTGCTGATGTGTCCCGAACGGCAATCGTTTGACTTATGCCATTTAGAGTACGTAAAATCGTGGTTTGCACCCGTTTTTAGCTTTATTTCAAGCTTCATACACTCCTTGTTTCGGGGAATGACATTTATCCTGTCGATTATCGTCAGAACCATCTCGTCAATTTCCTCGTGGGTCATATCTCTGTCGGGACTGTACATTTCCTTGAAGTATTTTTCAATCTTTTCAAGCTCGTGAGCATAGTCGTCAGACTCCAAAGCTTTTTTCTCAAGTGCAAAAATATCTTCTTCCAGCTCGTTGATAGTGATATTGGAAGCGTCATTTCGTTCCTTGAATTCCGATTTAGAGATAAGGTCTTCGGTGTAAGCGTCAAGAAGCTTTTCACGCTTTGCCTTTTCCTTTTCAAGCCTTTTCTTCAAGTTTTCTATCTCACGACGGGTATTAGCGGAAGTGTCTGCTTCACGGTAGATCTTCAAAAAGGTCGAAACATAATCTTCGATATTCTCTGATATGTTCTTGAAGTGTTCGGAGAGCATTTTGTAAAGATCTTCTTCAAGTATAGAAAATGATGCGCAGGCTTTTGCTCCGAAACGGCGTTTCTCGCTGCATATCCATTGATAGATAGGCTTGCCCTTTGAAACACTGTTTGAGTAGCTTGTCCGCCAGTAGGCTTTGTCATCGGCGGCACACCATATCTTTCCCGTAAAAACGCTTTTGTCTTTTATGGAACGCTTATGGGATTTCACAACGGCACTTCTTTCCTTGAATATTTCGTTGCACTTGTCCCAAAGCTCCTCGCTGACAATTGCAGGAACTATCTCGCCCGTTTCGTCCTTGTACATTACCCATTCCTCTTCGGGAAGAAAACGCTGCTCTTTAGTGCGGTAGTCAATGACCTTGACCTTGTTTCCGCAGTAATAACCTTTGTATTTGGGGTTCTGTATTATGCCCGAAATGGTGTTGTGGTGTATTCGGGTGCCGTTTCGTCCTCGGTAGCCTTTGTTAAACAGAATATCCTCGACCTTGCGAACGCTGTATTTGCCCGTTGCATATTCCTCGAATATCAGACGTACCATTTCGGCTTCGCTTTCGTTTATTACAAGCTTGCAGTCGTTCTTGTCATAGCCGAAAATGCGGTTGTTGCCCATAACGTTTCCGCTTTCGATAGAACGTTTATGTCCCCAGCGAACACGCTCGGACAGCTTGCGGACTTCATCGGCGGCGATACT
Source organism: uncultured Clostridia bacterium (assembly GCA_945876755.1). Taxonomy (GTDB): domain Bacteria; phylum Bacillota; class Clostridia; order Oscillospirales; family Ruminococcaceae; genus RGIG8773. Next base: position 22,345 of record CAMCPM010000001.1, read on the forward strand.
TGACATTATCGTCAAGCGAAGTTCGCTGTCAGTGTCGATAGTGCAGATGTTGTCATTCTGAAAGAAGACACCAACGCCTGCACGGAGAAGCTCACGAGTATATGTTAAGCTGTCGATAGTGTTACGGGCAAAACGGCTGACTTCCTTTGTAATAACGAGGTCAAAGGCTCCCGACTTTCCGTCCTCGATCATTTGCATAAAATTCTCTCGGTTTACAGCGCTTTCGCCGCGAACACGGTCGACGTATCCTTCTACATAGGTCCAGTTTTTATTGTTCTTTATAAAATCGGTGAAAAACGTTATCTGATTTTCAATGGAGTTTTCCTGCTCTTCTTTTGTGGTGGAAACACGGGCATAAAAAGTTACTCGGAGTTTCAGGTCGAATATGGTTTTTTGCTCGTGTTTCATTTTATTGGCAGTTTCATATATATCCATAAGAAATCTCCTTATGTATTATAAATTACAATTTAATGATACCATACCAAAAAACGCTTGTCAAGACTGTTTGGTACACTTTTATATGTATAGGGCAGAATGGAACTCTGCCCCAATCATCATGCTGCCAGTTTTTCTATTAGAGCTATCATTCGATTGCATTTGGCAAGACTTATCTTACCCTGCTTATGGAGTATCATTGTCCATGCTTTGAGGGTGAGCTTTTTCATATAAAGCTTGTTTTCTTTTGTTGTCATATACATTCCTCCCAATTTTATTTTTCTCTAATATGGTAATTTTATTCTATAGATTTTACTTTAAAAACAAAAAGAGAGCTATTTCCAAATCCGTAGATTTGTATATAGCTCTCTTTCGCTGTTCCGCCCCTCTCTTTCGGGACGCCGTTATTCAATTTTTGAAAATCATTGCCGCGCAATCTTGACTAATCTTAAATGTTTAATATTATTATACTATACAAATTTGCTTTTGTCAAGAGCTTTCAAAAAATATCTTTAACTTTTTGATTAGTATATTGAGAGGAATCGAAAAATATGATATAATCTATTTCAGAATATATTTTGGGGAGGATGCTATGACTATAGGTGAAAAAATCAAAAACGCAAGAAATCTTCGTGGACTTACTCAGAAAGAACTTGGAATTAAACTCGGCTTCGATGAAAAATCTGCCGATGTCAGGATCGCTCAATATGAAAGTGGCACAAGAACGCCGAAATCGGAATTACTGTCGGAGATAGCAAAAATACTTGACGTAAATATCAATTCTCTGAAAAATCCGTCTTTGGAAAATACCGAAACTTTTATTCATCTGCTTTTTGACTTGGAGCAGGAATCGAAAAAACATCACACCAACAATTTCTCAATTATCTCCGTTTCCGATGAATTAGGAAATCCACAGTCTGCTATTCAGTTTCATAATCACCTGCTGAATGAATTTCTTTCGGAATGGCAGCTTCGCAGAAAAGAGCTGAGTGAAAAAATCATCACCGAGAAAGAATATGCGGAATGGATGATGAGCTTTCCTGCCACTTTCGATGATTGCGGTAAAAGTGATCCGATCAAAAAGTGGAGAAAATGATTTTCTACCTTGTTGAATATGTTTTGTTGGCGGATATTCGCAAGCGATGAAAAGTCATATGACTTTATGGGTGAAAGCTCGCAAGCGAAGAAAAACTGTACAGTTCTCGGTTTGGATAGAGGTATATAGTCATTATGCTTGCAGGATAGCAAGCATAGAAAAGTAATATTACTTTTCGGAAAAATGCCAAAAACTCATTTTTCTATATAGATAGATTATTTTCAGCTTGCAAGACAGCAGGCGTAGAAGGTGGTCCCACCTTTCGCTGTCGACTATGCTATATCGACATTTTGAGAAAAGCTATTTTTCTCATTCTATTCAAAATATAATATTGAGGTTTTAGGGACGATCGTTACATAAAGTATTTCGGCAGAAATGAAAAAGTATGTATTTTTCTGCGCTTGCAGTCCTGCACGCTTTTTCAAAAAATATAATGTCATAATCACCCCATATTTCATTTTTACTGAAAGAATAAATATGTGGTTTTGAAGAAAACAGAAGAATTTGCTGTCCGATTTATCGGACAATTGAGCATCTGAACGTCCTTTTAAATAAAAAAGCATTGCATCAATCCGAAAAACGTGATATAATTTTACAAAGATTTCTTATAAAAAGGAGAATGACCGCAATGCCAATAGTAGTTGAAAATATTAATTGTCAAACAATCACTCCTGCAAACGGAAAGAATCCAAGACAGCTTTATGAGCATCAGGAAGAAGCAATAAAGAAAATTGACGCCATAAACAAGAATGACTCATTTCGTTCTTTGCTTGTCCTTCCGACAGGCGGCGGAAAAACTCTGACAGCGGCATATTGGCTTTTGAAAAATGCTGTTGACAAAGAGAAAAAGGTTCTTTGGATCGCTCACAGACATCTACTTTTGGAGCAGGCAGCAGAAGCTTTTAAAAATAATGCTTATACCGATGATATGATCAATCGAACAGTATTCAATTACCGAATTATTTCCGGTATGCATGATAAGCCTATACATATCCAGAAGGATGATAACATTCTTATTGCAGGAAAGGACAGTCTTATTCACAGTCTTGATAAGCTTAATGAATGGTTGAACGGTGAAGAAATTTATCTTATCATTGACGAAGCTCATCATGCTGTTGCAAAATCCTATAAGAAGATTATCCGTCATGTTGAACATCATGCAAAATCAATGAAAATGCTTGGTCTGACAGCAACCCCGTTCCGTACTTCCGATGATGAGCAGGGAGCATTAAAGCAGATCTTCACCGATGATATTGTTTACAAGACCGATCTTGAAACTCTTATCAAAAAGGGAATTCTTGCAAAGCCGTTTTTTAATGAATATGATACAGATATAAAATTCACCGATCATCTTGGCGTGAAAGCAATGCAGAAGATCGAAAACCTCGACCTTATCCCTGAGGAGATCGCAGATGAAATTGCAAACAGCAAAGATCGTAATAATCTGATCGTTAATATGTATATGAAAAATCATGAAACATACGGACCTACTATTGTTTTTGCAGTAAATCAGACACACGCAATTACACTCAATGCGTTATTCAATGAAAAAGGCAAGCAATACGGCATCAAATCGGATTACATAATTTCATCCATCAGAGATTCTATAACCGGCATTACAATTTCAAATGAAGATAATGAGGAGAAAATAAATAAGTACAAAAACGGCGAGATACAAGTCCTTATCAATGTAAATATTCTTACCGAAGGAACAGATCTGCCCAAAACACATACTGTTTTTCTTACCCGTCCGACGGTTTCGACCGTGCTTATGACGCAGATGGTTGGCCGTGCTCTTCGCGGAGAAAAAGCAGGCGGCACGAAAGATGCCTATATTGTCAGCTTTTTCGACGAATGGAATAACAAGGTTGCTTGGGTAAATCCGGCAACACTCACGGATTCCGAATATAAAGAGAAGGAAACATCAGCTGAAAAGCGTGATTATAATATCCGTCTTGTAGCAATTTCAAAAATAGAAGAATTTGCATTAATGGCTGATTCAACTGTTGATACATCTGCTCTTGACAGTATTTCCGCAATTGAGCGTATTCCCCTCGGAATGTATTCATTCTCAACTTTTGAATGCAATCATCAGATACTTGTTTACAACAGCACCGAAGCGGCATATAAAAATCTTATTTCAGACTTGCCAAATATAATGAAGGAATATGGCATTGATGAAGAAACAATTCCCGATTACAAGTTTTCCAAAATAGTTGATTATTGCTTAAACAACTATTTTGATGAAAGTATGATTCCTGCCTGCAATCCAAAGGATATAGAATATCTTTTGAAATTTTTTGCACAGAAGGAAGTTGCACCGCTATTTGTATCGTTTGATGAGCTTGACCGCAAGAAGCTTGATGTGAACGCAATTGCGAAGAAAATTCATGATGAGGATATGCGAAGAAGCGAGAAAAAGGAGTATATTGAGGAGCTTTGGAATGAACCGGGCAGTATTATTCCAATCTATTATACTAATCTTGTTTTCTTCAAGAAGATGATCGACATTGAGCTTGATAAGCTTGACGGATATATTCAGATATCAAACACCGAACCGCAGAGTGAATCGGAAAAGCGTGATCTTGAGAAATTCCCATTGCAGAAAATAATTGAGCTTTATCCGAAGTATGGGGTTAAGCTGAAAGAACAGATTTTTTCTGCTTCCAAGAACATCGCAGGTGAATATGTTTGTGCTATGTGCGGTGAAAGACACAGAACAAGAGAAAGGCTGCAGATCGACCACATTACCCCAATGTCAAAGGGCGGATTGACTACGGCAGATAATCTACAGGTATTATGCTCTGCCTGCAATATGAGAAAGAGTGACAAGCTATGATCTGCACAGAATATAAATTTGTACCCGAGGATATTGCCGGCTTTTTTATCACAAGTGATCTTACGCATAAAGAGCAAAGCGATATTCTTACAGACATTTTTGAAAAGCATAATGATTCGATCGCATCTGCATACAGAAATGATTTTCTGCTCTTTAAAAAGAACATTTCCGATATTATGATATTGTGCGAATCTGATAATGAAACATTTGATGAAGTCCGGTTCATTATGTGGGAGATCGGAGGAGGCGGCATTACCCCCCTACGAAGAGGATTATGACGTCTTTAGTGCTTACTTCAAGCTTATAAAGCTTCAGCTGATGTATTCGGGTATCAACTGTAAGAAAATAAAGCTCCGCACGCTGTTAAAAGAATTCGGCTACAAGCGCAGGACTGCCGAGCTTGTAGACAAGATAAACAAAGCGTTTGATGCTCTCGGATTAGCGACATATCTTAAAAACAGAGAGCCATGCGATGTCGGTCAGATAGATATTGACGATATGATAGTAATCAGACTCGGCGAGGATAAAAAAATGTCAGATGATATGAATAGAATTTCCTTCGGTTCTGCTGCTGTTTTGGTATATGATGAAAGTTTAAAATCAGGCTATGAATCGGATTTTTACAAATGGCTGACCGGAAACGGATTTAAGAGCTGGGGAAAGCACGGCTTTTTTGGCAGCTGCCCATGGATATATGTAAATCTCAACAACAAGGTTTATGCTTTCGGTATGCCCGGAATAAAGATCACACAGGAATTTGGCAATCACGCTGTTACAATAGAGGAATTCGTGGAAATTTACAATATTTTTGAGAAGTACCAAGGGAAGAAACCTTTGGAATTTTGATAAAAAAGCGTTATCGTTCGAAGTGAATGGTAACGCTTTTGTGTTGCATACCAATATTTGTATATCACCCAATATAGCTTTTGTACAAAAACAAACATTTGATAGCTTCAGAATTTGACATATACAACATAATATGGTATAATTGACTAAAATAATAATACGTTTATTTGCATCATAGTATAAAATGGAGTGTGAATGTAATGTCAATTATTAAAATTGCGGATACCAAAAAGTTAGCGTTACCCAAAGGAAATATTTCAACTGATATTTTATCAGAGTTCAAAACAGCTTTAAATTCATATATTTCAAAAATAAATATTGCAGTTTCCAACAATGAAAATGAAGAACACATAAAGAATATCATCAATGACTTTTTGCGTATGTCGTTTTATAGTGACAGCCGTTTTTCAATCAATACAGATGGAAATATTGATAGTACAATAAAAGAGAACGGAAAGCTGCTTGCCATTATTGAAGCTAAAGCACCACAGAATAAGGCAGAAATGATTAGCGAAGATGATATCAATAAAAAAGCTTTATGGGAAGCTGTTTATTATTATCTCGAAAAAACAATAGATGTTTCAAAGTCAAAAGCAATGGTATCTACTACGGCAGAAGTGCGCCGCTTAATAATTACCGATGGTTTAAAATGGTTTTTGATCGACTCTGCAGCAGTTCATAATATAGTTGATGGCGTGATCGAAAAGCGTTTCTGGCAGTATAAAAATGGCAATCTGCCATATAGTAAAGATACCCCTGCTTTTTATGAAGAATTAAGACAGCACTTTGAAAAAAAGAACATAACAGAAGAATTGGATTATATTTATTTTGATATATCCGAATGTGTATCAAAAAAGCAGAATTTATCCAATCTTTATAAGATACTCTCCGAGAGTTATTTGCTGAAAAACACACCTCGTATAAACTATGAGCCCCACTCCCTTAACAGCAATTTTTACCACGAACTGTTGTATATAATGGGCTTAAAAGAAAAATATCAAGATAATAAGCTTGTTGTTGAAATTGATCCTACAATAAAGAATTCTCTTTCAGATCAGGTATATCATTTGCTAAAAGATAAAGAGGTTGATGATAATAAGATCAATGAGTTAACCTTTGAAATAGTTATTATATGGATAAATAGACTTCTGTTTATAAAACTATTCGAAGGACAGCTGATCTCATTCAACAGCGACACACCTGAATATCACATTATATCTCATGAAAAGATAACAACCTTTGACGATTTACAGAATCTGTTTTTTGATGTTCTTGGAACAAAGGATCGATCTGACTCTGAATTTCAAGATAAATTCAGTAAGATCCCTTATCTCAATAGCTCTCTTTTTGAGAGAAGTACGCTTGAAAATGGAAATGTCCATATACGATACCTGCATAATAATTCAGTTAACAGAAAGCAAAAATCTGTTTTAGGCAATAAAGCTCCAAAACAGCTTCCGCTACTCGAATACATTATAGATTTTCTGAATAGCTATAATTTTACATCTGACATAGATGCAGATAATTGCTCGAATCAAAAGGAAATTATTGATGCTGCAGTTTTGGGACTGATATTTGAAAAGCTCAACGGTTATAAAGACGGCGCAAACTATACTCCTTCTGTAATAACCGAATATATTGCCAAGGAAGCCGTAGAAACAGCAGTTCTTAAATCTGTAAATGTGGGTATGAACTGGAAATGTAAGGACTTATCAGAAATAGAAGATAAGATCAATAATCGTGATGAAAGAATAAAGATCAATAACATTATTAATTCAATTAAAATATGTGATCCTGCTGTAGGTTCGGGACATTTTCTTGTATCTGTACTCAACAGAATTATTGCTGTAAAAAAGCAGCTCGGCGTTTTATTCAAATACAATTCTACTGAGCGCATAAAAGAATATGAAATAACAGTAGAAGATGATGTTCTTGCAGTTCGTGACGGTAACGGCAATCCTTTCATATATGATAAAAACAATAATGAATCAAGAGAAATACAAGAAACACTATTCAATGAAAAAAGAATAATCATTGAAAATTGCCTATTTGGTGTTGATATCAATCCGAAGGCGGTACATATTTGTCAGCTTAGATTATGGATTGAACTCCTTAAAAATGCTTATTATAAAAACGGAATAATGGAAACGCTGCCTAATATTGATATTAATATTAAGGTAGGTAATTCCTTGCTGTCGAAAATCGATTTTGTTATAGGTAAAAAAGTACAAACAGATAAAGATACAGGGAAATTAATAAATAGTTATAAAGAACTTGTCAAAAAATATAAATCTGTTTCTGACAAGTCTGAAAAGAAGGCTTTGCTCAACGAATTATCTGATACGAAAGATCAAGTCCACAGGCTTTATGAACAGATCTCTTTTTTTACCGAATCAGATTCAACCTTTGATTCAGCATTCGAATGGGCATTTGAATTTCCTGAAATATTGGATGAAAAGGGCAAGTTTATAGGTTTTGATGTGGTGATAGGAAACCCACCATACATACAGCTGCAGTCTATGCATGAAGAAGCTGATAAACTCAAGAAGATGGATTATAAAACCTATGTGCGCACGGGTGACATATATTGTTTGTTCTATGAGCTTGCATATAAACTTCTGAAAAAAGACGGTATCCTTGCATTTATTACTTCAAACAAGTGGATGAAGGCAGGGTATGGCGAAGCTTTGCGTGATTTTCTGGCAACACAGACTGACCCTATACAGCTGATTGATTTTGCGGGAGAAAAGGTTTTTGATAGTGCAACGGTGGATGTTAATATTCTGATGTACCGTAAAAGCAAAAATCAGAATAAAACAGCAGCCTGCATTATTAAGGATTCCAACTGGCGAAATAATTTGAGCGGATATTTTCAGCAGAATTCTATGGAAAACCGCTTTGACAATTCTGCAAGCTGGGTTATCCTTTCTCCCATTGAGCAGTCTATTAAGAGGAAAATTGAGGCTGTAGGTACTCCTCTGAAAGACTGGAATGTTAAAATTTACAGAGGCATTCTTACCGGGTACAATGACGCATTTATCATTGATGGTGTCAAAAAAGACGAGCTTATCGCTGCCGACCCCAAAAGTGCTGAAATAATTCGACCGATTTTGAGAGGCAGGGATATTAAACGTTATGGGTATGACTTTGCGGATTTATGGCTCATCAATACCCACAACGGAATAAAAGAGCAAGGAATACCACCTGTTGATGTGAATAAATATCCGGCAATAAAAGCTCATTTGGATCAATACTACGATGTTATTTCCAAACGTTATGACAAAGGTGATACTCCATACAATCTCCGTAATTGTATTTATACGGACGATTTTTCTAAGCAAAAAATAATATGGGGAGAGATATCTGATAAGCCCAAGTTTGCCATAGATGAAAATGGAAATTATTTTGTAGCCAATACAGTTTTTATGTTAACAGGAGAATATCTTCACTATTTATTAGCTGTATTAAATTCTAAATTATCCGAGTATTATTTTTCACAAATTGCTACTACTACTGGTGTTGGAACTGTTCGATGGCTAAAATATAAAGTTGAACTGCTGCCAATTCCAAATCCGAAAACAGTGGATAATGAATTGCTTTCTAAAATTGATTTCTTATTTAAACAAAATGACTTTTCATCTGAAAGTATTAACGAAATTATTTACAAAATATATTCGTTTACTAACGAGGAAATATGTTATATCAATAATATTATAGCGTGAATTCATCAATATATAAAGATTCATCAGGGTTTAAATGATAAAGAGTATATATTCTTTTATTAATTATTAATTCTATATCTTTGATATCTTCGTTATGATTTGTGATATTATTTATTTTGTCAAAGTAGTCATCAAATATGGTTTCATCTTCAGGAGAGATTTGCGGAATAAGTATCGGCTCAACAGCTTGAACACTTACGAGTAAATCTCCTGTACCAGTTCGTGGTGAATCTTTTAAAAGGTATTTACCCATAGGAGAGTTTAAAAGCAATGTTAGAAATTTTAAATGCGAGCCTGTTAAAAAACAAGTGCTGTCAAGTGAATAATGCCCCAAATTATCATATCCAAATCTAAGAATGGAGCCTACCCTTTTCCACACGATTTTTTGTCGAGAAAAATCGTCCCAATAACTTATACTATCCTGGGTTTCAAACCATTTATTTGTTGTCTTCTTTCGTGCTTTTATCGTTGTACCATCTAAATGATAAACCTTTCCAGTTTGTTCTAGTCGCCCCATTCCAAATGAAAGGAGATATTCTTTGACAGCAGGGTAATCATCAATATTGTACATTTTGCTTGGAAATGTTGCAATAATGTATAAATCAGCAAACTCAAAAGAATATCTTGTAATATCCCTGCCTCTCAAAATCGGTCGAATAATTTCGGCACTTTTGGGGTCGGCAGAAATTAATTCAGCTTTTTTCTTTCCGTCAATGATAAAAGCTTCATTAAAACCGGTTTTTATTCCGTAATTAATACTTATGTCCCAGTCCTTAAGAGGTACTCCAATACTCTCAATTTTCCTCTTAATAGACTGCTCAATGGGAGAAAGGATAACCCAGCTTGCAGAATTGTCAAAGCGGTTTTCCATAGAATTCTGCTGAAAATATCCGCTCGTTATTTATAATCATTTTTTCAAAGGAGATTTTATTATGAATTACGGGTACATTAGAGTAAGTTCGGACAAGCAGACGGTTGAAAATCAGAGGTTTGAAATCGAAAATTTTGCAAATCTGAATGGTTTCAAGATAGACGGTTGGATTGAAGAAACTATCAGCGGAACCAAAAACTATGACAAGAGAGAGCTTGGAAAGCTTCTGAATAAGGTAAAAAAAGACGATCTCATCATTTGTGCAGAATTGTCACGCCTTGGCAGAAATCTTTTTATGATCATGGAGATACTCAACATCTGTATGACAAAAGAATGTAAGGTCTGGACTATAAAAGATAACTATCGTCTTGGCGAGGATATACAAAGTAAGGTTCTTGCATTTGCGTTTGGGTTATCAGCAGAGATTGAACGCAATCTTATCAGTCAGAGAACCAAAGAGGCTTTAGCACGCAAACGTTCAGAGGGAGTTGTTTTAGGTCGCCCTAAAGGAAGAAAATCTTCGCATTTAAAGCTTACCGGAAAAGAAGAAACTATACGGGTACTGAGGCAGCAGAACGTTTCCAAATCTGAAATAGCCCGAATTTTCGGAGTGCATAGGATGACAGTCGATTCGTTTATAAAAATAAATAATCTGGAGGATAACAGTTATGTCAATTCCTAAATATAACGAGATGTATAAAGAATTTTTAACGTGTTTGGCTGACGGCGGCGTACATAAAATTACAGAAGTACGAGATACTGTCTTCAAAATGAAGGGGTTAACTGAAGCAGATAAACAAATACTGATTCCTAATGGCACACAGCAATTATTTGAAAATCGCATTGGCTGGACAAGAACATATTTAAAAAAGGCGGGGCTTGTGATAACCGTCAAAAGAGGATATGTTTCATTAACGGATGAAGGTAAAAAAGTTGCTTCCAATATTCCCGAAGTGCTGGATGATAAGTTCCTTTGTCAATATGATTGTTTTAAGGAATTTAAGTATTCCGGTAAAAAAAGTTCAGCAATAGTATCAGATCCTATTGAACAGAATGAAACTCCGCAGGATGTTCTGGATCGGGCGCATCAAGAAATAACGGCAGCATTAGCTGATGATATATTAAGTGAAATAATGAAAAACACTCCCGAATTCTTTGAGCATCTGGTCATTCTGTTGCTTCGCAAAATGGGTTACGGCGGTGCTGTTGAAAACGCAGGAATGGTTGTTGGTCAGACCGGTGATGAGGGAATAGACGGAATAATAAAAGAGGACAAGCTTGGATTTAATCTGATCTATATTCAGGCAAAACGCTGGGATCTGGACAGATCTGTTGGCAGACCGGAGATACAGAAGTTCGTTGGTGCACTAGCCGGACAGGGAGCTTCTAAAGGATTATTCATTACAACGGCAAAATTTTCGCAGCAGGCACAGGATTATGTTAAAAAGCAGCATACTACAAAAGTTGTGCTTGTGGATGGCCTTACTCTTGCAAAGCTTATGATTGATTATGACCTTGGTGTTTCGACAGTTTCTGTGTATCCGATAAAAAAGCTGGATACAGATTTCTTTGAAGGAATGTTGTAATATTGGCTGACTTTGTTACGATAAGAAGAATAATCGGTATATAATCAGAATATTTTGCAGCGTTTTAAGGAAAAACATCGGGAGTCTTGATTTTGGCTAAAAACAAGACTCCCGATGTTTTAAAATTTGCTTATTCATCGAAAAACGATATCTGTTCACCAACATCCGGCATTAAACTGCTGATATTGTCAATATCTCCGTTCCAACTGCTGTCAATAGGAACTGCTCCAAGCTTGATTAGTCCCATATTTCCGGGATATTGCCTGTGGTCATGACAGAGAACCGGACAATACTCCTTTCTTAGCGCTTCGGTTGCTCCGCCCCATGTTCCGCCCTTGTTATAGTCGGATTTACCAGGATATAGTATAACAAACTATATCTCCATTTTCCCGTCTGCAAGGTCTTGTGCTACAAACGGAAGAAAGTAAAAAGGCACAGTCAGGATTTTCTGTTCGGCGTTATATCCATAATTATTCTTTGAAACCTTTATGGCAAATTCAAACTTATTGTGATTTGAGAATTTTTCAAGTGAATTAAGAGTACCCCTACCCTTTTTTACATCAATAGGATATAATTTGTTATCCGATTCAACTATAAACTCAAGCTCCGAAGATGCTTTCCCTTTCCAGTAAAATAACTTGTGTCCCTTTGCGATCAGTTCATTTGCAGTATAATTCTCAAAGAATATCCCCGAAAGTGTGTTTTCTCTTTCGCTTGATACAAACGATGCAGCGTTTATTCCGCTTTGATAAGAAAACATTCCGATATCACCGAGGAACAAGCGGAAATTTCCCTCGTTATCAGCCATAAGCGGCATGGTGATATGTTCTTTAAGCTGAAAAGACTGATTAACAATATGAGCCATTGTCAGCCACTGAACGGATGTTGCAAAATCCCTCGTTTTGCTTTTTTCTTCAATTAGTCCCGGCGAAAAATTCTTTGTTTCTCTGTTTAATTCCCTATAAATGTTTGAAAACAAAGCCCGTGAACGCAAAACTGCTTCCTGACTTGCCTGATATAACTCCATATCGGCAAGATAGTTATCATACAATACTTTCAGTATCTCTCTGGATTCCAAGAGGTCATTATCGCTGATATAAGCATCCACAGCTTCGGGCATTCCGCCAACAAGCAGATACTTATATACCTGTTCCATTGCAAGCTTGTGTATATTTTCATCTATAGAAGTTTTAGTTTCGTATGCTTCTTTAACAGTTTGATATAATATTTTATTACTGTTCATAAGAAACTCATCGAATGTCATGGGATATATCGTAATCTGATTTATCTTGCCCACCGGGAAAAGAAATTTACCGTTATCGGCAGGTCCTCTTTTATGTGTTTCTCTCTGTATCTTGATACGAACCATTGAACCGGTCGCTATAACAGGAATCTGTCTGTGATCCTGACAAAAGTATTTCAGCGACGATATGATATTGGGACATTCCTGAACTTCATCAAATATCAGGAGAGTTTTTTCGTTGATCTGCCTGCCGGTTCTCAAAGATATATATTCAATGATTTTCCCTGCATTGGCTGTACTTGAACAGAAGTTTCTTATTTCGTCTTCGATTTTGCAGTCAATATATATATAACTATCCTTGTAATAGGTTTCGGCAAAAAGATCCTTAACAAGATAGGTTTTGCCGACCTGCCTTGCACCCCATACGATCAACGGTTTTTTTCGTTTATTATTATTCCATTCGATAAGCTGCTGCATTGCAAATCTGTCCATAAACAAACCTCCTTAGTATATTTATACGATTTCCAAGTCAAGTATAGTATACCATTAATTTCACCTTTTATCAAGTTATTTTTATAATTATTTACACTTCTTACAAGGTTTTTTGAGAAATTGATTGCACTTTTATATGTATAATATATGAACAAGCACTTTGCGATAGTGTTAAATGAATAAAACACAGCCGAGGGCAGAAATGTCCCCGGCTGTGTTCGTATGTACCCTCAAACCCCGCTCTGTACAACAAACACGAACTCCTGCGAATGTCCCATTTTGCGTACATTATTGCGTGTAAAGCACCATTGTTGTTCGGGAGTCATCATATTAACCATCTGACCACCTACAGAACCAACCTCTCTTGCTGTGAGGTCGCCGTTGTAGCCGTTCTTGAGGTTTACGCCAACTTCGCTGGCAGCTTCCATCTTGAAGCGTTCCATTGTTTCCTTACCCTGCTGAGTATTTACGTTTTTCATAATAATTAAACTCCTTACATAATTTTAATTTTGCAATTCTGCGATTTTTGTGAACCGCGTTTTGGGGTTTGCTTTAGTATTATTTACGGGCAAAAACTTATTATGTGAGGTAATTATATGAATAGTTTCCTTAATTTTCGATAATTTTCAGCGCACATTTTACACCGTCAACTGCCGCAGACATTATTCCTCCTGCATAGCCTGCGCCTTCTCCGCACGGGTACATACCGTCGACCGACAGCGATGTCATATTCTCATTGCGAGTGATCCTTACAGGAGATGAGGTTCTTGTTTCGGGTGCGGTAAGCACCGCGTTTCTATTGCCGAAGCATTTCATTTTTCGTGAAAAAATGTTTAATCCGATACGCATCATTTCCGTCACCTGCTTTGGAAAAAGTCCGTCAAAATTACATTCTGTCACTCCTATCGCATATGTCGGCATAACTTCTGCACCGTGCATACTGCCCTTTCCTTCAAGAAAGCTGCCTACTGTTGATGCAGGCGCACTATAATTTTTCCCTGCAAGCATATAAGCCTTTCGTTCTATTTCACGGGCAAATTTTACGCCATCCAACGGATCTCCGCCAAAATCTTCAGGTGAAACAGACACGACCAACGCTGAGTTTGCATTTTCTCCGTCACGGGCAAATTCGCTCATTCCGTTTGTAACAACTGTTTCAGTTTCACTTGATGATGGCACGACAGTTCCTCCAGGACACATACAAAAGGTATACACCGCACGTTCTCCACTGCGATACGAAAGCTGATATTCACCCTGCGGAAGATTTGAATTATTCCAATGTTTTCCGTAAAGAGAACGGTTGACATCAGACTGCTTATGCTCAATTCTTGCACCGACCGAAAACGGCTTAGGTTCAAGAAAAATTTTCTTATTATAAAGCATTTCAAACGTATCTCTCGCACTGTGTCCAATCGCAAGTATCAATGCATCACAAGGTATCACCTCGCTGCCATTAATGGTTACAGATTTAATTTTCCCGTTTTCCGTATCAAAATCCGTCAAAACAGAATTAAAACGTACCTTTCCGCCAAGTTCTATCACTTTTTCACGGATATTTTTTACAACTTTTCGCAGCCTATCTGTGCCAATATGCGGCTTTGCTTTTATCAGTATTTCTTCAGGTGCTCCAAATTCAACAAGCTTTTCAAGAACGTGGCGGCAAAGAGGGTCTTTTATTCTTGTGGTAAGCTTGCCATCTGAAAAAGTCCCTGCACCTCCTTCGCCGAACTGAACGTTTGTGGACGGGTCAAGCTGCGCTTTTGTCCAGAAATTGTTTACAATCTGTACCCTTTCATCAACACAAGCTCCTCGCTCGATAACAAGAGGTTCAAAGCCATACTCCGCAAGTGTCAGAGCAGCAAACATTCCGGCAGGTCCGAAACCCGCTATTACAACTTTTTTATTATTATCTTGAACTGATCTTTCAGGCATTAGTTTTTCCTGCTTTACCTCTGAGCAAAAGGGATATTTATCGCATATCCGGCTTTCAGCAGATTTGTCGGACAACTCCGCCCATACAGATGAAACAAGACGTATATTGTTATTATCTCTTGCGTCAAGAGAAGTTTTATGGATTCCGCTTCTTATTACATCGGATTGATTTACTCTGATTTTTTTGAGAGCCGCAGAAACGATCTCCTCCTGCTCTGAAGTTATACTGCTTTTAATTTGTGAAATTATTACAGCCATATTAACAACCTTTCGGAAACAGGCGGAAAAGCTTGACCTTTCCGCCTGTTTATCAGTTATTTTCCTTTACAGTCACCTGAATCGTCGCTCTTGGCGAAAGAACACCATCAGAGCCGATACACCAAATATCATCATATGCAGGAATACTAAAAGTTACCGGAAGCTTATGATAGCCCTCTTCCATATCAAAACTGTTCAGCATATCTATTTGTGCAATTACATCAATATATGTGAGCTGCTCCATTGATTCTTCCGGTCCGACAAATATTGGAGTAACACCGGAAGTTACAATTTTGAAATCGAACTGGCTCGGTACATTTACAAGCTGAATTGAAGGATTTGTTATATGAATAGGACGTTTAATAAGACCTTCAGAAGGACACTTTACGGTAATTGCTCCTACCTCGTTCCAATCCTGATATCCTTCCGTAAGAAATTCTTCGGTAATAAAAGTAAATTCCTTTCCGATATCAACTTCACGCATATCAATTGTACCAATATCAATTACATCTCCGTCTTTGATACTTTCATTCGGAACGACAACTTCAAGCTCATCTACAGAAAATTCAAGCTTTTCTTTGAATTTTTCAATGTCAAAGCTTGCGGGAGCATTAGTTATACGGACATCAAGCTTCATAGTACGCTTTACATAAACAGGAACATGAACCGTAAATTCGGATTTATCATAAGTGAGACGATTATCCTCGTCAACAATAACGATATTTCCGTTATAAAGCTTAATTGTACTTGTTTTGAAATCCGTCGTACTTGTAAGCGTGGTATCTTCGCTGATTATAGCTGTTGCCCTTGTAATGCTTTCAACCGTTTCAGCAGGTCCGGTTATGTTTACAGTATCCGGAACAACAATAATGCTTTCATTATCGCCCATAATAAATCCGTCAGCTGTATTGAGTCCGGAAATCTCCGGACTTACCTGAATTTTCTTTGTAATTATTCTATCAAAATCAACGCTTACTAATGCTGGTTCGATTTTTGTTACTTCAAATTTTTTGCCATTCTTACTTTCAATCTGTATCGGAAGATTATATTCCATTGCATACATTACATTTTCTGCTGAAGCAACCGCAACCAGGTCTTCTGTTTTAAGACTTCCGACTTCTCCGCGGTCACCGGTAATATACACGTTTACCGTTTCAACAGACTGCGACATAGGTTGATATTCATTTGCTTCTGCATATGTTCCCTCAAGAGATATCTCAACGGGAACATTGTATATGACCGTATCCATAGTAGGATAAACGCTTATTGAAACTAAAAACCATATTACTATTGCAGCAACAAGGGAAGCAATTTTTATAACGACGTCCTTTTCAAAAAGATGCGAAAAGAACATACCGATTTTATTAAAAATATTTTTTATTATCTCAAGCATACTCATATTTATGCAAAATCCTCCGCTCAGATTTTATCGGTAAATTTCTTTTTTCTGAATACTCCGAAAATACTGTTTTCGTCTTTTTCTTCTGACTCCTCATCATTCTTCGGAGGATTTCCGTTGTTTTTAGGCGGTTTTTGTGCTTTCTGCGGCTTTTCGGGAAGAAGTTTCTTTCTTAGCAGTTTTTTCAGACTATCTCTCGTGTATCCTCTTGTAAGGTCACCGTTTTCAGCAACAGAGATAGTTCCGGTTTCTTCCGATACAACAATTATAATTGCGTCGGAATTTTCGCTCATACCTATTGCTGCACGGTGGCGTGAGCCAAGCGCCTTGTTAATGGTTTCCTCTTTTTGTGGCTTCGGAAGAAAACACGCCGCTGCAAGAACCATTCCATCGCGCATTATAACTGCGCCGTCGTGAAGCGGTGTTTTGGGATAAAAAATATTTCCAAACAATTCTTTTGATGGTTCTGCATTTAATATCGTTCCCGTGTCTATCTGTTCGCCAAGCTTTGATTCCTGCTCAATTACAATAAGCGCACCTGTTGTTGTAGAGGACAAATCCTCACATGCATCACATATAGACTCGATAGCATTACCCCATTTAGCGGCAAGAGCATCTGCCGATTCGGCAGTAAGTGATGAAAACACAGAAAGCTTTGAAACCTTTGAATGTCCCATTTTTTCAAGAGAACGTCGAAGCTCAGGCTGAAAAAGCACAACAATTGCCAACAATCCGATATCAAAAACTCTGTTAAGCAGATATGCCATTGCTTTCATGCCTACTGCGTCCATAATGAAATATGCAATAAAAATCAGAACAACGCCTCGGATAAGTCCGCCTGCACGGGTTTCCTTAACAAGAGTAAAGCCCTTGTAAATAAGCACTGTAAGCACGGCTATATCAAGAACATCCCAGAATTCAATGGGCAATATACTGTTTATATATGAACCCATTGTATATATTAAGTCCATTTATCAGACCATTCCTTTCAGCAGATATATTATTATTTTACCATTATTTCATTGTTTTTTCAATACCCTTAAAAAAATAAATCAATAAAAAAAGCAAGGATATTCAAAATGAATACCCTTGCGGTAAATATTAAAGTACAACAGGCTCAAATTCGACACGAATTTTAGGAAGTTTCTTTACCGTGTAATAATAGTTCTCTGCCCAATCTTCGCCCTGTGACGGGTCGTTTTCACCGCTTGCGGGAGGAGCAAAAAGCTTGAGAATCATATCACAGGCACAGTCAAGAGGCTTCTCGTAAAATGCACTCATAAGGTCGATAACCTTTGCTTCGGGAGACTTATAAAACCATCTTCCGTTAATTTCAATCATATAGTTGCTGTCATCATCCTTGTCAAAATAAAGCTCACAGAAATGAGGATTGCTGTCAAAATGCATCGGAATTGCAAGTCCGTCCGCATCCTCAGCACCGCCCCAACGAAGAGTAACGGGAAGTTCGATTTCTGCATTCTGCTTCATCTCGGGCAGGAAACGCTCGCTGTGGATAATTTCCTTATATGTTTTCATTACAGGCTGAGGAATACCTACGTCCGCATTGTTGGGGTCCTGGATTTCCAGACCAAGCCTTCCCCTGTCACGGAACTGATAGAAAGTAAATCCGCTGAACCAGTCGGCATTGTCCTCTTCCATAATATCACAGAATTCCTTTACCATCATTGCCTGGTCGTATGCACCGGTTACGTCGCCGTCTGCATTGAACTCGGACATTACCATAGGTTTGGCAACTCCGCCGTTAAGCTCCTTATATCTTTCAAAGCTCAGCTTTGTAAGATTGTAGACATCTCTTACCTTGCTTCTAGAATGGCTTGTTCCTCCCTTTAAGGCAACATCGTAAGGCCAGCCCCAGTGAAGCGCCATATATTTGTCAACAGACCAAATATCTGCTTCTGGAATACACTGTGCAAACTCCTTTTCCTTTTCCATTTCTCCGCCGTTTTCGGGATGTTCAACGCCGCCGATACAGATTATGGTTTTTACATTTGGAGCATATTCATGAATAATTTTACTGAAATGAACAAAGAAATCTGCAACACCCTGATAGGTCGTGCGCTTTGTAAACGAGAACCAATCTCCTGTTGCCTCATGGTTGATACGAAGCATCATTCTTCCGAACGGACGCAGATCCTTTGCAATTGCAATAAGGTGCTCATCGGATACGTTAGGGTCAACAGTAAGCGTAAGGGTAACGTCCTGACCGTGACGGCGAACATCTCTCATACAAGTAAAGGGCTCATCATCGGTCGTACCGTTAAGACCGCCCTTGTATGTAAAATAGTCGTCATATGGATAATCCCATTGGAACGAAACTTCGGCATCCTTCATTACCTCAGAAATTCTGCCGGGCCATTCCTTATCAAGCGGATAGTAACAATACATAAGGCTGATACTGCGGTGAGGTCTGCCGAGAGTGTGAAGTATATAATCCTGATTAACGTATTCGCCTCTTTCGGAGCCGTCTCCCAAATCAACCGCACACTTGGCTTTACCCATATGAATACCATAAAGCTTATCGTTCATTAAATACAACCCTTTCTATAAAATTATATTTAAGTAATCGTTTCCATAGATAAATTTATCATAAAAATCACATCTTGTCAACAAACATTTTATGAACGAAAAATATTTCATAATAATAAAAGAAAAGAGGTATCGGATAAATCCAATACCTCCATAATTATATTGATAATTTCACAAAATCAGGCTCACTTATTATCGTTGTCTCTGATTGCAACTCGTCTGATTTTGCCGCTGATCGTCTTAGGCAATTCATCAACAAATTCAACGATTCTCGGATACTTATACGGAGCAGTATTCTTCTTAACGTGCTCCTGAAGTTCCTTAATGAGCGCTTCATCGCCCTTGTCCTTATATTCCTTGGTAAGAACGATGGTTGCCTTTACGACCTGACCTCTGATCGGGTCCTTAGCGCCTGTTACTGCAACTTCAAGAACGGCAGGATGTTCCATAAGAACGCTTTCGATCTCGAATGGTCCGATACGATAGCCGGAAGCCTTGATTACGTCATCGGTACGTCCAACATACCAGAAGTAACCGTCTTCATCGCGCCATGCTGTATCACCTGTATGGTACATATTATTATTCCATGAATTATTTGTAGCTTCGGGATTTTTATAATATTCCTTGAACATACCGATTTGGTGCATACCCTTTGTACGAATAACAATTTCACCAGTTTCACCGGCAGGAAGCGAATTTCCGTCCTCGTCAACAATATCAACATTGTAGAGAGGTGTAGGCTTGCCCATTGAACCGGGCTTAGGCTCCATTCCCGGGAGATTTGCAACTACGAGAACAGTTTCGGTCTGACCGAAGCCCTCCATCAGCTTCAGGCCTGTATATTCAAGCCATCTGTTGTAAACTTCGGGATTGAGTGCCTCGCCTGCAATAGTGGAATATTTAAGGTTTGAAAGGTCGTAATTCTCTATGCCCTCTTTGATAAACATACGGTACATAGTCGGAGGCGCACAGAAAGAGGTTACCTTATAATCCTGAATTTTCTGAAGAATATCAGCTGAATGGAAGCGGTTGAAGTCATATACGAAAACAGAAGCCGCACAAGCAAACTGACCGTACATTTTACCCCACATACACTTGCCCCAGCCTGATTCGGAAATAGTGAAGTGGAGAGTATCCTCCTTAATATTATGCCAATATTTAGCAGTCTGAATATGCGCAGCTGCATAGTAATGGCTGTGGAGAACCATCTTTGGATAGCCTGTTGTTCCGCTTGTGAAGTAAAGCAGCATATCGTCGTCAACCTTGTTTTCGATACGCTCAAGAGTTTCGGGGAACTTTTCAATTTCTTTGTCAAAGGAGACCCATCCGTCTCTGTCACCGCGAACAATATATTTTTCAATTATGCCGTCATATTCCTTGAGTGATTCCTCAATGTGGTCGGTAACCTCGCCGTCAGCTGTTGCAATAACATACTTAACGTCGGCAGCTTTGAAACGGTAGGTATAATCCTTTTTCATAAGCTGATTTGTAGCAGGAATAAGAACAGCACCGATCTTACACAGTGCGATCGTAAGGAACCAGAACTGATAATGACGCTTTAAAACAGCAAGGACTTTATCGCCTTTTTTAACTCCGTGCGCAAGCAGCATATTTGCTGTCTGATTGGATTTTTTCATAAGGTCGGAATAAGTGAAGATATGCTCCTCACCTTCTTCGTTAAGCCATACCATTGCACGGCGTTCAGGCTCGTTCTTTGCAATTTCATCAATTATATCGTATCCGAAATTGAAATTTTCGGGAACATGAACCTCAAGCTTTGTAAGAACACCGTTACTGTCAAATTCATCGCTGACAAACTTTTTATATAAATCTTTCATTTCCATTTGAATATTACCCTCTTCCGAAAATTTTACTTGATAAGTATTGCAAGGAATTCGCACTTCTCACCGTTTGTTGCTATCATACCGTGAGGTGCGCTTGAATCATATATAATAGAATCCCCCTTGCTGAGAACCTTGATTTTGCCGTCGATAACGATTTTCAGGCTGCCCGAAAGAATGTAATCATACTCCTGACCCTCATGAACAGAAAGCGAAATAGGCTTATCCTGCTCTTCCTCTGAATAAGGCGCAATAACAAGGAACGGCTCAATTTTCTTATCTTTGAAAAGATATGCAAGGTGCTGATATTCAAAGCTTTCACGGCGCTTAACGGGGAGTCCTGTCCCGTTTCTTACAACGCAATAGCGCTTGAGCTTTGGATTTTCACCTGTGAGAAGTTCAATAATATCAACGCCGAAAATCTCTGCACACTTATAAATAAATGTTACGGAAAAATCCTTTTCTCCCTTTTCGATAAGAGCGTAATCCTCTGCTGAACAGCCTGTTTTCTCGCACATTTCCTCGGTTGTTATCCCGAGAATATCGCGCAGACCCTTTAATCTTTCAGCCACTTCCTTAATGCTGTAATTCATACATTATACTCCCTTTCAATAATATTATAAATGTCCGACGGCTTTTCTGCGAGATGATCCGCACCGCCCGACAGCAATTCCTCCTTGGTTCTGAACCCCCATAAACAGCCAATTGCTGTTACTCCCGCATTTTTTGCGGTAAACATATCAACGTTTGAATCGCCTGCAAAGTATGTATCATTCTTTTCTGAGCCAAGCCTGGACATTATGCTGTACACAATATCCGGCTCAGGCTTTTTTGGTACTCCCGGCAAAGCGCCCTGAACATAATCAAAGCTGTTTCCGAAAAACTGTTTTACAAGAGCCTGTGTAAATGAATCGGACTTGTTTGAAGCAACGGCGATTTTATAGCCGTTTTTCTTCAGCGCAGCTACAAGCTCCTCAATTCCGTCATATGGACGGGTTTTATCGGTAGAATGATTGTTATAGTATAAATCGAAAACCGATTTTACTTCTTCGATACGTTCCGGTGTACGCTCATTTTCAGGCAGAACCCGTTCAATTAATTTCGGTACGCCGTTTCCTACAAAATATTTAAAGCTTTCAACAGGATGAACAGGATATCCGAATTTTTTCAGAGCATAATTTGCCGCATCTGCAAGGTCATCAAGCGAGTTAATCAATGTTCCGTCAAGGTCAAAAATAACAAGCTTCATAAAAACCTCCATGTGATACTAAACATAAGTTAAATTATAACATATTTACATTTAAATTTCAATAACTATAACCAAAAAGAATATCCAATTAATAAAAAATTATAGCCGCGTTGAAAGCAGCGTCGAATATTTGGCACAGAATTCAGCGAAAGTTCCATTATCAAGAGCCTCACGGATCTTCTCGGTAAGCGTGTTGTAAAAATACAGATTGTGCATAACAGCAAGTCTGCCTGCAAGCTGCTCGTTAGCCTTGAAAAGATGTCTTATATACGCACGGGAGAAATTTCGACAGGTCGGGCAGTCGCATTCGGGGTCAAGGGGCAACGGATCGGTTTCATAGCACTGATTGGTTGCGTGCATAATTCCGCTCCATGTGAAAATCGTTGCGTGACGAGCATTTCGGCTTGGCATCACGCAGTCAAAAAGGTCAACTCCCCTTGCAACCGCTTCAATGATATTTGACGGCGTACCTACACCCATCAGATAACGGATCTTATTTTTCGGCATAACAGGTTCAACAGCGTCAATGATACGATACATTTCCTCGGTAGGTTCACCTACCGCAAGACCGCCGATAGCATATCCGTCAAGGTCAAGCTTTGCGATTTCTTCCATATGGCTTATACGCAGGTCTTCAAAGGTACAGCCCTGATTTATGCCGAAAAGCATCTGCTTTTTATTTATTGTGTCGTGTAAAGCATTGAGCCTTTCCATCTCTTCCTTGCAGCGATAAAGCCAGCGTGTAGTTCTTTCGCAGGAACGCTTTGAGTATTCGTGGGTAGCAGGATTTTCCACACACTCGTCAAAAGCCATAGCAATGGTCGAGGCAAGATTTGACTGTATCTGCATACTTTCTTCGGGACCCATAAATATTTTACGTCCATCAACATGGGAATTGAAGTAAACGCCCTCTTCCTTTATTTTGCGCAGCTTTGCCAGTGAAAACACCTGAAATCCGCCGCTGTCGGTAAGAATAGGCTTGTCCCAATTCATAAATTTATGCAGACCGCCCATTTCTTTAATAACTCTGTCGGAGGGGCGGACGTGCAGATGATATGTGTTGCAAAGCTCAACCTGGCATTTCAGTTCTTTAAGGTCAAGAGAGGATACTCCGCCCTTTATTGCTGCCGCTGTACCGACATTCATAAAGCACGGAGTCTGAAATGTTCCGTGAACGGTTTCAAATTGTCCCCTGCGTGCCCTGCCCTCTTGTTTAAGTAACGTATACATAAAAATCTCCTTATTTTAATTCATAAAATTCACCGTTGTCACGATTGCGGTACTCGTGCTTTTCGTAGTACCCGATAAGCGTTCCGTCATCATTGCGCAAAGCAATCATATAAACGTCCTTGTTTTCTTTCTCATTATAAAAAGTGTATACCCTGTTATTTTCGGTGCCTGACCTGAACCGGTCCACGACTTGTATGATTTTTTTGTTGGACTCCTCATTATGGCAGTCAAGCAGCGATTTGCCGATAAGAGCGCTGCCTCCGTGCTTTTTATACCTTTCAATAGCCGTAGGATTCATATACACTATTTTATGGTCAAGATCACATATTACAACAGGTGCGCAGTCGGAATCAATCACACTTTTAAAAAACATTGACAGTTCCATATTAAATTAAAATCTCCTTACAAAATCAGCATTGCGTCACCGAAGCTGAAAAATCTGTATCGTTCCTCAACAGCTTTTTTATAGGCATTCATAGTGTTATCGTACCCCATAAACGCCGAAACAAGCATAATAAGAGTGCTTTCAGGCAGATGGAAATTTGTGATAAGACCGTCCAGAACCTTGAATTTATAGCCCGGATAAATGAAAATATCCGTATATCCCTCGCACTCGTCAATTTTGTCGTAAAAAGTTGCCACGCTTTCAAGCGTACGGCAGGAAGTCGTTCCAACGGCAATGACCCGACCTCCGTTTGCCTTTGTACGGTTTATCAGGTCGGCGGTTTCTTTTGGCATATGGTAATGCTCACTGTGCATTTTATGGTCAAGAATATTATCTTCCTTTACGGGACGGAATGTTCCCAAGCCAACATGGAGAGTTACATATGCAAGGTTTATGCCTTTACGCTGTAGCTCTTCCAGCATTTCTTTAGTAAAATGAAGACCCGCTGTAGGTGCGGCGGAAGAGCCTAATTCACGGGAATAAACGGTCTGATAGCGCTCTTTATCCTCCAGCTTTTCTGTAATATACGGAGGCAGAGGCATTTGTCCCACATCCTCCAAAGCTGTAAAGAAGTTGCCTTCACACTCGAATTTTACAATTCGGTTGCCGCCCTCAACGGTTTCAACTATTTCTGCCTTTAACCTGCCATCGCCAAAAGTGAATTTTGCTCCGGGCTTAGCTTTTTTTCCGGGACGTACAAGAGTTTCCCAAAACTTGTCCCCTTTTTGCTCAAGGAGAAGAAATTCAACCACGGCGCCTGTGTTGTCCTTTATTCCGAAAAGACGTGCGGGCAGTACACGTGAATCGTTCATAACAAGCAAATCACCTTTTTTCAGGTAATCGCATAAATTATAGAAATGACTGTGTTCAAGCTCCCCCGTTACCCGGTCGACTTTCAGCATTCTCGAATGATTGCGAGGCTCAATAGGAGTTTGAGCAATAAGCTCCTCGGGCAAATCATAGTAAAAATCGGATTTTAACATTTTATATTCCTTTCTTTAATATAATTACTTATATTTCCTTATAATTATTTTTGAAATATGTATTGACAAACAGCTCTTTGCGTGATATGATAAATTAAATCAGATAGAGGTGCGGCAAAGAAAAGTATCCGCTGAACAGACCTGCCAAGGTCGATTACGCTACGGAAAAAGGCGATGCCGCCGAAGGAAATCATTCGGCTCATGATTTCCTGATTGCATATTGAACAAGTATGCAATTGTCATCATTTATATGATGGAGTGCTATCGGCATAATAATGTCAGTATTTCTATTATATAGTATGATGAATCGGTTTGCAACCGATTTTTTTATTTTTATGTAAATTTTTATTTAAAGGAGCTTTTTGTTATGAAAAAGTATAATGTTGGTATTATCGGCGCTACGGGTATGGTAGGTCAGAGATTTTCTCTCCTGCTTGAAAATCACCCTTGGTTCAACGTTGTTGCACTCGCAGCTTCCCCCAGAAGCGCAGGCAAACGCTATGAAGAAGCTGTTGGAAAGAAGTGGGCTATGACATCCCCTATCCCCGCAGCTATGAAAGACATGATAGTTATGGACGCAACTGCAGATATTGAAAAAATCGCTTCTATGGTTGATTTTGTTTTCTGCGCTGTTGATATGAAAAAAGATGAGATCAAGGCTCTTGAAGAGCGTTACGCTAAGGCTGAATGTCCTGTTGTTTCCAATAACTCTGCACACCGCGGCACTCCCGACGTTCCGATGGTAGTTCCCGAGATCAACCCCGAGCATATCGAAATAATCAAGGCTCAGCGTGAGCGTCTCGGTACAAAGCGCGGCTTTATAGCAGTTAAGTCCAACTGTTCGCTCCAGAGCTATGTTCCCGCACTTCATCCTCTTATGGCTGAATTCGGCGTAACAAAGGCTCTTGTATGCACATATCAGGCTATCAGCGGCGCAGGCAAGACTTTTGAGACAATGCCTGAGATCGTTGATAACGTTATCCCCTATATCGGCGGCGAGGAAGAAAAATCCGAGCAGGAGCCTCTTAAGATCTGGGGTCACATTGAGGGTAATAAGATTGTGAACGCTTCTGAGCCTTCAATTACAGCTCAGTGTCTCCGTGTTCCCGTTTCGGACGGTCACACAGCAGCTGTATTTGCTTCATTCAAGAAAAAGCCTACCAAAGAGCAGATGCTTGAAGCATGGAAAAACTTTAGCGGCGTTCCTCAGGAGCTTCAGCTTCCTTCTGCACCAAAGCAGTTCCTGAACTACTTTGAAGAGGATAACCGTCCTCAGGCTAAGCTTGACAGAATGCTTGAAAACGGTATGGCTGTTTCTATCGGACGTCTCCGTGAAGATACTCAGTACGACTATAAGTTCGTATGCCTTTCACACAATACACTTCGCGGTGCAGCAGGCGGCGCTGTTCTTATGGCAGAGCTTCTCGCTGCAAAGGGATACTTTGACTAATGAATGTTTTTATAAGAAATGCGGAGGACTCTGACGCGGCTTACATTGTAAGCTGTCTGAAAAAGCTTGCGGAATTTGAAAAGCTTGGAGATGTCTGCAATATTACCCCTGAAGCTCTTCTGAAAATTATGCACGAGGAAAACGGTCTTTCTGTAAGAATCGCCGAAGCAGACGGCAAACCTGCCGGAATCATGACCTATTATTTCTACAAGATAGCTACATTTTCAGGCAAACGGATCATGTATATTGAAGATGTTTTTATTGAGGAAAACCTCCGCAGAAACGGTATAGGAAGTATGTTTTTTGATGAAGCAAAAAAAATCTGCGCAGAAATGAACTGCTCACGCCTTGAGTGGAAATGTCTTGATTGGAACAGCAGTGCAAGATGTTTCTATGAAAAAATCGGAGGAACAGTTTCATCAAATGGCTGGATTACTTATACAATCGAAATGTAATATTAAATATTATCCGTGACCGAAAGGATTGATTTATATGAAGAACACCGTTTTCACCGGCGCAGGAGTTGCTATTGTCACTCCTATGAATGCCGATGGTTCTATTAACTGGGACGAATTCGGAAGAATTATTGATTTCCAGATCGACAATGGTACCGATGCAATTATTGTCTGCGGTACTACAGGTGAATCTGCAACAATGACTGACGAAGAACACGTTGAGTGTATCCGTTACTGCATTGACCGCGTGAATAAGAGAGTTCCCGTTATTGCAGGCACAGGAAGCAACGACACAAAGTATGCCGTTGATTTGTCCAAAGAGGCTGAAAAGCTCGGAGCAGATGCGCTTCTCGTTGTTACTCCTTACTACAACAAGACCTCTCAGCGCGGTCTTATCGCACATTTTACTGCAATCGCTGACAGCGTTAATATCCCGATTATTCTTTATAATGTTCCGTCAAGAACAGGCGTGAATATTGCTCTTGATACTTATATCACCCTTTCAAAGCACAGAAATATTGCTGCTGTTAAGGAAGCAAGCGGAAACATATCCGCAATTGCAAAGATTATTGAGGCTTGCGGCAATGATTTGGACGTTTACAGCGGAAATGATGACCAGATAGTTCCAATCATGGCTCTCGGCGGAAAGGGTGTAATCAGCGTTCTTTCAAACGTTATGCCTAAGGAAACCCATGAAATCACACAGCTTTGTCTTGACAACAATGTTGCCGAAGCAGCTAAAATGCAGATCAAGTACCTTGAGCTTGCAAATAATCTGTTTATTGACGTTAACCCGATTCCCGTCAAGGAAGCTATGAATCTTATGGGCTTCAATGCAGGAGAATGCAGACTTCCCCTTCTCAAGATGGAACAGAGCAAAATTGACACTCTTTCCGCTTCGATGAAGAAGGTTGGATTAATCAAGTAAACCAAGCGGCAATGTACAGGTTTTTACCTTTACATTGCCGTTTTTGTAAATTCTGAAAGGATTGATAAAATGATAAATGTTACTATAACAGGCGCAAACGGAAAAATGGGAAAAGTTATTGCTTCAGTTATCAAGGAACGCACGGACTGTAAGGTTATTTCCGGCATTGATCTTATTACAACGCCGACTCCCGATTTTACTGTTTATGCAAAGCCTCAGGAGCTTCCTGTAAAACCTGATGTTATCATAGACTTTTCTCACCCGTCTGCACTGAATGATTTGATCGAATATGGACTTTCAACAGGTACAGCAATAGTATTCGCAACCACCGGATACACCGAAGAACAGATCGCGCAGATAAAAAAAGCGTCAGAACAGATTCCAGTTTTCTTCACATTTAATATGTCACTCGGAATTAATCTGCTTTGCAAGCTTGCAAAAACAGCTGCCGAAATCCTAGGAGGACAGTTTGATATCGAAATTGTTGAAAAGCACCACAACCAGAAAATTGACGCTCCGAGTGGTACTGCAATTATGCTTGCAAACGCAATCAACGAAACGCTTGACAAAAAATATCAATACGTTTATGACAGACATTCCCAGCGCAAAAAGCGTGAGAAAAATGAAATCGGAATGCACTCTATACGCGGAGGCACAATTGTTGGAGAGCATGATATTATTTTTGCCGGTCGTGACGAGGTCATTACACTTTCCCACTCTGCGGCTTCCAAGGAAGTTTTCGCTGTAGGTTCTGTCAATGCAGCAGTTTTCATTGCCAATCAGCAGGCAGGGCTTTATGATATGGCAGCTCTTATCGACAACAATTAAATTATATGAAAAAATAAGCAAGCTGTGATGTAATTTATCATAGCTTGCTATTTTTATGCTCAAAATTATATTTTTGACCTGCTTTTTACGGAATACCGCTTTTTCTTCAGCTTCTGTGCCTTTATTACTTTCATTCGTGAAAATTCTTCACGTTCCTTTTCCTCAAGGCTGTTGGTAATGAATCTTACTATGCTTTCATAACGCGGTATAACTATATTTTGCAAAGCATTTGCTCTTGTCTGAGTCTTGCGTATTGAATTTGTCAATCTGTAAATACTGTTTTCAACCTCGGCAAGAGTTGTTGTCATATATTTCACACGCTCAAAGCAAATATATGCCATATCTACATTTGAGTCTGTGTACTGCAATCCGTAATTCAAAACAGGCTTTTTTTGCTCAATTGACAGCTTTGGCAGTTCGCATCCCATTACGCTTCTGTAAGAAACTGACAGTGTATTGTCAATAGGCATTGCATTGGCAATATTTTCAACTACACCATGAGAAATATTAGCCATCTGCAAAGCAGAATATGCTCTAATATATATCCTGTCAATTGTACCACAAAGAGACTTCGCATCGTCTACAAGAGACATAAGCTCACGAATAAGAATGTTTCTCTTTTTATCAAGAAGCTCATACCCTACCTTAGCAAGCAAAAGAGATTTCTGAATATTCAGAAGATTACCTTTAGTTGGGAAAATCTGTTCACTCATCAGTAAAACCTCCCGTTAAGCAAACAACTCCGCCGCATGAGGATTATATTTCTCATCCAGAAGCTTTTCATTTACTCTGTCAAGCGCAGATTTTGGAAGCAGAGACAGCAAATTCCAACCTAAATCAAGAGTTTCATCAATTGAACGATTTTCATCGGGACGCTGTGAAATAAAGTATTTCTCAAACTTCTTGCCAAAATCCATATAAGCCTTGTCAAGTTCGGAAAGTTCATCCTCACCGATTACCGAAGCAAGCGCCCTTGCATCCATAACTTTTGCATAGCAGGCGAAAAGCTGATTTGCAACGTCGGAATGGTCTGAACGGGTATACCCCTCTCCTATTCCATCCTTCATTAGACGTGAAAGTGATGGAAGAACAGATATCGGAGGATAAATTCCCGTCTGGTCGAGTCCGCGGTCAAGAACTATCTGCCCTTCAGTAATATATCCCGTAAGGTCGGGAACAGGGTGCGTAATATCGTCGTTAGGCATAGTTAAAATAGGTATCTGGGTTACCGAACCGTCAGAACCTTTTATTACACCGGCACGCTCATAAAGTGAAGCAAGGTCGGAATAAAGATACCCCGGAAAGCCCTTACGTCCGGGTATCTCTCCCTTTGAAGAGGAGAACTCACGGACTGCCTCAGCATATGAAGTCATATCTGTAAGAATTACCAGAATGTGCATATTTTTCTCAAAAGCGAGATATTCGGCAACAGTCAGAGCACACCTTGGGGTAAGAATACGCTCAATGATCGGGTCATTGGAAAGGTTTAGGAACATTACAACCTTTTGCAGAACACCGCTCTCTTCAAAGCTTCTGCGGAAGTAATCGGCAACGTCATTTTTTACACCCATTGCGGCAAATACCACAGCAAACTCCTGACCGTTATCCTCAGCGATTTTCGCCTGACGAACGATCTGAACAGCAAGCTTGTTGTGGGAAAGTCCCGAACCTGAAAAAATCGGAAGCTTCTGACCTCTGATAAGAGTCATAAGCGCATCTATTGAAGAAATTCCTGTGTGAATATAGTTTCTCGGATAAGAACGGGATACGGGATTAAGTGGTTTACCATTGATATCGGCGGTTTTCTCAGCAAAAATTTCGCCCAGTCCGTCAATCGGTCTGCCTGCGCCATTGAAAACACGTCCGAGGACTTCGGGAGAAAGAGGCATTTCCATAGGCTTGCCGAGAAATCTTGTTTTTGTATTTTTCAGTGACAAACCGTTTGTTCCCTCAAAAACCTGCAAAACAGCTTTTTTTCCGGAAACCTCAACAACACGTCCTATTCTCGCTGAGCCGTCGCTGAGACGTATATCGACAACCTCATCGTAAGAAGCGCCGTCAACGTCATCAAGAACCACAAGAGGTCCGTTAATTTCACTTAGACCAACATACTGTAAGCTCATTTTCAGACCTCCGTTCTAAGTTTTTTTATCTGCTGTTCGATTTCAACGGTAAGCATTCTGAATAGCTCGGGCTTATCGTTGGGAATATCATACTTCATTTTGATCACCTTTTCAAATATTCCCGTTGCGACTATCGTACTTACAGGAACACCCTCGGCAACTATTGTTTTGCACTGATCGTAAAGCGTAAGAATAATTCCCATCATTTTGAACTGCTTTTCAAGAGGTACATAGGTATCATCCTTGTGATAAGCGTTCTGCTGTAAAAATCCTACACGAACAACACGTGCGATTTCAATAACAAGCTTCTGATCCTCAGGAAGTACATCCGAACCAATAAGCTTTACAATTTCCATAAGCTTGTTTTCTTCAAGCAGAATATTTGAGATCTGCTGACGGTACTTCAAAAAATCAATACTTACATTTTCATCGTAATAGTTTGCAAGGTCGTCCATATATTCGGAATAACTGTCATTCCAGTTAATTGCAGGATAATGACGAGCATAGGCAAGCGATTTGTCAAGCGCCCAAAAACAGCGAACAAAACGTTTTGTATTTTGAGTAACAGGCTCAGAGAAGTCCGAGCCCTGCGGAGAAACTGCACCAATGATAGTTACTGAGCCTTCACTTCCGTTGAGAGTTTCAACATAACCTGCACGCTCATAGAATTGTGATATTCTCGATGGCAAATATGCAGGAAAGCCTTCCTCGGCAGGCATTTCTTCAAGACGTCCGCTTATTTCACGCAAAGCCTCCGCCCAGCGTGATGTAGAATCCGCCATAATTGCAATATGATAACCCATATCACGATAATATTCGGCAAGAGTAATTCCTGTATATATCGAAGCCTCACGGGCGGCAACAGGCATATTGGACGTATTCGCAATAAGGACTGTTCTGTCGGTAAGAGCCTTGCCGGTTCTTGGGTCGACAAGCTGAGAAAATTCCTCAAGGACTTGAGTCATTTCGTTTCCGCGCTCGCCGCAGCCGATATAAACAATAATATCCGCATCGCACCATTTTGCAAGTTGGTGCTGTGTCATTGTCTTACCCGTACCGAAGCCTCCGGGAACTGCGGCAGTACCACCCTTTGCAATCGGCAGAATAGTGTCAATAACACGCTGTCCTGTTATCAGCGGCTTGCTTATCGGCAGACGCTCCTTAAATGGTCTGCTTTGTTTGATAGGCCACTTCTGACACAAAGTAAGATCGATAATTTCACCTTTGTCATTTTTTATCTGAACGATTTTATCATTTATAGTATACTTGCCGTTTTCGGCAGTCCAAACGACTTCGCCGCTGAGATTTGGATGAAGCATACAGCGATGTTCAATAACAGGGGTTTCGGGGCAAACTGCATATATGTCTCCCCCATTTAGACGCTCGCCCACAAGAGCAATAACCGTAACGTCATATTTTTTCACAGTATCAAGAGCAGAAACACTTGCACCCTCGGCAATAAATGCTCCGCTTATTTCCTCAAGCTGTTTCAACGGACGTTCAATTCCGTCGAAAATATTTGATAATATTCCGGGGCCAAGAGTTGCCGACATCGGCATACCGCTGCCCTCAACCGGTTCGCCGGGCTTTAAGCCTGTTGTGGACTCATACACCTGAATTGTGGTTTCTTCGGAAGTGATTCCGATAACCTCGCCTATAAGCCGTTTGGTTCCGACATATACCATTTCAAGCATTGAAAAATCCTTGGTATCTCTTACCTTTACAACAGGACCGTTTATGGAAAAAATCGTATTCAAGGCTATACCTCCTTTATCAGGACATCGCCTGTATTATTCTGCAAAAGCGTTGCTGTTGGCGAAAGCTCTTTTCTGTTCTTCAACAGCCAAATCAAAAGTTTTATCGGATATAGTTCCTTTTTGCGGATTGTAAACTGAAATTCCTCCGAGAAGTATTTTTTCATCGGGAATAAATTTTACATCGCATGATGGTATTGCCTTTTTCAAAGTATCCGCATACTTCATATCATCGGGAGCAAGAAAAATTTCAGCACCGTCCGAAACATGAGTCACAAGCAGGCTTTTTATAAGCATATCAACATATTTGGGGTCGTTTTTGTATTCCTTAAGCTTTTTTTCAACAGCCGCAAATATATTTAATGTAAGCTCTTCTCTGTGCTGAATAACCGACTTTTTCATATCCAGCTCAGCCTTGGAAATATCTCTTGCATAACGGTTTCCGCTTTTTTTTGAACTGATATTAAAATGCTTTTCGGCAGTCTCCTCTGATTCACGCTCTGCTTCCGCAAGGATAGCCTGCTTTTCGGTTTCGGCTTCTGCAAGCATTTTATTTACCTTGGTATCAATCTCGTCATTTACTGCATCAATAAACTTTTGCAGCTTTTCATTGTTTGTATCCATAAGAATTCTCCTTTAAAGCTTTAATCCGATTGCAGATTCGATATAGCTTGAAATTGTTTCGGTAATATTTGAAGTAGCGTGACGGTCGGGAATTTCAACAATAAGCGGCTGCTTCCTGTTAAGCTTATAGTCGTAAACAGTTTCGCTGCAAAGCTTAACCAGCTTTTCTGTGATAAGAATTACCGCAACATCTTTATTCTCCATAGCTTCATTAAGCGCATTACGCACTTCATCCGGCTTATGCACTACTATACCTTCTATTCCTGCAAGCCGCATACCCATCTGCGTATCGACATTATCGCTTATTAAGTAAAAGCGCATATCAGCCTCCGAATTACATAAACAGCATAAGCAGTGCAATGATAAAACCGTAAAGCGCACAGCCTTCGCCGAGAGCAACGAAAATCAGAGCCTTTGAGAAGGACTTAGGATCCTCGCTTACAGCGCCGATAGCGGCAGGAGCAGCTGCTGCAACGGCAAGACCGCCGCCGATCGAACCGAGTCCTACAGCAAGTGCAGCTGCAAGATATCCAATGCCGTTATCGGAAGCTGCAGCAGCGCTGTCCTCAGATTCAGCAGTTTCGGAAACGCTTGAAGCGGGAACTTCCTCGGCAGAAACATACATTCCCAAAGGAAGAGCCGCACAAATTATCATTACGCCGAAAAATGTGCAGATATTGCCGATAATTGCGTTTTTTACGGACTTTTCTCCGCGTTTCTTTTTAATTGCAATAATTACGGGAGTAAAAAGAAGGGTTAAAACAACGATTGGAATCAGGAAAAGATACATCATAATAAATTCCTCCAAAAATTAGTCTATGGTTTCATCATAATTGATTTTAACGGGTGTAAACGGTTTTCCGTCGCCCGAATAAAAACGTGAGAATATTTCGTAAAATTCAAGACGCAGAGTCTGAATACCAACGAGAAGTCCCTCAATGCCCATTACAAAAATGTTGCCAAGGATAACTACAACAGGAACTGCGGCGGCAGAAACCTGATCAGCAAGAGCCATTACAACGAGCATCATCGAAGCGTGCGAAAGAACGAAACCGCCTATACGCACAAATGAAAGTGTGTTTGTCGCATATCCAAGCAAGAACTCGAACACCTCGAAAAAGTTGGAAGCGATAAAGTCTGTAAGTCCGCCCTCCATAACGTATTTTTTCCCTCTGACCCAATATGACAGCGGTTCTCTAAGGAACATCATTATAAGCGGAAGTATCATAAACAGTATCACATAAACCGGTGTAAACAGCTTTGCACCCATAAGCGTTCCAACTGCTCCAACAAGTATTGAACCGAAGAAAACAAGTCCTGCAATACCGTTATTTCCGAAGAGGGCTTCCTCGTACTCTTTATTCTTGATTCCGGTAACAATGTTTATCAGAATCGAAATAAACATTATCAGCACACCGAGAGCAATTGCTCCAACGAGAATTGAAGTAACATTGTGCATTACCTTAAACGGCAGAAAAGTTATTCCAAGTGCTTCATACATCGGGTCAAGCAGCTCTTCGTAACCGAAAACGCTTCCGTAAAGTAGTCCGAAAAATGCACCTGAGATTCCTACTCTTGTGAGGATCGGACCGAGGGCAAATTTCTTGAACTTCCAAAGCAGAGCACCTGCAATCGCAAGAACAATTCCCTGCCCCAGGTCACCGAACATTATTCCGAAAAGAAGCGTATATGTCACGGCAACAAACGCTGTAGGATTTATGCCGTTGTAGGACGGCAGACCGTACATTTCAACAAACATTGAAAACGGCTGAGTAAACTTGTTGTTTTTCAGCTTAATAGGCGGCTCAAGCTTTCCGTTTGCATCTGCCGGCTGCAAAACGACCGATACACTTTCAAGGTCGTCAAACATTCCGAGAAACTTTTCCGACTCTTTGTGAGGAATAAAACCAACAATGTAAAATTTATCATTTACTATTGCTGCTTTATTTCTCAAATCAAAATTGTCATGCTGGGATTTAAGCCGTGAAAATATTCTGCAAAGCTTGTCAGTTTCTTTTTCCATAAGATTGGAGATCTTCAGACGGCACTCCTCAATTTGATTTCTGTCAGACTCAACCATATTGTGAAGTTCCGTTGATGCTTCTTTTGAGTCACCGTGTACAAAATCGGGAATGTGAGTTCTTTCAAAATACAGTCCGTCAAAAATATCGTCGACCTCTTCCTGATAAGCTATCGGAACAAAATACATTCCCCAGTAATATTCTTTTTCCTCACTGAAATGAGTAAAGAAAAACGGCTTATCATCATAATACGAAAGCTTATTGAAGCTGTCAACCGGAAGACGTCCGAGACGGACTTTTATATGCTCACAGTGGAAAATCTGTTGAAAATCCGCAGTAAGTCCCTGAAGATGGTCAACCTGATACATAGCCTGCTCATGGACAGAAAGCTGCTCACACGCCTGTTTTTCTTCCGCTTTTAATCCGTCAAGCTTTTTTCTGACGCCTAAAATATACTGTTCAAGTTTTACAAGACTTTCATCCTTGACATCATCATAATCTGTACCGGTGAATTTCACGCCCGACTGAATAGAGATCTCGCTTAACTGTTTAAGCAGCGGAGTATACGGATTGTCCTCTTTAAGCGTAGTAAAACCGCTTTTTTTAGTTGCGATTTTAGACGCGGATTCAATATGAAAACATCCGCAGTCGCTTAGTTTTACAAGCACTGTATCAAGATCCTTGGTCAGTCCGGCAATGTTAACCAGCTCCATTTTTTCAATTGACACTTAATCGTCACCCCTCTACATTATAATTAACGACGCTATTTTATTTACTTCTACACCATAACGTATTCCCTCAATTATGCTGATTATATTCTGCACTTCAATTTCCAGCAGAAATATAAAAGAATAAACACTTAACGGCGCCGATGACGAACGCTTCAGCGCAAGCTTTGCATATTTATAGCGCAGTCTTTGAGCGCTTTGCTCAAGGTCATTGATATCATACCCGTTTGCAGCCATCTGCTGACCGTAATATGTTTTGGAAAAACGTCTGATAAATTCTTCCGAATCAGGCGAGCTGTAAATTTCTTTCTGCTTTGCTTCGGAAAGTCTGCCGCTGAACGGAAGCATATCCTTTTCAATAACATCCTCAGGCTCGTCAAAATATGCTGTAAGTCGATATGAATTGATAAGATTTATCAAATCAATATCCGTATCAAGCAAAGCTGTCATTTGCTTAACGTCATTCTTTTTAAAATGAAGCGAACTTCTGAGTCTGCTGATATAATACGTCCTGAGAAGAGTTTCACACTTTGTAACATCTGCAATTCCATCGGAATTTGGAACAATTTTTTTCAGCACATCATAATACGGCGTTTTTTTCAGAAACACAAGCAGTTCATCAAAGCTTTTTATTTTCGCAAGCCCAATCAAATCAAATGATGTCAGATCATTAAAATAAATGGGCACATCCGAAATCATTTTGTCAGACTTTGCGTTTATATACCTGATACATCTGAGGATCTCACTGATTTCCGTTTGTATAATTTTATAGTTATAGAATTCCTGCTTGGAAATATGCTCAAAACCCGTAATTCTCATATAAGTTTCAAAAATGCTTCGTTTAAGCAAGTTTTCAAGCATTCCACGGTGTACCGTATTCGTATCAATTGACGCCAAAAGCTGACTGTAATGGGTATTTTTTTTAAGATATTCCGCAACATCGGCAACGCTTTGTTTATTGATCATTTCGGTATAGTCCTGCTGATTCAATCGTTTACCGTAAATTGCCATAATCTTTGCAACGGTAGCATTATAGTTTCTAAGCACGGTAAAGGTTCTCCTTTCCCGAAAAATTCAAAAGGGATCAAATGTACTTATGTGTACTATGATTTTATACTGATCCTGTTATTATCGCATTGAATATATCATTTTCCCATTTTTCGTGCCGTTCGTTATAGATATCATCAATGCGTTTTATTTCTTCAAGCCTGCTGTTTTCTATTTCTGCAAGCTTTTCATCTGTTTTTTTCTTTTCTTCGGAATCTATCTGTCCGATTTTTTCTTCAGCTTCCTTTATTTTCGCCTTTATAAGATTTTCCTCTTCCGCTTTGGCGTCTGCAATTATCTGATTCCTTTTTTTCTCAGCTTCTTCCAGACGTTCCTTTGCATTTTGCTCGATTTCAAGAATGCTTGTAATAATATTTTCCATTCAACCACCCTTTCAAACATAAGCAAAACCTGTAACCGCCCCTTAAGCGGCACAGGAATTGCCAAACAAAAATATTAGTTTTTAAGACTGTGCAGGGGCGCAGGGATCTGTCCTCCGCGGCTGATAAACTTTGAAGGAGAATATTTATTAACTTTCATAACAGGACCTCTTCCGAAAAGTCCGCCCCAGTCAAGAACATCGCCCTCCTTCATGCCGATTGCAGGAATAACTCTTACTGCGGTCGTCTTGCTGTTTACCATACCGATAGCAGCCTCATCGGCGATAATTGCCGAAATAACATCTTCAGTAGTATCTCCGGGAATACAGATCATATCCAGACCAACAGAGCAAACTGCCGTCATTGCTTCAAGCTTTTCAATTGCGAGAGCTCCGCATTCAGCAGCAGCGATCATGCCAGCATCCTCTGAAACAGGAATAAACGCACCTGAAAGTCCTCCGATACGGGAACAAGCCATTACACCGCCTTTTTTAACAGCGTCGTTGAGAAGAGCAAGCGTTGCTGTTGTACCGCAAGCTCCGCACTTTTCAAGACCGATTTCCTCAAGAATATATGCAACACTGTCGCCAACGGCAGGAGTAGGCGCAAGAGAAAGGTCAACTATACCAAATGGTACGCCTAATCTTTCGGAAGCAGTAACGCCCACGAGCTGTCCTACACGGGTAATTTTATACGAAGTCTTTTTAATAATATCGGAAATCTGCGTAATATCGGCATCAGGGTATTTTTTCAATGCAGAACGAACAACGCCGGGACCGGAAACACCGACATTTATAATGCAGTCAGGCTCGCCGACTCCGTGGAATGCACCTGCCATAAATGGGTTATCCTCAACGGCATTGCAGAATACAACAAGCTTTGCTGCACCGAAGCACTGATTGTCAACAGTAAGCTCTGCACTTTTCTTAACGATACGTCCCATCATACGGCAGGCATCAAGGTTTATACCTGTTTTGGTTGAACCGACATTTACCGAAGAACAAACACAAGTCGTAGAAGCAAGAGCCTCCGGAATCGACTCGATAAGTCTTTCATCACCTGCCGAGAATCCCTTCTGAACAAGTGCGGAATATCCGCCGATAAGGTTTACGCCGCAGGATTTTGCAGCCTTTTCCATTGTAAGCGCAAACTTTACCGGACTTGCATTGCAGGCTGCCGAAACGATTGCAATAGGCGTAACCGAAAGACGTTTATTAATAATAGGAATACCGAATTCCTTTTCAATATCCTCGCCGACTTTTACAAGATTTTTAGCGCAGCGTGTAATTTTGTCATACACCTTTGTACACGCCTTGTCAATATCGCTGTCAATACAATCGAGAAGCGATATGCCCATAGTAATTGTACGAATATCAAGGCACTCGTCCTGAATCATACGGATTGTTTCAAGTATATCATGAACGTTTATCATAAAAAGCTCCTATCAACGGTTATATTCTGTGCATAGATTCAAAAATTTCCTCGTGCATGGTATGGATCTGGAGACCAAGTTCTTCTCCGAGCTTGTTCATTCTTGTAACAAGCTCTGTAAAATCCTTATTAAGCTTTGAAATATCAACAAGCATGATCATTGCAAACATATCTTGAAGAACGCTCTGAGTAACCTCGATAACATTAGCGTTATATTCCGTACAGATACCGCTTACCTTTGTAAGAATACCCACAGTATCCTTTCCGATTACCGTAACAACTGCTCTCATTAAAACAACCTCCGAATTATCACATAGTAAAAATATAGTATTATCATATCACATTTTTACAAAAATTAAAAGGCAAAAATCAAACAAATTTGTACGTTTTTTTCATAAAATATATGTTATATTTTTAAAAAATGTGTTATAATGAGTTATACTATACTTTATTTATTGAAAGGAGCGCCGTTAATGAATCTTATCGACTGTCACACACATACACAATTTTCTGTTGACTCGGACGCCGATATAAATCAAATGATTGAAAAAGCCTGCGATATCGAACTTGCCGCATATGCTGTTACCGATCATTGCGAATGCAACCGCTGGTACTCAAAAGAGCATTATACAGGCGATGATACATATCAATATTACGATTTCGGAACTGACTTTGAAAATTCCGTATCTGCCGTAACACGTCTAAAAGAAAAATACAGCGGCAGACTTAATCTTATCTGCGGAGTTGAAATGGGACAGGCCACCCACGATTTTGATATTGCCGAAAAAATAATATCCGACAGCCGTGTTGATTTTGTTATTGGCTCTATGCACCAGCTTCCTAAAACCGAGGATTTCGCTTTTCTTGAATATGATAAAATGTCCTTAGAGGAGATATATGACCTTGCGGAAAGATATTTTCTTGAGATAAGCAAGCTCTGCAAATGGGGAAAATTTGACGTTCTTGGACATCTAACATACAATCTGAGGTATATAAAAGGCATTGGCGGCATCGACCTTGATATAAGCCGTTTTGATGAAATAATTGCGGACAGCTTTAAAGCTATAATTGAAAAAGGAAAAGGTATTGAGATCAACACCTCAGGATTTCGTCAGAAATACGGGGATGCTTTTCCGTCTCTGAAATATGTCAAACTTTTTCGTGAACTTGGAGGAGAAATAATTTCAATCGGTTCGGACGCTCACTGTGTCGAGGATTTAGGAAAAAACATCAAAGACGGTGCAGAGATCGCTCTTGAAGCAGGATTTAATTATGTCTGCTGTTTCAAAGAAAGAAAGCCTGATTTTATAAAAATATAGACATTTTGATTTATTTGTGGTATAATTAATTTTACACTTTGATTTGACCAATTTATTTTCGGGAGGAATTTAAATGGATACACTTATCAGACTTCTCAAGCAGAACGCCAGACTTTCCTGTAAGGAACTGGCGGCGATGACAGGCAGTACCGAAGCGGATGTAGAAGCCAAAATTAAGGAATATGAACACAATGGCATCATCAAAGGCTATTCCGCAATTATTAATGACGACGCTGCCGACAAGGATAATGTTACGGCATTTATTGAGGTTAAGGTCACTCCTAAAGCCGACTGCGGTTTTGACGATATTGCAAAAACAATTATGATGTACGATGAGGTAGAAAGCCTTACGCTTATGTCCGGCGCATTCGACCTTGCAGTTACAATTAGCGGTACAAATTACAAGGAGATCGCACTTTTCGTTGCTCAACGACTTTCAACAATTGACGGAGTAATTTCAACAGCAACTCACTTCTTCCTTAAGAGATACAAAGAAAAGGGCATCTTTATTGAGGACGAGGCAACCGACGAAAGGAGTTTTGTTTCCCCATGATGGACTATGACAAGATCCTTTCTGATAAATGCAAGGAGATCAAGCCTTCGGGAATAAGAAAGTTTTTCGATATTGCCGCCAATATGGAGGGCGTTATTTCCCTCGGCGTGGGCGAGCCTGATTTTCCTACTCCTTGGGCGATCCGAAGAGCTGCAATTACGACTCTTGAAAAGGGCAAAACAATATATACCGCAAATGCAGGTCTGATTCAGCTTCGCAACTCAATTTCAAAATATTTAAGCAGACGTATTAATATTGAATATGACCCTGCAAAAGAAATTGTTGTTACAGTAGGCGGCTCCGAGGCGATAGATTTAGCTATAAGAGCTATAGTCAACCCCGGCGATGAAGTGCTTGTTGTTGAACCGAGCTTTGTCTGCTACAAGCCTATTATCGAGCTTATGCACGGAGTTCCTGTAGTTATTGAAACGAAAATTGAGGACGAATTCAGGCTTACCGCAGAAGTACTCAAAAGCAAAATTACTAATAAAACCAAAATGCTTATTCTCCCCTTTCCCAACAACCCTACCGGCGCTGTCATGAGCAGAAAAGACCTGGAGGAAATCGCAGAAGTTCTGCGCGGAACAAGCATTATGGTTCTTTCAGATGAAATATACTCGGAACTTACATATGGAGGACGTCACGTTTCTATTGCTGAAATTGACGGTATGCAGGAGCGCACTCTTGTGGTAAACGGTTTTTCAAAGGCATATGCAATGACAGGCTGGAGACTCGGTTATCTTGCAGGTCCTGCCCCGGTCATTAAGCAAATTCTGAAAATTCACCAGTTTGCAATAATGTGTTCTCCAACTATTTCACAGTATGCTGCCATTGAAGCAATGGAAAGCTGCGACGGCGAAATTGCCAAGATGGTCAACGAATACAACATACGCCGCCGCTGGCTGGTAAATGCTCTTAATGAAATAGGTTTGGAATGCTTCGAGCCTATGGGTGCGTTTTATGTTTTCCCGTCAATAAAGTCAACGGGACTTACAAGCCAGCAATTCTGTGAGGAGCTTCTTTACAAGCACCATGTAGCAGTAGTTCCGGGAGATGCCTTTGGTGAATGCGGTGAGGGACACATCAGAATTTCGTATGCGTACTCGCTGAAACACCTTATGGAAGCTGTTGAACGCATTTCGCAGTTTCTTAAAGAATTGAAATAATGGAGACTTTTATGAACAGCATTGCCGTTTCCGCACCTGCAAAAATCAATCTTATGCTTGACGTTACGGGAAAACGCACTGACGGCTTTCACACTCTGCTGACTGTAATGCAGAGTATTTCTCTTTCCGACACGGTTTATATTTCCGCAAATGAAGTCGAAAGCATTACTGTTGAATGCAGCGTTCCCGAAATCCCCTGCGATTTCCGAAATATTGCCTATAAAGCTGCAGTTCGATTTTATGAATATTCGGGAATATGCGACGGAGTACATATAAAAATTGAGAAAAATATTCCGTCCGAAGCGGGACTCGGAGGCGGAAGCGCTGATGGTGCTGCTGTTCTGTTCGGAATGAACAAGCTTTACAATACCGGTTTTTCATTAGATGAATTATGCAGAATAGGCGCTGCTGTCGGAGCAGATATACCCTTCTGTATCAAAGGCGGCACAAGTCTTTGCAGAGGTATCGGAGATGAGTTTTACGAAATACCTCCTCTTGAAGATTGTTACATTGTTATTGGCAAAGGAAAAGGCGGTATCTCTACTAAAGAAGCTTACCGCAGAATTGACGCTGTTGGTTTCGGAAGTGATATTCTAAAAGACGGTTATGACGGGACTATTGATTCTGTTTCCAATATTGGAAAAAATATTTTTGAAGCTGCTGCCGATATAGACGATGTAAAAATAATTAAAAAGTTAATTTTAAACTGCGGTGCGGTTTATTCAGCAATGAGCGGAAGCGGTAATGCAGTTTTTGGACTTTTTCC
Organism: uncultured Clostridia bacterium; assembly: GCA_945876755.1. GTDB lineage: Bacteria > Bacillota > Clostridia > Oscillospirales > Ruminococcaceae > RGIG8773. The sequence goes on from CAMCPM010000001.1 coordinate 64,932, forward strand.
CAATTTTAATGCTGCACAGAACTGTACTAACTATCTGAAAAGCAACGGCTATTTTTCTTCTTTATGCAGACCTCTTTCTCATGGAGTTATTGAAATTTAAAATTTATTTTGCAACAATGCCAAAATGTTATAATGGTATTTGGCATTATTTCGTACAAATTCACAGTTAATTGATTGCTTATTTATAAGAAATGTAGAATAGATTATAAAAAATGAGATAACTATTGAAATTAATATGAAAATATATTAAAATATAATAATGGGCATAATATTCATGTAAAAAGATTACATTATGTGAATTTACATATTATTTTATGAGGTGAACGATCGATGGGTGCAAACATTATTTTGTACGGTCCTCCCGGTACAGGTAAAACTTATAACACAGTCGCTTATGCTATTTCTATTATTTACGGCCGTCCTGTACGCGAGGTAATGAAAGACGATTACAATGAACTGCTGGAAAAATATCATGCGCTGAAAACTCTTTACGGTCAGATTGAATTTACCACGTTCCACCAGTCTTTCGGGTACGAAGAATTTGTTGAAGGTATCAAGCCTGTATTTATTCAGGTTATGAACGAGCGCGGAGAACGTTCCCGTAAGGAAGAAATGGTTTACCGTGTTGACCAGGGTGTTTTCAGAAGATTCTGCGAAGAAGCAGCTAAAAATCCAGATGAAAAATATGTTTTCATTATAGACGAAATCAACCGCGGTAATGTTTCCAAAATCTTCGGTGAAATGATCACACTTATCGAACCTACCAAACGTATCGGACAAGCGGAAGCTGCTACAGTTAAGCTGGCTTATTCTCAGGAAGCATTCGGTGTTCCCGAAAATGTCTACATAATCGGTACCATGAATACTGCCGACCGTTCTATCGCTATGCTGGACTCGGCTCTCAGACGTCGTTTTGACTTTATTGAAATGATGCCTAACCCTGAACTTCTGGACGGTGTTGTGGTTGAAGGTGTTGATATCAAACAGCTTATGCTGAAAATCAACAAACGTATTGAAATTTTATGCGACCGCGATCATACAATAGGTCATGCTTATTTTATGCAGCTCAAGCAGAGACCTACCCTTGCCGTACTTGCACATATTTTTAAAAACTCCATCGTTCCTCTTCTTCAGGAATACTTTTATGACGATTACGAAAAAATAAGGCTTGTTCTCGGTGATGCAAACAAGGAAGAAAATGAACAGTTTGTACGCGCAACGGCAGTTGACTACGCTCAGATTTTCGGCTCAAAGGCTGAGCTTTACCTTGAAAACGACGAGGTTTATTCTATAAACAACGCCGCTTTTGCAAATATTAATGCTTACTTGAAGATTTAACGGTGTTTATATGAAAAAATTAAAACGCTATGTAGTTACAGAAGCAAATTGTTTTGTAAAATATCCTTCCGCTAATGATTCTTCTGATGTAATTCTCATATCAGAACATAATTTCGAGCGTATTGATGACTTTGCTGCAAGCCAGAAATATTCAGTAATGCGAAAAATTATGCTTGACGATGGGCGTGAAGCTCTCAAGCCTACCAGATATGTTGGCATTATTATGCTGAAGGACGGTACGCAGATTGAGATCCTGCCTCAAATATGCAAAAATCCGGAAGAAAATATCGTTACTTCCAAAAAGCTTCTTCTTCGTATGCTTGACGGAATACGGGAAATTCCTGTACGAAATGTTGATGAGCTCTACTTTAAAAAAGAACAGCTCAACATTTTTGAAATTTTTGTAAGAATGTTTACCGATGAGGTTTTGAACGTTGTACGAAACGGTTTGAAGCAGACCTATGTTCCCTATCGCGGAAATGAAATGTTTGTAAAGGGTAAGACAATTTACTCGGAACATGCAAAGAAAAATTACGCTCATAAAGAAAAATTCTTCGTTGAATACGATGTTTTCAGCGTAAACCGCGCGGAAAACCGTCTGCTGAAAAAAACTCTCGAAGTGCTTGATAAGCTTTCCTCAAACAACTTGAACAAAAAGAAAATCCGTATGCTTATCATGGATTTCGATCAGGTTGAGTCTTCAAAAAATCCTAAACATGATTTCGAACAGAGCATTGAGGACAGAAGCATGAGCAAATACTTCAACGCAATGAAGTGGAGCAAGCTTTTCCTGCTTAATAAAGGAACTACTTTCTTCACCGGTGGTAAAGTTAAATATGCTATGCTTTTTCACATGGATAAGCTTTTTAGTGCCTGTATTGCTTCAAGTCTGAGGAAACAGCTTGACCGTACAAATTATTACTTTATGACTCCTGAGAAAATCAGCAACTCGATAAGCAATACCGGTATGGACAAGGAAATGAAGCCTATTTCCGATTTTTATATAAAGAACAAAATTACGGAAAACACCATAAATATGCGGTTTAAGTTTAAAAACTTTAAGGATTATAACGGTCCGGAACGTGAAAATACGGTTTTAGTTTTTCCTGTCACTGAAGTTCTGAATACTGTTTTCAGCGGAATAGGCAAAACCATGTATTTAATCGACCTTAATGATATTGACAGAAGTGTTTCAGTGCTTACGGAAACTTTCTTCATATAAAATTTAAGAGCAAAGCCTTTTACGGCTTTGCTCTTTTTTCTACGATGAATTATAGTTCCTCAGGTTCTTTTTTTATTCCGAACACCAATCTGAAAAAACCCGACAGCAACTTTGGACTCTTGATAACAACTATTTTCATATGTAATAGCCTCCCGTTTAAATAAAGATTATATTGCAAAGTTCAGGACTGATACTACATACTATTCAAATTGATCAATTAGGTGCTATTTTTTAGAAAAAACAACCAGAATCTGCCCTTCTTTAATTGTCAGCATACATTCATCTAACATAATTTCATTACTTACACCGAGCGGAAATGTATTTGTAAGCGTGTATTCACTCAAATTATATTTTGTTCCTATTGTTGTTACAACTGCTGACGGGCTGTACGAAAAAATCGAAAAGTACATATCATCGTTACGCTGAAATTTGTAACTTCCCTTGCCCAGCAATTCAACGGTGTCATATTCACCGACAAGCTTTCCTTTTCCTCCGTTATCGGATATATACGCCAAAGCCTGTATATTGGCAATAGTATGGTCAAGCCTGCCGCCAATCGAACCTGCTATTGTAATATCGTAATAGCCTTTTTCAAACGCAGTCTTTACCGCAAGCATTGTATCGGTATCATCCTTTTCTGCAGCAGCAGTCAAGATTTCGCAATAATCAGGCTTAGGTTCTTTTAAGCTGTCAAAATCCCCTAACAGCAAATCAGGCTTTATCCCCATACGTTTCAGAAGCGAATAACCGCTGTCTGCGGCGATGATATATGCATCGTCAGACGGAAGTTCACAGCATCCGTTTACAGGCGCTCCGCCGAAAATCCAACAGGATCTCATTTCATATTCATCTCCTGTTATTTATTTCCCATTCCTTTATGAGTTTGGCTTCCTCATACATTTCAACATAGCTATTGTGACGTGAAGAAGGAATTTCTCCATTTTTGACAGCTTCAAGTACTGCACATCCTTTTTCCTTTACATGAGCACAATCAAGGAAACGGCACTTTCCTTCATATTCCCGAAATTCGGGAAAGCATGAAGCAAGCTCGTCTTTTAAAATAATATCGTATTTCTGAGTCTCAAAGGTTGAAAAACCGGGAGTATCCGCAATATATCCGCCGTTGTCAAGCTTATATAGCTCTACATTTCGTGTGGTATGACGACCTCTTCCAAGCTTTTTGCTGATCTCACCCGTTTTAATTTCCAGACCTGAAACGATATGATTAAGCAATGTAGACTTCCCAACACCAGTATTTCCTGTAAATGCAGTAACCTTTCCAGCAAGCATATCATAAAGCTTCATATACGAACCGGAATTATCATAATCTACCTCAATAAACTCTGCTCCCGAATTTTTATAAATTCCTATGAGCGAATCATTTTTAAGCAAATCAAGCTTTGTAACAGCAATTATACTTTTTATTGCCTTGTACTCCGCAATAGCAAGAAATTTATCAAGAAGCGTAAGGTTAGGTACAGGCTCACAGGTTGATGTTACAAAAACTATACAATCCAGATTTGCAAGCGGAGGTCTTATTATACTGTTTTTACGGGGAAGAATTTTGTCGATAACAGCATTATTCCCATCAATATCCGTCAGCACTACCCTGTCCCCTGCGCAGGGAGAGATATTCTGTTTTCTGAAAATTCCCCTTGCTTTACACTCCAAAACACCCAAAGGGGTCTCTGCATAATAGAGACCCCCTATAGCTTTTAAAAGCATACCTTCAACTGAATTATCGCTTCCCATTAATATCCAAATACCTCATTCCAGAACGCATCGTCATCATCAATAATAATATCATTATTGCCGCCTGAATTAAAATCAGGTTCTTCCTCATGTGATTCCTGCTGCTCTGACTGTTCTGAGAAAAGACTTTTTAGAACACTCTTTTCAAAGTCCACTTCCGTTACAATATTTTCAACAAAGTCAACGGAATATTCACCTATTGTTGCGCTGTTTTTCTTATCTACATTTACTGCTTCAAGAACGACCTTCTGCATTTCAGTACCCTTAATGGTGATCGAAACAGTAGAAGCATATGCAAGATTGTCAATTGAAGTTGTTCCGATTATAGTACCGTTTACATAACAATTAAAAGTAGCTTTGCCCTTTACTCCGCTTGGAACGCTGAATGTGATAACCGCTTCAGTTTCAGGCATTACACCGGTACTTAACGTAAGAATTATTGTGGAATTAAGCTTGACAATATTCGGCTGACCGTCCTCGCGTACAGCAGGAATACTCTGTTCAATTACAGTTCCCTCAGGCTCTAAAGAATCCTTTGTCATAGTCTGAACTGTAAACTTATCACCAAGAAGAAGCTTTGCCTCTTCAAGTGTATAGCCTACACACTGTGGGACGCTTATATCCTGTTCTTCAGGACCGCGGCTTACATACATACGAATTGTAGAGCCGTAAGCAACCTTTTCATTACGCGGCGGATCTGTCATTATTACATAATCCTTGGGAACCTTTTCGTCAAATACACTTGTGATAATAACGTTAAAACCATCGTTATCCTCAAGCATACTTAACGCCGTAGTCGAATCAAGCTCATAGACGTTTGTTACAGTAACCATTCTGGGACCCTTGCTGACTGTAACCTTGACAGTTGAATTTCCTATCAGATAATCTTTGCCCTCACTCGGCACTTGGTCAATAATCGCCCCCTCCGGGTATTCGGAAGAATATTCCTGAGTTTCTGCAACAATATTAAATGAATCAGCGTAGTATGTCTGAACCTCCTGATAGCTGTAACCAATAAGATTCGGCATTTTACCTATTTGTACATCATCACCGTCATCAAGGTATTTAATTATCATAATTGCAATGAAAGCAACAACGATTATTATGATACCTGCGGCAATTGCTGTGAGTACGACTACAAAATATGAAGATTTTGATGGTTTTTCGTCATCCTCATAATCATCATAATCATCGTAATTTTCAAGTTCTTCCTTAACCTTGGTACGGGTACGCATTTTTTTCATATCACTACTTTTTTCATTTCTTGCCAAAGCTCCGGATCTTGACTCAGACTCGGCAGCTGCTCTTGAAACAGCTCCAGCATTGAAATACTGTGTTTTTTCGGACAAATATTTATATTCAAAAACAATACTAGGATTTTTCTTAAATTCCTCAATATCTTTGATCATTTCGGAAGCTGACTGATATCTCTTTGAAGCTTCCTTCTGCATTGCTCGCATAACGATTTCTTCAAGTCCTTCAGGAACGGAATCATTAACGGCACGAAGCGGCTTAGCTTCATTCTGCATATGCATAAGTGCAACAGAAACGGGATTATCGCCGTCAAAAGGCTTCACACCCGTCAGCATTTCATACATCATTACACCGACAGAATAGATATCACTCTTTTCATCAGTAACGTCTCCGCTTGCCTGTTCAGGGCTTATATAATGAACGCTTCCGATGGCCTTGTCGGATATAGTCTTACCCTCTTCACGAGCAAATCTTGCGATACCGAAATCCATGACCTTAATAGTTCCGTCCGGAAACAGCATTATATTCTGCGGCTTGATATCACGGTGAACAATTCCACGATCATGAGCGTGCTGAAGCGCACGAAGTATCTGAGTTATAAAGTGAATACAGTCTTTCCACTTTATAACACCTTGCTGCTCCATAAATTCTTTAAGAGTGATTCCGTCAATATATTCCATAACGATAAACTGTATTTTATCCGTAAATCCAACATCGAATATTTTAACGATATTAGGATGCGAAAGCACGGCAATTGCCTTTGATTCATTGCGGAATCTTCTTACAAATTCCTCATTGTCAGCAAATTCGTTTTTAAGGATTTTTACGGCAACCACTCTGTCCTCAAGAATATCGGTAGCTTTATATACGTCTGCCATTCCTCCGACGCCTATAAGCTCGGTAATCTCATATCTGCCGTCAAGCTTTCTGCCAATGTTTTTATCCATTAAATTCACTCCTGTAACCAAAACGGTATTTTATAAATTAATTATGCTTCAGATGTGAAACATATCTGATTTCATTTTTTAAATTTAAAGACACTCTATAATTTTATATAAGCAACGGTAATATTATCATTTCCGCCGTTTTCAAGTGCTTTTTTTATAAGCCGTCCCGGAACTTCTTCCGCAGGATGCTTTTTAACTGTTTCAAAAATGTCGCCTTCATCACAGTAATTTGATAAGCCGTCTGTACAGAGAAGCACAGACGAATTTTCTGATAATTCCAGTTCAAAATAATCAGGAATTATCATTGCAGAAACTCCAACAGCCTTTGTAATATAATTTCTCTGAGGGTGATTTTTAAGCTGTTCCTTAGTTATTTCTCCGTTCTCATACATACGCATTACTATCGTATGGTCTTTAGTTATTTGCCGTATTTCATGATTTATAAGATACAGTCTTGAATCGCCTGCATTTACAGCATAAAGCTTATTTCCAAATACAAATGCTGCAACGCAGGTCGTACCCATACCACTCATTTCATCGCTTGAAATCGCCATATCGTAAACGACCGAATTAGCAGTCGTTACCGAAGAAATAAGCAGATTTTTTATTGATTTACCGTCATAATCGGGACGAAAAACCTTTGTTATTCTATCAAAAACAATATTGACTGCTCTCTCACTGGCCTCGCTGCCTGCATTCTGACCGCCCATTCCGTCACATATAACCGCAAAAACCGCATTCTCTCCAATCAAAGCAGTACGGACTCTGTCTTGATTTTCACTTCTCGAAAGTCCGATATTAGTTTCAGAAAAGACTTTCATCCGACTCACTCCTTTAATCAGAATTCATATTCCCGTCTTAGCTGACCACACGCAGCGTCAATGTCAGCGCCAAGGGTTCTTCTTATTGTAGCATTCAGACCGCCCTTTTCCAGCGCTGCAAGAAAATCATGAAGAGCATTCTTATCCGAGCGGTAGCTTCGTTCCTTAATTTCATTGACGGGAATAAGATTTACATGGCAGTTCATACCCTTTAGCAGCTTTATAAGCCCGTCCGCATCGGCCTGTGTATCGTTTACTCCGTGAATTACCGCATATTCAAAAGAAATACGGCGTCCTGTTATTTCAATATAATCCTTGCAGGCTTTTATCAGCTCGCTTATATTATATTTTTTGTTTATCGGCATTATCTCACTTCTTTTTTCATCTGTAACTGCGTGAAGAGAAATCGAAAGCGTAAGTCCGAAGCGATACTTTGCCAAATCGTAAATTCTGTCAACCAAACCACAGGTTGAAAGTGAAACGTGTCTGAGGCTAAGGTTCTTACCTGTTTCAAAAGAAATTATCTGCAAGAATTTAACTACATTATCAAAATTGTCAAGCGGCTCACCAATACCCATAAGAACGATGCTGTCAACGTGTCTGCCGCTGTTTTTTTCCGCCTCATAAACCTGAAGAAGCATTTCCGACGGAAGAAGATGCCGTCTGAAGCCTGCAATTGTTGATGCACAGAAATTACAGCCCATTTTACAGCCAACCTGAGTTGAGATACAAAGGCTGTTTCCGTGTTTATATTCCATTAATACAGACTCAATGTGATTACCGTCAGAAAGCTCATAAAGATATTTTACAGTATTATCGAGTGAAGATTCAAGCTTTCTGACAACTTTTATACTATTTATACAATAATTTTCATCAAGTTTTGTACGCAAAGACGAAGAAATGTTACTCATATTGGCAAATTCATGAACTCTTTTTGTATGTAGCCATTCATAAATCTGCTTGCCTCTGAATTTTTTCTCGCCTATCAGTTCCATTTCAGCACATAATTCTTCCATATTATAGGATAGAATATCCTTTTTCAAGCTAAATGCCAACCTTTCTGATTTTACTTATAAAAAATCCTTCGCAGTCAAAGTGCTTTGGAAAAATAGTCGCTTTATACCCCTGCGAAACATTTTTAAAATTCTCCAAGATATTTACGGGCTCAAAATCGCTGTGTTCTGCCAAAAAACGGTCTATTACACCGTCATTTTCATCTCTGTTAAGGGTACAGGTAGAATACACAAGTTCGCCGCCTTGTTTAACATATTTTGAAGCCGTTGAAAGAATTTCATACTGTATTTCAGGAAGCCTTTTTATATCCTGCAATGCTGTATATTTGATTTCAGGCTTTGAACGAATCACTCCGAATCCCGAACAAGGAACATCGCACAGAACTTTATCTGCCACAGGAATTTTTTCACTAAAAATCTTTGCATCATTCTGAAAAGCTTCAATAATAGAAATTCCAAGACGTTCCGCACCGTTTTCAATTAGTTTTACACGATTTTTATGCAGATCACAGGCAATTACCCTGCCATTGTTATTCATCATTTCTGTAAAGGTAAATGTCTTTCCACCTGGAGCAGCGCAAATATCTACTACAGTTTCACCTGGCTGCGGATCAAGTACCTTGCAGCAAAGCTGTGAAGACAAATCCTGAACATGAAACAATCCCTGTAAAAATAAAGCGTTTTTTTCTATACCGCCAAGATTTTCAACAGTAATGCAATTATCGGTAACATCACATATTTCAGCGCTTACGTCCGAATCAATAAATCTTTTTACCAAATCATCAGCCTTGATTTTCAGATTATTTACTCTTAAATAGGTTTTATGAGGAGTAACCGAAGACATCAGCAAATCCTCTGCCAAGTCGTAAGAATACTCGCTTACAAGCTTTTGGGTAAGCTCCGGGTCACACGAATATTCAATTGAAAGGCTCTCGGTTTTATTTTCCGGAAACTTTATCTTTTTTCCATCCCGAATAAAATTACGCAGTACAGCATTTACAAAACCGGACGCACTTGATTTTCCCGATTGTTTCGCTAACACAACCGATTCGTTTACAGCTGCGTTATCCGGAACGGAATCCATATACAAAAGCTGATACAATCCAATTTTCAATATATTTACAATTGAAGTGTCAAGGTTGTGTAAAGGCTTATTGCTATACGCAGAAATTACATATTCTAAAGTAAGTCTGCGTTCAAGAACTCCGTAAAAAAGCCTTGAAATAAAGCTTTTATCCCTATCTGAAAAGCTTCTACCTTCAAGTACGGAATCAAGCACTAGATTGGAATATGCACCGTTATCCATTTTATTCAGCAGTTCAAGCACTGTAAAGCGAGGTGACTTAACACTCATATATTACCTTCTTCTGTTGCCTCTGTTGGCAATCATAATAAGTCTCAGCAAGCTCATTAGCGCTGAGAACATTGCAGCTACATACGTCATTGCTGCCGCGGTAAGAACCTTTTTTGCCATTTTTACTTCGTCTTTATATAGTATAACATTTTCATCAAGCGTTTTAAGCGCTCTGCCGCTGGCGTTGAACTCAACGGGAAGTGTTACCACCTGGAACAAAACAACACCTGCATAAAGGAAAATTCCTACCGGAATTAGAAAATCAAGCGCACTGAACAACATTCCGACAAGTACCAACGGAACTGCAAGATTTGAACCGATTTGAGTTATCGGAATTATAGCCTGTCTGATTTTTATCGGAGCATATCCTTGAGCATGCTGGATCGCGTGACCTACTTCATGTGCGGCAACACCGATTGCAGCAACCGAGGTACTGTTATAAACCGAATCAGAAAGCCTTACAACACTTGCAGACGGGTCATAATGGTCGGTGAGATTTCCCTGAACATATTCAATCTGCACATTGTACAAGCCGTTTTCGTCAAGAATTTTTCTTGCAACCTCCCGTGCTGTATAACCATGCTCGTTCTTCTCACTGCTGTATTTGCTGAAAGTCGATTTAACCTTAATTTGAGCAATTAAAGCAAAAATTACCGCAGGTAAAACAACCCAATATGTGGGATCCCAATAAAACATAAACAAACCTCCTCGTTTATTCTAATATTGTACCCTCTTCAACCGATTTTCCCCTTAAATAATCAGCTGTACTCATTCTCTTTCCGCCCTCTGCCTGTATTTCAAGAAATCTTACACAATTTCCGTCTCCACAGGCAACTGTAAAGTTCTTAGCATTTACAACCATTCCGGCGGTTTTGTTCTTATAATTTCCGCTGACAATCTCAGATTTGTAAACTTTGAGACGTTTTCCTGCAAGAGTTGTTACTGCACATGGAAAAGCTGATAAACCTCTTATATGGTTATGGACTTCTTGTGCAGGTTTTGTAAAATCAATAGGACACATATCTTTGGTAAGCATTGGAGCGTAATTTGACAAGGAGTCGTCCTGCTTTATCGGTGTAAGTTTATCTGCCTTTACAGCGTTTATAGTTTCCAGCAAAACCTCTGCGCCAAGAACAGAAAGCCTGTCATGAAGTTCGGAAGCTGTTTCATTCTCACCGATTTCAACTGACTTGCTTAAGAGCATATCTCCGGTATCAAGTCCCTCAGCCATAAGCATAGTTGTAACACCCGTTACCTTTTCTCCGTTCAGAACGCTCCACTGAATAGGTCCTGCACCACGATACTTCGGAAGCAATGAGGCGTGAACATTAATGCAATACTTAGGAATATCGAGAATTGCTTTCGGAAGTATCTTTCCGTAAGCGACTACAATTATCAAATCGGGAGAAAGCTCTGTTAAAAGCTTTAAAGCATTTTCAGCGTCATCACCTTTTTTAAGACTTGCAGGCTGATACACAGGAATATTATGTGTTAAAGCTATTTCCTTTACAGGCGGGGGAGTAAGTTTATACCCCCTGCCCTTAGGCTTATCCGGCTGAGTAAATACAGCCTGAACATTTTCGCCGCTGTCAATAAGCGCTTTTATGCAAGGTACTGCAAAATCGGGAGTACCCATAAAAACAATATTCATTTCGGACGATCCTTTCCTTAGTTTTCAAGATCCTTAGGGTCAACCATTTCATCGGCAATATCAATAAAAAGCTGTCCGTCAAGATGGTCAAGCTCATGGCAGACCGCCCGTGCAAAAAATTCTTTAAGCTTCAGCTGAATATGTTTGCCTGTTCTGTCCTGCCCCTTTACAATGATTTCATTAGGACGGACAACATATCCCCATTCATTCGGACATGATAGACAACCCTCAACTCCTCGCTGAGTACCCTTTGACTTGACAATTTCAGGGTTAACAAGCTCAAGAAGTCCCTCACCGACGTCAACAACAACAACTCTTCTGAGTATGCCGACCTGAGGAGCTGCAAGCCCTACACCGTTGGCTTTATACATAGTTTCAGCCATATCATCAAGAAGTATACCAAGCTTTTCGTCAAAATTATCGACTGTTTTACATTTTTTTCTGAGTACCTCGTCAGATTTCAGAACAATTTTGCGTAATGCCAAAGTTATCACTGCCTTTCAAAAAACTAAACTCCAATATCCCCGTTTATATCAATAGTGGTCTGTACGTTTGCAAATTCTTTCATTTTAAACGTTTTTTTATAAAGTTGACCAATATAATCGCGAAACTGCTGATTATTTTTGCATTTGATTATCATTCTATAACGGTATTTTCCGTTAATTTTTTCATAAATACATTTTGACGGTCCAAGCACTCTTATAGGAACATTTATCTGTCCCGAAGAAATGCTGCTGCTTATAAGTTCTAAAAATGTTTTTGAAGCTTTATCTGCACAGCTTTCTATCGGTGATGAAAATTCCAGCGTACATATATCGCAGAAAGGAGGATAAATCAATGCCTTTCTTGCTGAAATCTCCTGCTCATAAAATGCTTTATAATTCTGCTCTGCGGCAAGATTTAAAACATAATGCTCGGGAACAAAGGTCTGGATTATTGCTCTGCCCTGCTTGTTGCCTCTGCCGCAGCGCCCAACAACCTGAGTTACAAGAGAAAAAGTTCTCTCATAGCTTCGGAAGTCACCTGCAAACAGCGCTTTGTCTATAGAAAGAACGCCCACAAGAGTTACATTTGGGAAATCAAGTCCCTTTGCAATCATCTGAGTACCAAGCATAATGTCGTATTCGCCATTCTCAAAAGCCTTGAAGCTTTTTTCATAGGCGTACCTTGAATATGTCGTGTCAGCATCCATGCGTAGAATACGCGCATTTGGAAACAACGCGGCAATTTCATCCTCAACCTTTTGCGTACCGATTCCGGTAAGCTTCAGATGATTTGAACCACATTTTTGACAACTATTCACCATTTCAGAACTGTAACCGCAGTAATGACAAATCAAGCGGTTATTCGCCTTATGGTATGTAAGCGGAATGCTGCAATTCGGGCAAACCATAGGTTCTCTGCAATCCGCACAGCTTATATATGTATGATATCCTCTTCTGTTTAGAAGAAGAATTGTCTGCTCTTTTTTTTCAAGATTATAGTTGATTTCCTCAACCAGTCTTTCTGAAAAAACCGTTGAGTTCCCGTAAAATCCATCTACTGCCAAATCAACGATTTCTACGTCCGGAAGTTTATCCTGTGCATAACGCTTTGTCATCTCAAAAAGCTTATATCTTCCTGTTTGAGCGTAATAAAAGCTTTCTATCGACGGGGTTGCAGAAGCCATAAGTACAACTGCATTGTGAGTAATACAGCGTTTTTTTGCAATTTCTTTAGCATTATAACGTGGAGAAGACTCAGATTTGTAAGTCCTTTCGCCCTCTTCGTCAATAATAAAAAGTCCTATATTTTCCATAGGAGCAAAAATTGCGCTTCTTGTTCCGACAACAATTTTCGCTTGACCGCTTTTAACTCTTTTATATTCATTAAGCCTTTGGGTCAAAGACAAACTGCTGTGCATCAAAGCTACCATATCTCCGAACAATGTCTGAAAACGCTGCACGACCTGAGGGGTAAGCGAAATTTCTGGAATAAGCATAATAACATTTCTGCCAAGGTCAAGCGTATGACGGATAAGCTTTGCAAAAACAGGAGTTTTACCGCTTCCCGTTACGCCATATAAAAGTGAAACACAAGGTTCACGCTTGTCGATAAGTTCAGAAATTCCGTCATATACCTTTTGCTGTTCCTCCGATAATACGATATCGTTTACGTTTTCAGTTGCCGAAACCTCTGGTGTTCGTATTATTTCATATTCATATGCTTCGACGATACCCTTTTTCATCATATTGCTTAAAACAGATGAAGTTACGCCGCAGATATAGGTTATTTCTTTTACAGAAGCCGAACCGCTTTCTTCAAGCAGTTCAACAATGCTTTTCTGCTTAACCGATAGATTTACTTTTAGATTACCGCTAACAAAATCATCGGAAAGCCTGATCATTTTTACAGTTTCATCCTTTGTACGCCTTTTCAAAGAATCCTGTTCAACCAGGAATCCAGCCTGCACAAGTTCTTTAACAAGCTTGTTTTCAGCGTTGTCAAGGGCAGAAACATCATTTCTTATTTCATTTAACAGTTCAAGAGCTTTTTCAGAAAGTATGTCCTCAGACAATTCCGTTTCCTCAGAAAGCTTATACTTTTGTGTAAAATTAACGCTTAAACCAATGGGAATAAGCGTTCTGAATGCGTCAAAATATGTGCATAACGTGGTATTTCTTATCCACATCATCAAATCCAGCATTTCGTCATTCAGCAGGGCTTCGTTATCAATTACAGAAATGATAGGCTTAAATTTGCTTAAATCCTCGTTTGCAGAATCGTCAATTCGCACTACAACGCCAACACGCTTTCTGTTGCCGGTACCGAAAGGCACCAGCACTCTTGCGCCTATCATGACTTTTCCATCCATATCGACGGGAATGACATATTTATATCTTCTGTCATAACCATACGCAACCGAACTGACAGCAACAGCCGCCAAATGATTAATTGTAAGCAAAAAACTTACCTCCGAAATTTTAGTCCTTTGAATCTCTTAATGCAGGATCTTCAATAAAAGAATATTTTCTGCTTGCAAATTCTTCAACAGCAGTTTTTACAGGCTTTTCTTCAAGAGTTTCGTTATTGTTATAAAGTTCGTCGGCAATTTCTCTTGCGCGTTTTGCAACTGCAAGAACAACAGAATAATAGCTTTCATTTTTTGTAGCGATCTGGTTAATGGACGGTCTAAGCATTTTCTAACACCTCATCAATAGTATTTTTTGAATTTTTCGTATTAAGCTCTTCGGCTCTGATAATTGCAAACAAATCGTTTACTGCGTCTGACAGTTCTCCGTTTACCAAAGCATAATCGTATTTATACGCCTGCTTTATTTCTCCGGCAGCCTCGCTCAAACGCTTTTCAATGACCTCTTCAGTTTCTGTTCCGCGCTTGTTAAGACGTCTGCGCAGTTCCTTTAACGATGGAGGAAGGATAAAAACAAAAACTGCATCGGGACATTTTTCTTTAATTTTCATAGCGCCTTGAACTTCAATCTCAAGAATAACATGTTTACCCTGATTGAGCATATCTTCAACAGGTTTCTTTGGCGTACCGTAATAATTATCACAGTAAGAAGCATATTCAAGCATACCGTCATTCTGAATCAATTCCTCGAATTTCTGCTTGGTAAGGAAATAATAGTTTACCCCATCAACTTCACCAGGTCTTGGATTTCTGGTCGTAGCGGATATCGAATAAAAGAATTTATCATTTTTCAGTATTTCAGCAAGTATTGTGCCTTTTCCGCAGCCTGACGGTCCAGATACGACAATAAGCATACCCTTATTCATCTTCAGCTTCCTCCTCATCGTCAGAAAGTCTTCCGGCAACTGTTTCCGGCTGAACAGCGGACAAAATAACATGGTCGCTGTCCATAATAATAACCGCACGGGTACGTCTGCCGTAGGTAGCGTCAATCAGCAATCCTTTTTCCTTTGCTTCCTGAACGATACGCTTGATAGGCGCAGATTCTGGACTTACTATAGTTATAAGTCTGCCGGCATTTATCATATTGCCGAAACCAATATTAATAAGCTTCATATATCCTCCGTATCATTCAATATTCTGAATCTGCTCTCTGATTTTTTCAATTTCTGATTTCAGTTCAACAACGATTTTAGTAATTTCAACGTCCTGTGCCTTTGAACCAATCGTGTTACTTTCACGATTAAATTCCTGAATAAGAAAATCAAGCTTTCTTCCGACGGGTTCTTTCACCTCAAGCAAGCTGTTAAACTGGTTTATATGACTTTTTAAACGTACAGTTTCTTCATCAACCGCAGTTTTCTCGGAGAAAATCGCTGCCTCTGTAAGTATACGCTGCTCATCAATTTTTTTATCATTAAGTATTTCGCAGAGCTTATTGTACAAGCGCTCGCGATAAGCTTCCGTAACCATCGGGGAACGCTCTTCGACTTTTGAAACAAGTTCGCCAATATAATCAAGTCTGGACTTAATATCATCCTTCATTTTTTGACCCTCTGCCTCGCGCATTGAAACGAAATTACGGAGAGCCTCTTCGGCAACGATTTTAACATCGTTCCAGATGACCTCTTCGTCCTCTGTATTTTTTATAACATTGAAGATATCGGGAAGTCTGATAAGCTGAGACAAAGTTAAATCATCGGTAAGACCTATATCCTGATTTGCTTTTCTGAGTGCATCAACATATCCAACAGCAATTGACTTGTTGACCTCGATCTGAGCGTCCTTTCCCTCAATGTTGAAAACAGTCACTCCAACATCAACTTTTCCTCGTGAGACCTTACTCTGAATGAATGATTTAAGCTTCTCTTCAAGGTATCCGTAAGCACGCGGAACTCTTGCCGAAAATTCAAAATATCTATGATTAACGGATTTGATTTCAACAAGTATCTCTCTTCCATCAAGTGTCTGCTGACCTCTGCCGTAGCCTGTCATACTTCTAATCATGCACGGTAGTCCTTTCTGCACATAATGCCTATATTATAGTATTAACACTTACATTTAATTATAGCATTTCCGGCAATAAAAATCAAGTATTTTACAACAAAAAAGAGCCGAATTATCGGCTCTTTCAAGCATTATTGAATTATACGGGATGAACCTTATTTTCAGAATCTGCATGAGCGCTGTCAACGCCGTATTTTGCATCACGTCTCTTTGCGAAAAACTTAGGTGCAACCTGCGGGAACATTGCATAGCTGAGAACGTCCTCTTCCTGCTCTGCCCACTCAGCAGCCTCTTCTTTAAGCTTTTCAAGCTCAGGCTGGAGAAGATCGGCAGGACGGCAAGTAATAGGCTCCTCACCCTTCAGAATCATCTTTCTAAACTCAGGGTCTATTTCGGAAGGAGTTTTGCCATATTCACCCTTTACAAGCGCCTTAAACTCCTTGGTAACTGTCTTGTAGCGCTCACCGGTGATTACGTTGAACACAGCCTGAGTACCAACGATCTGGGAAGTAGGAGTTACAAGCGGAGGATAACCGGAATCCTTACGAACGTTAGGAACTTCCTTGAGAACCTCTGTAAGCTGATCCTCCTTGCCTGCCTGCTTGAGCTGCGAAAGGAGATTCGAGAGCATTCCGCCCGGCACCTGATAAATAAGTGCATTTGCGTCAACAGCAAGCATCTTGGGGTCAAGAAGTCCGCTGTCGATGTACTTCTTGCGGAGTCCCATAAAGTAATCTCTGATCTCGTTAAGAAGAACAAGGTCCAGACCCGTGTCGTACTCTGTACCCTTGAGTGCGGCAACCATAGACTCAGTAGGAGCATGAGATGTACCAAGGGCAAGAGGAGACATAGCTGTATCGATCATATCTGCGCCGTTTTCGATACCCTTCAGGAGGCACATTGAAGCAAGTCCGGAAGTGTAGTGAGTATGAAGCTGAACGGGAATTTTAACGGCAGCCTTGATTGCCTTTGTAAGTTCTGCCGTTCTGTAAGGAGTAAGAAGAGCCGCCATATCCTTGATACAGATGGAGTCAGCACCCTCCGCTTCGATCTGCTTACAGTAATTTACATAATAATCTGTTGTAAATACATCACCAAGGGTATAAGAAATTGCAACCTGAGCGTGTGCGCCCTCTTTCTTTGCAGCTGCAATTGCGGTTTTAAGATTTCTGATATCGTTGAGAGCATCAAAGATACGAATAATATCAATACCATTTGCAACAGACTTCTGAACAAAATATTCAAGAACGTCGTCTGCATAGTGACGATAGCCAAGCATATTCTGTCCTCTGAAAAGCATCTGGAGCTTTGTGTTGGGCATTTCCTTTCTAATTATGCGGAGTCTCTCCCACGGATCTTCGTTAAGAAAACGAAGGCATGAATCAAAGGTTGCACCGCCCCAAACTTCAGCAGAATAGAAGCCTACCTTATCCATTGTAGAAAGGATAGGACGCATTTCGTCCATTGTCATTCTCGTAGCGATAAGAGACTGGTGCGCGTCACGGAGAACTGTTTCGGTAACTTTAATTTTAGACATTTTTATCAACCTTTCGTAAGCTTACTGAATGGAAGCGAGCATATCGTTGGAATTAACGGTATCGCCCTTCTTTACGCTGATTGAAGCGACCTTGCCTGCCTTTGGAGCAACAATATCATTTTCCATTTTCATAGCCTCGAGAACCATAAGTACCTGACCCTCTGCAACTGTATCGCCTGCGGAAACCTTAACGTCAAGGATAGTCCCGGGCATAGGAGCATTTACGGGAGTACCTCCTGCGGCAGCAGGTGCAGCAGCGGGAGTCGGAGCAGCAGCCTGAACAGGTGCGGGAGCAGCAGCAACGGGAGCTGCGCCGCCTGAAATTTCTTCAACAGCAACATCGTAAGCCTTGCCGTTTACTGTAATATTAAATCTTTTCATAACTATATACCACCATTCAATAAAATTTATTTTTTAAACTAAATCAGAAAGGCATATTGCTGTGCTTCTTGGGCAGACGCTTGTTCATTCTCTTACCTGCCATTACTTCAAGAGCAGCCTGTACCTTTTCACGGGTTTCCTCAGCTGTAATAATATCATCAACACAGTTTTTGGCAGCAGCGTCAAATGCTGAAGCGTTTTCGTCCGCATACTGTGCAGCAAGCTTGTTTCTTTCAGCTGCGAGGTCGGAAGCGCCCTTGAGCTTGTCGTGCCACAGGAACTCAACTGCTGTAACGGGAGCGATAGGAGAAATTACAGCGTCGGGGTAAGCATATGTTATATCTGCATTTCCTGCACCGAGAGCAGCCATTGCAGCGCCGTATGCCTTACCTGTTACCACGGAGATTTTAAGTGTAGTAGCTTCTGCATATGCGCTTGCAAGCTTAGCCATATCGCGAACGCAAGTATCGGAAGCAAAGCCCTCTGTATCAATAATTGTAAGTACGGGAACTGTAAAAGCGTCGCAAGTCCTTACAAATCTTGCAAGCTTTGCACAGTCATCGGAGGAAAGCTTGTCTGCTGTTTTGTTTGTAGCGGCAATACCTACCGCCGAACCGCCTATCGTTGCAACAGCTGTATATGCGGAAGTACCGAAAGCATCTGAAAGCTCAACAATGCTGTCAGCATCAGCAACAGCCTCTGCGATATCGCTTGCAGAACCGTTTGCAGCCTTGCCCGAAGCAGCAAATTCAAACATAGGTGCAGCTGAAATATTATTTGCAGGGAGCATAGAAATAAGCTTCTTTACAGCCTCCATTGCTTCCTTATCATTCTTTGCGGAAATTGCAGCAGTACCGTTAGCAACTGCATCCTCGCCCCTAACTTCCATGCCAACAGCCGTGTAAAGCTCAGCCTCATCTGTAACTACTACAAAA
The DNA here is from genome assembly GCA_945876755.1 of uncultured Clostridia bacterium. Classification (GTDB taxonomy): domain Bacteria; phylum Bacillota; class Clostridia; order Oscillospirales; family Ruminococcaceae; genus RGIG8773. The sequence goes on from CAMCPM010000001.1 coordinate 84,055, forward strand.
TCTGCGGAACACGCAACCATAGCTGCACTGCCTGCGCAGGTTCCAGCTACAACAGAAATCTGAGGAACAACGCCCGAAAGATTGCTTGTCCACATGAGCATATCACTGTAAGCCTTGATAGCCTCAGCGCCATCGTCAACAAACGCACCGTTCGAATCATATATACCTACAACGGGTACACCTGTTCTTGAAGCAAGGTCAAACACTTTACAAATTTTAGCCGAGTGTTGCTTGCTTACAGCGCCGCCCTTAACAGTTTTATCCTGAGAAAACGCATAAACAGGACTTCCGTCAACATAACCATATGCGGCAATAACCCCTGCCGGAGCGTCACCGTTCATAACACCGGCATCAATCTCCGTATACATTCCGTCATCAAACAAGGCTGCAAGTCTTTCTTTAGCCTTGCTCAAATTTGCTGAAGCAGACCTATAAGCTTCAAATTTAGCCTTCTGGCTTTCAGTTAACATAAAGGTTCCTCCGTTCGATATTTAAAAATAAACCAGAATAATTATACTACATTTTTTTCAGATTGACAAGATAATAACAATATTTTTTTGTATTTTTTCAAAAAGTTCATATTTAGGCATATTTTTATGCCATTATTTATCGCCTACTGCACTTCTGAGCGCCCTCAGCTCCTCCGAGGTAAGTTCCCTATAAGTACCTGGTTTAAGCATACCAAGCTTCACAGGACCTATTGCGGTTCTTTTCAGTCTTGCAACTTCAAGTCCTACCGCCTCGCACATTTTTCTTACCTGACGGTTTCTGCCCTCGCGGATAACGATTTGCAGAACTACCCTTTCAGGCTCCTGAGAAAGAACATTTACCGTTGCGGGAAGAGTTTTTCTTCCGTCAATAACAACGCCGTCGGAAAGCTGTACAAGCTGTTCGTCCGTAATTTTCGGACGAACCGTTACGCGGTAAGTCTTTGAAACATGGCGGCTTGGATGCATAATATCGTTTGCAAATTTTCCGTCATTGGTAAAAAGAAGCAATCCCTCGGAATTTCTGTCAAGTCTGCCAACAGGATAAACTCTTTCCGGAAAATCCTCAAGCAGTTCTGTAACACATCTTCTGTCAAGCTCGTCGGACATAGTTGTAACATATCCGCGCGGCTTATTCAACATAATATAGTATTTCTCACGTTTTTTTGCAATATGAATACGCTCTCCGTCAACGATAATAACATCCTTTGCGGACGCCCCGTCGCCGATATGCGCAGTATGTCCGTTGACCTTTACTCTTCCCTGCTGTATAAGCTCCTCAGCTTTTCTGCGAGAGCATAAGCCGCTTTCGGCTATCAGCTTTTGAAGTCTGACTTTTTCCACATCTGTTCTCCTCTGTTTCAAAATAAATTCTTTAACCATTCGGTTATTTTTTCGATTAAAGTAGGTCTATGCTCAATTATAACAGCTTCACAGTCGCTTTGTGCAACAAGATTTACCGTACAAAAAAGCTCTCTGCCGCAGTAAAAATTGACTTTGCCCACCTGCTCATTTACAGCAACAGGAGCATAGACAAAATTATCCGTAATTATCTCATAGGTTATTTTCGGCTTTTTGCCTTTTATAACCGTATATTCGGGAATATTTTCAACAACAGCAGGTATTTTGTCCGTGTCGCCGCCTGCAACATTTACGAATATGCCATCCACGTTAAAATCAACAGGAACGCTTTCTGTTACCGAAAAGCCGTAGTCATACATTTTTTTATGGTCGTTCCAGTCGTCGGGAGCATTAAGCGTTACGCATATTAATGTGACACCGTTTTTTTCGGCAGCAGAAACAAGACATCTGCCTGCTTCATCGGTAAATCCCGTTTTTACGCCTATACACCCATCGTACATATAAAGAAGCTTGTTTGTATTCACAAGCCATCTTTCATACGGAGGATTGCCGTATTCAAGCTTGGCTTTCTGAGTACCGCATATTTCACGGAAAATTTCATTTTGTAATGCTTCACGGGTAAGCAGAGCCATATCATACGCCGTAGAATAGTGATTGGGGTCATGCAGTCCAGACGGTGTAACGAAACTAGTATTTTTCATACCGATGCGTTCTGCACGTTTATTCATCATTTCGGCAAATTTTTCGGCGCTGCCTGCCAGAAGAACCGCCGTTTCATTTGCTGCGTCGTTTCCGGACGGAAGAAGCATTCCATAGCAAAGTGCTCTTTTGGTAACGATATCGTCCTCGCATAGTCCCATGGAAGAGCCTTCAACCTTTATAGCATTATTATCCACCTTAAATTCGCTGTCAAGGTCTCCGCTTTCAATAAGAAGCAGCGCCGACATTATTTTAGTCGTACTTGCCATAGGGAGAGTCTGATATCCGTTTTTTTCTGCAATAACAGTTCCCGTCTGAGCGTCAATGAGTATCGCCGCTTTGGCTGAAAGTCCGTCAATAACGGCATTACATTTCGGTGCGGAAAGAATAATTACCGCCACCGAAAGTACAGAGCATAAAAATTTTTTTATCATACAAGCCTCCGCAATATATTTCTATACTTATATTATGGCGCTTGCAGCAAAAATATTTCAATCAGAAATCAAAACCCTCGGTATTGATCTCAACCTTTTCGATTTCAGGTTCAACAGGATTTGCAGTTTCGGAATCATCAGCTGTATCTGTTCCATCCGATTCTTTCTTCTTTGAGAACATAGCCTGAATTTTTGTGATAAGTTCGGGAACTGCGCTTACTATCGCATTTGCCGGAGAGCTTCCGGAACCAAGCTCAAGCAGTTTAACGTCTCCGCCGGAAACAACAATAAATGCAAGCGGCTGGATTGAAACTCCTGCACCGCTTCCGCCGCCGAAAAGCTCCTTGTCGTTCTTTGAGGGCAAATCTGAGCCGCCAGCCGCAAAGCCGTAGGAAACCTTTGACACAGGTATGATCGTAATACCGCCGTCAACTTTTATAGGGTCGCCAATAATTGTGTCGGCGTCCGACATCTCATGAATTTTTCCTATTGCAGATGAAACCAGATCTTTTACTTTAGTATCCATTTTTATTCTCCTTTATAAATTTATTATGCTGTTACAGCCGCTTTTTCATCAGGCTGTTCGTTTGACTTACCCAAAAGCTTTTTGATATTGAAAAGCAGTCCGAATAAAATTCCGAATCCTGCAGAAAGGATCGTTGCAGGTCTTGCCGTAATTTTGACTTCACAGTCATAAACAGATTTTTTGCCGTCAAAGTCGCATACAATATCGACCGTTTTGACTGTTATGGGGAACAAAAGTCTTACCGCAGTTATTGCATTGTATGTAACTGCGCTTATTCTTCCGTAATTCATTGCCGTTTCATATGCGTCGCCGCCTGCAATGACGAAATCTATCATCAAATCGTCTATATAAATATGTGTAAATATTCTTTTTAAACGCTTTTTAGATACCGACCATATTATTTTTACCTTTTCAATTATATCCTTCAGCTTGTCAAGCTTTTCGGAAAGCTTCTCTTTTTTAGCTTTTTCCCCTGACATTTCCTGATTTCCCATAGCGGAACTTTCCGAATCCGCTTCACCTGACGTATCCGCAGCAGATTCTCCGCTTTCATCGTTAACATTCTGCACGGAGGACTCCTGTTCGGAAGAAGCTTTTGTTTTCCTTACGGATTTTTTCTTCTTTGGCTTTTTCGGTTTCTTTTCTTTTAGCGGATATATTGTAAACCAAAGATACTTTACCTTAAAATCAAGCTCACCGCCAATATATTTTACTTCCGCGCGGATTTTCATATTAAGAAAGAACGCAAACACAAGAATAATTGCAGCAATTACAATAAGCGCTGTCAATATTTTATCATCCTTTCATAAAAGTCATTCAACGCTGCTTTCATCAGAAGATTTTTCCGCTTCATCCTTGTTAATAAGTATCTCGTCAAAGCTCACCTGACCCTCGGCATTAGGCAGTGCAGGCAGGTCGTCAAGGGACGAAAGTTGAAAGCATCTCAGAAAAGCGGCGGTAGTTTTATATGCAATAGGCTTACCCGGAACATCAAGCCTTCCCGCCTCTTCAAGCAGATTTTTCTCAACAAGAGAATTGACAACACTTGAGCTGTCTATACCTCTTATATGCTCAACAAATCCCTTTGTTACGGGCTGATTATAGGCTATAATTGTCAATACCTCCATTGCCGCAGGAGAAAGAGGTGTATTCTTTTTTGTTTCAAGCGCAGCTCTTACATACTCGATATAATCAGCCTTAACTGCAAGCTGATAGCAGCTTCCCAACTTTAAAACGGTAAGCGCACTTGCAGTTGACTCATACCTGTCCATAAGAAGCTGAATAAGCTTGACAAGAGTTTCCTGCTCAATTCCGGCAGCGGCTGAAAGCTTGTCCGCTTCAATAGGCTCTCCGTGAGCAAACAAAATTGCCTCTATAACGGAAATCCCCTCATTTATTTTCATTGATACGAAACCTCCGTTTCGGATAGTTCTTCATATTCTTCGTTTGTATTTTTCCTGTTTTTATTAAAGGTTATCACCGTATTGTCGTCATTAAGCCATATTCTTCCCGACTTGGTAAGCTCCAGAACAGCAAGAAAAGTCGCAACACGTTCAGAACGGTCGGTAATACCATCGAAAAGTCCATCCATAAGGCAGCTTCCGGACTTATAAAGACGTCTGAGTACATAAATGATTTTTGATGTGACCGAAACGATTTTTTTCTTAACAATAGTATTAAAAGCTTCAGTTCTGACTTTTTCCTCCTGAGGTTTTACACTGATTTTCAAATATGCGTCAAGAAGCTCATTTGGTTCATGGATAACCGAATAAGTATTGTCAAACTCGATTTTAAGCTGGCCGCGTACTGCATTGACATTGCCGATATAACGCATTTTCATTATCTCCGCAGCTTTTTTGCAGAGAGAATATTCTATCAATTTACCCTGAAGCTCTTTTTTAAGCTGCTCGGCCTCCTCGTGCTGCGGAAGAAGCGACACAGTTTTTATGTATACGAGTCTTGCAGCCATTTCAAGGAATTCCCCTGCAATTTCCATATTCTGTTCTGACATTTTATCAATATAATCCATATATTGGTCAAGCAAGGTCACTATCGGAATATCATTTATATTAAGCTTATGTTTTGAAATCAAGTGGAGAAGCAGGTCCAACGGTCCCTCAAAAATCTCCAGCTTGAACGAAATCTGCTCCATTAAGTAATTACCTCATAATCATCAGCATTATAATATCCACCCAGCCGGAAATCAAATCCATAAAATTGATAGCCTTTGTCTGGAGAAATCCAAGCGGTCTGTCAAGCAATCCAAAAAAGATAGCAACAAACAATATGCCGAAAATAATATTTTCATATTTCATTATTTTAAAATATATTTTTTCGGGAAACAACAGCGTAAAGATCCTCGAACCGTCAAGGGGCGGTATTGGAAGAAGATTGAACACGGCAAGTCCTACATTAAGAAATACGGAATAGAGAAAAATAGTTGACAGCGCATATAAATACGAATTTTCATGGAACATTTCATAATAAGCAATTACTTTATACAATATTATTGAAATATACGCAAGAATTATATTTGAAAGCGGTCCGGCAAGAGATGAAACTGCCATGCCGACCTTGCGGTTTTTGAAATTATTGGTATTTATAGGTACTGGCTTTGCCCATCCGAAACCTGCTATAAGCATAAATATCGTACCCATCAAATCAAGGTGTTTTACAGGATTAAGAGTAATCCTGCCCTGATTTTTAGCCGTATCATCGCCAAGCCAGTGGGCGGTAAGCGCATGGGCACATTCGTGTATAGGAAACGCTGTAAGAAGCACAAGACCGTGCATGATAACTTCAACCAGTTTATCAGACATAAATTATGTATGCTTTATTAATAAAGCTTCTCCTTTCCAACCCGAAAAAACTAAATTTAATATTTATTATACTATATTTTATATAAAATTACAAGGCATAAAGGCAATTTTTAATCGCCTTTCCAAAAAAACTTTATTTTTCAAACTTTTTTTCAAAAAACACTTGCAATCAGAAAAAATTTGTGATAAAATAGAAGCGTTGACTTTATAAATGATATTGAAAAGGAGGTGTAACCCCATGGCAAAATGCGATATTTGCGGAAAGGGTGTTACTTTCGGTATAAAGGTTTCCCACTCACATCACCGTTCCAACAGAACTTGGAAGCCCAACGTTAAGCGTGTAAAGGCTATTGTTGACGGTACTCCTAAGCATATTTACGTATGCACAAGATGTCTCCGTTCAGGCAAGGTAACAAGAGCTGTATAATTACCGTATATGTACACAACAAACGGCGCTGATTTTTCGGCGTCGTTTTTATTTTGCTTAAAATCATACTAATTTATTAAACAATATATGCCAATACAGTGTTTAACAAATTCTTGAATAACATGATTTGAAGCTTATATCACTCTTGACAAAATCAATCAATAATAATATAATATTATTGAAAGAAAGGAAGTATTTTTATGAAATATGTAGTATTACTTTGCGACGGCATGGCCGATTATCCTCTTGAAGAACTTGGCGGAAAAACTCCTATGAGCAAGTCTGTTACTCCAAATATGGATATGCTTGCCAAAGATTCAGTTATTGGATTGGTAAAGACTGTTGCTGACGGTTTAAAGCCAGGCTCTGATGTTGCTAATCTTTCTGTACTTGGATATGATCCATCCGTATGTTATACCGGACGTTCTCCGCTTGAAGCCGGTTCTATCGGCATAGATATGCTGCCTGATGATGTTTCTTTCAGATGCAATCTTGTTACCGTTTCCGATGAACCCGACTTTAAAGATAGAACTCTTATTGATTACTGTGCTGATGATATTTCAACCTCAGAAGCTAAGGAGCTTGTTACATATCTTGCTTCGCATTTTGATAATGATGAATTTAAGCTTTACAGCGGTGTAAGCTACCGTCATTGTCTTATCTGGCATAAAGGCACTTTGGATGTAGGCACACTTACACCTCCCCATGATATTACCGGTCAGAAAGTTACAAATTATATTCCAAATCATAAAAATGCAGAAAAGCTTTTTGATATGATGAAAAAAAGCTATGAGCTGTTAAAGGATCATCCTGTAAATAAATCAAGGATCGAACGCGGTCTGCGTCCGGCAAACTGCATTTGGCTCTGGGGCGAAGGCGTACGCGCAAATCTTGAGAATTTCTATAAATGCTACGGCTTAAAAGCGTCTATGATCTCTGCCGTTGACCTTCTTAAAGGCATTGGCAAATTTGCCGGAATGAACGTTGTTAATGTGGACGGAGCAACCGGCTATATTGACACAAATTTTAAAGGTAAAGCCGAAGCCGCGCTTAAAGAATTGGCAAACGGTCAGGATTTTGTTTATATCCATGTGGAAGCTCCCGATGAATGCGGACACAGGCATGAAATCGAAAATAAAGTTAGATCTCTCGAAATTATTGATAAAGAAATTCTCGGAACGATTCTTCCCGAACTTAATAAATATGACGATTTCAAGCTTATGATACTTCCCGACCACCCTACTCCTCTTTCGCTTAAAACTCACACCAATGACGCTGTTCCGTTTATGATTTATACCAAGAGTGTAAAGGCTGACGGAAAGAATGAGTTTACCGAAGAAACAGCTAAAGAAACCGGTCTTTTCATTGAGAAAGGTCCTTCGATCATGAAGTATTTTATTGACTTATATAATTGATTTTTACAATTGCAGTGCCTTTTCGGTCTTTTGAACCGGAAAGGCACTTAACATTTATTATCTTTGTTTTATTAACTTTCAAGAATTCTTATATAGTGGTTTGCTTCACGAAGTACATGGTCTGCAAGAAGAGGAAGTATTACAGAACGTATCTGACAGTTTTCCATCCCTTTTGTACCTGCAGTTTTGAAATCTCTGAATTTTTTTGTTTCTGCAATTGATTCAGCGGTCAGAGTTTTATTCTGTGCATTATTGCAGCTTTGCAGCAATGCTGCGTAATCACTTGTAAACATATCCGCAGTTCCGGTCAGTTCGGTCTCAGACGGATCCAGAAGTCCCCGTATAAACATTGCGTGTTCCATCATTATTCTATTCCAGAAACATTCTATCTCTTTCATTGACTGAACACCTATTGAGCCTTCATCCTCAAGTAACCGCAGATACTTTCTGTAAAGCTTTGCTTCCCGTAATATATGCTCGATTAGCAGAGGATAATTCATTGTAAACATACTGCAATTAAGTACTTTGCTAAGTATCTCTTCTTTCAGAGAAATCAGTCCGTCCAAAAGTGAAATTGCTTTTCTGTTCAGCCTTTTTACCTGACAGTATTCAGGAGTTTTTATGCTGCCGGCTGAACGGTTCAGTTGCAGTTCTCTTTCAGTAATACTTTTATTAATATGAATTCCTGTAAATTTTTCAGTTTGTCTTTCAGCTTTCAATGTAAATTCGGTAACTATCTCACCGGAATTAAGAGCTGATTCGCTTATAATTCCGTTTCCAATTGTTACTGCCTCGCTCATAAGCTTTTCAAATTCGTTTTTATAAAATTCCGCTTTTGATGAAAAATTCGGATTTGCCGGAGTAAACCCTGCTTCAAGGAACAATGAATGCTCTTTCATTATTCGCCCGAAAAACAGATGAAGTTCCAAAGATTCGGTAATATAATTTTCAGTATGCATATTTATAGCTGCCTTTCTTTCATTATGGATTTTGTACAGTTTTTTCTATACATCAACCAAAGAATAGTATTATACAGTTACAGTATATGTTCATTACTTTTGCAAGGTTACGAAACGTTAAAAATTCAGCTTTATGCATTTTTTTCATAGCAATTCTGTTTCTATAATCTATGTACCTATGAACTTGCACATATGGAAATGATTTCTGCAATTCTTTATCAGCTCACAAGAAATCTTACTCCCGAACAAATAAAGAAGAGCGGATTTGATGCTTATTTTGTTGACCATACGACAGGGATCTACCCTATTGCAGCATCCGGAATGCCTTTTACTGCAACATATTTTCAATCTAAGGGTGACATAATTACAGACCTTGTTGAGGATCTGGCTGCCGAACAAAAAGCAAGAACAACTTATGACAATATTCTCCGTCTTACAGACGACCCCGATGTAAGAGACCCAATCAAGTTCCTGCGTGAACGTGAAATTGTACACTTCCAAAGATTCGGCGAAGGTCTGAGAATCGCTCAGGATAACCTTAACTCCAAAAACTTCTATGCATTTAACCCGTCATTTGACAAGTAACATCACTTCTATAACTAATCAAGGCACTCTACGTTGCTGCAGAGTGCCTTGTGTTTCTATCTATATGCTTTCTTCGAGTTCAGCAACTTTTTTTGTTTCATGTACCGTTCCGAAAGGGCGCTTAACAGGTGCATAAATGGAGTAAAGTTTTAACGGAATATTGCCGATATTAATAATATTATGCCATGTTCCAGCAGGAACAATAACTGCATAGCTGCTGTTGATTTTTTTACGTATACTCATGAACTCTTTTCTTTGCCCCATGACCGCAAGTGCGCAGCCGCTTTCGACGCGAATAAACTGCTCGGTATGAGGATGCATTTCCAATCCGATATCTCCGCCGACAGGAATGCTCATTACAGTAACCTGCAGCTGCTTTCCCGTCCAAAGTGCTGTGCGGTAAGTATGATTTGTTTTTGTTATTCGTTCAATATCAACAACCAGCGGTTCTGCACCATGATCACTGATTTCCGGTTTCATGCAAATGTTTTCATGCATATCATATTCCTCCATATCATTGTTTTTGTTTTATGATATGAAATATCGGAAATCAGTGTGCAATAATTTCAGAACATCAATTATATTTTTCGTCAAATTTAAACTGTGAAATTAGCTCTTTGAGCATATTAGCCTGACCGGAAAGCTCTTCGGATGCAGCCGCAGATTCTTCAGCTGTTGCAGAGTTAGACTGAACCACCTCTGAGATCTGTTCTACACCAACTGTTATCTGTGTGATGGAGTCAGCAGTATCGCGGGACGCCTCCGAGATTTTCTCATTAATATCAGCAACGGCACCTGCTGCAACCGATACAGCAGCCATCTTGTCAGCAACCTCGCCAACAAGAGAAGTACCTTTTTGGATAGTCGCAACAGTACTCTCAATAAGTGCGGTAGTGTTCTGTGCAGCCTCGGCAGACTTGCCTGCAAGATTTCTTACTTCATCTGCTACAACTGCAAAGCCCTTGCCTGCCGCACCTGCTCTTGCAGCCTCAACTGCAGCATTAAGAGAAAGAATATTTGTCTGGAATGCAATATCTTCAATAGTCTTTATGATCTTCTTGGTTTCATCCGAAGACTTGTTGATATCGTTCATTGCGGAAACAAGATCACTCATACATGAAATAGCATCCTGCATCTCGCTGCCTGCGGCATTTGTCTTATTGCTTGCAGCTTCTGCCTGAGCAGCATTTTCTTTTATCTGATCGGCGATCAGTTCAATTGTAGCGGCAAGCTCCTCAATGGAAGAAGCCTGCTCTGTAGCTCCCTGAGAGAGCGACTGCGCACCGAATGAAACCTGTTCTGAACCTGCAGAAACTTGCTCTCCGGCAGTGCTGATCTGACACATTGTATCGGAAAGACTGTTCTTGATGTGGCCGATATATTCAATAAGCTGGCTGTAATCGCCTACATAGTAGCGCTGGTTTTCATGGGAATTGACCGCAAGATTGCCTTTGGATATCTCTTCAAGTATCCTCTCAATATCCTTGAAAATGTTGTTAAGGTCGGATACGACCGTTGATGTAGCATCGGCAAGGGTTTTGGTTTCATCACGGGAATTAACAACAGGTACGGGGCTTGTAAGATCGCCGTTGGAAAGCTTTACTATACGCTCCGAGCACTGAATGATAGGTCTTGCGATATGATTTGCAGTAACTGTAGCATACGCTGCGGCTGCAATAACCATAACGACTATGATTGCAAGGTTGATAAATATGGAATTATATACTCCGCCCATAAATTCATCACGAACTACATTTATTCCTATGCTCCAGCCGGGAGTGCCTGCAACAGGCGCATAAGCTACAAGCTCAAGGTTTCCGTTGTATTTATATTGGTCAAATCCGGTTTCACCTGCACACATTTTTGCCTCTACCTCTGCAAGCTTTTGGTATGACGGGTCTGTCTTTGCTGATTCCTGTGCGTTTTCCTTGCCGACAACCGCCGGGTCATGAAAAGCAATGGTCAGTCCGTCTGACGAGAGAAGGTAAGCCGTTCCGCCCTCTCCAACGTTTATGTTGCTTACAATATCGTTAAGGAATGTGTTGTCGGGTATCATATATACAACGCCTGATACCTTGCTGCCGTTTACGCCGTTCTCCCAGAGAGGCGCTGAAATTACAACAGCATTTTCAACTCCGAAGGCGCTTTCGGTCATAAAATCGGAGCAGTATTCATCTCCGGCTGACGATACCTTAAAAAACTCTTCTCCGGAACAGTCAATACCATTTACTATATCTTTTCCTGTCATGTCAAGTATTCCGCAAATCTCTAATCCGTATTTAGCCTTTCGTTCCGCAGCAATTTCAGCACACTCAGACTCTGCCGTTTCAGGATCTGTCAGACTGCTTATGCAGCCGATCTCAGATGCAATTGCCTTATATTCTTCTATTTCTGTCTGAACACGGGAAGCTGCCAGCTTTGCGGTTTCCGCCATGGATTTGTCGAGAATACTCTCTGCCGAAGAAAAATTCAGTCCTGCACCAACTATGCCTATAATAAGCGACGAAAGCATTCCTACCCCGATCATGGCTGTAAGTATTTTGGTTTTGATACTCTTCAATGTGATTACCCCTATTCTTTTCAAATATTTTTTATGATAAATCCCGAATTTTTGACAAAATAATATATCACATTATTATATTAACATTTTATCAAAGAAAAGTCAATACGTTTGACCTGTTTTTCGTAAAATAATACTGTTGCTATACATAAAATTAAGGTCATTAATGACAATAAACATCTATAAACAAAAAATTTTTAAAAGCACTTGACATATTTGAAAAATGATGATACAATATCAAAAAATATAAATCTCTTTGCACTGCATACAAATCTACAGTACAAACTGAACAGACAAGAGCAGACGCTCCAATTCGGGTCACAATTGTTACAGTGGAATTTTACACCCACGGGACAGTAGTTACACATTACTGGTTTCGTGGGTGTTTTTGTATACCCCCGAAGCCAGGAAAAACAATTTGGGGGTAACGATTATGAGAAAAAACAGCAAAGAAACTATCAGCCCCGAAATTAATTTTGAGAAAACAGCAGTTAAGGTGTCTGCGGTAAGCATAGTCGGCAATATCATTCTGTCGCTTTTTAAACTGCTTGCTGGAATAATTGCACATTCGGGAGCCATGATAAGTGATGCAGTTCATTCTGCCTCGGACGTTTTCAGCAGTATTATAGTGATAATCGGTGTAAAGCTTTCCGCTCGTGACTCCGATGATGACCACCCTTACGGTCATGAACGGCTTGAATGTGTGGCAGCTATTGTTCTTGCTGTAGTTCTACTTATCACAGGACTTTTCATCGGTTCCGCAGCAATTGAAAACATTACCTCCGGGAACTATGGGGAGCTTGCTGTTCCGGGAGTTTTGGCTCTTGTAGCAGCAGTGATCTCTATTGCAGTTAAGGAAGCAATGTTCCATTATACAAAATATTACGCTGTAAAGCTGGATTCAGGTGCTGTAATGGCAGACGCATGGCATCATAGGAGCGATGCACTCTCCTCGGTCGGCGCGCTGATAGGAATTGCGGGTTCAAGAATGGAACTGCCTATACTTGACTCCATAGCAAGCCTTGTTATATGCCTGTTTATTGTAAAAGCGGCATATGATATTTTCAAAGACGCAGTCGATAAAATGGTAGACCACTCCTGCGACAAGGACACAGAACAGGCTCTCAGAGAGTGCGTTCTGGCGCAGGAGGGCGTTATGGGAATAGATATGCTTACCACCCGTGTTTTCGGAAACAAAGTCTATGCCGATATTGAAATAAGCACAGACGGAAGCATGACTCTCCGAGAAAGTCATGATATTGCCGAAAATGTCCACAGCGCAATTGAACAGAATTTTCCCAAGGTAAAGCATATCATGGTCCATGTTAATCCGGCTGATGATACATAAGTATTCAGCAATGTACTTACATTAAATAGGAAAATGCAGAGGTTACTATGAAGAAAGAATACACGCTGAAACAAGATGGCTTTCGTGCTGTACGGTTTGAGGGAACAGTAAATCGTGATAAAGCAATTATTTATATGGGAGGAGCAGGCTGTGGCGAAGAAGTAACAGTTGAAATGTCGCAATATCTTGTAAAAGCAGGCTACAGCGTGTTGTGCCTTGGCTTTTATCTCTGGAAAGGCTTGCCTAATAAGATGTACGATATTCCCGTTGAATATGTTTAAAGAGCAGTTGCTGAACTGAAACAAAACGGATTTGATAAAATTGCTATACACGGCATATCAACGGGTGCGGGCTACGCCCTTTTGTGTTCTTCGCTGATACCAGATATACTTGTACCCTTGCTGTTGTGCCCTACGATTATGTTATGGAGGGTGTAGCAAGCTCGATATTTCCTAAGAACTGCTCCGTATATACATACAATATGAACAGTAATATACTTCTGCTCGGTATGAATAATGATGATTGCTGACCTTCGGATATGGCTGTACCGAGAGTAAAAAAGATTCTTGAAGAAAATAATTATCCGCATCGTTTAAAAGCATTGGTATATGAGAAAGGCAGTCATTTTATAGGATGTGCAGAAGTGCCCAAAAAGCTTAGAAAGCTTATGAAGATAATGTTCCCGAATGAAAAGCGTTATCCACAAGAGTGCATCGAAGCACGGAAAGACAGCCAAAGACAAATACTTGATTTTCTTTTTGATTGGCAGAATTAAAATGGAAGTATTGATTTTAGAAAGCAGCATATGTTATAAAGAGGTTCTGAAGCCCTGTAATTAACAGCTGTTCAGCTGCCTGTATAATACAACTAATAAGAGGTACCGTGTTAAACACAGTACCTCTTATTTTTTAAGAACAGCAGTTAATGTTTAATATTGCGTGCTATTGTATTAATGACCTCATCAATTGCTATTGGCTTAGCCAGATGTGCATTCATACCGGAATCAAGCGCATCCTGAATATCTTCCGAAAAAGCATTGGATGTCATTGCAATAATAGGAACAGTCAGAGCGTCTGGGCGATTGGTCATTGTACGAATAGCTTTTGTAGCTTCATATCCGTTCAAGACGGGCATCATTATATCCATTAATATATATTCAGTCATATAGACCAAAAATTACAATTATAATTAGTTTTCCGTATTCTATTTAATGGTTTTTACAAGGAATATCGTCACCATTGGCTTTTCATACACAGAAATCAAGCAGACAAGTAAGTAACGCTAACATAAAACTCCCATAAAGTGCGGATCGTTCCCGTGCTTTATGGGAGTTATTTTTATAAAATGGTATAGCTTTCCTATATTATTGGGACACATTGCCATATTGTATTCAAATTGCTTTTCTTAATTTAATATGACTGCTTTGTAAACTTCCGCATCAAATAAATAGATAATGTTATTATATCCTAATTTCATGCAGGCAGCAAATAAAAAAGTCCTGATACTGCAATTAATAAGAGGTACCAAGCCTGACCCGGTACCTCTTATTTTTGATTTACATAAGCTTATTTCCGCACTCAGCACAGAATTTTGCGTTAGCGTTTGTTATTTTTGCTCCACACTGGTCACAGAATTTTACCTTTGCATCATCTTCTGCCGGCACTTCTGCGGAAACAGGAGCTGCTTCAGCGGCAACAGCAACCGAGGCTGTCTGCATTGCCTTTTCCTGAACAGCATTTTCAAGAAGCTCTTTCATATGCTCTGCTGAACGCTGGTCATGAACAAAGCTTACCAATGCAGTAAGAACCTTGGCTACATTCTCAATAACATTTTTGTTAAGTGCATTCGGAAGTTCTGTTGAATTACCGTTTCTTTCAACTGCCGTAAGAACAGAAGTCATAAGTGTTTTCTTTGCCTGGAACGAAGCAATCTCATCAATCTTGATCCTGTTTACAACTCCCCTGTTAAATGTATACAGATATTCGGTAGTCATTGTAAAGCTATCGCCTGCATTTCCCTCGTGTACAAGTATAGGAAGTTCATATCTTCCTGCCGATACATAAGTAGCACATACTGTATCATACTTTGCATGGAAAAGATTTGACATTCCCGGAACACAAAGATGTACTGCATTTATGCCGAATTCAGACATTTTATCGGTAAGATACTTGATATATTCTTTCGATTCGTTTTCTTTGAGAGAAGCAATATGAGCATCAAGTACGTCTATATACTTGTTCTTTGCATTTTCGTCAAGGGACATTGTATTAAGCTTTCTGATAAGGTCAGCAGATTTCTTTGCTGAAAGCGATTTAATATCTCCGCAAAGCTCGCGGGCTTCTCTGTCAGCAATATCGGCAACTGCCGCTTCGACAATTTTGCTGTACTTATCTTTAAGCTCTTCGGGACATCCGTTATCATACTGCTGAATATTGATCTGCGCCTGAACAAGCTGTTCTTTGCTCATTGTCTCATAGCCGCTTATGTAGGATTCCAGTTCTGCAGTGTGCAGTTCAGTGATCCTGTCTTCAATTCTTGCAATATAAGGAGCAATTTTCTCCGGAGCATATCCTTCATCGTAAAGCTGAGACTTAACACTTTCAGCTTTTTCAAAATCATATCCTTCGATACCATCGCAAAGCTGCTCAATTTCTTCATTTTCAATAGCATCATCACGCTCATCGGCAGCAGCCATACTTTGCTCATAAAGCTCATCGCCTATTTCAATGCGCTTCTCCTCTGCGGTTTTTCTGAATTCTTCAACCTCTTCAGAATTCATTTCAGCAACGCTTGCAATAAGCTTTTTATATTCTGAAATCTTAATTGCGTCGACACGATCATTAATAGCGGAAATATAGCGGTCACAGATATCAACATACTTCTCATCATCAATGATCTTTGCTTTAAGTTCTTCAAGTTCAGGAATATCGGAATCATCAATATTTTCACAAAGCTTGTCAAGTTCAAGAACAACCAGTTCCTGCTCACGCTCTGCAATTTTTCTGTAATAAACTGCTGTAAATTCCTTATCATACTTCTCGTCAGCAAGCTTTTCTTTAAGCTCGTCAAGCTCTGCCTGCTCCATAGAGAAAATATATTTGCAAAGCTCTGCAAGTTCGGAATTTTTCAGTTCACATACACGTTGAGCGATCTTATCAAGATACTTGGATACAAGCTGCCCGTCAAAATCCTTGTCCGAAGAAGAGATATTCTCTCTAAGTTCGTCAAGCTCCTCCTGAGACATTGTATCAATATCTCTGCACATTTCGGCAAGTTCTTCATTCAGAAGTTCCTTTTCACGCTGTTCAACCTTTACTGCATAAGGCGCAAGTATCTCATCGGCAAAGAGCTTATCCGAGATAACTTTTTTCATCTTTTCAAGCTTTTCCTTATCGGCGAAATCAACGCCTTCAAAAGCTCTTGCAGCTTCATTCAATTCATAATTGTTCAGCGTATCGGTAACCTTACGGATCAGCGAATATGTCAAGCGCTTCGGAAAATCATCGCCCGAAAGCTTTTCGATAAGTCCCGAAAGCTTTTCCTTGCTGAATGATTCAAATCCGTCAACAAGATCATGAAGTTTAGCTCTGATATTATTTTCTTTAATTTCCTCAATTTTCTGCTTGTAATAATCGGCAATCGTAAAATCATATCTACCGGACAAAAGCTTCTCGGAAATGCCGTCAAGCTTTTCATCACTCAGACTCTCAGAACCCTCAAGCATTTTCTCAATTTCAGCAGTCTGAGCTGATGAATAAGCATCCTTGATCTTAGCCTCAAACGGCTTTACAACAGCTTCCGGATAATCATCAGCTGCAATCTTTTCTCTAAGATCTGCGATCTCATCAATAGTCATAAGCGGAAGCTTCAGACAGCGCTGTTCAAGCATTGAAGTATGTACATTATTGAGCGCCAATTTGACCTTAAGCTGATACTTTGACTTTGTATTCACATCAAGAGTGGTATTTTCAATATGCTCATTCAGAGCGTTAAGCTCAGATTCATTAAGAGCAGACAGGTCTGTGCAAAGCTCTTGAATATAAACCTCATTTTTAACGGCAAGCTTCTTTTCTTCAGGAGTAGCGAAAAGTGTTCCGTTAAATGTACGGCGCTCCTTGTCGATTACCTCAATATGCTGTTCAAGTTCATCAATGCACTCTCTGCTTGAAATACCGTACTTTGCAATAACCTTCTCAAGCTGTTCTTTAAGGATAACCGACTCCTCATATCCTGCGCAGAAACGTCCCTGCTCATCAAAATTCTCGTCAAGGATATAGGCGCCAAGAATCGTGTTCTCCATTTCGTCTTCAGACTGAGGAGCAATCTCCCAGAAGAAAGCGATTACAGCTATATTTTCCGACTCGTCGGGATATTTTTTATTTGCATAGTAGAACACACGGTAATCTCCGGGCTTATGTGAAAGAAGCTCGGAAATAAGATATTTTTCCTCTTCATCGCTGTAATTTCCAAGTTCTAGACGGCGAAGAGTGTTGGTATAGAAGCTTGTATCCTCTGCAGAGTAATTGATCTCATCCTTATACTCATTAACGACAGCGTCGATAAATGCAAGCTTAATGCAGTCGATATCGTCAATTCCGCATTTATTTCCAAGCAAAGCAAGCTTATTGGCAGCATCCGCCCCATTCAGAACAGGCGAATAATATCTGGAAGCAAATTCGCTCTTGGAAAGATTAATACCGTTATTTCTCAAAGCTGCGGCAGCAAATTCAAGAATGAAATCAACCTCTGAAAAACTGTAGTCACAAATTTCAAAAATCTCGTCATTTTCTGCAAATACCTTAACAAGCTCATTGATTTTTGCAAAAAACATTTCAATTGTTCTTGCTCTTGTAGTGTTTACATCAATTGTGATCTCATTACCAAAAAGCTTGAAATTTATCGTTTCAGACTCTGAAAGGTCGGGAAGATTTTCTGAAAGCGTTTTAAAATACTCATCAAATCTGCTGTCTATGTAATCCTTGTCTATACAAATAATTTCACCCGGAACGGAAGGCTTCCACAAAAAGCTGTTGCTGTATTTTTTAAAATGCAGCACTTTATTCGTAAGAGGTGTAACGGGAGCATACTTCATTCCCTTTTCACGCATATACTCCTCATTTACTATAACTGTATCATGCTTGCCGTCTATCATCCATTCCTCAGCCATAAAAGCACTTTCGGCAAGGAGGTTGGTAAGGTAGATATAACTGTTCTGCTCAGCAATTTTTCGCGCTTCAGCAAGATTAAACGTAGACCATTGCTCGCCGTCGTCTGACATGAGAAGCATCTCACCCATACGGCAGATGCAGATAGCATTAGTACGTGCTTCTTCATCACTGCATACTGATATAAGCTCATTTTCCGCAGTAGGGTGACAAATAAGCTTATTGGAAGCAAAATATTTTTCCTCAAACTTTTTAGGGAATTCTATACATTTTTCTTTAAATATGTCATATTGTTTAAAAATATCCACAATTACAGCCCCCACTTTATTCAATATATATTATTATGATAACAATTTATGGAGTAAATGTCAAGAGATTTGCACACTTTTTACAATTTATTATATATTGGATATTTATTATTCATATGTTTTGACAATATGCATAATTACAGAATAATTTTTTTACTGTGCTTCAAAATATTTTTATAAATTTTGGAAAAACACTTGACAAAATTCTAAAATTGTACAATAATATTAGTGTATATCCAAATTCATTTGAAAGGACTACACCCAATGTTCAACAAGGACAAACGAACAACCATCGCATATATCGGCGGCGGCTCGGTAAACTATGGATGGAAGCTTTTTTCTGAACTTGCCTGTGAAGAAATTTACGCCACAATTCAGCTTTATGATACCGACAAGCAGCTTGCTCTTGCAAACGAAGTCATAGGCAACAAGCTGCGTGAAAATCCCGACTGCAAAAGCGATATAATCTATCTTGCCGTTGATACTCCGGAGGATGCTTTAAAAAATGCAGATATTGTTATTTTGTCATTTACGCAAGGCTCAATGGAAGAATTTGTTACTGAAATGCACCTGCCGGAAACCTACGGAATTTATCAGTCAACAGGCGAGCATACCGGACCGTCCGGCGTTATAAAGGCTCTGAAAACTTTGCCGGTTTATATTAAATATACCGAACTTATCAAGAAAATCTGTCCTGAAGCATGGGTCATAAATATGTCCAATCCTATGTCAGTCTGTATGAAAATGATGTACGATGTTTTTCCGGACATAAAGCTGTTCGGTTCTACAAACGAACTTTACCCGACTATTGACCTGCTTGTAAATATATGTGAAAAAGAATTCGGAGTCCAGCAGATTCGCAGACGTGATATCAAGTTTAATCTTATCGGAATAAGCGGGTTCTGCTGGTTTGATGATGTTACATACGACGGTAATGACGTTATGCCGGTTTTCCGCAGCTATGCCGAGAAATACTACAATACAGGATATGAAATCAAGCCTAACGAATACAAAGTCAACCCGTTTGCATCGGCAAATAAAATCAAGTTCGACCTGTTTTTGAGGTACGGCTGTATTCCTGCGATTTCTGACAGGATAATTGCTGATTTCTGCCCCACATGGTATCTTAAATCCCCAAAAACAATCGCCAACTGGAAATTCAGCCAAACAACAGTCAATTATCTTAAACGACTGCGGCTTGACAAAATCAGCCGTGTAAAGTCGCTGATGAACGGTTCAGAGCAGCTGCGCATCGGAGGAGGCACTACAGACTGTGCTTTGCAGATCCGTGCTCTTATGGGACTCGGAAACTTGATTACCAACGTATGCATGAAAAATACCGGACAAGTTGAAAATCTCCCAATGGGAGCTGTTGTACACACAAACGCACTCATCAGCAAAAATTCTGTTAAGCCTGTTGCTGCAGGAAGACTTACCGATGAGATCTACGGTCTTACAATACGGCACGTTATCAATCAGGACACTATTGTCAGGTCCGTTAAGGAACGAGACCTTGATATTGCGTTCAACGCATTTCTGAATGATCCGCTTATGTCTGCCGATTTAAACGATGCAACAGAGCTTTACAAGGAAATGCTGTCAGCTGTTCGCACTCACCTGCTTTATTACTGCTAAAAAAATGCTGTTACTTTTGTAACAGCATTTTATATTATAGAATATAAAAAACTGCCGCAACTATCTGCGGCAGTTTGATTTTTTAAATTAGCCGTTTCCCTTAGCCATGCTTGCAACTTCAGCAGCAAAATCGTCCTGCTTCTTCTCGATACCTTCGCCTCTTTCAAAACGAACGAAATCAACAACAGCAATTTTTCCGCCAAGTTCCTTAGCAGCAGCGTCAACATACTTCTGAACGGAAAGCTTGTCATCCTTAACAAAAGCCTGTTCAAGGAGACAGTTTTCTGTGTAATACTTGCCAACCTTACCCTCAACGATCTTAGCTCTCACCTGTTCGGGCTTGCTTGCCATCTTGGGATCCTCAGCCATCTGAGCCATCATAATCTTCTTCTCATTCTCGATAACTTCAGCAGGAACAGCTTCTTTGTTAAGGTAAGCAGGGTTCATAGCTGCAACCTGAAGTGCGCAGTCCTTACCTACTTCAAATACCTTATCGGCAGGAAGATCTGTATCAAGCTTTACCATTACGCCAATGCTTCCGCCGCCGTGAACATAAGGAACGAGAACGCCCTCAAGTCTCTGGAAACGACGGATAACCATATTTTCTCTGATCTTAATAAAGAGATCCTGAAGAGTTTCTTCAACGCTCTTGTCACCGCCGCTGATAGTTGCAGCCTTGAGTGCGTCAAGATCGGCAGGATTCTTTTCGATTACAGTCTTTGCAACTGCTGCAACGAATGCCTTGAACTCTTCGTTGTTTGCAGCAAAGTCTGTTTCAATATTTACTTCTACAACAGCACCAACGTTGCCATCAACTACAGAAGCAACTATACCTTCTGCAGCAATTCTGCCGCTCTTCTTAGCCTGTGTTGCAAGACCCTTTTCACGGAGTATGGTAACAGCCTTTTCTGTATCGCCGTCAGCCTCTTCAAGAGCCTTCTTGCAATCCATCATGCCTACGCCGGTAGCCTTCATAAGATCTTTGATTTCCTGAACGGATGCCTTTGCCATTTATATTCCTCCTAAATTTAATTCGGTATATCGAAATCAGGGCAGACATAATATTATTGTGTCTGCCCGAACCTTCGTAATTAATTATTCGGCAGCTTCTTCTGTTGCTTCCTCAGCAGCAGCTTCAACAGCCTCGCCCTGTCTGCCCTCGATGATAGCGTCAGCCATAGCGCCTGCAATAAGCTTTACAGCACGGATAGCATCGTCGTTACCGGGGATAACGTAATCAACGTCGTCAGGGTCGCAGTTTGTGTCTACGATTGCAACGATGGGAATACCAAGCTTCTTAGCTTCGGCAACTGCGATTTTTTCCTTGCGGGGGTCAACGATAAAGAGAGCGCCGGGGAGCTTCTTCATTGTCTTGATACCGCCAAGATATTTTTCGAGCTTTTCAATTTCAAGCTGAAGCTTAACAACTTCCTTCTTGGGGAGAAGGTTAAATGTGCCATCCTCTTCCATCTGGTGAAGCTGTTCAAGTCTCTTGATTCTTCTCTGGATAGTCTTGAAGTTTGTCATCATACCGCCGAGCCATCTTGCGTTTACATAGTGAACGCCTGCACGGATAGCTTCTTCCTTAACGGAATCGCCTGCCTGCTTCTTTGTACCTACAAAGAGAACAGAATCGCCGTTTTCAGAAACAGACTTGATAAAGTTATAAGCTTCGTCAAGCTTCTTTACTGTTTTCTGAAGGTCGATGATATAGATGCCGTTTCTTTCTGTGAAAATGTACTGAGCCATTTTCGGGTTCCATCTTCTGGTCTGGTGACCGAAGTGTACGCCAGCTTCGAGAAGCTGTTTCATTGATACTACGCCCATTTGTAGTTCCTCCTAAAATATGGTTTTATTATCCTCCGCGCAGCTTAGCTTAACGGCAGCTTACTTTAGGGAAAGCACCGTCCGTTAAAAACACACGCGTGCGAATTGCTTAAATATTATATCACATTTATACAAAAATTGCAAGCGCAATTTATTATGCTATTTCAACAAACTTTTCACACCATTTGTCTTTCTTTTTAACAAATTTGCTTCATCGACAGAGATAAGGACTGTATCGACCCCGATAATTTCAATATCGGCACAGGTTATCACAATATCATCCTCCTTGCCAAGAAGTCCGAAAAGACGCGTTCTGCCATAAACAATAAAAGACTTTACCGAAGCGTCGTCGGTATTGAATTCAATATCATCAATATAACCGAGTCGTGCGCCTGTTTTAATATTAATTATTTCTTTGCTTCTCAGTTCTGTCAAAGTACAGTTCATAATATCCCTCCGTAAAGACTGTTTAAAGCTTTACAGCAGAATATGCGAAACCGGGCTTGTATTATACTATTTATACATTGAAACGTGCTCAAAACCATCAAGAAGCTTGTCGATATTTTTAAAGGCGTACCTTGTACCCTTTGCGACGCAGGAAATAGGGTCATTGGCTATATTGCAGGTAACTCCCACCTGAGAAGACATAAGCCTGTCCAGCCCGTAAAGCATTGCTCCGCCGCCGGTAAGATAAATTCCGTTGCGGTAAATATCACCCACAAGCTCAGGAGGAGTCTTTTCAAAAACGGATTTTACCGCATCAATCATTTCACGGACGTTATCAATTATCGCCTCATAGATATCATAATCGGTAAGCTCGATTTGTTCCGGAAGTCCGCGAACAAGATGACGCCCCTTGACAATTATTTTTCTGCTTCCGTCTGGAGAATAAACATTTGCAGCTGCTATCTTCGCATTTTCTGCTGTTTTCTCGCCTATCAATATTCTGTAACGGTTTGTAACGTACTTTACAATTGCTTTATCAAGCTTGTTTCCGGCAACCTTGACCGATGATTTGGTTACAACGCCGTTCATAGAAATTACCGCAATATCGGTAGTTCCGCCGCCAATATCAACAACCATGTTGCCCTCAGGCTTTGAGATATCAACGCCTGCTCCCATAATTGCCGCAACAGGCTCTTCAATCAGATAAACCTGCCTTGCGCCTGCTATCTTTGCCGCCTCTACAACTGCACGGCTTTCCACATCCGTTATTGAGGACGGGATACACATAACTATATTAGGCATAAAAAGCTGCTTGCCCGTTACCTTTTCAATAAACGCCGTAATCATTCTTTCAGTCATTTTGTGGTCGGAAATAACTCCATCGCTCAACGGACGTACAACCGTAATATAATCGGGAGTTCTGCCAACCATTTTATATGCTTCCTCGCCGACGGCGATAACCTCGTTAAGCTTTTTGTTGAACGCCACAACAGACGGTTCATTAAGAACAATTCCCTTGTTACCAACAGAAATCATTACATTAGCAGTACCCAAATCAATTCCAATGTCCATGTTTATGCACCCTTTTCCTGTGAATTATCAAGCCTTGCTGCCGCGCAAACAACGGCAATAACCTTTTCCGCACCCATACTTTTAAGCAATCCTGCACACTCGTTAAGAGTAGCTCCCGTTGTCATAACATCGTCGCACAGCAAAACACTTTTCCCAGACAAATCCTCATTTTCGCAATAAAACAAACCCTTTACACGTTTTATGCGTTCAACAGCGGTATGAATGTGCTGTTCGTCTTTTGTATCTTTTTTATAAAGCAAATCATTCCTGACAGGTATGTCAAGTTCTTTACCTATACACTGTCCCAGAAGTTCCGCCTGATTGTGTCCCCTGCTTCGCTGCTTGCGTATGCCCATAGGGACAGGAACTATCATATCCGGAACAGTAATATTTTCATTTTTAATATGAACAGATGCATCGTATGCAGTATACTCAGCTATATTGATTATACCCTGATGTTTAAAGCTGTAAACAGCTTTGCTGACATTTTTATCATTATAAAAGAACGAAGCCAAAACAGCATCATAATTAAATTTGTTGTCATGGCAGCAGCATTTTTCCTGTCCGCAGATACGGCAGATTTTATCATTTGCCGGAATAAGAGATTCTCTGCAATTGTTACAAATAAGCTTGTCCCAACGTATAAAATCATCGCAAAACGGACACCTGTTCGGGAAAAATATGTCAAGCAAAAAAGCTTTACATTTATTCAGTTGGATTTTCACTATGCTCAAGCTCCTTTTCAAGCATATCTTTCAGACAGGTGTATCGCAGAGTCCTGCGGTTGTTGTTTACCATTGATTCTACCACGCGCATAGAACCGACAATAATAAGCATTTTTTTCGCCCTCGTAACCGCAGTATACAGCAAATTTCTGTAATAAAGCTTCTCGAAGCCGCCCAAAAGCGGAATTATAACCGCATTAAACTCGCTTCCCTGACTTTTATGAACGGATATTGCATAGGCAAGCTCAAGTTGGTCGAGCATTTCATAGGAATATTCGGCGATCCGCCCGTCAAAATCAATCAGTACCTTGCTTTCGGATTTTACTACCTTTAAAATTATACCGATATCTCCGTTAAAAATACCAGTACCCTTTTCAATGCCTTTTGTCCAGATAATATCATAATTATTTTTTACCTGCATGACCTTGTCGTCTACCCGAAAATTGTACAGAACGCCTTTAAGCTCCTGTTTTTCCCTGCACGGCGGATTTATCGCAAGCTGCAAAACCTTGTTCATCTCAACAACGCCGAGAGCGCCCTTTCGAGACGGACAAAGTATTTGTATATCCTCGGCAGGCGAAAACTTATATGCGTTTGGCAGTCTGTTTACGGTCAGCTCTACAACAGTATCGGACGCAGCTTCGTAATCCAAACGCTGCATAAAAAAGAAATCGTTGTCCGACCGCGACAAATCGGGCTGCTCGCCGTTTACGATTTTATGAGCATTTGTAATAATACAGCTTTGCTGAGCCTGCCTGAAAATCTCGGTAAGCTTTACAACCGGAAGCTTTCCGCAGTCTATCATATCTTTAAGTACATTTCCTGCGCCAACTGACGGAAGCTGGTCGCTGTCCCCGACCATTATCAATCTGCAAGACAGCTTCAGCGCCCTAAGAAGCGCCTCAAAAAGAAGTGTATCTACCATTGACATTTCGTCAATTATCATTACATCGCAGGCTATCGGATTATTTTCATCATGCTTGAACCGAGGCTTTCCGCTATTATCAAAAGCTACCTCAAGCATACGGTGAATAGTCTTTGCATCATACCCAGTAAGGTCGGAAATTCGTTTTGCCGCCTTTCCCGTAGGCGCAGCAATCATTACTTTCATTCCACGCTGCTCATAAAGGGAAATTATAGCTTTCAGCGTAGTTGTTTTTCCCGTTCCGGGTCCGCCGGTAAGTATCATAAAGCCTTGTGACAAGGCAAGGGCAATAGCTTTACGCTGCTGCTCGGCATAGGTTATGATCTTAGCTTTTTCCTCTATATCAATGAGCTTTGTGTAATCGTACTTTGTATCTTTCAAGCAGCTGCTCATTACCGCAAGTCTGCCTGTTATGTACTGTTCGGCAATAAAATAATCGCTCAAATAAACAAATCTGCGATTTTCCTTTTCATAAATGACAAGGTTTTCTTCTTTACACTCATTTTCTATACATTTATCAATCAATTCTTCTTCCACTTCAAGAAGCTTCAAAGCTGTTTTTTTCAATCTGTCATAAGGCAAGCAGGTATGCCCCGAAAAGGTGTTATTTACCAGAATATGTATTATACCTGCTTTGATTCTACCGTCATTATTAAGAGGAAAACCCACTTTTAACGCCATTGCTTCCGCTTTGTCAAACTCAAGGTCAATTCCGTTTCCGCAAAGCATATACGGGTTTTCCTTGATTATTTCAACGGCGTACTGCCCCCACTTCTTCCATGCACTTACCGCCGCTGACGGAGGAATATTATACTGAGAAAGAAAAATCATCAACGCACGCATACCGAAAATTCGCTTGAATTCCATAGAAATTTCTTCTGCCTTGCTTGCTGTAATGCCTTTCACCTTTACAAGCAATTCAGGCTCATTTTCTATAACATCAAGTGTATTTTCGCCAAATTCGTCAACCATTCTCTTGGCAAGAGTTTTTCCTATCCCTTTAAGTACGCCTGATGAAAGGTATTTTAAAATAGCGTTTGTAGTTGCTGGCATTTTACGCTGACAAAAGCTTGCGCGGAACTGCATTCCAAATTTGGCGTGTTTAACATATTCACCAATAACAACAAGTTCCTCGCCCTCTTCAATATTTCCCAATTCGCCGACAACTGTAACATAATCGCCGTGGACATCAAGGTCAAGGACAACATAACCGTTATTTGGGTTGGTAAATAATACAGATTCAACAACGCCTTCAAGCTCTGTTAAGTTGTTAAAATCCTCCATATTATACCACCTTTATAGCACAACTTATTGTACATACATATTTAGTATATCACACTATCTATTATTTTGCAAATATTTTCTGAACATTCTTCCGAATTAATTATTGTATACTTGCAGGAACACGTCATAAGTTTCTCAAAAATTCGGATATTTTCGCTGTCCGAACTAAAATTTAATAAAATCACAATTGTTTCGGGATACTCTTCCGCAAGACGAAATACACAATTCCTTACAATAAACTCCAAATCCGCAGTATTTTTCGTTACGGGAATGAAAAGAAGCACTCCCGATTTTTTCATATTATAGCTTACCGAATTAATTGCAGCCAAGCCGTTTATAAAAATTAATGCAGCACAAGCCAAAAAAATGAGCAAAAGCCGGATTTCAAGCATGAAAAACACTCCTTTCACAATATTTTATGAAAGGAGTGTAAAAGTGTGAAAGGAACAAATCTGCTTTCACATTATTTCATCAACTGTTTTTCTTAGCCTCGATATCTGCAAGAGCGTCCTTTCTGGAAAGGTTAATTCTGCCCTGGCTGTCAATTTCCATTACCTTAACAACGATTTCGTCGCCAATGGAAACAACGTCCTCAACCTTTTCGACTCTCTGCTTGTCAAGCTTGGAGATGTGAACCAAACCGTCCTTGCCGGGAGCAATTTCAACAAATGCGCCAAAATTCATAATACGAACAACCTTACCCTTGTAAATTGCACCGATTTCGGGGTCATTTGCAATTGTTTCCACGATCTGGAGCGCCTTTTTAGCGTTATCCATGTCGATACCGGAAATAAATACATTACCGTCATCGTTAATGTCGATCTTAACGTTGCAGTCTGCGGAAATTTTCTGAATAACCTTGCCGCCCTGACCGATAACCTCACGGATCTTGTCAACAGGAATCTTTGTCTGGAGCATCTTAGGAGCGTACTTGCCAACTTCTGCTCTAGGAGCAGGAATTGCTTTGAGCATGATCTCATCAAGGATATAGTCTCTTGCTTTATGAGTCTTTGCAAAAGCTTCTTTAATGATTGCAGGTGTAAGACCGTCAACCTTGATATCAACCTGAATAGCTGTGATACCCTTATGAGTACCACCTACCTTGAAGTCCATATCGCCGAAGAAGTCCTCAAGGCCCTGAATATCTACCATTGTCATAAAGCTGCCGTCATCTCTTGTGATAAGACCGCAGGAAATACCTGCAACGGGAGCTTTAATTGGAACGCCTGCGTCCATAAGAGCAAGAGTTGAACCGCAAATAGAGCCCTGTGAAGTAGAACCATTAGAAGACAGAACCTCGGAAACGAGTCTGAGAGCATAAGGGAATTCCTCAACGGAAGGAATTACAGGCTCAAGAGCACGTTCTGCAAGTGCGCCGTGACCAATTTCACGGCGTCCGGGACCTCTGCTGGGCTTAGTTTCGCCTACGGAATAGGATGGGAAATTATAGTGGTGCATATATCTCTTGCTGTCCTCTTCGTCAAGACCGTCAATTCTCTGGGAATCGCTTACAGGACCGAGAGTTGCAATGGTAAGAACCTGAGTCTGACCTCTTGTAAAGAGACCCGAACCGTGTACTCTCGGAAGCACGCCTACCTCTGCAGCAAGAGGACGGATCTCGTCGATACCTCTTCCGTCAACACGCTTGCCCTCGTAGAGCCAGTTTCTAACAATTTTTTTCTGAAGCTTGTAGATACACTCGTCGATCATAGCGAGCTTGTCGGGGTACTGCTCATCAAATGCTGCGTGAATCTCGTCCTTGATAGGATTAAGTCTTTCTTCACGAACGTTCTTGTCGTTTGTATCAAGAGCAAATTTAACCTTTTCACCTGCAAGAACTTCGATGGCATCGAACAGGTCGTGGTCAACCTCCATAGACTCAAATTCAAACTTCTTCTTGCCGATTTCTTTCTGAATATCGGAAATGAAAGCGACGATCTTTTTGATTTCCTCATGACCTGTCATGATAGCTTCAAGCATGGTGTCATCGTCAACTTCGTTTGCACCTGCTTCGATCATTACGATCTTTTCCATTGTACCTGCAACGGTAAGGTTCAGGTCTGACTTTTCGCGCTGAGCAAGAGTAGGATTAAGCACGATCTCGCCGTCAACAAGACCTACGCTAATGCCGCCGATAGGACCGTTCCAAGGAATATCGGAAATTGAAATAGCAACGGAAGTAGCGATCATGCCGCAAATTTCGGGAGAATTGTCAGGGTCAACTGCAAGTACAGTCATTACAACAGAAACATCGTTTCTCATATCCTTAGGGAAAAGTGGACGAATAGGTCTGTCAACAACACGTGAAGTAAGGATAGCCTTTTCACTGGGCTTGCCCTCTCTCTTCATAAAAGAACCGGGGATACGTCCAACGGAATAAAGTCTTTCCTCATAATCAACGGAAAGAGGGAAAAAGTCAACTCCCTCTCTGGGCTTAACGCTTGCCGTTACATTTGCCATAACAACAGTTTCGCCGTAGCGTACCCAGCATGAACCGTTAGAAAGTTCACAAGTCTTTCCTGTTTCAACAATCAGCTCTCTGCCTGCATATGTGGTTTTGAATACCTTGTAATTTTCAAACATAAACTGCCTCCTTAATTTTTCAGGTCGCAGTTTTAGCAATAAATCCTGCCCATCCATATAGAACGGGTACGATTTAATGCTAAACAACTGCCACCGTATTTAATGCCTTTTTTAACGTACGAAAGGCAGAGTAAAGGCTTGTGCCTTTACTTACTGCCCTCAGAACATTATTACTTACGAAGACCGAGCTTTTCTACGATTGCACGATATCTGTTGATATCCTTCTTAGCAAGGTAGTTGAGAAGGTTACGTCTGTGACCAACCATCTTGAGAAGTCCTCTTCTGGAGTGGTGATCCTTCTTGTGGACCTTCAGATGTTCGGTAAGGTCGTTGATTCTCTTTGTGAGAATTGCGATCTGAACCTCGGGCGAACCTGTGTCGTTCTCGCTTGTTTTGTTAGCTGCGATAATCGCGGTTTTTTCTTCTTTCTGCATCATAGCAAAAACACCTCTTTAAAAATATTTTCCGTAACATAGTAAGCGGCAGGTATTATTTCCCAAAGGGCTTACTCCGCAGACCAAGTAGACGGATTCTTATGCGTTCGCAGAACGCAACGCATTAATTATATCACACAAAAATCGATTTGTAAAGGGTTTTTATGAAATAATTTTTCCTTTTTTCTTTTTTCCCTCAATAGGAGTTTCCTCTCCGCCGTGGTCTGTGAAAACGCTGTCATCCGCAGAAAGTGGTTTAAGGTAATCGTACTCCGGATTATCCATTCCCCTTTCCTCGTAATACGGGTTGATAACATATTTCTGAATCTGCGGATAAGAGTTATACATTATAATAAATCCGATAAAGGTTATAGACCACAATGGAATAAGCAAAAGAGTTACAGGACTCATTATATATGATACGATAAGCACAGCGGTCACTGCAATTACAGCAAGAAGAGTGAAAAAGTTCTTTTTCAGAGCAATACAGGTAAGATAAAAGCTGTTTTTGATAATATCCCTTAATTTTAAATCTGTTGCCACGATCATTGGGAAAATGTAGAAATTCATCATAAGCAGCGTCAATGCAAAACTTATGGATATTATACACAAAATCGTATATATCATTCCGCCGGATTCAGCCGCCTTTGCCATCTGCGGATATACCTGAAGCGCCGTTACTGCGGACACAGCAAACAGCAGATCCAGCAGTCCCACAGGCAAAGACTGTTTCCAGTTCTGTGAAAAGCCTTTCCAAAAATCGTGAAAGATAAACGAATTTTTATCAAGCGTATAATTACGCAAAACCTTTGTCATGCCGGCAAGGGCAGGTCCTATCGTTACCACGGGAATACAAAAAATAAACGTCAGCATATTAAGCTTCATAAGCCGCCACATATACCTGAAATACATTTCAAAAAAATCGAAAAAAGCTTTTTTCTTAGGAGCGTTTTTAGCAACGCCCTTTCCTGCTTTTTCATAATCAAACATTCCGAATAATGACAAAAAACGCAACTCCTTTATTTTTAACTTTCCCCGTTGATTTAAAGCAAACCCGTCCAGAAGCCTGCAAACAGAAACGTTAAAATGCTGTCTGCAAACGACGAAGCAGCCAATATTACACACAATATCACGAACTTTGTAAAATAAAGCCTGAAATCTATCTGTCCGCCGGAAGCGTTTTTGCCGAAAGCCGACAGATAAATATTACCCGACAAATCAAGTGCTTCCCGTGCAGCGATTATCACTGCAAACGCCGAAATGACTGCTCCCGGAACAATCAACACTGCGGCTATTCCTATCCCGGAAGCGCCGTAAGCGTAATAAATTCCCGAAACTGCAACGCCTGCTCCCATTCCGCGGAACATAGGTAAAAGCATTTCAATCGGCTGTGATGCCGCACTGAACCCCATCCAAAAGCAGAGCAAAAGCATCATGAACGCTCCCGAAAAAGAATTTACAAGAGTTTCCCAGAACGTGTGGTTAAGTCTGCCGTAAACAAAATTTCCCGTTATGCCGTTAAGGGCTTCAAGCTGTTCTCCGTCAAGCATACAGTACAGAACGGTACCAAGCAGGACTCCCGAAAAGTACAGCATAGTAAGAACCGTAAGCCTGATGTCAGATTTTCCTTTATAATGATTTGAAATATGGTTGTCCGTCATAATGAACCGTCCTTTACTTTTTAGTAAAGTCTATGCGGACAAGCAATGAATAATGCTTACTGTTTTGAAAGTTCGTAGGCTCTTCTTGTACAGCTTTCGCAGGCATTTGTGACAGTTTCAGTCAACTTGCCGTCATAAAGTTCCTGCAAGCCTGCAAGAGTCGTTCCTCCGGGACTGGACACCATTTTAATAAGCTCGTCAATGGTGTATCCCGAATCAGTCATCATTTTGGCAGAGCCAACAAGCGACTGTGAAAACAACTCTTTAGCAGTATCCTCGCCAATACCCACCGATTCTGCATAGTCCACAAAAGCCTTTGCAAAAAGGTATATGAATGCAGGGCTGCTTCCGTTTATTGCAATTATTTCTTTCATTTTATCCTGAGGGACTACCGCAGCCTTGCCGCAGGAAGCAAAGATATTTTTTACAAAATCGAACTCATCATCGCTGACGTTTGCGTTTCTCGAAAGTGCTGAAGCACCCTCTCCCAGCAAAAGCGGAGTATTGGGCATAACGAGAACTACCTTTACTCCCGAAACAGTTTTCGATTGGATATATTCCGCGGTAATTCCAGCGCAAATAGAGATGATCACCTTATTTTCGGTAAAGCTTTTGCCGGATGTTTCAAGAACGCTGTCAAGCTGCTGCGGCTTTACTGCAAGAAAAACATAATCGCATTTTTCAATAAGTTCTTTCTCACTCACACACGTTGTAACGCCAAATGGCTTCAGACGTTCAAGCATTTCACATTTAGGGTCGTAAGCATACATTGATACCTTATCATTCAAGCTGCTGCCTGCAATACCCTTTATAATGGCAAAACCCATATTTCCTGCGCCTATAAATCCTACTGCTGTCATAAGCATCGTCCTTTCCAACAGCAAAATAAATTTCATTTTACAAGTAAATTTTATTCCATTAGACAGTATACAACAATTTGCACAAAATAGCAAGTGGTTTTTATATTTTTTCCCGAAATAATTTTAGCGGTTTTACAAATAAAATGCAATAACACTTGATATTTTTCTGAAATGTTGTATAATAAATATGATTATGTTTCTGTACGGAAACAGTAAATTGTAAAGGAATGATTTTGCATGGCTGAGAAAAAATTTAACGTGGCGCTGAAAACCATTATAGAAGAATTTCACCTTGAAACAATTTATCTCCCGGAAGATTCGGCAAGGCTTATGGTCAACGAAACCGACCTTAACCGTCCCGGACTTCAGCTTATGGGATTTTATGAATATTTCAATAACGAACGTATCCAGATCCTCGGAAAAATGGAATTTGCATACCTTGCAACCATTGACGAACAGACCCGTTATGAACGTCTCGATATGCTTTTTGCTCAGCACATTCCTGCGCTGATAATCTCCCGCGAGCTTCCCTATTTCCCCGAAATGGTCGAAATTGCACAAAAATATGAAGTACCCCTTCTCAGAAGCAAGGACAGCACCTCCAGCTTTATGGCTGCACTTATCGCTTTCCTTAACCTGCACCTTGCTCCGAGAATCACACGTCACGGCGTACTTATAGAGGTATACGGCGAGGGTATGCTTATTCTCGGCGAAAGCGGCGTCGGCAAGAGTGAAACTGCTGTAGAGCTTATCAAACGCGGTCACAGACTTGTTGCAGACGATGCTGTTGAAATAAGACGCGTTTCCAACATCAGCCTTGTGGGTTCTTCGCCCGAAAATATCAGACACTTCCTTGAAATTCGCGGCATAGGAATTGTAAACGCGCGCCGTCTGTTCGGTATGGGTGCAGTAAAGGTAACGGAAAAAATCGACATGATCGTTGAACTTGAACCTTGGGACAGCGAAAAAGTTTACGACAGAATGGGCGTTGACAATGAGTATACTTCTATTCTCGGCGTAAAAGTACCATGCACGACAATTCCCGTCAAGCCGGGCAGAAACCTTGCGGTCATTCTTGAAGTTGCCGCAATGAACAACCGTCAGAAGAAGATGGGTTACAATGCCGCTCAGGAGCTGCTCGACAACCTCGGACTTGACATGGACCGCAAGGAAACCATTAAAAAATGGGATATTTATTGATTGGAGGAACCTGTTTTGCGCATTATTGCCGATACTCACACTCACACGGTAGCCTCTACCCACGCATATTCCACTGTGCTTGAAATGGCGCAGTTCGCAGAAAAAGCAGGGCTTGAAGCTCTTGCCATCACTGACCACACTCCGGCTTCAACGGACGGTCCTCATGTGTGGCATTTCCATAATCTGCATAAGGCGCTGCCACGGGAACTTTGCGGAGTGAAACTTATTTTCGGAGCAGAATCAAGCATTATCGACTATGACGGAAACATTGATTTTCCCGAGGAAGAGTGCCGTTCTCTTGATTGGATCATTGCTTCAATTCACAGGAATCAGCTTGCAAAGGCTTCACGTGAGGAAATCACAAAGCTTTACCTCGGCGCAGCTGAAAATCCATATATTGATGTTATAGGACACTGCGCTACTGTAGGATATGAATTTGATTACGAAAAATGTTTGAAAAAATTCAAGGAATGCGGCAAGCTTGTTGAAATAAATGAAAGTTCAATTACTTGGAAAAATACTTCGGATAATTACAGGGAAGTTATTCGTATCTGCAAAAAATATGAAATTCCCGTTGTTGTAAATTCCGACGCCCATTTCTGCACGCTCGTGGGTAAATTCGACAACGCACTTGACCTGCTTGCGGAACAGGATTTCCCCGAAAAGCTCGTGGTAAATGCTGATTGGGACAGGCTTTATTCTTTCATATCCTCAAAGAGCGGCAATATTTTCGGAGAAAACGCATAAACTATTACAAAAAACAAGGCGGCTGTGTTATGATTGATTTAACGGGGAAAATTGAACAGATCACCGCAGAAGCGGAGGCGTTGGGCTGCTATGCCGAAAAAGGCGCTGTACTCAAAGATTACACAACATTTAAAATCGGTGGCAGGTGTGACCTGCTTGTAAAGCTTAACAGTGAAGAAAGCTTTGCAAGACTCATTCCGCTTGCAGAAAATCTTGGTGTTCCCTACTACATTTTCGGCAAGGGCTCAAATCTTATTGTTGACTCCGACGGCATAAGCGGAGCCGTTTTTGTTTCGGGAACGGATTTTTCCGATATCTCGCTTATGGACGAAACTTCGGTTTTATGCACATCAGGTACTCCTCTTTCAAAGCTATGCATTTTCGCTCTTGACAACGGTCTGAGTGGTCTTGAATTTGCTTATGGAATTCCGGGAACTCTCGGCGGAGCTGTATTTATGAATGCAGGCGCTTACGGCGGCGAAATGAAAGATGTTGTTTCTTCCGTAAGGGTTATGGACAGAAACGGAAAAATTACCGAATATTCTGCGGATAAGCTTGATTTTTCATATCGCCGCAGCCGCTTTACAGAAAGCGGAGAAATTATTCTTTCCGCTGTTATCAAGCTGAAAAAAGGCGATAAGGCGCAGATAAAGTCGCAGATGGACGAACTTATGGAAAAGCGCCGCAGCAAGCAGCCTTTGGAATATCCCAGTGCAGGAAGCACCTTTAAACGTCCCGAGGGCAGCTACGCTTCCCTGCTTATTGAGCAGTGCGGATTAAAGGGTGTTCATGTGGGCGATGCGGAAGTAAGCACCAAGCACAGCGGTTTTGTCATAAATAAGGGCAATGCCGATTTCAAACAGCTTATGGAGCTGATAAATATTGTAAAGAAAACAGTTAAGGAAAAAACAGGTTATACGCTCGAATGCGAACCGCTTATCATTACTGATAAAAAGCTTTGAGCGGCGCTGAAAGGAACGATAATATGAAATTTCTGATTGTAACAGGTTTGTCCGGTTCGGGAAAATCCGGTGCAGTAAACGTTTTGGAAGATATTGGTTACTACTGCATTGATAATATTCCTCCACAGCTTATCCCAAAATTTGCGGAAATATGTATCAACAATGGTCAGATGCAAAAGGTTGCGATAGTTACCGACATCAGGGGCGGAGAGCTGTTTTTTGAACTTGACGAGGGACTAAACTACCTGAAAAGCAATAACCTTGACACTTCTATACTTTTTTTGGACGCCAGCGACGAGGTACTTATAAAAAGATACAAAGAAACCCGACGCAAACACCCTCTTGATGAACAGTGCCACGGAAGTCTGCAAAGAGCTATCAACACCGAAAGAGAGGTTCTTGCTTCAGTCCGTGAACACGCAGATTACTACATAGACACGTCCGAACTTTCAATGAACCAGCTGAAAGAAACGGTTTACTCTCTTTTTCTCGACAATCCAAACGAGTCGATGGTCGTCAAAGTAATGTCGTTCGGATTCAAATACGGCGTTTCTCGTGAAGCAGACCTGGTCTTTGATGTAAGATGCCTGCCCAATCCGTTTTATATTCCCGAGCTTAAACATCATACGGGTCTGGAAAGCTGTGTAAGAGATTATGTGCTGAGCTTTGAACAGTCCCAGACCTTGGTGAAAAAGCTTGAGGATATGCTGGATTTTCTTATTCCGCTGTATATACACGAGGGCAAGAGCCAGCTTGTCATAGCTTTCGGCTGCACAGGCGGCAAGCACAGAAGCGTTACCTTTGCAGAAACGATTTATAAATATCTTTCGGATAAAAATATGAAGTGCCGCATCTGCCACAGGGATATCAACAAAGACAGGTAAAGGATTGATCGTATGTCTTTTTCACACTCCGTAAAAAAGGAGTTATGTTCCGTTATTACCGACAAGGACAGAAAATACAGCTGTTTGTACGGTATGCTTTTGTTCTGCAAGAACTTTACTCCCGATTCGATAACATTCCAGACGGAAAATAAGCTTGTGTGCGAACTTTTCTGCCGTCTTGCGGATGACGTTATCGGCGGCAGCGGAATTGCCGAGGTTTCGGTGACAGAAAAGAAAAACAATGTTTCGCTTTATTCTATAAGTATTCCCTCAGAATATTTCAGAGAGGAAATTATTTACCGTTACAGAATTTCCAGCAGCACCCTTATTCACCGCATTCAGGAGGATATTATCGACAACAACAGTGTTTTTGCTTTTATTGCTGGGGCATTTCTCTCCTG
Source organism: uncultured Clostridia bacterium (assembly GCA_945876755.1). Lineage (GTDB taxonomy): Bacteria > Bacillota > Clostridia > Oscillospirales > Ruminococcaceae > RGIG8773. Next base: position 120,295 of record CAMCPM010000001.1, read on the forward strand.
CGGAAGCATTACCGAGCCTATCAAGGAGTATCATCTTGAATTTGTTGTGCCATACTATGACTTGACGCAGGATCTTCTTGATTTGCTGATGAGAGTCGGTATAAATGCAAAATATACCGAGCGGAAAAATATGTATGTGATCTACCTGAAAGGCAGTGAGGCTATTGAAGACCTGCTGACGCTTATGGGTGCGACAATGAGCAGCATCGACCTGATGAACGTGAAAATTTATAAGGACGTGCGCAACAAGGCAAACCGCATTGCAAACTGCGATTCCGCAAATATCGAACGCACGCTTAAAGCTTCGGACAAGCAGATCGCGGATATTGAGTATATCGCAAATACTATCGGTCTGGATAGTCTTCCTGCCGACCTAATAAATATTGCGGAGCTGAGAATGGAGTATCCCGAAATGTCTCTGCGCGAGCTTGGCGAGGCTCTGGACAAGCCGCTGGGACGTTCCGGTGCAAACCACAGGCTGAAAAGGATCTCCGAGATTGCGGAGGCTTTGCGCGAGGAACGGAATGAAAAATAATAACGGAGGTGCGCCGTATGGGCTTTGTACATCTTCATCTGCACAGCGAATACAGTCTGCTTGACGGCGCCTGCCGCTTGAAGCAGCTTGTTGCCCGTGCAAAAGAGCTTGGGCAGGACGCTGTTGCTGTTACCGACCACGGCTGTATGTACGCTGCCGTGGAATTTTACAATGAAGCAATTGCACAGGGAATCAAGCCTATCATCGGCTGCGAAGTTTACGTTGCGCCCCGTACCCGTTTTGATAAAATTCACGGACAGGACAACAAGCCTTATCACCTTGTACTGCTTTGCAAAAACAACGCAGGCTATCAGAACCTTATCAAGCTTGTTTCATATGGTTACACTGAAGGCTTTTACAACAAGCCGAGGGTGGATATCGAGCTTCTCGAGAAATATCACGAGGGGCTTATTGCTTTGTCGGGCTGTCTGGCAGGAGAAATACCTCGCAAGCTTGTTAACGGCGAGTACGAAAATGCTAAGGCTATTGCACTGAAATACCGTGAAATTTTCGGCGACGGGAATTATTATATTGAAGTACAGAACCATAATATTCCCGAGGAAATAAGAATTCTTCCCCTGCTGTATCGACTTTCAGCCGAAACAGGAATTCCTATTGCTGCAACAAATGACGCACACTATGTTTTAAAACAGGATTCCGACGTTCAGCGAGTGCTTATCGCAATTCAGACAAACACTCCGCTGAGCGAGCCTAATCCCCTTTCCTTTCCTACGAATGAGTTCTACATGAAGTCAGAAGATGAAATGCGTGAGCTGTTCGCCAATGTTCCCCAAGCTGTTGAAAATACAGCAAAAATTGCCGAAATGTGCAATGTTACCTTTGAATTCGGCAAAATCAAGCTTCCCAAATTTACAATTGAAGGCGTTACCGATAATAACGATTACTTCCGCAGACTTTGCTTTGCGGGAATGAAAAAGCGTTACGGAGAAAATCCCGACCCGAAAATTACCGAGCGTATGGAATATGAGCTTGATGTTATTACCCGTATGGGGTATGTGGACTACTATTTAATTGTATGGGATTTTATTCGCTATGCCCGTGAGCAGAAAATCCCCGTGGGACCGGGACGAGGTTCAGGCGCAGGAAGTATTGCCGCTTACTGCATTGGAATAACCTCGGTCGACCCGATGAAATACAATCTGCTGTTCGAGCGTTTTCTCAATCCGGAGCGTGTTTCCATGCCCGACTTTGATATTGATTTCTGCACTGAGGGCAGGCAGAAAGTTATTGATTATGTTGTAAACAAATACGGAACGGACAGAGTTGCTCAGATAATCACTTTCGGTACTATGGCTGCAAAAGGTGCGATACGCGATGTGGGACGGGTAATGGGTCTTCCATATCAGATGGTCGACAAGGTTTCAAAGCTTATTCCGTTCGGACTTCACGTTACGCTGGACAGTGCGCTTAATGAAATAGGAGATTTAAAAGAGCTTTACCGCAGCGATGAAAACATCCGCAAGCTTATTGATACTGCACGAAAAATCGAGGGTATGCCAAGGCACGCCTCAACTCATGCGGCAGGCGTGGTTATTTCAGACGCACCTGTAAGTAATTATGTTCCCGTTCAGAAAAACGGAGACGTTATCGTTACTCAGTATACGATGACGGTACTGGAAAGTCTTGGACTGCTTAAAATGGATTTTCTCGGACTGCGAAATCTTACGATTATCCGTGACACCGCTGAATTTATAAAAAAAGACGAACCGAATTTTGACATAAACAGTATTCCGCTGGATGATAAGGCTGTTTTTGAGATGATTTCACAAGGTCAGACAACAGGCGTTTTTCAATTTGAAAGTGCAGGCATGAGGCAGGTTCTTATGCGGCTCAGACCCGAATCAATTGAGGACTTGATAGCTGTACTCTCACTTTACCGTCCCGGACCTATGGACAGCATACCAAAATATATCGAGTGCAGACACACCCCCGAAAAAGTCACATACAAACACCCGATTTTAAAAGATATTCTTAATGTAACATACGGCTGCATAGTTTATCAGGAACAAGTTATGGAGATCTGCCGTAAAATGGCAGGATATTCCTATGGAAGAGCAGACCTTGTAAGGCGGGCTATGGCAAAGAAAAAGGCAGATGTAATGCTCAAAGAGCGTAGCGTTTTTATAGAAGGCGCACAAAAAAACGGAGTGTCTGAGGAAATCGCTAATGAAGTTTTTGACGAAATGGTAAGCTTTGCCTCTTATGCTTTTAATAAATCCCATGCGGCAGCTTATGCGTATATTTCATATCAGACTGCATATTTAAAATGTCATTATTTTAAGCAATATATGGCAGCCAATATGACAGCATCGCTTGACAACACTGGAAAAATACTTGAATACAGTGCTGAGTGTTCCAGAAACGGAATAAAGATTTTAAATCCTGATATAAACGAAAGCGGATTTGGGTTTACTCCATCTGTAAAGGGAATACACTTTGCATTGCTTGCTGTGAAAAATCTTGGATACAATACGATAAGAGACATAATTTCAGAGCGTGAAAAGTTCGGAGACTTTACATCTCTCGAGAATTTCTGTAAACGTATGAACGGCAAGGATATAAACCAGCGCGCTATTGAAAGTCTTATCAAATGCGGCGCATTCGACGGTTTGGAACTTAACCGCCGTGAAATGATTGAAAATTACGACCGTATCTTCAGCAGTATTCAGGCTTACTCTTCACGGAATATGGAGGGACAGATAAACTTTTTTGATATGTCAGAAAACGGCGATACTTCATCGGTTTCAATAACTCATATGGAGGAATATCCACTTGCTCAAAAGCTCGAAATGGAAAAAGAAGTCATCGGGATATACCTTTCAGGTCACCCATTGGAGAGTTATTCTGTATTCCGTCAGCTATGCAGAATGAATACCATTTCTGAACTTTACGATGAAACGCGGTCATTAAAAGACGGCAGTCATATATCCTTGTTTTGTATATTGCAAGGCATTAAGCTTTACACTCAAAAAAATGGCTCTCAGATGGCTTTTGTTTCAATTGAAGATATGACAGGCGAAGCTGAGGGTATTGTTTTTGCGGATATTCTTGCTTCAAACAGGAATGTTATTCAAAAAGGACGGGCAGTTCACATTAATGCCAAGCTTTCCTATAAGGACGAAGAACCAAAGCTTATTATTGAACAGATAGCCGATGCAGAACAATACTCTGAATGTTTCCAAAATATGAATTTATATATAAAATGCAGTTCACAAGATGCTGAAAATATTCAAAGTATTATGAATATATGCAAAAAATATGCAGGCAGCAGCAGAGTCATACTATATTTTAATGACCTTAAAAAGAAGCTTACGCCTAAAGATATTTCCGGCGTAAAGATTTGCAGCAATCTTGCAGATGAACTTTATTCAATTGTAGGAGCAGAAAATGTTGCATTAAATTAACTAAATAGTTAATTGTTGAATTATGCGCTTGACAAAGCAGGTATTAAATAGTATAATGTTATTTGTTTAATAAGGTTTATTATGAAAGGTATAATAAATTTTTGGAGGAAAAAGGTATGAAGAGAATAGGCGTATTAACAAGCGGAGGCGACGCTCCAGGAATGAATGCGGCTGTCAGAGCCGTTACAAGAGCTGCTATCGGCAAGGGATACGAAGTTATCGGTATTCAAAGAGGCTATAATGGTCTGCTTAACGGCGAAACTGTTAAGCTTGGCGCCCGTGATGTTTCCAATATTATTCAGCACGGCGGTACTATGCTTTATACTGCAAGATGCAAGGAATTTAAAGAGTGGGAATATGTTTTAAAGGCTAAGCAGCGCTGCGATGAGCTTAATCTTGTTGGTATCGTTGTTATAGGCGGTGACGGCTCATTCAGAGGTGCGGCTGACCTTTCAAAGGCAGGCGTTCCATGTATCGGTCTTCCCGGTACTATTGACAATGATATTTCCTGCACAGAATATACTATCGGTTACGATACCGCTATGAACACTGCAATGGAAATGGTCGACAAGATCCGTGATACTGCAATGTCACACGACCGCTGCTCTCTCGTTGAGGTAATGGGCAGAAATGCAGGCTGGATCGCTCTCAATGTAGGTACAGCAGTTGGTGCTATGGCTATTCTTACACCGGAGGTTCCTTTCAGTCTTGACGATGTTATCGCTAAGATGGAGGCTTCCAAAAAGGACAAAAAGCAGCACTTTATTATTGTTGTTTCTGAAGGTGTTGGAAATTCAGAAGCTATTGCAAAGGAAATCCAGGAAAGAACCGGAATTGAAGCAAGAGCTACTATTCTCGGTCACGTTCAGAGAGGCGGAAGCCCTACAGTTCGTGACAGAGTTGTTGCAAGCGAAATGGGTTACTATGCTGTAAACCTTCTTGATCAGGGTATCGGTAACCGTGTTGTTGCAATGCGTGACAGCAAGATAGTTGATTTTGACATTAAAGAAGCTCTTTCAATGAAGAAGCCCTTTGACGAAAATCTTTACAATATTGCCAACGAAATTTCTTTCTGACTTTTTGCAATAATATTTTTCAGGCATTACAGAGTAGGCAGATGCGCGTATAGTGCTTGGCGGACGGGGAGTTGTCGCCTTGACGAAAAACATTTTTATGTTTGCGGTGCATCTGTCGCATCCCGCTGAAATGCATAACAGGAGCTTTTCATTTTATGTCTCCCGATTATGCAGATTAGCATAACTTTAAGGAGGTATATTATAATGAAAAGCTTTTTTTCTATGTTCAAAAATTCGGCAAGTGAGCTGAAAAACGTTCGATGTCTTGCGGTTACAGGTATCCTGGTGGCTGTTTTTATCGTTCTGGATATGTGTTCTATAAAGATCGGCGACTTTATCAAGGTCAATTTTGCATTTATTGCGCTGGCTTCCGTAGGTATGCTGTTCGGACCCGTTCCGGCTGCTCTTGCGGCTCTTGCAGGCGACCTCATCGGATGTATTCTCGGAGGTCAGGCTCCTGTTCCCCTGCTCTCCTGCACGGCTGTGCTTGAAGGACTTTTATACGGCATTTTCCTTTACAAAAAAGAAGGCATAAAACTTGTTATAATGTCAATAATAGCAAGAGTCGCTGATTCAGCTATAATTTCTCTGCTTTTGAATACTCCTATTTTGATGTACTACGGATTTATGACAAAAACAACGGCGCAGCTTTATGTGCGTTACGGAAAAATCGCAACCGAATTGATTTTCTTTATTCCGCTTATTATTGCTGCAATGCCTGTGGTAAAAGACATTTTCAACAGAGTATTTAAACACAAACCTCAAACATAAAAAAGTCTTCATAATTTATATATATTTAACGCTTTGTTAACTAAATTATTACCGAAATATGTTATTATTAAGAAAATATTTTTCCGAAAGGATATGGCTTTCTATGGCACTTTTTTCATCAAGCTCCAATAAAACTAAACAAATTGAGCTTCAGAATATTATTTTCGGTACAAATGAAAAGAAACTTATGGTCTCCCCCGAATTTCTTACGGAGATGACAAAGCATTATATTACTAAAAGAATGAAGTCCATAAATCATATGATGGAAAGTATTATTGCAACTAAAAGTCCAAGAAGTTTTTTTACATATTATGATTCCATTCTGGAAAACCTCGATGAACTGATCGTTCTCGAAAAGTACCACAGCTTCAAATCCCCTATTCCGTCAGAATTCAAAAAAGGTATTGAATCGAAGCGTGAACGCTATACCGAATCTATGATAAACCGCGCATGGAAAGAAGCAAATATCAAAGCGAATTACGACCCTAAAGCTGAACAAAAACGTTCGCCGGAGGATTTTGCCGACATACTTGATGAAATGCTTGAATACAAGGACAGATATACCTCGGCGCTTACCGAGCTTGTTAACAAGTTTTATAAATCGGTTTATGAACATGGTATCAACGATTTTCCGCAGGATAAACCTGTTGAAGAACCTGTTATTGAAGAAGTGCCTGAAGAATTCACGGAAATGGAATTTAATGAATTGCCTGAAGAATAAAAAAAGAGTACCCGTGCGGTACTCTTTTTATTTTTCAGAAATCAAAGCCTGCACTTGAAATCCTCATATCCAAACTGTTTAATTATTTTATTTTCTCCGTTCAAAGTATGCAGGACTATTGCAGGCAGCGGCATACCATTGAATGTATTGTTCTTAACCATAGAATATATCGCCATGTCGCAAAAAACAAGTCTGTCCCCCGTTTTCAGCGGCTCATCAAAGGAATAGTCCCCGATGATATCTCCGGCAAGGCAGGTAGGTCCTCCTAAACGGTAGGTATACGCTTTTTCATCGGGCATTCCCGAACCGATAATATTGGGTCTGTACGGCATTTCAAGAACGTCTGGCATATGGCACGCAGCAGACGTATCTAAAATAGCAATATCCATACCGTTTTTCAGCGTATCAAGAACTTCGGCAACAAGATAACCGGCATTAAGAGCAACTGCCTCTCCCGGTTCGATATATACCTGCACACCGTATTTTTTCTGAACCCGTTCTACAATTTTCACAAGCTTTTCTACATCGTAATTATCACGGGTAATATGGTGACCACCGCCGAAATTAAGCCATTTAAGTCCGTACAGATACTTGCCGAACTTTTCCTCGACTGCATTAATCGTTCTTTCAAGAACATCTGCTCCCTGCTCGCACATGGTATGAAAATGCAGTCCGCTTATGCCGTCGGGAAGCGTTTCCGGAAACTGGTCTATAACTGTTCCAAGACGGGAATTTTTAAAACATGGATTATATATATCCGTTTCAATTTCCGAGTATTCGGGATTAATGCGTATTCCTACTTCAATTTGTCGTCCGCAGGATTTTACCGCAGGGTAAAACTTTTCATACTGTGCGAAGCTGTTAAACACGATATGGTCAGCATACTGCACAATTTCCGGAAAATCCTTTTCGCTGTAAGCAGGACAGTAAACATGGGTCTCACCGTCAGGCATTTCCTCCTTGCCGAGCCTTGCCTCATACAAGCCGCTTGCCGTAGTACCCGAAAGATACTTTCCGATAAGCGGATATGTGCTGTACATTGAAAAAGCTTTCTGTGCAAGAAGAATTTTGCAGCCTGTTCTCTCCTGCACATATTTAAGTATTTCAAGATTTTTTACAAGCAGCCTTTCGTCCGTCACATAGCATGGCGAAGGCAGTGCAGAAACGTCAAAATCAAGCATCTTTCTGCCCCTTGTCAACAAATTCAATATTTTCAAGCTGACCAACAAGATTTGCCTTTATTGAATCACGGTATTCCTGCCTAAGCTGAGCCTGTTCGGCTTTTTCAGACTCGGTAAGGCCCTCTGCTGTACGTGATTTTCGTGCCAGCGCATTAATTCTATCAATTTTTTCCTTAGTCATATTTGAAATTACGTTTTCAAAAGCAAAAGTGATTTGAAACGTATCCTCCTTTATATATTTATATTTTACCCCAGGATTTTTGCGGCAGCATCTTCAATTTCAGCAAAGCTTTGCACCGTTGGAACTTCTCTGTTGATTTTTCCGAAGCCGTATGCAGCATGGATAAACGGCACTCCTGCAAAATCGGAAGCATCACAGTCACCCTGTGTATCACCGACATAAACAGCTTTTTCAATGCCGTTACGTTCCATAACTATGCCTATATTCTCGCCTTTGCCCTTACCTGTTCTGCCCGGACATTCAAAATCGGTAAAATATTTTTCAAGCTGTCTGTTGCAGTAAAAAAACGTCTGTATATAACCATCCTGACAATTGCTGACAATAAATAGCTTATATCTTCTGCTAAGCTTATCAAGCGTTTTTTCCAAATCGGGAAAAAGCTTTCCTCCGCCATTTTGACGAAGATATATTTCTTCCTCGGCGCAGCATTCCTGCATTATTTCCATACGAAGAACAGGCTCGATTTCGGGAAGCATAAGCTCTGCAATCGCTTCAAGGGTCTTTCCCATATATCCCTGCATTTCCTCGGAAGTTATTTGCTTTTGGGTCTCCGAACGGCGTGCAAGCGCGTTATTCCAGCCGTTAACGACCTGTTCGGAAGAATCCCACAGCGTACCGTCCAAATCAAAAATTATACCTTTGCTCATTTCAACTAAATCCTTATACAAATTACTTTTTAAGCTTGTTTTCCTCGGCGTCGATAATACTCATAAGCTCTGCAAGAGCCTTATTGTTCTTCTTCTTTTTCGGCGGCGCAATAGTCTCTTTAGGAAGAACAGCTTTCTCCGGAATAGCCGCTTCTGCAATATGCACTGGTTCAGGCTTTTCCTCCTCTGTATTTCTTTCAAAGTAGGCTTTTACGCTTTCATCAAAACCTGATTTTTTTTCTGAAGGTGCAGAAATTTCTTCCTGTACCGCAGCAATACTTTCAGGTATAATATTGCTCAAATGCGGAGTAAACACAACAGGCTCGCTTTTTTCGGAAGAAAACATATCTGAAGCTTCGGCTTCTTGAGTTTTTTTAGGAGAATATTTCTCAAAAAACTCGTTTGTTTTTTTCAGTTCCGGATTTATTCTGGTAGGACGGTTCATATAAAGTTCATCATTTGAAACCGTGGTATGTCTTGCTCCAACTACCGATGGCTCACGGTTTGCCGCAGTATTTTTTGCAGTAAGTCTGTCGTATGTAAACAGCGGAGAATTTTCGCTGTTCTGCTCAACAGGACGTTCGGTATAATCTGCACGTCCGCGGTCATCAACGGAAAGTATCTTTTCCGGCTTAGGCTCAGAACTGCGGTTTATCTTTAGAACATCGGGAAGCTTTCCTGTCAGATCTTCTACAAACTTAGGTTCGGTAAATGTCACGGGAGCAGGCTCTTCTTCGTTTCGTGCCTGAATAAAGTCTTCAATATCGTCAAGAGCTGAGGCTTCGTCCTCAAGCTTTCGTATACTGAGTATTCTTGCAACCTGTATTGCTATTATAAAAATAAGCGGAATTACAACAGCAATTATTATACCAACTGTCGAGGTTGCAAAATCAAGAAATGTGCCGAACCCATTTATCTGCCAGACTGCTTTTGCAATAACGTCATCCGAACCAATGCGAAAAGTTTCATTAGCAGACGAGGTATCAAACTTTACAACGTAGTTGGCCTTCCCCTCTTCCTCCTGGATCTGAACTACTCTTATCAAAGTGGTATGCTCGCCGATGTTACAAAGTATTACAGAATTTTCCTTAATATTGACTATTTCGGATTTTTTAGCGATAACAACAGTATTTTTCGGGAAGTCCGGCAGCATATTCACCGCCTTGGTATTATAAAAGCTGTATCCGAAAACCGACACTGCGGAATTATCTTTTTTAAAGAGGAAATTGAAGGCAAGCATTGTTACCATCACCAAGACGAGAATTACTATCAGAATTATTTCAAAAACCGCAAAAGCGGAAACTTTTTTTCCTGAACGAGACATAAGCGTCCTCCTAAAGCATAGATATTACAAAAAACAACATTACTAATTTATTATACCATATAATTTTATAAATTTCAAACAAAATTTCAATTTTATCTTGACTTTTTTTATTTTCACATATATAATATATAAGTGTTATTTATAAATTCAATATTGCTGGAATAGCTCAGTCGGTAGAGCAGCGCATTCGTAATGCGCAGGTCGCGTGTTCAAGTCACGTTTCCAGCTCCATTTATAATTCCTCGCAATCCGTGGTAAAATCAAGGCTTGCGAGGATTTTTTTATTTTACTTTTAAAATATAAAATCGTGTCCAAAAAAGACAAAAAGGTGTCAAAAGCAATAAAGATGTGGGTCAAAATGTGGGTCAAAAATTTAATGCAAAGGATAACTCCCCTACCTTGAATAATATCAAATTACATATTTTGTATATTTAGCATACACGATAACCGCAAATCCCCCTCCCACGGAAAAACCAAAACCGCAGGAGGGGGATATTTTACTTATCCTTATTTTTTAAAACGTCAATCGCTTTGGTGAGTACCTTTTGCACGCCATCGGGGAGTACACCCATAAGCCCGGCAGTCTCACATATGCTTATTACCTCGGCAACGCAAAACGCTATAATGACCGCATTGCGGATAAAATCAACGTCCGCAAGCACGTCTATGTAATGCGACATCACCACTATAAGCAGGGTACAAACCTTTTTGACAAGTCCTCGCCAGCAGGCAGCGGACGACAACGCTCCGTTTGGAGACTTGTTTGACTTGCCAAATACCATGGCACAAAGCAGACCTGTAACAAAATCAATCGCCATAAAAACAATAAGCGTGATAATAGCATCGTCCCAACCGCCGAGAGCCTCGGCGATCGCCGCGCCTACAATACCAAAAAAGCTGCAAACAGCTATCATTTTATCGTGCATAATCAAACCTCCTGCTTTTTTACAACAGTCATGCCGAGCTTGCGCAGATATGCGGCAATTTCGTCCGCTTTGTCGGACGTCAGACCGCTTTGTGCAGCAGTAATTGTATATTTGGGCTCTGCTCCATATCCGTTAAGCTTAGCATTTTTAATAATTTTTGGATAGTCCTTATATGCAATATCCATGTCGACATAACCGTTGATACCATTTACAGAGCCTCACTTTTTTGTAGGCAGGGTAAGCAGCTCACTCATAAATCCGCTTACTCCCATGGCTACAAAATTTATTGCAATGGCTACAAACGCCTGCGTGTCGCTTATAGTGCCCTGCTCCATGCTGCCGGCAAGAATGAACATACAGACGAATGTCAGGAAAAACACTACTGACAGTATATTGTTAATGATTTTACGCTTTTTACGCATTATTTTGACCTCCCCGATACAATATCCTGCGTGCAGGTCATGACAAGATGGTGTGCCTCTTTGACTGCACTATATGCAACAGCCTGCTCCTCGGTAAACCACCCGTTTGCCGGCGCACAAGGGTAAAACTCGTTAAGTGCCTCCAGTGCCTCATCCAGCTTGTGACAGCAGTCAATAAACGCTGCTGCTTTGTCTCTTGGCTTGTCCATTGTTTTAACTCCTCCTACTTGATTTTTTCAACCGTGTATGTCTCACCAAACCTGCGCCGCTTGCACTTAAAACAGTCAATTTTCTGCACTTTATCCCCGACGGGGACAACTGTGTGCGTTCCGGCCGCTTTCAGCGCTTCGGCGCATGGCTTGCAGAGCTTACGCTTAAACTTCATTTCGATACCCCCCCTCCCATGGTATACGCCATAAGGTCGTCCTTGCGGATACGCCAATAAACGTCAGCAACCTTAAACGCCTTAATGTTTCCGCGGCAGCACTCCTTGCGCACCGTTTCGGGCGTAACACCCAACACCCACGCTGCATAAGGCAAATCAACTATAACCGGGACATCGTCCCAGTTATATAAAAACTCTTTTTTTCTTACCATGCTCACCCTCCTCTCTAAGTCCTTACGATGTTTTCTTGACACCCCACGCAATTCTGCTGTATAATAATGGCGGAAAGGAGGGAATTTTATGCCAGGAAGCATTTCTGAATTAAGCGACAACTTAGATGAAATAATTGATAATTTTCGCTCTTGCATTTCGGAACGCTATGAACGTCACTGCCATGACGTTGCAACCCGTGAAGATATCTTATTCTTATCTAACGAAATATCCGAAATGTTAATCAATTTTAAGTTTGAAATTATCGATTATCTAAATCTTGAGTAATCTTAGCCGTAGCTTCTTTAGCTGCGGCTTTAATTTTTCCTAAATCCGAGCTTATGTCAAACATTTTTCTGCGAATGTATGTAATGAGCTTCTCGTTATGCTTTACTCTACTTTTTAAAATGTCTGAATTTGATTCCAAGCGCTCAATGCGCCCCACAAGCTCGTTATACTTTTTCTTGGATATAAACACCTGCTCACCCTCCTCTCTAATTTCTCACGATGTTGGGGTATTCACCGGCGTATCTGCGAACAGGTATTCAAAATCAAAATTATCATTTTTGAAATACTTGTTGCGGATTTTGATAGCTTCCGGCACAGATATTTCTGTTTCACAGTTTAACTTATTGCGCGCTGTCTTTTCGGAACAACCGAGAGCATCTATCAACGCCTTTACGCTATCCATGTTTTTCCTTGTAAATTCTGCCTTTAAATTCAGTAACATTTGTATCACCTCGACTTTATTTTACCATTTTCGGTAATCTTCGTGTATATAATATCACCGTTTTCGGTAATTGTCAAGAGCTTTTTCAAAAAAAATTATATCTTTCGGTAATTTTTTATTGACAACGGTAATTAATTGTAGTATAATGTAACCATAAAAGGGGGGACACATATGGAATATAGTTTCGATGAAATGATTTACCGTCTGAAAAAGATAAAAAAAGAAAGAAAGCTGACAAATGAACAGCTTTCTGAATTGTCGGGTGTTCCTTTCGGAACACTTAACAAAATTTTAGGAACAGAAACCAAGGAAACAAACATAAGTACCGTTATAAAACTCGCCAAGGCTTTGGGCGTTTCTGCGGAAGAACTAATTTTTGGTAAATCCACTACTACAAACAATATCGAGAAGGAAGAACAAGACCTGCTCGACCTGTACCGCCAATTGCACGACGATGATAAAATAAGGATAGTCGCAAAAATGGAGCAAATGATCGAGGACTATCCCGAAAACAAAGAAGGCGCATCATGAAATTAACCGCCCACAACGGGCGGTTGATATAAAACAAGCAAACACTAAAATCGTATGGAGGAATGACAAATGCAAATCAAGCGTATACCAGCAGTAATGGCGGCGGCTGTTATCGCCCTAACAATGGCAGCTCCTGCAGCATATGCCGATGAATGGGTCAAGACCGATAACGGCTATGTGTACGAGTACACCAACGGCACAACCGCAAAAAAAGGCTGGCTTACTGTCGGCAAGGATAAATATTACATACAAAAGGACGGCACCCGTAAAACAGGCTGGCTTAAAACAAAAACGTCTAAATATTATTTTGGCAAAGACGGCAAAATGTATAAAAGCAAATGGCTGACTCTTAAATCGGGCAAAAAATATTATCTGCTCTCTAACGGCAAAACTGCAACGGGCGTTGTAAAAATCGGCGATATTGAGTATAAATTTGACGATGACGGCGTTTGTCTCGGCAAAAATACTCACTATATACTAAATAAAGAGACATCCTGCCTGCATACCGACCCTAAGTGCCGTGCTGCCAAAAAAATTGACAAGGATAATTATGCAGAGGTTGACATCGGAGCAGACGAGCTTAGCACATACTCAAAAGACGGCTACTGGGCGTGCCGTATAAGCGGTTGTAACAGTAACGACACACGCAATGCACTCCCCAAATCCAATAAATAGGAGTATATAGTAATATGGACGAGCCAAAGCACAAAAAACTGCTTGCCGCCTATGATATCGGTATTACAGTGATAGCGGTTGCCTCGATAGTAATGGCTATCATGGACATATGCGGCAAGGTCAGCCCCGATAATACCACGTTTTACGCTGTTGACACCGCAATACTGATTATTTTTGCAGCTGACTACATTGTGCGGTTTGTTGCCGCGCCTAAAAAATGGAGTTTTTTTAAATCAAATATTTTTGACCTTATCGCAATAATACCGTTTAGCAGTGTCTTTTCGTTCTTCCGCTTTGCCCGTCTTTTTAGACTGGCAAAGTTTTCGCGGTTGCTCAAACTCACCAAATTTGCAAGGATAGTCGGCGTTTTTGGCAAGATCCAGCGGCAGCTTAATAAATTTTTACATACAAACGGCTTTATTTATATGCTTTATACCGCAGGCGTGTTGATAGTCGTATCGTCAGTACTTATCTCATATGTAGAGGATAAGCCGTTTACGGACGCTCTGTGGTGGTCGATAGTCACCTGCACAACCGTCGGCTATGGCGATATATCCCCTGCAACGGGTGTCGGGCGCGTGGTTGCCGTTATATTGATGATATTTGGTATAGGCCTTATCTCGATGCTTACTGGCACAATTACAACATTTTTTGCCGACCACAGCAAAAGCTCAAATGAGCAACCCAAGGAGCTTGACAAGCTTATCTCTGACATGGACGATGACGAGCGCGAGCAGCTTGTGGCAATTGCAAAAATTATAAAAAAATAATCCCCCGTCCTCATGGATCGGGGGAAAGCTATAAGGAGGGTATGCTATGATAAAAAACAGCAAGCGCGCCGATGGGCGAGTTAAATCAGCTGTATACCTCGGCGACGGAAAATATAAGTACGTTTATGCCTCCAATAATCGCGAGCTTGAGCAAAAAGTGCAGGAGGTTAAACTGCAGTTAGGTAAAGGCATTGATGTTAACGCTGAGCGCGATACATTTGGAGAGTGGGCGGATCGTTGGCTTAAATTAAAAAAGCCGGAAATCTCTGCAAAACGATATGCTGCATATCAATATACAGTCGGCCATTTTAAAAGTATAGCACATATGCCAATATGTAAAATCCGTACAATTGACATACAGGATATTGTTTCCGACGCTGCAGAGAGCGGCGCAGCAAAACAGACTCTATCGCAATATAAGTCTGTATGCAGACAGATAATACAAATGGCGATTGATAACCGCGTATTGGATTATAACCCGGCTGTTGCCGTTAAAATACCTAAAAAAGCACCGCAAGATACAAAGCGTGCATTAACAGAGCAAGAGCAAGCTTGGATTATGGCGCCCACCGAGCACCGCGGCCAACGAGCAGCAATGATAATGATGTTTGCAGGACTAAGGCGTGGGGAGCTGATACCGTTATTGTGGACGGACATTGACATCAAAAGCCGTACAATTAAGATAAACAAATCCGTTGAGATGGTAAATAGCCGCCCTGTTGTTAAAAATCATACAAAAACAGATGCCGGTATGCGTGTTGTCCGTATACCTCAGCTACTCGCTGATTACCTGTCAACACAGGACCATAATAATAACTTTTTGGTATGCACCGATACTCACGGCAATATGTATACAGAGAGCGCATGGGAGCGTATGTGGGAATCATATATGCGGGAAATTAATTTTAAGTTTGGCAATTTTGATAATGTTATTTTAACTGATAAAAAAACCGGTATGCCCCAAAAATTTATTTTGCCTAAGAGTCGATTTGCACCCGTAAAAATACCTATGGTTATCCCACCTATAACCGCTCATTGGCTCCGCCACACATATATCACCATGCTATACCTTGCCGGCGTGGATATACTCACTGCAAAGGAGCAAGCCGGACATGCCGATATAAAAACAACAATGCAGATATATACGCATTTGGACGCAGAATATAAGTCCCACCAGATTGATAAACTTGACGACTACCTAAGCAGTAAAAACAATAACAATGTGGGTCAAATGTGGGTCAGCAATATCAAATAATCCTCGTAATTGCATTGATTAACCGTATTTTTAATGCTCATTCGTAATGAGCAGGTCGCAGGTTCGAGTCCCGTCACAAGCTCCATTAAATGGCTTACCCACGTTAGTTTTTAACTGCGTGGGTAATTTTTATGCCTGAAAAACTGATTTGAAAAGCATATGCACAGCAAATTTGCAGTCAACAAACGGATTTTCCCGTAAACTGCATTGACGAAAACCGCGTAAAATGATATAATTATCTTGCAATACATTATTAACATAATTTACACGGGGAGGACAAATCATGAAAAAGAAGCTTTTAAGCATTTTGGCAGCGGGTGCAATTACGCTTAGCCTGTCGGGGTGTCATATTAAAAAAACGGAAGAAAGCATTAGTGATACATCACAAGCGATTGAAACCATCGAAATGAAAACTATTGAGCCTCCGGAAGATGGGTGGACTTTAGAAGAACTCAACCAAGTTTTATACATGAATGGTCAGAAAATTGAACTGCCACTTATGTTTAGTACATTAGGGGATGGATATGAGATTAGGGATAAAAGATATAATGATGAATCAAGTGGTGATAGTGATATAGTCGGTGGGTATTTATATTATAAAGACGAATTAGTTGCTTTAGTGACATTTTACGAATTAGAAAATGATATTGAATTTTTAAAAATATATTTTTTCCCAGATATGTATGAATCAAACATGGATAGTAAAGAGTATATAAATATTAATGGATTTGGGTTAAAGAATAATATTTATGACATATACAATTTTTTAGGCTATAACTATAAAAACGAAAACAATTTATTGATTTATAACATTCAAAATAGTAAGTATTCTATAATCGTACCAAACACCGAGGAATTTTGGATTTCCTTGGAAGTTTTGTAAAGGAGAAGATAAAAATGACTGAAAACGAGAAAGTACTATTTGAACTGTTTGATTAATAATCTCTTTTAATTTCATTATAATTTTACCGTCAGCGATATTGCAAAACAAGCGGAAAAGTTGTATAATGTATGAGATAAAATAACGAATGGAGTAAGCTTATGTCAATAGAAAAGGTAAAAGAATATTTTTCCGCGCTGGGCATTGCCGACAGAATACTCGAATTTCCCGTGTCAAGCGCTACGGTCGAGCTTGCAGCGCAGGCTCTCGGCTGCAAACCCGAAAACATTGCAAAGACGATCTCATTTTACGATACCGACGGCGGAGTTATCCTTATCGCTGCGGCAGGCGACGCCAAAATCGACAACAAGCGCTTCAAGGAGTGTTTTGGTCTTAAAGCGAAAATGCTTTCCTCCGAGGACGCCGAAGCCCTTATCGGTCATGCTGTAGGCGGCGTTTGCCCATTTGCGGTAAACAGCGGAGTAAGAGTTTTTCTGGACGAATCCCTCAGGCGCTTTGAAACGGTTTATCCTGCCTGCGGAAGCTCAAACAGTGCTATTGCGCTGACTATTCCCGAGTTGGAAAAGTATGCAAATCCCGAGGGCTGGGCTGACGTATGCAAAGGCTGGCGCGATGAAGAAAAGGTCTGACTGGAGGATCTCACTGTGATTTATACGGTTACATTCAATCCTGCGCTTGATTACGTGGTACATACCGACGACTTTGTCATGGGCGGAACAAACCGCGCCTCCTCTGAACAGCTTCTCGCCGGAGGAAAGGGCATCAACGTTTCCGTGGTGCTGAACAATCTCGGTACTGAAAGCGTTGCGCTTGGTTTTACGGCAGGGTTCACGGGTGCTGTTATTCGGAATATGACTGAATCGCAGGGCTGCAAATGTGATTTTATTGAACTCCCCTGCGGCTTTTCAAGGATAAACGTCAAGCTGAAAACAGATAACGAAACTGAAATAAACGGTATGGGTCCGGATATTCCGCAGGAAAGCATGGATATGCTTATGAAAAAGCTTGACAAGCTTAAACCAGATGATTTTCTCGTTCTGGCAGGAAGCATTCCGCGGTCGCTTCCGGATACGATTTACCGCGATATAATGGAACGCCTTTCGGGAAAGGGAGTACATTTCGTTGTTGACGCAGCAAATAAGCTTCTGCTGAACGTACTTGACCTAAAACCGTTTCTTATCAAACCTAATCATATCGAACTTGGAGAAATCTTCGGTGAAAATCTTAAAGGCGACAAGATAAAAGCGGCGTACTATGCGGAAATACTCAAAAACAGAGGTGCAAGAAATGTCCTTGTTTCAATGGCTGAGGACGGAGCTGTTCTTGCCGCAGAAGACGGAAAGGTATATTTCTGTGACGCTCCGAAAGGTACTGCGGTAAATTCTGTAGGTGCGGGAGATTCTATGGTTGCCGGATTTCTGACCGGCTGGTGCAGTTCCCACAGCTTTGATGAGGCTCTTAAAACCGGTATTGCAGCAGGAAGCGCAAGCGCATTTTCGGCGTTCCTTGCAGAAAAAGACGATGTTGAACGTCTTTGCCGAAACATAAAAATTTCAGTTAAATAAAATACATATATAAAAGTATATATCATATGCCGTAATGGAATTTTACTTTTCTGTGTCCGTTGTGGTATAATATTTACAGTTATGTTTTGGGTCGAAAATGTTTAAGGATTGTATAATGAAAGGAATGATATACGTTATGATGTTCGATACCAGTGTGCAGGAGCTTAAATATAAGGTTCTGCGTGAGGTTGCAAAGCTTGCCTTTGATGACAGGCTTGAGGAGGGTATGCTCGATATTGCAAAGATAATCGTTCCCGGACCTCAGCCTACTATGCGCTGCTGTATCTATAAGGAACGTGCAATTGTGAACGAACGTGTAAAGTTCGCTATGAATCAGGGAAAAACAAACAATGTTATCGAAGTCCTGCCGATTGCCTGTGATGAATGTCCCGTTGACGGCATACAGGTTTCTCAGGCGTGCAGAGGCTGTATCGCTCACCGCTGCATGAATGCCTGTCCCAAGGATGCTATCAGAATTGTTGACCACAAAGCGGTAATCGACAAGACAAAATGCGTCGAGTGTGGAAGATGTCTTGCGGCGTGTCCTTATTCGGCTATTGTAAAGAATGAACGTCCCTGCGTAAGAGCCTGCAAACCTAAGGCAATTTCAATTGATGAAAACCGCTGCGCAAAAATTGACGATGAAAAATGCATTGCCTGCGGCGCTTGTGTTTATCAGTGTCCTTTTGGTGCGATAAGCGATAAATCCTACATACTTGATACTATTGACATAATAAAAAATTCTGACGGAAACAAGAGTTACAATGTTCACGCTGTTGTTGCTCCTTCTATTTCCGGACAGTTTGCCGTGCCTCTCGGTAAGGTAGTTTCGGGACTTAAGCAGCTTGGCTTCAGAAGCGTTATGGAAGCGGCTCTCGGCGCTGATATGGTTGCATACAAGGAAGCTTCCGAGCTGGTAGAAAAAGGATTCCTGACAAGCTCCTGCTGTCCTGCCTTTGTACGGTACATAGAGACTCAGTTCCCGGAGATGAAGGATAAGATATCACACAATCTTTCGCCTATGGCTGAAATTGCCAAGTACATGAAGAAGCACGAACCAAACTGCAAGATCGTATTTATCGGACCATGTACTGCAAAAAAGATGGAAGCAAAAAAAGAAAGTGTAAGTCCTTATATCGACAACGTTATCACATTCGAGGAGCTTCAGGCTCTGTTCGACGCCCGTGGAATCAGTCTTGAAGCACTTGAAAATCAGCCGCTTGACAATGCTTCTTACTTCGGAAGAATTTTTGCAAGAAGCGGCGGTCTTGCCGACGCTGTTGCTCAGGCTCTCAAGGAAATGGAAATTCCCGATGAAGTATTCAAGCTGAATGCAGTAAGCTGTGACGGCATAGACAATTGCAGAACGGCTCTTCTCAAGGCGCAGAAAGGCGTTGGTACAGAAAACTTTATTGAAGGTATGGCTTGTATTGACGGCTGTATCGGCGGTGCTGCGTGCCTTACCCATGGTCCTAAAGACAGACTTGCCGTTGACAGATACGGTAAGGAAGCAGCCGAAAAGACAATTCGGGATTCTATTTACGTTCTTGAACTTTGATACGCATAAGCTATATAAAACTGATTATACCATTTCTGTCGTCTGAAATACCCTTTTTGAACGTACTTTCATACGGAGAAATGATTGCTTCACATTGACCGGTTTTTTCTTAAACATAAAAAGGAGAGCATATTCGTAAAATGAACGGTGAATCTGAAATCAGAAGCATATCAAGGGAAGCCCTAAGGCGGCTGCCCATATATCTTGATTATTTCAAACACAGAAAGCTTGACAGCTGTGATTATATTCAGTCAGAGGAAATCGAAGCAGACCTGAACGCTTGTGCAAAAGAAGATTTGTACTCGGTGGGAGCAGTTCCGGATATTCAGACAGGCGCATATAACGTTAATGAAGTAATTGAGACGTTAAACAGTTTTCTTGACTGTGAAAACTCAAAGGATGCGGTTATTGTCGGTGCAGGTCAGTTGGGAAAAACTCTCCTTGCTTACGACGGATTTGCAAGCTATGGGCTGAACATTGTTGCGGCGTTTGACATTGACCCTGCCGTTATAGGAGGAAATGTCAGGGGCAAACAGATCTTCTCGGTTGAAAAGATGAAAAATCTCTGCGAGAGAATGAATATTCATATCGGGATAATTACCGTTCCGGCAAGAAGCGCTCAGCGTACTGCAGAGCTTATGGTAAAATGCGGTATAAAGGCGATATGGAACTTTTCTCCCGTTATTCTGAAGCTGCCGGAAGATATAATCGTTCAGGACGAAAATATGGCGGCTTCGCTGGCGGTTCTGTCAAACAAGCTTAAACAGAAAATGAAGGATAATTTCTGATTTATTTACAATTTGCTGTTGACGAAACGCTCATAAAATGGTATATTATTCTCATGGGATTTTTAGTCGAAAAACATAAAATTATAGATTGGATGTTGCATTATGAACGTGTATGTTTGTGTCGGAAGCTCCTGCCATCTTAAAGGTTCTTATAAAATTATTGAACTGATGAAGGAGAATATTGAAAAAAATAATCTGGAGGACAAGGTTTCGCTTTCTGCGGCTTTTTGTCTCGGAAAATGCACCACAGGCGTTACCATTAAGGTTGACGATGAGATCGTATGCGGCGTGTCGCCTGAGAACTTTTCGGAAATCTTCAGAAAATATATTATCGAGCGTGTATGATTTATGCTGATACCCGTTAACAAGATGTTATTTGCTTCTTTTATTGGGAATAGGCTTTGATATGAACGTGCGCAGGCAGACTAACGGTTTATTGCCGGTGCCTGCGTGCGTTTCTTTTATTTTGAAAGGAAGAATTACTGCTATGACTGAGACTGTTAATTATCTCCAGCTTAAAACCTCGAACTGTAAAAACTGCTACAAGTGTATAAGACACTGTTCGGTTAAGTCAATCAAATTTTCCGGAAATCAGGCGCATATTCTGCCTAACGAGTGCATACTTTGCGGTACCTGTTATGTTGTCTGCCCGCAGAATGCAAAGCAGATAAGGAATGATATAAGAAACGTTAAAAGCGCTATTGCCGACGGTAAAACCGTTATTGCAAGTCTTGCTCCCTCATTTGCTGCAAATTACGGCGTTGGTATAACCGCAATGTCAAACGCTCTAAAAAAGCTTGGATTTGCTTTTGCTGAAGAAACTTCAATCGGTGCGGAAATTGTTAAAAAGCAATATGAAAAAATTCTTGCAAACGGTGAGACCGACGTGCTGATATCCTCCTGCTGCCATACCGTAAACACGCTTATCCAGAAATATTATCCCGACCAGCTCCCAAAGCTTGCACACGTTCTCTCCCCTATGCAGGCGCACTGTGCCCGTATTAAGGAAAACAATCCCGGTGCTTACGTTGTTTTTATTGGTCCTTGTATTTCCAAAAAGGAAGAAGCGGATAAGTATAAGGGCTACGCCGATACTGTACTTACATACAGCGAGCTTTCAGATTGGTTTGAAAGCGAAGACATAAAGCTTGAAAATTGTCCCGATGAGAGCGAACACAACCGTTCTGCGCTTTTCCCTACCACGGGAGGAATTATCCGTTCAATGAACAGAGATGATCTTCCTTACAGCTTTATAACCGTTGATGGAATCGAAAACTGCCAGAAAGCGCTTGAAGATATCAGAAACGGTGAGATCAAGGGATGCTTTATTGAGATGTCCGCCTGTGCAGGAAGCTGTATCGGTGGTCCGGTAATGGAAAATAAAAAGCCCGAACCTGTAAAGAATTTTCTTGCCATTGACAGATATGCAGGAAAGAACGATACTCTGAACAATATTCCCGATTTTGACGCTGTGAAGAAAAGCTTTGCAGTTGAGGCAGGCTATAAGGATTATCCAAGCGAGGCTCAAATCAAGGAGATACTTATGAAAATGGGCAAGACCACTCCCGACCACGAGCTTAACTGCGGCAGCTGCGGATATAATACCTGCCGTGAAAAGGCTGTTGCGGTATATCAGGGTAAGGCTGACTTTACAATGTGTCTGCCGTATCTCAAGGAAAAGGCCGAATCCTTCTCGGACAATATCATCAACAACACTCCAAACGGTATTCTTGTTCTTAACGAGGACTTTGAAGTTCAGCTTATCAACAAGGCTGCCTGCCATATGATGAAAATTAAAAATCAGTCGGACGTTCTCGGATGTCCCGTAATAAGGATACTTAATCCTACCGAGTATATGAATGTTTATGCAAATAACCAGAACGTTTATGAAAAGAAAACCTATCTTGCCGAATACCAGCTTTATGTTGAGGAAACCATTATATATGACAGGAATTATCACATAATAATGAGTATTATGCGCGATATTACCGATGAAGAAAATCGCCGCACCAAAAAGGAAAATACAAATATGCAGGCGGTCGAAATCACTGACAAGGTTATCGACAAGCAGATGCGCGTGGTTCAGGAAATCGCTTCCCTGCTGGGAGAAACTACCGCTGAAACAAAGATCGCTCTTACTAAGCTGAAGGAGACTCTGGTCGATGAATAATTTATGTACCGATATCGGTTTCAACAGTATCAACAAAAAGGGAGAGCAGCTTTGCGGAGACCACGTTGAGATCGTTGAGCAAAACGAAAACAGCTTTGTACTGGTTCTTGCCGATGGTCTCGGAAGCGGCGTAAAAGCTTGTATCCTTTCGACCCTTACATCAAAAATCATTTCCACAATGATGGCAAACAATCTCAGTATTGAGGACTGCGTTGCAACTATTGCAGCTACCCTTCCCGTGTGCGAAAAGCGCGGTATTGCCTATTCGACATTTACCATTATACGAATCAACAACAACAGCGAGGCGGAAATAATTCAGTATGATAACCCTCACGTCATAATGCTTCGCGGAGGAATGAACTATGAATACCCACGTACAGGTATGGATATTGAAGGTAAAACTATCTACAAATCCAAACTCCAGCTTGAAAAAAATGATGTGTTCATTGCTATGAGTGACGGAGCCATTTACGCAGGTGTTGGTAAAACTCTGAACTTTGGCTGGCAGCGTGACAGCATTATCGACTTTATGGTGGGAAATTACGATAAAAAAATGTCCGCAAAGGGTATTTCCCAGCTTCTTCTTGACGAATGCAACACTCTTTACGGAGGCGAACCCGGTGACGATACCACTATTGCCGCTATAAAGATTCGTCAGCGCATTCCTATGAATCTGATGATAGGTCCGCCGTCCAACCCGGGAGATCTGAAAAAAATGCAGACTCTTTTCTTTGCAAAAGAGGGCAAACATATCGTCTGCGGAGGTACAACTTCAAAGCTTGCTGCTGAATATCTGGGCAAGCCCGTTGTTCCGTGTCTTGATTATATTGACCCGGAAATTCCGCCAATCGCAAAAATTGAGGGCGTTGACCTTGTTACAGAGGGCGTCGTTACAATGACAAAGGTGCTGGAGTACGCAAACGAATATCTTGACGGCACCATCAGCATAAGCGATCTGAGTATTCGCAAGGACGGTGCTTCACGTATTGCACAGCTTCTTTTTGAGGAGGCTACCGATATCAGCTTCTATGTAGGACGTGCAATCAACCCTGCACATCAGAATCCAAAGCTTCCCATTAACTTCAACATCAAAATGCAGCTTATTGACGAAATAAGCCGAAAGCTTAAAGAAATGGGAAAAAACATCAACGTTTCGTACTTTTAATGCCGCGGCTTAATAGGGATTGTGCCGTGATACGAAAGGGAATGGTCATCTGTGAATTTAATGCACTTAAAATATCTTGTGGAGGTTGAAAAAACAGGTTCTATAACAAAGGCGGCTTCATCGCTTTTTATGGGACAGCCTAACCTCAGCAAGGCGATAAAGGAAGTTGAAAACGAAGTCGGTGCGCCGATTTTTAAACGTATATCAAAGGGTGTTGAGCCTACCGAAAAAGGCAGAGAATTCCTTAAATGTGCAAAGGCAATTATCCAGCAAATGGATAAAATGGAAAACCTTTTTAAACCCGAGGTAAGCGACATTCTCAACTTCAATATTTCCGTTCCGAGAGCGTCTTATGCGGCATATGCCTTTTCGCGCTTTGTTTCGGAGCTTGATCAAAGCCGAAGGTTTGCGGTAAATTATCGTGAAGCGAATTCCCTTGACACGATAAACAGCGTGCTTGAAGGCGAGTTTGCAATGGGAATTATCCGCTATGAAGAAGCGTATGAAGATTTTTTCCTCTCGCTGCTTGCAGACAAGGAGCTGAAAAGCGAGGAGATATGGGATTTCTCATACCTTGTACTAATGTCGGAGCAGAGCGAACTTGCAGTAAAGGAAACCGTAACGGCAGCTGATTTGGAAAATTATATTGAAGTTGTTCACGGAGATATTTCAGTGCCTTATCTTTCCGAAACATATCTTAAAAAGACCGCTGCCGGTGAGCATAACAGAGTTTTTGTCTACGACCGCGGAAGTCAGTTCAATATTCTTGATAATGTTCAAAATTCGTTTATGTGGGTCTCCCCTCTTCCTGAATCGGAGCTGAAGCGCAACGGACTTGTCCAGAAGCGCTGCACGGATATCGTGAAAAGAAGCAAGGATGTACTTATTCAGGAGCGGCATTATCACCGTACCGATGAGGACAAGGCGTTCATCACAGAGCTTTTCAAGGTTCGTGACGAGCTTGAAAATACTTTGAAAAAAATATGATAAAACAGCAAAAGAGTTCCGGAGCATAAAATCCGGAACTCTTTTTTACACTATAAAATTATCAGTAACCACGTTTATCCATTGTTCTGACAAGATATACAAACTCTGTTTTATAATCGTCGCCGCGGTAATCATAATCCTCAAGCATTTCAAGAATATGTTCACAGCTTGCGTTTCCTCTGTACTCGCTGCCGCGGAGTATCATTCCGAACTCTGCCGCTGCTGCAGCAAAAGTCATGTTTTCAGGCATTTTTTCGGTGTAGACTTCGTTTGTCACGGGAACAGCAAGAAGCTTACTCTTGTCGCCGTCCGGCTGCTTGTAGCGCAGGGAAACGGTGAGCAGCTCGCTTCTGTCGCCCGTTGCGGTATTCTGCTGATATTTCAGTTCTGCTTCGGGAATGGAAGTTCCGCTTTCGTTCATCACAAGCTCATAAAGTGCGGTAACGGTATGTCCTGCGCCTATCTCGCCTGCATCCTTGGTGTCATCCGCAAAATCCTTGTCAGCAAGGGCACGGTTTTCATAGCCTATAAGACGATAGCCCGAAACATTCACGGGATTAAATTCAACCTGAATTTTAACGTCCTTTGCAACGGTATAAAGCGTACCGCACATCTCCTCAACAAGCACCTTTTTTGCTTCAAGTTCGCTGTCGATGTAGGAGTAATTGCCGTTGCCGTGGTCGGCAAGAGCCTCCATGCGGTCGTCCTTGATGTTGCCCGTTCCAAAGCCGAGAACGGAAAGAAACACGCCCGACTCGCGCTTTTCCTCAATAAGCTCGGTAAGCTCCTCTTCTGTGGAAAGTCCGACGTTCAGGTCGCCGTCAGTAGCAAGGATAACACGGTTATTGCCGCCCTTTATGAAGTACTTTTCTGCAAGCTCATATGCACGGTTTATACCTGCCTCGCCGTAGGTCGAGCCGCCTGCTTCAAGGCTGTTTATCGCCTTGATTATCTTGTCCTTGTCCTCGCCGCTTGTGCCTTTGAGGACTACCTTTTCATCGCCTGCGTAGGTAACGATGGAGATGCGGTCGTCCTCGGTAAGGGTCTCGGTAAGCATTGTGAAGGCTTTCTGCACAAGGGGCAGCTTATCCTCGGAGAACATTGAGCCGCTGACGTCAATAAGGAAAACAAGATTTAACGGCTCACGCTCGCTTACTTCAATATCCTTTGCTTTAAGTCCAACGAGAAGAAGCTTTGCTTCGCTGTTCCAAGGGCAGTCGGAAAGCTCTGTCGTTACCGAGAACGGGTCGTCGGTAGTCGGCTCAGGGTAGTTGTAATTGAAATAGTTGATAAATTCCTCGATACGGACAGCGTCCGGATTGATATTCTGACCGTACTCGATCATTCGGCGCACATTTGCGTATGAAGCAGTGTCAACATCCACGGAAAATGTGGAGAGAGGATTTGCCGCAACCGACTTATAGCCGTTTTCTATGATTTGGTTGTACTCCTCGGTGTTGAAATAATCCTCATAGGTGAATCCGCCATTTGAGGTCGTATTGGTCAGCGGATAGGTTTCAGCACCGACCATGCCGCCTTTTGCTTCGTTAGCGTCTGAATGCTGGAGTACACCTTCTTCGGCAGGCGCTGCTTCTCCAATAGCTGCATAATCATAATCAGCGGCAGCATCTGAGTTCACCTGAACAGTTGCCGCTGTGGTAGTATGATAATAGCCACCGCCGGCAGCTTCATTTGTTGCCATATCGCTTTTTTCGCCGCTTGAGCAGGCGGAAAGCATACCAGTACACATCAATATTGCCAGTATCATACTTAATGTTCTTTTTGTATTTTTCATAATATCGATCCTTTCGTCATTCTGTAAAGCTTTGAATTACGCCCATAAAGAGGGTCTCATCCGATGGTGATTCTATCTCATAAAGAAACGGGCGGTCTACGATAAATTCTATTGGAAGTTCTTCAATAGGAGCACAGCCTGCATCCATAATAGCTGCTGTTGCTGCCGCAGCTTCCGTGCCTTCCTCATCGCACTTGATTTTCGCCGCTTGAATTACCTCGGAAATATAAAGCTGCTCGTCGGAAATTTTGCCGAACTTTGCATTGTTCGGGTCAAAGGCTTCGGATACTCCCAGAAGCTGAAGCATTTCTTTCAGCGAGCCGCTGTAATCGCACTCAAACTTCGGCAGCGCAAGATTGATTTTCTGCTGCGTGTAGGAAGCTTCAAGCTCGGCGGAAAGCTCTTCAAGGCTCATTTCTCCGATAATATCGGCAATACTTTCCGTTTCGCTTACGGGCAGGTATACTTTCATTCTTGAGCCGTCCTTGTAAGGAAGTACAATCGATTTCAGCTTTTTGCCCTCGGCGTAATCAAAATCTGTAGTACCGAGGTGCATGGTGGGGACCTGTTTGGTACCGTTTACGCCGTAAAAATCCCCGTCAAAGGTATCGTAAGACTCAAACTTGTAAAGCCACTCGTTGTTGAAATAGAGCGTATTTACCAGCGCAAGCCGCGCGGTCTCGTCAAGCGGCTGCGACAAAAGCTGTGTGATAAGTCCGTTTGTGTTCTCGTTGACCCAACCGTTCAGGTCGTTCACAAAGCTTTGCGAAGTCAGATCTGCGTTGAAGCTTTCGGCGCTCATAACATCTGTCAGCTCCTGCGAATAACTTTCCTTGAGCGTTTCAAGCCTGTCGGATACCCATACCGAATTGTTCACGGTAAGCGTGCCGTCCTCACGGTCAAGCTCTTCAATGAGCCGTTTGCTGTCAGCTTTCATTGCTTCCGAGTCGGCGTACCCGAAAAGCTCAAGCAGTTCTTTTTCGGTATTTTCCTCAGCACCCAAAGCCGCCATATTCAGCACCAGCTTTGCGCTTAGCGGAGAGACAACAAAGTTTTCATTTTTCTTTAAGGTCTCTTTCAGGAAAGCTCCGTCAAAGCTTCCCGAAATTTCGCCTGCGGTGTATGCCGCTTCAACAGGCACAAATTCCGTTACGGCAGGAGGTTCGGCAGGACAGGTCACAGTGCTTACGGTTTCCTTGCCCTGTTCGGTAAAAGGTCCGCAGCCTGCAAGAGTTGCTGCGCTAAGCAGTAAAGCCGATGTTCTGTATAAGCGCTTTTTCATAAAAATCAGTCCTTTTCGTCAGTCTTTTAATTTATGCCATTTTGCTACAAGGTCGTTCACATCTGCATAGGAAAATTTCATTCGGTCATAGAAGAAATCGTCAACCTTTCCCTGCGGATAAATAACGTCTGCGGAATCAACATCAAGAGTCTGCCAGCCGTTGTGAAAAATCAGTCCGCCGTCAAGAGTGCGCTCGATCTGCGGCGCATTCTCAAAAACAAGTGAGTAGCCGTCTTCGCTGTTTTTCAGCGGAAGAACATAACTGCGGTTTTCAAGCATAACATACGGCGTTGCGCTTACAAGCAGGATATTTTCCGTTTCGCCTGTTTCAAGGTCATCTGCGATAATTTCATAGCACATTGCGCCGCTGCCGCTGCTGTAAACTCTGTCAATATAGGCGTTTACAATCATGTCCGTCTCAATCAGAACGCTGTCCTCAACAAAGAAATCGTCGCCGCCTGTTTTTCCGTCGGGAATTTCATAGATTGGTTCTGCCTGTGCAAGGGAAAGCTTCTCATAATAAACGGTCTGAGCATTGTTGATTTTGTCCGTAATCGCTTCTGCTTCTTCTGCGGCAAAGTCTGCTGCAATGGTGTCTTCTTCGGCTGAGTTATGTTTGGGAACAGCGTCATTTGCCGCACCGTCCGCTTGAACTTCTGCATAATTTCCGTTATCCATTGAAGCTGTCATTTCTTCGTTTGAAATATCAAGATTTCTCACCGCCACAGGTACAATAATCAGCGCAGCAATACACGCCGCAGTCAGTGCCGCAGTTTTTGTCATACTGATTTTCCTGCGAATAGGTTTTGAGGTCACACCCGATTCATTCTTTTCCTCAAGGCCGCTTTCGATTTTCTCCCAGAGAGCGTCCATGTCGGGCGCAGTATTCTCTGCATGAACCTTATAAATTTCCTTTAGTCTTTTCTCTGTCATACGGACTGCACCTCCCCGACAATTTTTCTAAGCTTGGAGATCGCATTCCGATACTTCCATGTAACGGTTCCAAGCGGTTTTCCGAGAACTGCGGCAATGTCCTTGAACGTCATGTCCGCGAGAATTTTCATATTAACGATTTCCCTCTCGCTTTCATCCAACCGTTCAAGAGCTTTTTCAACCGTCAGCTTCTCTGTAACGGTATCTTCGGTCGATACACTATCGGCAGGCTCAAAAGCCATGCCATCATCTGTATCATCATTCAGGGTAAGCTGTTCATGCTTCTGCTTTTTCAGCAAATCAAGAGCCATATTCCTTGCTATCGTGACAAGCCAGCGCTTATGCCTGCCACCAAAGCAGTATGTATCGGCAATTTTCCACAGCTTTAAAAAGAATTCCGACGTTATATCCTCGGCGTCTTGCGGATTGTGCAAGATCTGAAAAACGCATTGATAAATTGTTTTTCCGTATTCGTCGTAAATTTCCCTCAGACCCTGTTTGTCGCCCTGCTGTATCATCGCGATGCGGCGCTCAAACTGTCTGTCCGTCATACCGTTATCACCCCTTGCTAATATATATACTTTTTGATACGGTGCTTTTTATGTTGTAATTCTGCACAAATTTACAAAATATTTTTGTGCAGCTTAAATCAATATACAATTATATCACAAAATAATAGCTATTACAACCGTTTTTAAATAAGAAAACACCGGCATAGCCGATGGTTTCTTATGTCTACTATGTTATTGGTATAACCTCTTTCAGGCAAAATTAAAAGCACCCTTATTCAGAGTGCTTTTAGCTATTTTGTTTGCGATAATATAGCATCGTAGATGTTGTAAAGTTGTTTGCCATATTCATTAACATTACCTGCACCACAATCATCAACACCTTTTAGCGATATTTCTTCACTTATTATAAGTTTAATATCTAATAATTCGTTTTTATCAAATTCGAAAAGGATTTTATTTTCCTCTTCTTTAATGACAGGTTGATTTTTCAATTCTGAGAAGTCAACTGATTTTAACGAGTCTAACAACTTTTTGTTTAATACAACAATCATAAAAATTCCTCCATGTTAAATAGGATTGCATTGTATCGCCCGTTCGCTCCTCTTTATGTAAGCAGCAATAATATGCAATATCAGCAGATTATAAAAGCCTGAATTAGCACTCTCAAATAAAGAGTGCTAATTTTTACTTTATATCCATAAAAGCATCATAAAATATACACAAAACGCAGTTATACTATAATCATGCAGAGAAAAGAAAAAGAGCCTTGGAAACTCAAGACTCTTACCACATAAAATGTATGTGGTTTCTTATGGTGGAGATGACGGGAATCGAACCCGTGTCCGAAAACCTATCCGCACAACTTTCTACGAGCGTAGTTTGTCATTGACATTCCCTCACAAAGCCGCGGACAAACACGCAGCAATGCTCAGTAGCCTGCAATGCATTACACGGACGCAGGCTCTTCCGTGTAACGTTCACCGCTAATCGGCGCCTGATCCGAAGCCGCGGTACTCAACGGTCAGACGAGCAGCAATTAAGCAGCTGCTAATTCAAAATTATTGTTGTCGTCTAATTTTAAAACGTGCGCCTTTTTAAGAGATTTGCGCTTCTCTGCTCGCTTATCATGTTTCAAAATCCCCGTCGAAACCTTTACATCCCCATATTATCTGCTGCGCTCCTTGACAGCACGTTCAATATCACGCTGAGCTGCTTTCGCTGCCATATCATCACGCTTGTCATGAAGCTTTTTACCTTTGCATAGACCAACCTGCATTTTAACCATAGAGCCTTTAAAATAAATTGAAATCGGAATAAGCGTCAAGCCTTCCTGCTTAACCTTGCCCAGAAGCTGCATTATCTGCTTTTTGTGAAGCAGCAGCTTGCGAACACGCATAGGGTCACGGTTAAAAATGTTTCCATGGTCATAAGGTGAAATATGCATACCCTTTACCCAAAGTTCGCCGTCATCAATTGAACACCAACTGTCCTTAAGGTTTACGCCGCCTCTTCGGATAGACTTAACCTCGGTGCCTACAAGTTCAATACCTGCCTCATAGCTGTCGAGGATAAAATATTCATGCCGTGCCTTACGGTTTTCGGCAATTGTTTTGAAAGAAGTCTTATCCATAACAAACGTCCTTTTCTTTGGGTAGTATCTTATTATAGTACATTTTTTATATTTTGTCAAGAGGTTTTCATCATATCAATTGCAGCAGATATCACAACAATATAGCGTATCACGTTACTATACGGTAAATGCAGCGGTAATATACTCCTCTGCTATCTCATTGAATGTAGACGGAAGAACAAGATTATCTGCCATTAAACGCAGCATTTCTTCGGCAAAAGAACGGTCGGAACTTATTTTCTCTTGTGAAGCTTCTTCCTCGTCTCCGAACAGCTTTGATGTAACCTTTATTCCGTAATATACAGTATTGTCCGATTCTGTGCTGAAAAGCGTGTAAACTAGTTTCCCTTTTGCAGTTTCAAGTGTTGTAACAGTTTCCATAAATAAATCCTCAATCCTTAAACATAAAATATTTTATTATCCAACGAATAAATTATAAACTTTATTTTATAATTTTGCAACAAGAAAGTTATGATATAATTTGACATAATTTGATATTATACGACATTTTTCGACAAATAATTATTGATATTTCATAATATTTACAAAGCTTTTTATAACATAATTGACAAAAAATTCTTTTTGCCATTTTATACAAAAATTTATATTGATTTTTAACACTACATTGTGTTAAAATAAATTTAAAAGTTTTGAAGCAAGTTATCCGGTTTTAAAATAATCCGGAGATACGAATAGAAAGGTGGTTATTAATATGAACGCACAAAAATTCACAAAAAAATCACTTGACGCAATCAATGAAGCTCAGAGTATTGCTATCGACTATCAAAATATGAATGTCGAACAAGAACATCTTTTGTATGCGCTTATGACGCAGGAAAATGGTCTTATCTCCCAGCTTGTAACCAGAATCGGCGCTGACGCAGTTTCCGTAGAAAACTCACTTTCCGAAATGATAGGCTCTCTGCCTAAGGTAACCGGCAGCGGACGTGAAGCAAACACAGTTTATATTACTCAGGATGTGGACAAGTGCCTTAACAAATCTGAGGACATTGCCAAAAATATGCACGACGATTTCATTTCCGTTGAACACATCATGCTTGCGCTTTTCGACACTGCAAATGACAGAATCAAAAAACTGTTCAAAACATTTTCTCTTGACAAAAATAAATTTCTTGAAGTATTGAAAGATGTCCGCGGAAACCAGCGTGTAACAAGCGACAGCCCAGAGGATACCTACGACGTGCTGAAAAAGTACGGTCAGGACCTTGTGGAGCTTGCAAGGCAGAACAAGCTTGACCCTGTAATTGGCAGAGACAGCGAAATCCGTAACGTTATACGCATTCTTTCCAGAAAGACGAAGAACAACCCTGTTATTATCGGCGAGCCGGGTGTCGGCAAAACCGCTATCGTTGAGGGACTTGCCCTGCGTATCGTCCGCGGCGATGTTCCCGACAATCTTAAAGACCGCAAGCTTTTCAGTCTTGATATGGGCAGCCTTATTTCGGGAGCAAAATTCCGCGGTGAGTTTGAAGAACGTCTGAAAGCCGTACTGAACGAAGTCAAAAAATCCGACGGCAAAATTATTCTCTTTATTGATGAGCTGCACACCATTGTCGGCGCAGGCAAAACTGACGGCGCTATGGATGCAGGCAACCTGCTGAAACCTATGCTTGCAAGAGGCGAACTGCATTGTATCGGTGCAACGACCCTTAACGAGTACAGAAAATATATTGAAAAGGACCCTGCACTTGAAAGACGTTTCCAGCCGGTTATGGCTGACGAGCCTACCGTTGAGGACACCATTTCAATTCTCCGCGGACTCAAAGAACGCTACGAAGTTTTCCACGGTGTAAAAATTCAGGACTCAGCGCTTATTACAGCAGCGGTACTGTCAAACCGTTACATCTCCGACAGATTTCTCCCCGATAAGGCCATTGACCTTGTGGACGAAGCCTGTGCTTTGATTCGTACCGAGATGGATTCCATGCCTGCGGAAATGGACGACCTCGCAAGAAAGATCATGCAGCAAGAAATTGCCGAGACTGCTCTTAAAAAAGAGGATGGCAAGCTTGCCGCAGAGGAACTTGCAGAAATCCAGAAAGAGCTTTCCGAAATGCGTGCAGAGTTCAACGAAATGAAAGCACGCTGGGAAAACGAAAAAACTGCAATTTCCCGTTTGCAGAAGCTTCGTGAGGATATTGAGCAGACCAATGCGGATATTGCAAATGCAGAGAGAAATTACGATCTGAACAAGGCCGCCGAGCTTAAATACGGCAAGCTGCCTGCACTCAAAAAGGAACTTGAAGAAGCTGAAGCTGCTGCTGAAAAACAGAAAGAAAAGGCGGATAATCTTGTCCGTGACAAGGTTACTGATGAAGAAATTGCCCGAATCGTAGGCAGATGGACAGGTATTCCGGTTTCAAAGCTGATGGAGGGAGAGCGTGAAAAGCTGCTTAACCTTGACAAGATACTGCACCAGCGTGTTATCGGTCAGGACGAGGCTGTTCAAAAGGTCAGCGAAGCAATTCTCCGTTCTCGTGCTGGTATTCAGGACCCGGATCGTCCTATCGGTTCGTTCCTGTTTATGGGTCCTACGGGCGTTGGTAAGACCGAACTTGCAAAGGCTCTTGCACAGTCTCTTTTCGACGACGAACACAACATTGTCCGTATCGATATGACCGAATACATGGAAAAGCACAGTGTAAGCCGTCTTATCGGAGCGCCTCCGGGATATGTTGGCTACGATGAGGGCGGACAGCTTACCGAGGCGGTGCGCCGCAAGCCATATGCGGTAGTGCTTTTCGACGAGGTTGAAAAGGCTCACCCTGATGTATTCAATGTACTGCTGCAAATACTTGACGACGGACGTGTTACCGATTCACAGGGTAGAACAGTAGATTTCAAGAACACAATTATTATCCTTACCTCGAATCTCGGCTCGGACTACATTCTTGACGGTATTGACGAAAACGGTGTTATTTCCGATGAGGCAAGGGAGCAGGTAAACAAAGTTCTGAAAGGACATTTCCGCCCCGAGTTCCTGAACAGACTGGACGAGATCGTGTTCTACAAACCACTGACGAAAAATGAGATTTACCCCATTATCGACCTTATGCTGGGCGATTTGAGAGAACGTCTCAAGAGCAAGCAGCTTGACGTTGCTGTTACGGATTCGGCAAAGGATTACATCGTAAAAGAAGGTTACGACCCCATTTACGGCGCAAGACCTCTGAAGCGGTTTATCCAGCGTAAGCTTGAAACTATGATTGCAAAGAAAATCATTGCTGATGACGTTGAGCCATACTCCGTTCTGAAAGTAGACTCCGATGGAAGTGACCTGACTCTTACCGCAGAAAAAGCAGCTGAATAATTAAAAAATATAAAAAACGGTGAGGCTTCAAAAAAGTCTCACCGTTTTTTCACTTATACTAAACGCCATTAGAATTATGGAGAAGAAATTTGCGTATACGTGGTTTTGTGCCGAGAAATTCCCATAATTCAATGGGTGTTTAGTATTATACCTCCGCTTCAATGACCCATTTTCCTCCGCTGCGGATAAGCACCTTTGAAACATTTTCAATTTTAACGTGTTCCTCGTCATTGTAAACCGTCAAATCAAAGGATATTGAGTATCTTCCGCTGCTCAGCTTTTCCCTGCCGTTAAAACTTGCCGCCGCTTTAAATTCTTCGGTATCTTCCAGATTTTCGGCAATTGACTTTGCCGCAGTAAAATCTGTCTCATCAAGCTTTTGGGCAACATTGTCCGAAAAACACGCCGTATAAGAAGCAAAATCGTCTCTTTCAAGAGCAGTCAGATACTTGTCGATAAGCTTCATCTGACCGCCAAGGTAGATATTTACTCCGAACAGCACGCACATTGCTATAGCGGCAGATATACAGAAAATTATTCCGATAAGCTTTCCTGCCGTAAGTTTTTTACTCATTTATATGCTCCTTTTTCGCCTTTTCAGACTATATCTCAATCTTTTAAGATAGCACCCTGAGCGCCGGATGTAACAAGCTTTGCATAACGTTTGAGATAGCCGTGAAGTTCCTTCGTTTTCGGAGTAAACGCTGCAAGTCTGCGGTCGATCTCATCCTGCGGAACATCAAGTGTAATAGTATTTTCCGGAATGTTTATGGAGATAATATCGCCCTCCTCAACAATGCCGATAACGCCACCCACAGCTGCTTCGGGAGAAATATGACCTATCGCTGCGCCGCGTGTTGCACCGCTGAAACGTCCGTCGGTAATAAGCGCAACCTTGCTGCCCAGACCCATACCCATAATTGCAGAGGTAGGATTGAGCATTTCACGCATACCGGGGCCGCCCTTTGGTCCCTCATATCGGATAACAACAACATCGCCCTCGTGGATCTTTCCGCCTGTGATAGCCGCCATAGCGTCCTCCTCGCAGTCGAAAACTCTTGCGGGACCGCTGTGTACAAGCATTTCCTCACATACTGCGGAACGCTTTACAACGCAGCTGTCGGGAGCAAGATTTCCTCTAAGCACTGCAATTCCGCCTGTAGTGCTGTACGGGTCGTCAATGGGACGGATAACGTTTGTATCCTTGTTTACGCAGCCTGCAATATTCTCGCCCACAGTCTTGCCCGTAGCGGTCATGCAGTCAAGGTTAAGCAGGTTCTTCTTGGAAAGCTCGTTCATTACCGCATAAACGCCGCCTGCCTCGTCAAGTTCTTCAATGTATGTATGTCCTGCAGGAGCAAGGTGGCAGAGGTTAGGAGTCTTTGAGCTTATCTCATTCGCCACGTCAAGGTTAATGTCAATGCCGCACTCATGTGCAATTGCAGGCAGATGAAGCATACTGTTCGTGGAGCAGCCAAGTGCCATATCAACTGTGAGAGCGTTCATAAACGCCTTTTCCGTCATAATATCAAGAGGTCTGATGTCCTTTTCA
Source organism: uncultured Clostridia bacterium (assembly GCA_945876755.1). Lineage (GTDB taxonomy): Bacteria > Bacillota > Clostridia > Oscillospirales > Ruminococcaceae > RGIG8773. The sequence continues at coordinate 156,289 of CAMCPM010000001.1, forward strand.
ATAAGCTCCATAATCTTCATACCTGCGTGCTTTGCAAGCTCAATACGCTGAGAATAAACAGCAGGAATAGTTCCGTTTCCGCCGAGAGCCATACCCAGAACCTCGGTAAGGCAGTTCATGGAGTTTGCGGTGTACATACCCGAGCATGAGCCGCAGGTAGGACAGCCCTTTTTCTCGTACTCTTCAAGCTTTGCCTCGTCGATAGTTCCTGCGGCAAATTTGCCCACAGCCTCAGAAATGCTGGAAAAGCTTGTTTTCTTGCCATCAACGCGTCCTGCAAGCATAGGACCTCCGCTTACGAAAATCGTAGGAATGTTAAGTCTCGCCGCCGCCATAAGCAGACCCGGAACGTTTTTGTCGCAGTTTGGTACCATAACAAGGGCGTCAAAGCCGTGAGCAAGAGCCATAGCCTCGGTGGAATCGGCGATAAGGTCACGGGTAACCAGGGAATATTTCATACCCTTGTGTCCCATTGCAATGCCGTCGCAGACTGCAATTGCAGGGAAAACTATGGGCGTACCGCCTGCCATTGCAACGCCTAGCTTTACGGCGTCAACAATCTTGTCGATGTTCATATGTCCCGGCACTATCTCATTGTAGGAGCTTACGATACCGACCATAGGACGGCTTACCTCTTCATTTGTAAGACCCAATGCGTGGTAAAGCGCACGATGAGGCGCATTATTCGCGCCTTTTTTGATTGAATCGCTGTACATTTTAATCTATCCTTTCATTATTATTCTTCAAGGGTTGCACCTATTATTGTTCCGTTTTCTATGTAATATGCTTCAAGGTCTCCGTAAACAAGCCTTTCTTCCGAAAGTCCTTCTTCTGTTTCTGACCAGTTTACATACTCAACGTCAGTACCGTCTGCTGTGAATTTCACAAAGGCATATCCGTACCAATCTTCGGGTAAAGGCCAAACAGACTCTCCAAGAGGGTCAAGGTCGTTTTCTGTTATAACAAGAGTTTTTCCGCCGTATACGGAGCAGTCTCCGCCTGTATCGGAAAGCTTATTCAAGCTGCTTCGGCAATAAACAAGCGCATCAACAGCCTTTCCTATTCCGAACTGTACTTTTTCAGCAAAATCGTCGGAAGAATAAGCGTCTGCCGCAAATTCATTCAGTACACCCACAAGCTTGTCAAATGCTTCGGTAATATCTCCCCTGATGTTTGCCGTTACAGTTTTACCATCGGCACACATAATATTCAGACTGCAATTATTCAGCGGCATGGATGCATCATTATCGCCATTATTGTCGCTCCCGTTGTATTCTGCAATATTCATACCGTTGATAGTTTCGGTAAGCTTCATCACCTGCTTGTCTGTAATAAAGCCTGTTTCGTTTTTTTCGTTACTGCCCCACGCAATAATGTAAACCTGCGGATTTCTCGGGGAAATTTGGAAATACAGATACTCGTTTGTTTCGGGATAATTATAAGTAAAATGAAGCTCGCTTATCATACCGATATTCTCATTTTTAGCAGCTGTTTCCGTATCAGGCGTTTTGCTTTCGATTGTCCGCACCGTTTCCTCAGCTAATTCGGAATATGCTTCCGACTGAGTTTCGGAAATCTGCACGGCTGCAAATTCGGTTTCCGAAGCACTTTCCAATACAGTTTCTTCTGTTTCAGACTCAATCAAATCGGTCAGCGATTCGGTTTGCTCCGTAATGACGTCAACGTTTTTTTTGCATGAAGAAAACGCCGCACAAATTATAATTGCCATAATTGCTGCAATTGCTTTTTTCATACCGTTCACCTCAAGGTCAGTCTCCGAAATATTTTCTGTACTTCATTATATAGTCATAAGCAAGCAAGGAAAATTTCTCATCGCTGAATACGTCATAAAATTCTTTGTCAGACTTTTCATATTCTCCACTGCTGCTGAAATCAAGAAAATCGTTTATACTTCGTCCGGTTGGCTTTTTTCCGCTATCATAGTTGATTTTAAGCGCCTGTTCAATAATCTCCGCAGGTTTGGAAAATCCGATAGCACGAAAACCCTCTGCGCCTGCCCCTATAAAATCACGGGAGGTATTAAAAAATGCCTGTGCAAAGCCGCCGTTTATAATCTCTTTTGCCACATAATCGGCGCAGTAAACATTAAGACAGGGCGTGGGCAGAGAGTTTATAACCCTGCCCATGTCCGACCAGTCATCAGCAAACTTGCCCTCGACCCAGCAAGTAACAGCAAGAACAAGTTCTTCCTTCGGAATACTGTCAAGCTCTGCCTTTTTGAGCTTTTTATATTTTTCCTGCTTTGCAATAAAGCTGTCAATGTCGGTGTATGATGACAAAAAATCAAATTTGCTCATTATTATGACCATATTCCCAACAAGGAATATGTGTCCTCCTCTCTATACGATATTTTGTTTTCCAATTTACAAATCAGAAAACAAAACTCGCAGTTTGAAAACAAAGCTTTTCAAACTTTTACTCCGCATTTCCGAGGAAAGCTGCTCCTATGATACCTGCATCGTTACCAAGCTCTGCAACTGTAATTTTCGTGTTGCAGTCGAGCATTCTGGTGTAGACCTCTTTTGCCACAAGTTCCTTGAGAGGCAGCATAAGAGGGTCGCCCTCGTTGCAAACTCCTCCGCCGATGCAAAGAATATCGGGCTGGAAAATATTTATTACGCTTGTAATACCGCTTGCAAGGTACTTGATATACTTGTCTACGACTTCCTTGCCTGCCTTGTCTCCTGCACGCATTGCATCAAAAGCGTGACGTGCGGAGGAATGACCGTCCTTTGCAGCATAGTCAGCCATAATGCTGTCGGGATGGTCTGCGATAGCCTGCTTTGTCATATTGATAAGACCTGTTGCGGATGAGAACACCTCAAAGCAGCCCTTTCTTCCGCAGGTACACTGAGGTCCGTCTACCTCAATAACCATATGACCTATTTCCGTACCTGCAAGATTTCTGCCGGTAAAAATTTTGCCGTCAATAATTACGCCAGCGCCTACGCCGGTACCGAGAGTAATACAAACAGCATCTGTAGCTCCCTTTGCCGCACCGGCAACAAACTCGCCGTAAGCCGCAGCATTTGCATCGTTTGCAACATAAACAGGCTTGTTAATATGTTCCTGAATGTACTTTCTGATAGGTACATTCTCAAAGCCGAGATTGTTGGAATAAGGGATCATACCGTTCACATTATCTGCAATTCCGGGAGTACCAACGCCTATCCACTCAATTTCGTCAACGGAAATTCCTGCATCCTTGCAAGCTTCAATGCTGACCTTTGCCATATCGTCTGCAATTTCCTTTGCAGGACGGGGACAAAGAGTTTTGGTCTTAGCCTTACCTATGATCTCAAACTTTTCGTTGACAACTCCTGCCTTAATGTTTGTTCCGCCAAGGTCGATACCAATGTAATACTTCATAACCTTTTCTCCTTTTTATTCATCGTTTTTGACTATATTGCGCAGCCATATGCCTTTTTTAATAAGGATAAAGCCTATTGTAACCTTTATTATATCAATAAACTGACAACAGAAATAAATTTTCCTTATGTCAAAGTCCGTAAAGCTGACCAGCAGCAAAGCTGACGGAATAGTTACCGCCCACACATAAGCGCTGTCAAACAGGAACGTAACAAGAGTACGCCCTCCCGAACGAAGGGTAAAATATGCCGCATGCATAAACGCCGCAAGAGGCATGAAAAGTCCCGAAATCATAATCAGTGTTGACGCAAGATCTCGCACCTGCTCAGTAGTATTATAAAACATCGGGAACACGCCGGAAAGCGCAGCCATAAGTCCACCTGTGACAAGTCCTGCCACAACGGTAAAAGCGATAAGCCGTGTGTCAGTTTCCTTTGCTCGCTTCATATCCCCTGCTCCAAGTATCTGTCCGACTATAATTCCAACAGAGTTGCCAAGAGCAATGAATATTACTCCAAACAAATTAAATATCGTGGAGGAAATATTTGTTGCCGCAACCACTTCAAGTCCTTTTCGTGAGTAGCACTGGTTAAGAACTGCCATTCCGGATGACCAAAGGAACTCGTTTACAGCAAGTGGAAGTCCGCTTATAATTATTTTCTTTACAAGACCTGCAGGAATTTTCATGCTTCTGAATGCGCCCGTAATAAATTCGTTTATATAGCTGTTGGCGTGAGTCCAAGCAACAACTATTACACACTCGGCAAAACGGGCTATGACCGTTGCAAGTGCCGCACCCTTTACTCCCATTGCAGGAAGTCCAAGCTTACCGAAAATAAGTACCCAGTCAAGCACAAGATTTATCAGCACAGCCGCAAGTCCGGCAAACATTGGCGGAAGAGTCTTATTTGTTTCACGCAGGGTCGAAGCGTATATTTGAGTCACCGTAAACGGGACAAGTCCAATAAGCATTATGCTTAGGTATTCCTGTCCAGACTGTAATGTAAGTGCCTTATTACCCTCTGCGCCGTCACCCTTCAGATACATTGTAATAAGCTCTGTACCGAAAATCGAAAGCACCGCTACTCCTACAGCAAGGATAACCAGTCCCGAAATGGCCTTGAATCGGAATGTATCTCTTACTCCATCCATGCTGCCCTTACCGAAAAACTGTGCGCCAAAAATTCCCGGTCCTGCAAGTGTTCCGAAAACACAAAGGCTGAACACGAAAATAAGCTGGTTAATAATGGCCGTACCCGACATCTGCTCAGTACCAAGCTGACCGACCATTATGTTGTCCAGCAGTGCTACAAAGTTTGTAATGCCGTTCTGTATCATAATTGGAACGGCTATAAGAAAAACATTTTTATAAAACTGTTTATCGCCTAAAAATCTATTTGCTTTTATTTCCATAACGCCTGTAAAGTCCTTTCACGGGCGTTAGTCGATACGAGTCAGCACCGCCTTGCATTCGCCCGATATTGTATATTTTCCACAGCCTGCCGGAATAAATACAGTCTCGCCCTTTTTCAGAGTGATCTCATTTTCACTGCAGACAAGCTTAACTTCTCCCTCAAGATTAAGTATGCACTCAAAGGAGGTTTCATCGGCGTTGAAGCACGCCTCTTTTTCAATATCAACGGAATAAACCGTGAAGTATTCACACTTTGAAAGCAGACGCTTTACTGCGCCGTTTTCCTCAAATGAATCGGTTACGGGATAAGGCTTTGCAGGACAAAGCTTTGTAACATCAACAGCCTTGTCAATGTGCAGCTGTCTAGGCTTGCCGTCGGCACCGACTCTGCCGTAGTCGTAGATACGGTATGTAGTGTTTGAATTCTGCTGTATCTCAGCGATAAGTATACCCTTTCCGATAGCATGGAGAGTTCCCGACTCGATAAAGAACACGTCTCCCTTTTTAACGGGAACGGATTGTGTAATTTCAAGCAGAGTGTTGTTCTGTATTCTTTCCGCAAATTCTTCCTTGCTGACTTCCTTTTTGAAGCCGTAAAGAAGCTCCGCGCCCTCGTCGCAGTCCACTATATACCACATTTCCGTTTTGCCGTACTCTCCCTCTACACGCTGTGCATACTCGTTATCGGGGTGTACCTGAACCGAAAGATTGTCTTTTGCGTCAATAAGCTTAATAAGGATAGGAAACTGCTCAAAACGTGCGCAGTTTGTTCCGAGAACAGACTTACCCTCAGCTTCAATATACTGTGCAAGAGTTTTTCCTGCATATTCGCCGTTTGCAACAACAGAGTTTCCGTCCTTATGGCAGGAAAGCTCCCAGCTTTCGGCAACCTTGTCAAAATCGCAGTCCTTGCCGAAATCGTCACGGAGACGTGTTCCGCCCCAAAGATAGTCTTTAAATGCAGGTTTTAGCTTTAATGGATACATATATAATTCCTCCCGTTTCAATACATAAAAATTCATTTTAAATTATATCACAAATACCTCTCCGTGTCAATGAAACGTATCTTAAAATGAAATAAATATGACTTGAAAAAATATAAGTAATGTGCTACAATGTTTATATTATGAAAAAATATTGCTTTTTAATTGCTTTTGTGCTGTCCGCAGCAGTTCTTTCGGGATGTTCCGTAAATAAGCCGGCAACGGTCGTTTATACCGACTCCCCTCCTCCGCTTACTGCTATGACTGAAATAACAACCATTCCTGCTGATACATACAGCCAGTATATGGAAACATACACTCCACCAACTACAACAGGTACGGACGTGTATTATTATCACCTGCCGCCATCGGAAAATATCGGAGCAGATACAGGTATGTACTCAATTCTGAAACCGAATCCGCCGCAGCAGGATATGCTGTACAAAGATACTGCTGCCACGCGAAATTCTACCGTTTCAACGGAAGGCTCTTCCGAACCTGCGGAAACAACTGCTGTTCGAGAAGAAGGCACAGGAGAAACGACCGAGACCCAAATACCCGAAACTGCTGCGCCGTCTGCCGGTACTTCTTATTATCCCGAACGCCCGTCAGCTGATACGGGATTTTCGGGCATGGTTTCTGCTGATACAGCACATTCTGCGCAATCCGTAACAACTGCACCGCCCGAAACGTCGGAAACAAGCAGTGAACAATAAAAATTACCCAAAGGAGCCAATCGTCAAATGCCTATTAACATACCAAATAATCTTCCTGCATACGCAGTTCTGAATAATGAAAATATCTTTGTAATGACCGATACTGCCGCTGCGCATCAGGATATCCGTCCGCTGAAAATCGCAATAGTAAACCTTATGCCGAAAAAAATCGAAACAGAGACACAGATTTTGCGGCTGCTTTCAAACACGCCGCTTCAGGTCGATATAGAGCTTATCCAGATGGCAAGTCATGTTACAAAAAATACGCCGATAGAGCATCTTACCAAGTTCTACAAAACCTTTGATGATGTAAAAAATGAGCGATTTGACGGTCTTATTATTACAGGTGCGCCTGTTGAGCAGATTCCATTTGAGGAGGTTGACTACTGGAAAGAGCTTTGCAGCATTATGGAGTGGTCAAAGAAAAACGTGTATTCAACTCTGCACATCTGCTGGGGAGCACAGGCAGGACTTTACTACCATTACGGAATTCCCAAATATGACCTTCCTGCGAAAATGTTCGGCGTATTCCCTCACAAAGCTGAGGTCACAAACTACCCTCTGTTAAGAGGCTTCGACGAGAAATTTTATGTTCCTCACTCACGTCACACCGAAATCAAGCGCATGGATATCGAAAAAGTAAGGGAGCTTCAGATACTCGCCTCCTCTCCCGAATCCGGAGTAAACATCATTGCCGACAGTACCGAAAGGCAATTCTTCCTTATGGGGCATTTCGAGTATGACCGATTTACCCTTGCAAACGAGTATTTCCGTGATAAGGACAAGGGACTTCCAATTGAAGTACCGAAGCATTATTTTCCGTATGATGACCCATCCCAGCCACCCCATTTCAACTGGCGCTCACACGCAAACCTGCTGTTCTCAAACTGGCTCAACTACTGCGTTTATCAGCAGACGCCCTATGACCTCGAAAAACTTGAACCGATCATTTAAACTTTTAAGCATAAAATACAAAAGAGGACGCTCTTTTACAAATGCCTGCATTTGTTTCAAAGAGACGTCCTCTTTTATTTTAGCCTGTTGAAATTAAATTCCGAGAAGTTTTTCTGCGTTTTCGTGCAGAATCATTTCACGTTCCCGTTCGTTCAAAGGGATACGGTCAAACCGTTCAAGCTCGTCTGCTGCATCCCACATTGGATAATCCGTACCGAACATAACTCTGTCAGCACCAAAAGTATCTATGAGCTGTCTTGCTCTTTCTGGAGTCATTGCATAAAGCGAACTTGAAGTATCAACCCAAAGACGGTCGGCATATTTTCTTCCAAGGATATCAGCGGCGGAATCCCACTCCGACCAGCCGCCGAAATGTGCTCCTATAACCTTCAGCTTGGGGAATTTATCCATTACATTTGCAAGACGCTGCGGCTTGGAGTATTCATATCTATGGTCGCCCATGTGAATCAAGATCGGCATTTTCCCTTCGATAACCTCGTAAATTTTCATTGCCTTGTCGCAGTCAATATTAAACTGCTGAAAATCGGGATGTATTTTCACTCCCTTGAGTCCCATTGAAGCAGCACGTTCAAGCTCTCCCTTTATGTCTGGGTAATCCGGGTGAATCGCTGCAAATCCAACAAGTCTGTCGGGGTACTGCTTAACGCTTGCGGCAATAAAATTGTTGATTCCCTCAACCTGTCCGGGAACGGTAGCGACCGATTGCACAAGAAATTTTTCTATACCGTTTTTATCGCCTGTTTTAATAAGCGTTTCAACTTTTCCGTCCATGTGCATTTCAAGGTCGCTGTAAAACGAACCAATTCCGGCAACTGCTTTTGCCGCAATTTTATCGGGAAAAATATGAGCGTGAGCGTCAAAAATCATAAACAAAATCTCCTTGCAAATTTATTTTCCATTAAGTGAACCCGAAAAAGCTGTGTTCTTCCAATTTCCACGGAAATAAAACCAAAATGACATAACTGCCGCCAGAATCCAGCCTAAAGGCCATGCCCAGAGAAAACCATCAAAGCCCATAACGGGAACTAAAATATACGAAAGTATTACACGCAGCAGCAGGTCGCTGAAGGTCGCCGCCATAAAAGAACGCATTGCTCCTGCTCCCCTGAGAACTCCGTCTGAAAGAAGCTTTACTCCGAGAATAATATAGAACGGCGAAGCCGCACGAAGGAACGACGTTCCTATTTTAAGAGCCTCCTCAGACGGTTCTGAGAAGAAAAGTCCTATCATAGTTTCAGTAAAGAAAATATAACAGATTATAAAAGGCACAAGACACACAGCAATGAAAATTATTCCTGCCTTATACCCCTGTGGAACACGCTCATGCTTGCCTGCGCCGATATTCTGTGCGGTAAAGGAGCTTATTCCGTTTGAAATACAAGCCATTGCGTTTACAGCAAAGGTATTCAGCTTGATAGCTGCTGAGTACCCTGCAATAACTGCCGAACCCATATCGTTTACCAAGCCCTGAATAAGCAGATTTCCAACAGAAACAAAGCTTTGCTGGCATATTGTTGGTATGGCTATCCTGCTTATTGTTTTCAGCATATGAGGAGAAAATTTAGGGCAGCGGTGAGCAGTGTTTAACTTTTTCAGTCGTATAAAAAGCGTAGCCGCTGCAAGGACCGCAGATGCTCCCTGTGCAATAAATGTTGCCCACGCAACACCTGCAACGCCCATCTGAAGCGGAATTACCATAATAAGGTCGAGAATGATATTTCCGACAGAGGAAGCAATGAGAAAAATCAGCGGCGTTTTTGAGTCGCCAAGTGCAGTAAAGATACCCGTGCAGACATTGTAAAGAAAAAGGAAAACAAGTCCGCCTATGTAAATTTGCAAATACAGCACAGAATCATCAAATATGTTTGCCTGCGTGTTCAAAGCCGTCATAATAGGTCCGCAGAGGAAAAGTCCGATAATCGTAAGCAATGCCGCCAGCGACATTGTGGCAATTAGCGAGGTTGATACTGCCGTTTTCATTCTGACGTATTCCTTTGCGCCAAAAAGCTGTGATATAACAACAGCACAGCCTGCATTAATTCCGTTTGCGATTTGTATAAAAAGCATTGTAACAGGATAGGAAGCTCCTACCGCCGCAAGTGCAAGCTCACCCTCTATCGGAGTTGAACCTACAAAATTTCCGGCAATTATACTGTCACAGATATTGTACATTTGCTGAAAAACAATACTTATAAGCATAGGCAGAGTAAACCGCCATATAAGCGAAGCCGGTTTGCCCTGAGTTAAATCTGTAATCAAAAATTAACTTCCTCTCTTTTCTATTCATAATTATTATACAACATTTCTTCCGTAATAATCAAATAAAAACAGCACAAACTTACAAATTATTTTCCGGAAAAGATTGTGCTTTTTTGGGTATGCAAAAAAAGAAAGTCAAAACCCGAAAAAGCTATACCCTATTTGAACCGATTTACTATGTAGCATTAAATCAAGGGTACCCGGCTTAGCTGCCCGATACCCCTGAATGATAACTGAATTTATATTGTTGAAACAAAACGTCCGAAAGCGGCTATACCCTTAGGTGTACGCTTGTATACGCCTGCGTGTTCGAGTACCTTTGCAAAAACGCGTCCAATTTCTTTTCTGATAATGTCGTTTACGTTTTCGGGAGTGATATCATTCCGTGCAGCAAATTCCTCAGCCCAATCAGCGTGCTTTTCAAGCGTCGGGTCAAGACGTACAGCGCTCACACCCTTATTGATAAGAGTATCTGCAAGCAGTTCCATTTCTCCTTTAAGACGGGCAGGAAGAACTGCAAGTCCCATAACCTCAATAAGACCGATATTCTCCTTTTTAATATGGTGAAGCTCCTCATGAGGATGGAAAACTCCCAGAGGATGTTCGTCGGTAGTAATGTTGTTCCTCAGCACAAGGTCAAGTTCGTAAGCATTGCCGTTTTTGCGTGCAATAGGTGTAATTGTGTTATGAGGTACGCCGTCTGTTTCGGCAAAAATGAAAGCGCTCTCGTCGGAGTAGCCTCTCCACTTTGTAAGTACCCTGTCACCCAGCTCAACAAGCCGCTCATAGTCGGAACAGCGCAGACGAAGTACCGACATAGGCCATTTTACACGGCCTACTTCAACGTCCTCAAATCCTGGAATAACATAAGTCTCCTCAACAGGCGCAGTAGCCATAGCAAAGGTATAGCGTCCGCCCTGAAAATGCTCGTGAGTAAGAATAGAACCTCCTACGATAGGCAGGTCGGCATTTGAGCCAATAAAATAATGAGGGAACTGCTCCACGAAATCGAAAAGCTTACTGAAAGCGGAACGGTCGATTTTCATAGGCGTATGAACGCTGTTAAGAAGTATGCAATGCTCATTGTAGTAAACGTAAGGCGAATACTGGAGACACCAACGCTCATCGTTGATTTTTACGGGAATAATACGGTGATTCTGGCGTGCAGGGTGATTTACACGTCCTGCATAGCCTACATTTTCCTCACAAAGCATACATTTAGGATAACCGCTCTGCTTGGCGTTAAGGGCAGCTGCAATAGCCTTGGGATCCTTTTCCGGCTTTGAAAGGTTAATGGTAATATCAAGAGTACCGTAATCGGTAACGGTCGTCCACTTCACGTCTTTGGCAATGCGGTAACGGCGAATATAATCCGAATCGCAGCTTAATTTATAGTAATAATCGGTTGCGGCTTCGGGGGACTTTTCACGGTACAGCCTGCGGAATTTCTCGATAACTTCCGACGGACGGGGCGTAAGGCAGCCCATAAGCTTTGTATCAAACAGGTCGCGGTAAACGATGCTGTCTTCAATAATCCCCTCCTCTACGGCATAGTCAAGCAGCTCCTTCAATACAGGCTCAAGTTCAACATCTGTAAAGTTTTCCTTCGGCGGGTCATAATCATCAATTTTCAGTGCTTCGCAAACAGAATTTGCAGCATAAATTCTGTCCTCAGCGGAAATAAGTCCATTTTCAAGCCCGTAGCACACAAGCTTACGGATAGCGGTATGTATATTATCAGCGGAACGCATTTTCAAACAGCTCCTTGAAAGAAATTTTAAATAGATAATATAATTATACCATATAAATCTCCATTTTTCAAGTGTTGAAAATGCTTATTTTTCGTGGTTTGGTATGACAAATAGCACAAATGTACCGAAAATTTGTTCTAAAATTTGTTAGGTATTTTTCTTTGCAAAGTATTTACAGAACTATTGTTCCGTGATATAATGTATAACAAGAACATTTGTTGCATTTTTAAAGGAGGTAAAACCGTGGATATTTCCGAAAAGCTGAAGATTCTTGCCGATTCTGCAAAGTACGACGCCGCCTGCACTTCAAGCGGAGTTGACCGTGCAGGCGGACATTCCGACGGCATTGGCAGCGCAGCAAAATGCGGCATATGCCATAGCTTTGCCTCCGACGGCAGGTGCATTTCTCTGCTTAAAATCCTTATGACAAATTTCTGTATGTTTGACTGCAAATATTGCGTTAACCGCCACAGCAACGACGTTCCCAGAGCAAGATTTACCCCAAGTGAAATTGCCGACCTTACAATTAATTTTTACCGCCGCAATTATATTGAAGGACTTTTTCTCAGTTCCGGGATAATCCAAAGCCCCGACTACACCTGCGAGCAGATGATTGAAACGCTGACGATACTCCGTGTGCAGTACAAATTCGGCGGATATATCCATGCAAAGGCTATCCCAGGTGCTGACCCGGAACTTATCAACCGTCTCGGCGTTCTTGCCGACAGAATAAGCGTAAATATCGAGCTTCCCTCACAGAAAAGCCTGAACAGACTTGCACCTGACAAATCCAAAACCTCAATTTTGCTTCCTATGGGACATATTACGCAAAAAATCAAACAAAACAGCTATGAGATCGTAAAGTACAAAAGCGCCCCTAAGTTTGCCCCTGCGGGACAAAGCACACAAATGATAATCGGAGCGACCCCTGACAGCGATTTTCAAATACTTCGTCTATCGGAAGCAATGTATCAAAAATACAGTCTGAAGCGTGTGTTTTATTCTGCGTATGTACCGGTCGGCGACCAGAAGCTGCTGCCGCCTGCAGGTACAAAGCCTCCTCTTCTCCGTGAGCATCGTTTGTATCAGGCGGATTGGCTGCTTCGTTTTTACGGCTTCAAAGCGGAGGAAATTCTCGACGAACAGCATCAGGACTTCAATCCTCTGCTTGACCCAAAGTGCAACTGGGCGATACATCACCCTGAAATTTTTCCGGTTGAAATTAACAAAGCGCCATATGAAACGCTGCTGAGAGTGCCGGGGATAGGAGTAAAATCCGCACAGCGAATCATCGTGGCACGCCGCCAGTCTAAGCTTGACTATAACGACTTACGCAAGCTTGGCGTGGTAATGAAAAGAGCTGTTTATTTCATTCTCTGTCTTGGCAAACGTGCAGAGGGGCTTGTTGTTACCGAGGCAGGAATAATGCGGCAGCTCATGTCTGCAAGCGTAGTAAAAGAGCTTGAACAGAACGGATACAGCGGTGAACAGCTTTCATTTTTCGATACAGAAAAAGCTGTTCCCACATTGGAGGATACTGTAAAATGTCTGACGGGAGAAATGTGATATACTGCTATGACGGCACGTTCGACGGCTTGATGTGCTGCGTTTTTGAAAGCTTTGAACAGCGTGAGATACCATCTGAAATTTCCATAGGAGAGCCATGTCAGCTTTCCCTTTCCGATATCAGATTTATTGAAACAATTGCCGAAAAATCCGAAAGAGTAACTGCTGCAATTCCGAAAAAAATTTCATGGGACGCTCTTGACCTTGTCCGAAAAATGTTTCTTTCCTGCGCCGAAGATAAGGATTTGACAATTCTTATCTTCCTTCACAAAGGGTTCAGGGCAGGTGCAAAAATCATGCAAATGCTTGCCGATGATACCGTAAATTCTATAAACAAAGCGGTTTTTCACTGTACTCACGAAGCACATCTGCTTACGGGATTTATACGTTTTTCAGATTATAACGGTTATCTTGCCGCCGTAATAGAGCCCAAAAACAAAGTCATTCCCCTGCTTGCGTCACACTTTACCGACCGATTCAGGAATGAAGATTTTCTGATTTACGATAAAACTCACCGTATGGCGCTGATTTATTATTCACACAAAGCGGAAATTGCCGAAAATATTGATTTTGAGCTTCCTCCTGCAAGTGCAGAGGAAGAACGCTACCGTGAGCTGTGGAAAAGCTTTTACAAAACAATTGGAATTAAGGAACGATTCAATCCCCGATGCCGCATGAATTTAATGCCCAAACGCTTTTGGGCAAACATGACGGAAATGCGTGACGAACTTAACATTCGTGATGAAAGCACAAACAGAATTGCAGAAAAATGTCTGACAACAATTAAGGATAATTCCGTATAGAAATTTTCTTCGTATACTATTACAATAACAAAAGCTTCCCGTTTTTTTCGTATCGGGAAGCTTTTTATTTTTATAATATGTTACTAAATAACAAATTGAAATTTAGCAGTACAAGTAACTGATAGATTATATATCAGTTCTTAAAAAATATATGTTCTGCAACCATTCAGGTTCTTTTTTCATTTCATCTTCTATCTTTTCAAGAGTTCTCTTTCCAACCCTCTTATCAAAAAGAGCAAACATTTTTACAATAGAATTCTGAGAATAAATGCTTTTTTGTATATCTGCATTCCGATATTCCTCTAAAGCATCACAAAATTCCTCATCTGTATACTCTGTTCGTGCACTCATTGGATACTTGTCTATGAGTTCCCAATATCCTTCCCAATACTCGACTGTATTCATTTTTTGAGGCTTTTCTACATATCCCATTTTAATGAAATAAGAATTAACTGTTTCATAAGAAAATCGTTTGATAGATTTATTATCGATAAACACTTCAAATACCCGACATCCATCCATTCCAACATATGTTGTACAATTATATCTGACTCTTCCTTGAAGTGAATCTGCTATCATTTCACTTTCAAGATATTTTCGCATTCCACTCCAAGAACCTAATATTTTACTCATAATAAATACCTACCCTTGCAAACTCCGATTTATCTGTATTCCAAGTTTATTGATTTTCCTTGTTTTTCTGTATAACCGAAAAAGCCTGACGAAGAGATGACACGCCGTAAATGTGCATATTGTATTTGCTTGGGTCGATATTCCGCAAAGACTGCTTGGAAATGATACATTCCGTAAATCCGAGACGTTCTGCTTCTGTAATTCGCTGTGAAATATTTGAAGTGTTCCTAATCTCGCCACCGAGTCCGATCTCACCAAATGCAATAAGCTTTTCACTGATTGGTACGTCATAATATCCGCTGTAAATAGCAAGTGCTACCGGTAAATCTCCTGCCGGCTCGTCAAGTCTGAAGCCGCCTACTATATTAAGATAAACGTCAAGCGTTCCGAAAAACATTCCCAAACGCTTCTCAAGAACCGCAATTATAATAGCAAGCCTGTTATAATCAAATCCTGTTGCCGTTCTCTTAGGCGTAGAAAAGCTGCTTTTTGTCACAAGTGCCTGAACCTCTGCCAAAATAGGTCTGCTGCCCTCCATTATGCAGGCAACACAAGTTCCTGAAATACCTGTGGGACGTCCAGAAAGAAGCATAAGCGACGGATTTTCAACCTCTTCAAGTCCGTTATCGCACATTTCAAACACGCCTATCTCATTTGTTGAACCGAATCGATTCTTTACCGCACGTAGTATTCGGTAACTCAAATGCCGCTCACCCTCAAAGTAAAGAACTGTATCAACTATATGCTCCATTACCTTAGGACCGGCTATTGCACCATCCTTGTTAACGTGTCCTACTATAAAAATCGGTATCTCCTCTGATTTTGCGGTACGCATAAAAAGGTTTGTACATTCACGGACCTGAGTGATGCTTCCCGAAGCGGAATTAAGTTCGCTGAGTGACATTGTCTGAATTGAGTCGATAATTGCAATATCAGGCTTATGTACCGAAATCGTATCCGCAGCGGCTCTCGCGTCGTTTGTTGACAAAAGCGACAGATTTTCCGTATCAACTCCAAGGCGCTGTGCGCGAAGCTTGATCTGGCGTATACTTTCCTCACCCGAAATGTAGAGTATTGTATAGTTTTCTCCGAGATATTTGCATATCTGCAAAAGCAGAGTGGATTTACCTATACCAGGTTCACCGCCGATAAGCACCAGCGAACCCTTTACCAGTCCGCCGCCGAGAACACGGTTAAGTTCGGCTATACCGGTAGAATAACGCACGTCGTCATCAACGTCAACTCCCGAAAGAGTTACAATTTTTGAAGAAAGATTGACCGTTTTTATTGATGAGACTGCCTTTCCCGTACTTTTTGCAGCTGTTTCGACAACTTCTTCCTCAAAGGTATTCCACTCGCCGCAGGACGGGCATTTTCCATTCCATTTTGAACTTTCATATCCGCACTGATTACATATGTAGACCGATTTTAACTTTCCTGCCATTTAAGCCTCCATCACATTTTTACAAATTCATTTATACCGGAAAAAACAGTAAACGCAACCTTTTGCTGATACGCTTTATCCGTAAGCTTTGCCGCTTCATCGGGATTTGAAAGGAATCCGCATTCTACCATTACAGCAGGATTGTTACAGTAATAGCAAAGATACAGCTCGCTTCCGCAAAGCTTGGTCTCACGCTGATTTTCCGGCTGCAAATTTCCTACGAATTTCTGCTGCATTATTGAAGCAAGCTGTGCGCTTGCAGGATTTTTGTCACTGTAAAACATCTGCGCACCACTGAATTTGGGGTCGCTGAAGGTATTCTGATGTATTGACACGCAAACAGCATTACTATATTTATTGAACAGTTCCAGTCTATTTTCCATATCTGAGACCTTCTGATTGCGAATACCTGTCACGCCCTTATCATGGATAGAAACATCCTTATCGCGTGTAGCATCGACATTATATCCGAAAAAGCGGCTCAGATCCCGTACAGAAAGAAGAATATTCAGATTGATACCCTTTTCGGTCTTTCCGTCAACAGTTGAACAGCCTCCGTCCATACCGCCGTGTGGTGCGTATGTCTTAACTGTAGTTTTTGCTTATTACTATATTTTCCAATCAATGGTAATCTTGCGGTCTTTACCTGCCTCGTATTCACCTATGTAAACAGTATCAATAAAGTCATCAACAACTTCTCGTGTCAGCTTGTCAACATAAAGGTACTTGTCGATTATAGCCTTTTTGTCGGCTTCCTCTGACTTAATACTTTCAATGTGTGCAATCTGCCCCTGTATGTTTTCACACTTGGCGTTCAATTCTGCTATGGTGTCGGTAAACTTCTTGCTAATAATCTTGTACTGCTCCGCAGAAATTGTGCCGTCAAGGTAATCTTCATACATTTTTGTAACCTTGTTTTCTTTATCTGCAATCTGCTCTTTATATAAATTTATTGTACCTGTCAAGGTATCAATTTTTTCTTGGTGCTTGTCAAGTAACGTTAATTTGTTTGTATAACAAAACTGTCTTATGTGGGTGTTAATCTGCTGTACCAAAAATGCTTCAAGCTGCATACCGCTTATTGATTTTGTGTTGGCGCAGTTCATAGCACCTATCTTGTATGTACCACATTGCAAGCCGTAGTATTGTATGGTTCTTTTCTTGTTATAGTACACGTTGCGCTTCATAGGCTTGCCACATACCGCACACTTAACTTTACCTGCAAGCGGTGACAATGTTTGTGTAATCGTATCTACACGCACACGCCCTTGTAAACGCTCCTGCACTTTCTGCCACGTCAACGGGTCAATAATTGCCTCGTGTGTGTCGGGTACTCTTATCCACTCGCTCTCATTAACTCGTTTCTTTTTGTGGTTCTTGTAACTGACATTATGCGACTTGCCCTGTACAAGTGTGCCTGTGTATATTTCGTTGCGTATCATAGTAAAGATAGTCGAATGTGTCCACAATCCTTTACTGTGACTGTCCTGCACATTAGCATTATAAAACTTGCTGCCGCACATCTGCTTGTATAGTGTCGGACTTGGTATGCCTCGGCTGTTTAATTCAATTACAATCGCCCTGTAACCGTTGCCCTGTGCATATAAGTCAAATATCAACTTGACATTCTCTGCTGCTACAGGGTCAATAATTAAATGGTTCTTGTTCTTGGGGTCAATAGCATATCCGTATGGTGCAAAACTACCCGTAAACTGCCCTTGCTCTCGCTTGTGCTGTAATACACTTTTTATTTTCTTGCTTGTGTCCTCGCAGTACCACTCACTTGTCAAGGCTAATATCTGGCTCTGCTTCTTGGTGTTCTCATTATCTGTGTCAATGTGGTCGATAACGCTTTTAAACCTCACGCCCCACTCTAAAAACTTGTCGTGTATATAATGATTGACAAGCTCATTATCTCTTGCAAAACGGTCTTGGTGCTTACATAACACAAGGTTTACACGTCCGCTTTCACAATCGGCAATCATTCGGTTAAACTCTGGTCTATTCCTGTCTGTACCGCTGTAATCCTCGTCATTGTAAATATCGTATATCTCCCAGTTACGCTCACGGCAGAAATCTGTTAGCATTGACTTCTGGTTTTGTATACTCTCGCTTTCATCTCCCTTGTATTTCTTGTTTCTGTCCTCGTCTGACAGTCTGACATAAATTGCTACACTAATACTCATATTATTGTTACTCCTTTTCGGTAATAAACAAAATATGGTATAGTTATCTAAATACAAGATAATTATACCATACTCGTTTTTGTTATTCAAGTGTTTTGTTTATTCTTTATTTATTGGCGGTTACCTGCTCCAACTTCCTGTTAATCATTTTTTCTACTGCCCGTGTAACTGCCGTTGCTCTATCCTCGGCGGTCTTGGTCTTGTAATTGTTTTCTGCAATTAATTTCATTTTCATAGTGTGTATCTCCTTTATGGTCTGTTGTTAATGTTTATGTGTTTGTTGGTGGATATATACACAACTATACTAATTTAGTATAGTTTAATGTAAAAAAACACAAAATGCTTCAACAAGATATTGTTTAATAAGTTACGGCACTCAGCAATACAACTCTGTAGTTATACTCCTATCTAATAATATATTATATTATCTAATAACCCATATTCAGTTATTTTGATTTTTTTAAATTGCCCTCAAATAACGTAGCTATGGGCAAAACTGACATTTTGCAAAAATGCAAAAAGGGTACAAAACTGTACCCTTTTTACACTCTTTTATGCTCGGTGTCAGGTATCAAAAAATCTTGCGCCGCTGTCCTTAATCATCTGCACATAGGTACAAATGTCTTTGTGCGAAAAGTATTCTATATACTTACGCTGTTTGTACCTCTTGGCTTGTTGGTCGGGGTCTTTATAACCTAAAACCTTATAAAAGTTTGACATCTGCCTGCTTGTAAAAATACTGCTCTGGTACTTGTATAGAAATTCATTCAAGGCAAATCCTCGCTGTCGGCTCTCTATCTGGTATCGGTTGTACAGGGCGGTGTTTAACTTCTCTTGCAAGCGTTCAAAATTATCTTTAGTTACTGCCTTGTCAAGTCGCTTGCACCATTTCATAAACTCGGTATGCTCCTTGTCATTCTCGGCGGTATCATCGTACAGCTTCTTGCTCCGCAGTTCCAATCTGTTCTTAACTTCGCCGTCTGGTTCTTCAATACCTTTGTTGTAGTTCTCGGCTTCAATGTACTGGTTTTGTATGCGTATGCAAAGCGGTTCAAGGGTCATAGGGTTTATTGTATCGTAGTTGTTTGTTATGTTGTATGCCTCGGCAATCAACAGTATTAATAACTTGTTCAGCTTTAGCAGCTCTTCAAAATTATCGTCAAAACTGTCAATCCTAAAATCAATCCTTGTCTTGGTTGGGTTTGTCATATTCAAGAAGTTTATCATATAATCTCTTATACCGTAATAGTCGGTGCTGTTGTAAATCTGCAAGCCGTTGTTGCCCTTGTCGGGGTTCAGCTTATAATAACAAGCACCTGTTGCCGTGTTCTTTCGTGTGCAGGTTGGTGCAAAGTCTGCCTCAGTCTCTGGTGCTATCTCTGTATCGCTCCGCACTTCTATTGTGTCAATGCCCGTATATAAATTAGCCTTCGCTAACTTATTCTTATTCATTTACATCGCCCCCTTTCTGCTGTCGGCTCTGTTTCGCCGCTTCTCGCAGTTGGCGGTGTATCTGCTTGTGTTCCTCGGCAGTTACCCACATTAAATTATCTGCCCTGTTATTCTGGTTGTTACAGTCGATATGGTGTACAATCGTCTTGCCCTGTGGGTTGTCAATAAAAATCTTTGCCACAAGTCTGTGTATCTTAACGTGTTCAAACTTGCCGTCATTTCTCTTTAGCTTCACTTCAAGATAATTTCTTGTCACAACATTGTATTTAAGTATCTTCTTGTGCTTCAAGCTGTATACCCTGCCGTAATTGCTCACTAAATAATACTGGTAACCTACAGCTACCGCCCATACTTCGCCGCTTATATAGTCGGCATAATCTGTTATAAATGTTTTTGTCATTTTCAGTTATTCGTGCAATCATTTTTTAATCGCTCCTTTTATTTTTTTGGTATCGCTTCCGACCTGCTCATTTTGCTGTAATATCGTTCTGTCAATACCGTCACGCTCGCCCCCGTTTCTGTCTGTATTTGACGTTGTGGTTTATGCTTCTCATTGCACTAATCCTCACTTTCTGCCCGTTTGGGCGTTAATAATATAGTTGCTGTTCCATTTGGAACAAAAAAATAATACCGAATGTGCGGTTCTGCGCACTCGGTATGTGTTGCGGTTAAAAACCTTTACTTTGTAAAAAGTTGTCAAGTGCCGTCAATGTATCGGGGTGTAAATCCCATTCATTTCTTGCAAATCTGCCCAGTACATAACGGTGTTCAACATCTAAACCTATAAGGCAGCCTATCTTTGACAGACTTACAGGGTGCATATCGGTGTATGCTTTCAACCTTGCTCTTACATTCGTATTGCTCATTTGTTCAGCCTCCTTTCATTCTGGCGGTATCTATGTAAACAGTTGCCTGTTACACTTGGGACAAAAAAAATTTATATCGGCAGGCTCGTGCCGTTTCCCTTAAAGCATAGTTTTTTTCAAAACGCTATGTCTTAAAACCTGCTCAAACGGCGTAGTTATGGGGTTTAAGCAACAATTTGTGCTGTCCACGCTAACGGAATTACTCCGCAGGCTCGTGCCGTTGCTCATTCCCTTAAAGCCTCGGTTTTTCATATAGTAATTAAAATTCAAAATCCTGCAAACAACGTAGCTGTGGCATTTGTAGGGGTTTTCTAAATTAAATTGGTAATTCTAAAAACACTTACCGCCTACTATCTGCATCGCCGTGTCGCAAATTCTCTCCATATGGGTCTTGGTATTCATATAGTAATTGCTTGTTAAATGTCTATAAACCACGCTATTATGCGGTTTGTGGGTGCTTTCTGAAATAAATAAAAACCATTAATTGTTACCGCCGTTTCTCTCCATATACGGCAATTAGGGCAAGGTTTAATATTTCCCTTACCTATGCGGTTTGTAGCACTTTCAAAAAAATGTTTTCGTAGTAAAAACCGCCGTTTTTTGTAAATTTTGCCGCAGACAAGCGCCGCTTTATGCTCTCCGCAGGTGTGTACCGTCATATATCTATATCAGAATAAGAAAAAATACAAAAATAAAAACAGCCCCTTATAAACAGCGTATTTAAGCCATTTATAAAGGACTGCTTTATAAAAACAATTCAAACATTTTGTTTTCTTATTCTTGACATTCTCTCTCTTGTTTTCTCTTTGTTGACAACCTCGCTACAATTTTTACAATATCTGGTTTTGCCATTCCTGCTTTTTCTAACTACCGCTCCGCACCTTTCGCAATGTACATAATTCTCGCCGCAGTACAATAAGTATTCGTTACCTAAATCCTTTAACTGGGTAATCGTCAATACAACATCGGCTTTATCATCAATGAAATTCACCTGTATATTTGGTTTACCTACATTCCTACTTAGGTTAATTAAATCGTTTCGGTAAAGCTCATTTATCATTAAACCTTGGTCTTGTGTGGTCATTTGCACATTTGCCAGTGAAAAAACTTTCCTACAATCAGTATTCGCCCAGTTATTGTTACTTTCGGAAACGGCATTGTAATATTTGGCTATTACTAATAATGTAAATAATACTTTCTGCTTTCGCTTGCCTTTAACTAATTGTATTGTATCAATTTCCGACTTGGTAATATGTATGCCGTCAACTCGTTTCAATCCGTATTTTCGGGAATACTTGACTTGACGAAAAACACTATCAATCCACCTGCTCTCTTTGTAATTATCCTGTAAACATCGTTGCAGGAAATCAAGTAATAATCTTTTTATTGTATCATCGTCTTTGCCAATCTCTCTGTAATACCTCGCTAATATATTCAAGGTTCTTGACGGTTTTGTACCAATATCTTCAATACTTAGGTTCTCTTTATTTACAAGGTTCTCGGCGTACTTATATTCATTCATAACTAAATTCATTATCGCACCTGCACAACTCATAATATTATCAGTTGCAATCAGTATAGCATATTATCAACAATAAATCAATACATTTTCACGGTGCAGGTTCTCTCCATATTGCCCCCTAAATTTTCAAAACACAATTTAAAATATCTCACTCATTCTCTTGTTTTCTTGTGTTTGCTCTTATTTTCACCATAATTGTTGATTAAAAACAAAAGTCCAAAAGTGGAATATCTCGGTGCTAACTTCTGCCCGTTGGTAACTGGCGGTTGCCTCGGCGGTCTTAACCGTTGCTGTCGGTTTATGCTTTGGCGGTTTCGGTCTGCAAAAAATCAAATGTGAATAGACTGCAACTACTATACCTATATGGTGAATAAAAGCAGCATTTCAAAATGTATATTACCCCCCACATACGCATATAACAAAATCTACACGGCATTACAGGCGTTTTGGCGTGTTCATAGTGTTATTCCCTACCACATACAAAAGTGTCTTAAATTACATTTATATTTCGTTATACGCTGTTTGTGCTAAAATTTACAATAAACTTATTATAAATATTGACACATACCCCTTGCATAGTATAATTACCCTATAAATTAGTTATGGTAATATTTTCTTTATTCTTGTGGTAAATTTCAGCTAAAACAGGCACTTGCAAATATACTGTTTTTACTGGTGCATATCTCCATAGGCTCGTGCCGCCACTCTCTCCACAGGTATCGGTCACGGCGATACCTTTACATACAAAAAGAGCAGGTCTGTTTAAAACCTGCTCCGTATTGGGTGTTACTCGGTAACAATGTGTTATTCAGTTACAACGGTCTGTAGTTCATCTGTTGCTATACCAAACAACAACATTGCTGTCAAAAAGCCTTGCTTAAATCCTACATCTGCACAAGCCATACACGCTTCATCAATATCACCACTATTGAAATAAAACCCGTTTTCATAAGCGTTTATTAAGTCGTAATAGTATTCATAGGCTGTGTCATATTCATCATTAAGCACATCTTTAATATTTTCACCAAACACATTTTCAAGTTCATCAATGTTCTCTCTAATAAATTTCAGCAATTCTGTAGCGTTTTTTCTAAATCCCAAAATCTCGTTAGCCATTGTGTGTACCTCCATTAAATCATCATTTGTTTTCGTACTGCTTCACCAACTTGTAAAAGGTTGTCCTTTTCAAGTCAAGCAGTTCCATTGCTTTGTTAGCTGTTATGCTGTCTGCTTTCCATTGCTTATATACCTGCTCCCAGTTGTCGGGGTATACAGCATTAGGTCTGCCTGTAGGTCTGCCTGTCTTTGCTGACACTCTCTTGCCGTCAACTACCTGCATAACATCAATGCCTTGTCGCTGTCGCTTGCGTGTGTTCTCTCGCTCCTTTTCGGCGGTGTATGACAGTATCTGCAATACAAGGTCTGCTATAAACCGCTTGTCAAGGTTGCCGTCTGTTGCCGTTGTGTCAAGCAAGGGTATTTCCAGTACCTTTATATCAGCCTTTAGTGTTCTGGTGATATACTCCCATTGCTCCCGTATCTCTACATAGTTGCGCCCCAGTCGGTCAAGTGACGTTATCAGCAACAAATCTCCCTCGTGTAACAATGGTGCAGTATCAGCAGTACCAACTAAACTGTTATAGCCTCGGCGGTCAAAGTTCTTACCGCTTGCCTTGTCGGTAATAATATACCGTTCATCTGCAATATGCTGCCGCAGTTGTTCAAGCTGTCGGTCAAGGTTCTGGTCTGTTGTACTTACCCTTGCATATCCATAGGTCATTTTATCGCCCCCTTTCGTTGCTATGGTTATAGTATAGCATAAGTGTTTGTAAAAGTCAATACCTATTTACGAATATTCACAAAATATTTTTATATCTTTACGAATATAATTATATGCCCGTTTCAAGGTGCTTTTGTGTGTTTGTAAAGGTGTACTTTTATAAACAAATTAACAGTTCGGTGTTATACCAATATTTTCAAGGGATTTATCGCAGTCAAGTAATAAAAAAACACCTGCTCATACCATTTGGGTAAAAAGAGCAGGTGTTATAAAAACATAGGAAATACAAGGGTTTTCGGGCATTTATGATTTATGCTGACTTTCGGTAAACTGTTCGGCGTTTGGTTCGTAATTGTCAAAAACTATACTTAACACATACGCAGATACCTGCATCTAACGTATGGCTATAATTTTTATATATGACGTAGGCAAGCGGTTTGTAGCGGTGTATTTAGACAACTATACTCACTACATACGCTTCTTGCCCTGCATCAAGAACTATCATAACGTTATCCTGCGGTACTGAATTTGAAACCGTGACCGCATTATCAATTTTGGTTGCTGCATAGACTATCACTCCTACGCAGGCAAAAAATGTAAGTACCACAAAAGCCGCATTCCAATTATACTTTTTCATAAGATACCTCCAAACAGCTTGTATTATTGTATCCTATGAAAAATTACGGGCTTGTATGACAGTTAATTACTTATTTTTATCCTTTTTATATAAAATAATGCTCATAACGTCTATGTCGTTATAGGTAAAGAAATAGGTTGCGAAAATCGTCAACGGCTGAAGAAGTGTAACCAGTGTAATTCCTGCCATTCCCGACCATGAAATATCGTTTATTGTTCTTCCGCCGGTAAAAAGCGTTATAAACGGCAACACCCAAATGTCCAAAAGCAGATAAATACTCATAAAAGCTTCCTGAATTACTCCTGCCTTGCATAAATACAGCAGTATGAGCATTATATACGGAACAATTGGAGCGATTACTGCCATTTTAAGCGGCATATATCTATCATACTCCATATTATGGAACTTTACAGCATTTTTGTCGCGTCTTGCCGCATAGTACGCCCAGTTGAAAAAAAGTCCCAGCATTATCGCAGATGT
Source organism: uncultured Clostridia bacterium (assembly GCA_945876755.1). Classification (GTDB taxonomy): domain Bacteria; phylum Bacillota; class Clostridia; order Oscillospirales; family Ruminococcaceae; genus RGIG8773. Next base: position 181,146 of record CAMCPM010000001.1, read on the forward strand.
ACAAAATGCAATAATAACTTTAAGAATAAGCAGACTTTTCATAAGCACCAGCATTGTAGAGCATACAAAAAAGCTCATAAAATTTCCCAAAAACCAATATCCTATACCCTTGAAGCTTCTTTTTACAAAACTTTCTTTTTCTTTTGATATTATTTTTCCAGCCATTATAAATCTCCCGAATAAGAATATTTTTTTAATTATACAATATATTCTTTATTTTTTCAATATAATTTCCGCAAATAATTATGCCTGTAAATTGAAACAATAATTTCAGAATAATAAATCAGAAAGGAATAAGTTTTATGTCAGAACAAAACAACCTGTTTAATACACTTTACCAAAATGCTGAAATGGGAACACGTTCCATAAAAAAGATTTTTCCTAAGGTTCAGGATTCAAAGCTGAAAAATGAACTTCGTATGCAGCTTTCAAATTACAAAGAGCAGAGCAATCAAATCGCCGGAAGAATGAAGTCACATAACATGAAGCCTAAATCTTTACCGGTTATGACAAAACTGATGACCGATGCCGGCATATCTTTTAACTGCGCAAAGGACAATTCCACGGAACACATTGCAGAAATGCTTATACAAGGCACTAATATGGGGGTAATCAAAATCAACAAGGCACTTAACCACTCGGTAACATCTAACCCCGTGCTTGTTCAGGAAGCCAGAAATATGCTTTCAAAAGAACAGCAGTATATTGACAACCTGAAAAAATATTTATAGGATAGATTTTTATTAAAAAGTAAAGTCACTTTTGACCGATAACATCAAAAGTGACTTTATAATACTTATTTAGCACTGAAAGGAATAAATCCGTAAATTTTATTCCTTATAGCATTACAGCGATACATTAAGCTTTGATCTGTTCCGCAAACTTTTCAGCAAGTGCGTCAATCTGTTCAAAATCAGCTTCGGACGGCTTTAATATCCACTTATATGCTTCATGAACTTTTTTCAGTCCAAGACCGTCTGCACGGGCTTCAAGCATTCCGCAGGCTTCACCGCTCCAGCCGTATGAACCGAACACCGCATAAGGCTTGCCGCGATTCGTAATTGCATCCACAACCGAAAGAACATCCCAAACGGGCTTCAATGCGTCACGGTTGATTGTGGGAGACCCGAAAAGAAGTCCTCCCGCATTGTCAATAACCTCTTTGATTTCGCTGATATCATGTTCGATTACATTATAACATTTTGTCTCAACGCCAAGCTCGTTAAGTTTCTTTGCATAACGCTTTGCAGCCGCACCTGTATATCCGTAAGCCGACACATAAAAGATTGCCGCACTTCTCGAAAGTGATTTAGGTGCAGACCATTCAGCATATTTTTCCATAGCGTGCTTGATACCGTTTTTCAGCACAGGTCCGTGCGAACAGCATACCATGTCGAAATCAAGTGCTTCAAGCTTTGCAAGACCGTCACGCACAAACTTCGGAAAAGGTCCGAAAATTGCAGCGTAATAATAAGCCAAAGCGTCTTCATATTCTTTCGGATATGTAATAACATCATCGGTAATCAGCGGTTCACAATAGTGAGCACCAAGGAAATCGCATGTAAAAACTGTTTTACAAGCAGGAACATATGTGAATATACTGTCCGGCCAATGCAGATTAGGCGCAGAAATAAACTCAAGCACAATTCCTTTTCCCAGGTCAAGAGTATCTCCGGTTTTTACAGTCATACTGTTGAATGTACCGTTTGTTACACCGGAAATATTCTTTATCGCCGCCGCAGAACCGACTATTTTTACATCCGGATTAATTTTGATCAACTCGTCGACCGAACCGCTGTGGTCAGGTTCGGTATGATTGAACACCACATAGTCAATTTCCGAAGGATCGCATACCTGCTTGATATTGTCAAGCATAACGCCTCTGAAACGGTCATGAACAGTTTCAACAAGCGCAGTTTTTTCACCTCTGATAAGGTATGCGTTGTAGGTCGTTCCGTAATCGGTTTTCATTATAATATCGAAAACACGGAGATTAGGATTGATCGCACCTACATAATAAATATTTTCTTTAAGCCTCAGCATAACATTTCTTCCTTTTTACATACGTTTAAACAGGCGGATATGATCCGCCTGTAATTTTTAGAGCTTAGTAAACTCGCTCTTGCTAAGACCGCAAACGGGACAAACCCAATCCTCGGGAATATCCTCCCACTTTGTTCCGGGAGCGATACCTCCGTCCGGGTCACCTTTAGCTTCATCATAAACATAAGAACATGGGCACTCGTACTTTTCCATAAAACACAACTCCTTTCAAAATATACCTAATCAGTATAGATTAATTATATCATACAACTCTGCATATGTCAATAGTTATTTTAAAAAAATAATATTATCAACCCTTATATTCTTTGTGAAGAAGTTCGTTTTTCTTATCCCAGAGTTTCTGTGAAAGGTCAACGTAATACTTATGCGGATACTCAAACCGTTTAAGCTCATCCCAAAGCGTATCAAGCTGTGCTGCGCAATACTCACGGATATCGTATGCCGACGGACAGATATAAACACATTCTCCGTCGGAAAAAATCTGCTCCATAAGCCGTACTGCACTGAAATGCTCAAGAGTTTTCCGCTTATAGGTATGGTCGGGGTCAAAAATTTCATACGGTTTTGTATCGTCAATGATCTCTCCCCTGCACGTCAGCACATCTGCGATAGCCTTTCCGGTTACAGTATCGAAAAGACGCCACACTTCCTTGAAATCAGGATTAGTTATCTTTGTTGTATTCTCGGAAAGCTTGATTTTGGGTATTATCTTATTGCCTTTTTCGACTGCGGCAAGCTTGTAAACACCGCCGAAAACAGGTTCGGATTTTGAAGTTATCATACGCTCGCCTACGCCGAAGCTGTCGATTTTTGCTCCTTGCAGCAGCAAGTCACGGATAATATACTCATCAAGAGAATTAGACGCAACTATTTTAACATCGGCAAATCCCTCATCGTCAAGCATTTGTCTTGCACGTTTTGAAAGATAGGTTATATCGCCGCTGTCAATGCGTATTCCGGCAGGCTTTTCTCCCCTTGCACGCATTTCCTTAAATACTGTTATTGCGTTTGGGACACCAGATTTAAGCACATTGTAGGTATCTACAAGCAACGTTGTTCCGTTGGGGTAACACTTTGCATATGCGCGGAATGCCTCAAGCTCGCTGTCGAACATCTGGATCCACGAATGAGCCATTGTACCGAGAGCAGGCGTACCCATTTCCTTGTCAGAAATAGTACATGCAGTTCCGCAACAGCCTGCTATATATGCGGCTCTTGCGCCGTAAACAGCGCCGTCAAAGCCCTGCGCTCTTCGTGAGCCGAACTCCATTACGGGTCTACCCTCTGCGGCACGGACTATTCTGTTTGCTTTGGTTGCTATAAGGCTCTGATGGTTAATGCAGATAAGCACCATCGTTTCCACGAACTGCGCCTGAATTGCAGGCCCGCGGACGGTTACTATCGGCTCATTCGGGAAAATAGGAGTTCCCTCGGGAACTGCCCAAACATCGCAGCAAAATCTGAAATTCCGCAGATAATCAAGAAACGCTTCGCTGAAAATCCCTTTGCTTCTGAGGTAATCTATATCGTCCTCGTCAAAGTGAAGGGACTTCATATAATCTATCATCTGCTCAAGTCCGCACATTATCGCAAAGCCACCGCCGTCCGGAACACTTCTGAAAAACATATCAAAGTATGAGATAGTATCTCCCATACCATTTTCAAGATATCCATTTGCCATAGTCAGCTCATAGAAGTCGGTCAAAAGAGTAAGATTTCTTTTATTTTTATCCATGTTTATTTCTCCTTGATTTCGGAAACGAATTTTATACCGCTGCCGCTCATAAGCTTATAAGCGGCTATATTCATAAAATCGGCGTCGTGTCCCGGTGCGTCATAAGTCTCAATACAGTTGACAGGCACGATTATTTCCGCTGATTTATTCTGCTGAGTAAACCATGTTTTCAGCGTAAGGCAAAGCTGCATTACACAAATATCGGTACAGTCGCCCACAATTATAAATGTATTTGTCTGAGGATTCTGCATAAGGCACTGCATAAAGCTTTTCTCATGGAAGCCGTTTGTAGAATTCTTTTTCAACAGAAAATATCCGCCGACTTTTTTCAGCTCGTCCACAAGCTCGCTTTCGCTTGTGTTTTCAAGACAGTGGGGCGGAAATGAAGAAAACTCCGCACAGCCGTCCTTATGGCAATCGGCAAAAGCTACTACGGGGATATCAAGCTTAACGCAATGCTCCATAAGCTCTGCAATGTTCGGAACAATGCTTTCAATAAGCGGAGAAGCCATTGCTCCCTCACGAATAAAGCCGTTAACAACATCAACAACTATCATGGCTGTTTTTTCGGGTGCAAACTCGGAAATGCTCATACTCGGAAGCCCTTTGATCTCTTCAATAATTCCGCTTACCGCATCTTTACAATTATCGGGGGTTTTGGTAGAAAACTTTCTCATTTTTAATGCACTCCTTTACAATCTCTTGCCAATACTGCTTACAGGTTTAACTGCATTGACCTGTTATTTACATTATATTATAATTAGTTGTCTATTTCAACATTATTTTGCAAAATGATTGAAATTTATCGGGAAATATTTTATAATATTATTTGTACAATAAAAAACAATATGCCCATAAATTATTAAACAAACAGGAGCTTTTTATATGAAAAGATTTTTATCTGCTGCTATTATATTTTCAATGCTGCTTGCTTTCGCTTCCTGCGGAAAGCCGGTCAGTGACGTACCTGCAACAGCTTCCGTTACAGAAATTATATCTGATATGGCAGTTTCTTCCTCAGAAACAACTATACCGCCCGAGACAACGACAGCTACAACGGTCACGACCGAGACTGTTCCGGAATACAGCACGGTAAGCATTGCCGCTGTGGGAGATAACCTTATTCATTCAAGTATTTACAAGCAGGCTAATGCACGGGCACTTGACGGAGGTTACGACTTTACATATGCCTATGAGAACGTCGCTGACATTATCCGCCGTGCAGATATGGCAATTATTAATCAGGAAACCCTTATCTGCAACGATGTTTTTGAGCCGTCCACATACCCGAGGTTCAATAGTCCCACACAGCTTGGTGACCATATGCTCGACATCGGATTCGATGTATTCACCATTGCCAATAATCACACTCTTGACAAAGGTACGGACGGTCTTTCAGCTTGTCTTGACTATTGGGAAAGCAAGGAAAATGCGATTGTTGCAGGCGCATACCGCAATGCCGAGGACAGGGCAAATATACGCACGGGTGAATTTGAGGGAATTACCTTTTCATTTCTTTCATATACCGAGTCGCTGAACGGGCTTTATCTTCCCGACGGAAGCGAACTGGAAATCGGCGATGCTTACGATATTGACACTATGCTGAACGAAATTAAGTCTGCTTCGGAGATTTCCGACGTATGCGTTGTTTCTCTTCACTGGGGAGTGGAAAACTCAGACATAATCAGCGACTATCAGCGCACGACCGCAAAGCAGCTTGTTGATGCAGGTGCAGATATAATTATCGGAAATCACCCTCACGTTCTCCGCGATATTGAAGAAATTCAGCGTGAGGACGGCACCTATGCCCTGTGTGCTTATTCCCTCGGAAATTTCATCTCCGCACAAAGCGTAGGACAGAATCTTATCGGCGGTATTCTGCAATTTGACATTTCTCTCCGTATTGATGAAAACGCCGATGAAAATCAACAGCCGATAATTGACAATATTGAGTTTGTTCCCGTTATTACCCATTATGACGGAAATTATCACGATGTAAGACTCTATCCTCTCTCAATGTATACCCGTGAGCTTGCCGAGTCCCATGGAGTAAAAAATATGAGCAAGTTCGGATATGATTATATTTTTGACATACTTGAAAGAAATATTAACGAAAAATATTTTGACGCATCAGAATATTATGTTGAAGAATGATTACAATTCGGCTTCAAAATTAAAAATTACTTGAAATCAACACTTTTATAAGGTATAATATTTTTATTATTGCGAAAAATCTTGCCGGAAGGAGCTGAAGCTGTGGTAAAAAAGCTGTTTAAAATTGTATGGCAATATTTCAGAAAGCTTGACAAAATGCTGTTCATTGCGGTTTGTGCGGTTTCGGCGCTTTCTGTTGTACTTATGTATTCGCTTGTACGTAACGGCATAAGCGGCGAACCGCGTATGTACAAAATGCAGTTTATATGTTTATGCATAGGTGCCGGAATTGCTCTTGTAATGTCCGCTTTGGATTATCACAAATATATCAAGCTTTGGTTTTTATACGGTCCGGCTGCGCTGGGGCTTACTATGCTGACATTTACTCCGCTTGTGTACAAGCCTTTCGACAATGTTGACGATGCGGCATGGATCGACCTTGGTTTCACTACGCTTCAGCCGTCTGAATTTTTGAAAATAGCTTTCATTATGACATTTGCTCTTCACCTTTCAAAAATCGGTGATAAAATAAATCATATCGGACACGTTGCGCTTCTTTGTCTGCATGGCGCTGTACCGACTCTTATAGTAGTTGCTCAGGGCGATGACGGAACAGCAGTCGTTTTTCTCGTAATGTTTGTCTGTATGTTGTTTTCGGCAGGGATTTCATGGAAATATATACTTCCCTGCATTATTGCCGCACCTGCCGCAGTATGGGTGCTGTGGAACAAAATAATGCTCCCGCATCAGAAAATGAGATTTCTCGTTCTGTTTGAGGAGGACCCTATGAGTAATCCCGAATTTGCCGACATAGCATATCAGCAATACTGGGGCAAGCTTGCGCTCGGTTCGGGACAGCTTTTCGGGAAAGGTCTTTTTGCAGACGAATATGTAAGCGTACCGTATGTACAGAACGATTTTATTTTCACATATGTCGGACAATGCTTCGGTTTTATTGGGTGTATAGCGCTTATTTCTTTACTGACATATATTTGTCTTAAAATTGTTGCCGACAGCAGGATAGCAAAGGACGATCTGGGCAAATTCATGTGCATAGGCGTATTTTCTATGATGTTCATTCATTGTGTACTTAACCTTGGAATGGAACTTGGAGTAATGCCTGTTATCGGCGTACCTCTGCCGTTTGTCAGTCAGGGCGGCTCAAGTATGGTAAGTATGTTCATCTGTATAGGACTTGTTATGAGCGTATACTCACATTCAGAAAAAAATTACCGCGTTTTCTATGACGCAAACTAACTTTTAGATTGGAACTTTTGGTATGAGATCCGGCAAATTTTTCGGAAGCTTTCTTATTGTTTCAGCAGGTATCCTTTGGGGACTCATGGGACTTTTCGTCCGTAATCTGGACATTTACGGACTTTCCTCAATGCAGATAGTTGCGGTAAGAGCTTTTTTTACAATGCTGTTAATGACAGCTTTTACGCTTTTTTACAACAAAAAGCTGTTTAAGATAAAGCTTCGTGACCTGTGGTGCTTTTTGGGTACAGGGGTATGCAGCATAGTCTTTTTCAATTTCTGCTATTTCAGAACTATAACTCTTACATCTCTTTCGGCGGCAGCTGTGCTGCTTTATACCGCTCCGATAATGGTTATGGCAATGTCGGTCGTTCTTTTCAAAGAAAAACTCACCCTGCGAAAAATCATTGCGGCAGTTGCGGCTTTTGCAGGCTGTGCGTTGGTTACGGGCGCAGCTGACGGAACGCTTGCGCTCAATGGAATAGGCATTCTCACGGGACTCGGCTCGGCCTTCGGTTATGCGCTATACACGATTTTCGGTGAGTATGCTCTGAAACGAGGCTATAACAGTATTACCATCACGCTGTATACGTTCATTTTTGCTTCTGTCGGGGTAATTACTTTTGCAAATATTCCGGAGCTTACAAGCAAGCTTTCCGCAAACCCTGAAGCTATTGGCTGGGGAGCTGTGCTTGCGGCTGTGGTAACGGTTCTTCCCTATCTGATTTACACTATCGGACTTAAAACAGTTGAACCCGGAAAGGCTTCGGTTATGGCTTCCGTAGAACCTGTTGCTGCCACGCTTGTAGGTATATTCGTTTTCTCCGAGCCGTTAAGCGTTACGGGAATTATTGGTATTGCGCTTGTAATTGCTTCTCTGGCGCTGCTGAATATAGAGCCGAAAAGTAAAGAAACAATAGGCGAAAAAAGTTAATATATAATATTTTCCAAAGGAGAAATTACATATGAAAAATATTGATGCAATGCTCGCAAAGCTTTACGGCGAAAAGGATGTAATTGTACAAAAAGAACGTTATGAAAAAGCAGAAAAAGCTTTTGCCGAGCTGTTCGGAGAAACAGAAAATCTCATGATTTTTTCCGCTTCGGGACGTACCGAGGTTGGCGGCAACCACACCGACCACAACCGCGGAAAGGTTCTTGCGGCGGCTGTCGGTCTTGACGTTATTGCCTTTGTCGTTCCAACCAATGATGGAATAATTACTGTTAAATCCGAAGGATTTCCGCAGGATATTGTCGATACTGCCGACCTGTCCGTCCAAGAGAACGACAAGAACACCTCCGCGGCGCTTATAAGAGGAGTTGCAGACGGTCTTAAAAAAGATGGCTTTGAAATCGGCGGATTTAAGGCGTACACCACGTCAAACGTCCTGAAAGGCAGCGGTATTTCTTCATCAGCGGCGTTTGAGGTACTTATCGGAACTATTCTTTCTCACATTTACAATGACGGAAAAGTCAGTGCAGTGAAAATTGCGCAAATTGCACAGTATGCCGAAAATATTCACTTTGGCAAGCCAAGCGGTCTGATGGATCAGATGGCTTCCTCTGTGGGAGGATTTATTGAAATTGATTTTGCGGATACTGAAAATCCAATCATTGACGCCATCAGCTATGACTTTGCTGCAAGCGGTCACAGCCTTTGCATTGTTGATACAAAGGGCAATCATGCTGATCTCACTCCCGAATATGCGGCTATTCCCGTTGAGATGAAAGCTGTTGCAAAATTCTTCGGTAAGAACGAGCTTCGTGATATTACCAGTGAGCAGCTTTGGGAAAATATTGCCGAAGTTCGTAAAACCTGCGGCGACCGTGCTGTTTCAAGAGCAATGCATTTCTTTGACGAAAACGATCGTGTAGACCGTGAAGCTTCTGCTCTCCGCAGCGGCGATCTCAATGAGTTTCTCCGTGAGGTCACAGCCAGCGGAAACAGTTCGTTCAAGTATTTGCAGAACATTTTCGCAACCGTTGATTCCCGTGAGCAGGGTGTTGTTCTTGGACTTTACACAGCCGAACGCATACTGAACGGGCGTGGTGCGTGCCGTGTTCACGGCGGCGGCTTTGCAGGAACGATTCAGGCTTTTGTTCCAAACGACCTGCTTGATACTTTTGTTTCGGAAATGGAGCATCTTTTCGGCAAGGGAAGCTGCTACAACCTGTACATTCGTCCCCTTGGCGGAACGAGGGTTATGTAATATAAAATTTGAGGACCTTGGTTTGAAATGCCAAGGTCCGTTTTATTGTGTTATTTACTGTTTCAAAAGCTTTTTCATAAATTCTTCCGTGGAAATTCCCGACGGTCTGTTGTAACGGTTTATGCAAAGCAGACAATCCGTGTCTAAACGGGAAATATAATTCGGCTTCTCATAGCAGCTAAGCAGTGCCTTAAAGCCCATTTCCCGGAAAGTATCAACGCTTTCGTCCGAAATAAGTCCAAAAGGATATGCAAATGTCACGGGAGTTACTCCGGATTTGTCAGCAAGAACGCCTTGAAGCATTGCTACATCGTCATATAATGACTTGCGGTACTCCTCATCATTTTCACTGTATATCTTTTTACAGCCTTTGCGCGCTGTCATTGAATGCATATCATATGTATGATTTCCAATTTCAAAAACGCCGCTTTGATACAGCTCCGAAATTTCATTCCATGTAAGATTTGAATACGCAGGGTTGTGTTCGTCCTGCTCTGTTGACAGGTCGGTGTATTTTCCTACAACATTCATTACGCCCTTCAAACCGTTTTCCTTCATAAACGGATAAGCATAGGTCATGACATTGTAGTAACCGTCGTCAAAGGTAACTGCAACAGGCTTTTCGGGCAATTCCGTACCTTTTTCAACGTAATCCACAAGCTCGCTTATAAAAACAGTTGTATAGCCGTTATCCATAAGATACTGCATATCCGACTTAAACACTTCGGGACTCAACACATAGTCCCCTGCTCTTGAAGTATCGTTAAGCAGGCTGTGATACATTATAACCGGCACAAACACTTCGTCGCGTTCCGTTGAATTATCTGCTGCGGTACTGACAGCGGCGTGTTCAAGACCGTTTGCGGTAATTATTATTAACGCAGCGGCAAAAAAGAAAATCGCAGCTGCGCAGGCAGCAAATTTCTTTAATTTTATACAGAAAAACATAAGCTCCTCCAAAAGCGTTTCTTGTAAAGCTTATGCTGTTTGAATCTGAAAAATACGTTCAAAAATATGATGATACAAAATTCTTGCCTCTTTCAAGCTTGATCTTTATCCGAATAAAAATTTATAGGTTACCCCGAACCATTCCCTCAGCCAATATGTTGGAAGAAGATACCATGCAGTTTTCGCTGAAATCGAACTGCTTTCAAGCCCGTAACTGTCTGCAATCATTTTTGCCCTGAGCTGATGATACTCACTGGTAACTATTGTTACTCCGCCTGTTAAGCCGTACTCCTCCATCTTTGCAATCGAAAAACGAATATTTTCATAAGTGCTTGTTGAACGGTCCTCCATGATAATTCTGTCGGGAGAGATACCCTTTTCAACCAGAACTCTTTTCATGCACTCGGCTTCGGAAATAAGCTCGTCGCTTCCCTGTCCGCCCGAAACTATACACATTGCCTCGGGATTTTCCGCAAGAAAATTATACGCTGCCGATATACGCTTGCTTAGCATAAGGCTCGGAGTCTCGCCCCGTACCTTGCAGCCAAGAATTATTACCGTTGTATTCCCGGTCGGAGGTGAATTCGCCGCCGAAATCATAAACACGGATATTACGGCAGCAAGGATTATCAGCAGTACAGCAATTATCAAAACGGAAATTGACATAATACGCAGCAGTTTATGAGAGCATACAAAAGGAAAAATTCTTTGCCAAAATACCGTTATTAAGAACAACGCTGTACAGACGAACATCCCAACAGTATTTCCTATGTTTATAATACCGGTAAATACAGGTGCGACAAAAACTAAAAATCCTGCCGCAAATAATACAGCAAGGCACACTCTTACGAGTGTGCCTTTTGACATCATATCCATCATAGAGCCTGCTTGAGAGCCTTTGCAAGCTGGTCGGGACAGGATGTTCCCCTGCCGCCGCAGTCAATACCCTCAAGTCTTGAAATAGCGTCTTCAACCTTCATGCCCTTTACAAGTGCGGAAATACCCTGTGTATTTCCGTGACAGCCGCCTAAAAACTTAACGCTGTCAATAACTCCGTTTGTGACTTCAATAGAGATCTGTCTTGAGCAGACTCCTCTTGTTACATAGTTAATGGTCATTTAACTTCCTCCCATTTATTTATTGATCCTTGCAACGCCTGACTCAACCGCTGCCTTTGCAACTGCGTCTGCAACTATCACAGCAATATTCTTATCAAAAGCATTCGGAAGGATAAAATCTGCGCAGAGCTTGTCCTCGGGAACGGCTGAAGCAATCGCATATGCTGCTGCACGCTTCATTTCCTCATTGATATCGCTTGCTCTAACTGCCAATGCACCCTTGAAAATTCCCGGAAATGCAACAACGTTATTGATCTGATTAGGATAATCGGAACGTCCCGTACCTACAACAAATGCGCCTGCTTCCTTTGCAAGGTCGGGCATAATTTCAGGGGTAGGATTAGCCATTGCAAATATTATAGGCTTATCCGCCATTGAGCGAACCATATCCTGCGAAACAAGGTTTGGTTTTGATACGCCGATAAATGCGTCAGCACCTTTCATTGCTTCTGCAAGTCCGCCCTTGCGGTGATTTTTATTTGTAAGCTTCGCCATCTCATAGTGAGACGGATTTTCAAACTCGTCTCCATCGTAGATAATTCCCTTAATATCAACCATTATAATATCGCCGATTCCAAGAGAAATAAACTGCTTTGCAATTGCACATCCTGCCGCGCCTGCTCCGTTGATAACAAGAGTCATGTCCTCAAATTTTTTACCTGCGATCTTTGCAGCGTTAAGCATTGCCGCAGAGGCTACGATAGCAGTACCATGCTGGTCGTCGTGAAAAACAGGAATATCACAGCGCTCTTTAAGCTTCTTTTCAATTTCAAAGCATCTGGGAGCAGAAATATCCTCCAAATTGATTCCGCCAAAGCTGTATGATATCAATTCTATTGTACGAACAATTTCGTCAACGTCTTTGGAATTAACGCAAATCGGGAATGCGTCAACGTCTGCAAATTCCTTGAACAACGCACATTTGCCTTCCATTACCGGCATTGAAGCGCGGGGACCAATATCTCCGAGTCCAAGAACGGCAGTACCGTCTGTGATTACCGCAACAAGGTTAGCACGTCTTGTCAGGTCATATGACAAATCGGGATCTTTCTCAATTTCAAGGCAGGGCTGAGCTACGCCCGGAGTATAAGCATGAGAAAGCTGGTCACGGTTTTCAACCTTACAGCGTGAAACAATTTCGATTTTTCCTTTCCATTCATAGTGCTTTTCAAGTGATGACTGCATGATATCCATTATAATAGACCTTTCCTTTTGAAATTTTATTTAAGATCAACTTACTTTTCCTTTTTATTTGCAAGCTTAATTATTCTGTCAATGTTTTCCTTGTCGGTAGTACAGCTTCCGATATGGGTCGGATAAGCGTTGTACAGACCGTGGAAGTCCGAACCGCCTGTTACGATAAGATTATACTTTTCGGCAATTTCAAGAATTTTCTTTCTCTGCTCCTCATCTGCGGAGTAATGATAAGCCTCAACGCCGTCAAGCTTGCCCTTTGCGGCAAGTTCCTCCAGCAGATCAAGGGAATCATAATATATGGGGTGAGCCATTACCGCAACGCCCCGTGACGAGTGAATCAGATCAAGTACAAAGTTAACGTCAGGGTATTCGCGCTCAACTATACATGAGCCTGTTTTAAGGTCGAACAGTTCATCACTGAGCTTGCCGTAAAACTCGGTAGTATAGCCGTAATCAATAAGGGCGTGCATGATATGCTGCTTGAAAATACTCTTTGAACCTGTGGCGTACTTCATAACGCTTTCGGCTGTAATTGGGTAAATTTTCATAACGTTCTCAACCATTTCCTTGGCGCACGCCTTACGGATCTCACAAGCCTTTATGCACACGCCCTCAAGACGGTCGGGCTTCTGCGGTGCATAGCAGAGAATATGTACTTTTCTGCCGCGTGACTTGTCCCATGCCGAAAGCTCAACTCCCGGAAGGACCTGAACTCCGTAACGCTCGCCGAGAATTTTCGACCTTGAAATGGACGACATTGTGTCGTGGTCTGTAATGGAAATAAAATCCACACCGGTTCTTTTAGCCTGAACGATTATATCTTCAATACCCAAAGAGCCGTCTGACAGCTTGGTATGACAATGGAGGTCGCCGATCATATCTTCATCTCCCCTGAATAGTATTTGGTATTAATTATACCACAAAGCGCCCCTGTATTGCAAGCTTTTTTTATGAAATATATCAAAAAACCCCGTTAAATGCAAATTAAAGGAATTTTCCGTCAAACCAGACATCCTTTACGCTGAACTCTTTTCCGTTAAGGTAGTCCAGACAGCCTGCGTCTGTTTTGAAATCAAATTTAAGCTTGTACGAATACAAAGCCTGCGTCTTTATTTTATATTCTTTATTTACACGGTTTATTCCATATTTTCCGTCGCCCAGCAGCGGACAGCCTATATGTGCCATATGTGCGCGTATCTGGTGGGTACGCCCCGTATCAAGCTTTATTTCAAGCAGCGAAAGCTTACCGTTGGTTTTAAGCACCTTGTATGTTGTGATTATTGTCTTGTTGGTATCCGTTTTTCTGTCGGTAACTTTTACGGTATTGTCATCGGCATTTTTTTCAAGATAAGCAGTAATTGTATCGCTTTTTTTCGGCGGTACTCCAACAGTTATACATAAATAATATTTTTCCAATTCTCTGTCCTTGATTTTCTGATTTAATATACGGAGCGATTCTGCATTTTTCGCTGCGATTATAATCCCTCCGGTGTTTCTGTCAAGCCGGTTGCAGAGAGACGGTGCAAAGCTGTTCTCGGCTTCGGGAAGATATTCCCCTTTTTCATAAAGATAATGTTTTATCCTGTTAATAAGCGTATCAACGGAATTTTCGTTATCCTCGTGAACCACAATGCCGTTTTTCTTGTCGATAAGCATAATATTTTCGTCCTCGTACACTATATTTAATGCAGTCGGCACGGAAAGAAACTCTGTTTCACTGTCGGTATCAAAAAACTCGTCGTTTATATACATCTGTATTATGTCACCAATTTGCAGTTTTGAAGATATCTCTGCACGTTTTCCGTTAATTTTTATGCGCTTGTTCCTGATTGCCTTGTACATCATACTCTGCGGAAGGCGCGGCACAGCCTTTTGTATGAATTTATCAAGTCTTTGCCCTGAGTCGTTGGCGTTTATGGTAAATTCTTTCACTAATAACAGTCCCCATTTCAGCAAAATATACTAATTATCATTATAACATAATTTTTTTTAAAAAACACCTTTTCAAATAAAATTTTTTGTAGTATAATAATAGAAACGTTTGTTTTCACTATTTTTTATGAGGGAATGATATGATAAATGGGTGTTAAAATATCTTCAAACGCTAAAAGCACGGAAAATACCGAAAATAAAAAGGAAAATCCGCATGAAAATCACCGTGAAAGAATGCGCAAACGCTTTCGTGAAAACGGATTTAACGGTTTTGACGACCATCAGATAATTGAACTGCTGTTATTTTACACCTGTCCGAGGAAAGATACAAATGTCTTAGCACACACTCTCATAAACCGCTTCGGCAGCATCGCCGGCATCCTGGACGCTTCATATGAAGATTTGATAAGTATTAAAGGTATATCCGAAAACAGCGCCACTCTGTTTAAAATTATACCGAAAATGCTGTCAGTATACTACAATTCACGTTCAGACGGTATGGTATATGATAATTTTCAAAAGCTTAAAGAGCTGTTTACGCCTCATTTTGTCGGGCTTACACATGAGGAATTCAGGCTTGCTTGTTTTAACAATAATTTACAGGTAGTATCAAACATACTTATTTCAGCAGGAGCGCCGTCTTTTACTTATATTAACGCACGAAAAATCGTTGAAGAAGCTTTCAGAGTAAAATCCGATTACGTTGTACTTGCACACAATCACCCGAACGGCTCGCCTGCTCCGTCAATTGATGACGTTAATACCACACGGTCTTTAAACCGTTCGCTGAAAGCACTTGGAATAAATCTTCTCGACCACGTGATAATCGGGAAAAATTCATCTGCATCCATGAGGGAGCTTGCTTGTATAGATGTTTTTGATTGAATAATAATTCGGCAGAAAGGCGGATTTGCATTATGGATAAATTTAAGCTTGTTTCGGAATACACTCCGTCGGGCGACCAGCCGGAGGCTATTGATAATCTGGTCAAGGGGCTTAACAGCGGCATGAAAGAGCAGACTTTGCTTGGTGTAACAGGCTCCGGAAAAACCTTTACAATGGCTAACGTTATTGCAAGAGTAAACCGTCCGACACTTGTTCTTGCCCACAATAAAATCCTTGCAGCGCAGCTCTGCTCGGAATTCAGAGAATTCTTTCCCGAAAATGCTGTTGAGTATTTTGTGTCATATTACGACTACTATCAGCCTGAGGCTTATGTTCCGTCCACAGACAGCTATATTGAAAAGGATTCGTCCGTAAATGACGAAATTGACAAGCTTCGTCACTCGGCTACGCTTGCGCTTGCGGAACGCCGTGACGTTATTATTGTCGCATCTGTTTCCTGCATTTATTCCCTCGGCTCGCCTATTGATTACCGTACTATGGTTATTTCGCTCCGTCAGGGCATGGAAATGTCACGGGACGTTCTTCTGGCAAGACTTGTTGGCATTCAGTACGAAAGAAACGATATCAACTTTGTCCGCAATAAATTCCGTGTGCGAGGAGATGTGGTTGAGATATTTCCGGCAGGCTCAACCGAAAATGCTGTAAGAGTCGAATTTTTCGGAGACGAAATCGACCGAATTACCGAATTCAAGGCGCTTACGGGAGAAGTCATTGCGACACTTTCCCATGCGGCAATTTACCCTGCTTCGCACTATGTTATTTCCCGTGACAAAATGCAGGACGCTATTGCGGAAATAGAACAGGAGCTTGACGAACGTGTCAAGTATTTTAAAGATAACGATATGCTTATTGAGGCGCAGCGTATTTCCCAGCGTACCATGTACGATATTGAAATGCTTCAGGAAATCGGCTTCTGCAAGGGCATTGAAAACTATTCGAGAATTCTTTCGGGACGTGCGCCCGGAAGTGTTCCGTATACGCTGCTTGACCACTTTCCCGAGGACTTTCTTCTTATTGTGGACGAAAGCCACGTTTCTCTGCCGCAGGTGCGTGCCATGAGTGCAGGTGACCGAGGCCGCAAAAAAACGCTTATCGACTACGGTTTCCGTCTGCCGTCAGCATATGATAACAGACCTCTTACCTTTGACGAATTTTACGGCAAGCTTAATCAAGCGATTTTTGTTTCCGCCACTCCCGGTCCGTTTGAAAAGGAAAACTCTGCTCAAATAGTTGAACAGGTTATTCGTCCAACAGGACTTGTTGACCCTGAAATAATCGTTAAGCCCGTTGAGGGACAGATCGACGACTTGCTGCTCGAAATAAATGAAAGAGTCCGCAAAAATGAACGTGTACTTGTTACGACGCTTACTAAAAAAATGGCTGAGGATCTTACCGCTTACCTTGAAAAAATGGAAGTCAAGGTGCGTTATCTGCACTATGATATTGACACCATCGAACGTATGGAGATAATCCGTGATCTGCGTTTGGGCGAGTTCGACGTGTTGGTGGGAATCAATCTGCTGAGAGAGGGACTTGATATTCCCGAAGTGTCGCTGGTTGCTATTCTCGATGCTGACAAAGAGGGTTTTCTGCGTTCGGAAAGCTCGCTCATTCAGACTATCGGACGTGCCGCCCGTAACGCTCACGGTCAGGTTATCATGTATGCCGACTCGGTTACAAATTCAATGGAAAACGCCATTATGGAAACAGAACGCCGCCGCAAAATTCAGATGGATTACAACGAAAAGCACGGTATTGTTCCCCAGACCATTATCAAGGATGTCCGCGATGTTATCGAAATCTCCACAAAGGCTGAAACTGATGAAAAGGTTTCAAAAGTCAAGCAGAAGCGCATGACTCCCGAAGAACGTGAAGCAATGATAAAGAAGCTTACCGAAGAGATGAAGAATGCTGCTAAGATACTTGAATTTGAACACGCGGCTTATCTGCGTGACAGGATAAACGAGCTGAAGGAATATCAGCACAAAGGCAAAAAGGTATTTAACAAGAAGTAACAGATACGGAGGTAACTACTATGGCTTTCGATTTCAAAAAAGAATACAAGGAATTTTATATGCCAAAAAACAAGCCCGAAATCGTTACTATACCGACGATGAATTATATTGCAGTCAGAGGCAAGGGAAATCCCAATGAAAAAGAAGGAGCTTATCAAAAAGCTATTGGCATACTTTATGCCATAGCATACACTATTAAAATGAGCTACAAGGGCTCGCACAAAATTGACGGATTTTTTGAATATGTTGTTCCTCCGCTGGAAGGCTTCTGGTGGCAGGAAAATGTAAGCGATATAGACTATTCGGACAAGGATTCATTTAATTGGATATCGGTCATACGCCTGCCTGATTTCGTTACCGAGGACGATTTCAGATGGGCAGTCGAAGAAGCGTCCGCAAAAAAGAAGCTTGATTGCTCTTCTGCTGAGTTTTACACAGTCGAAGAAGGTTTATGTGTACAAATCATGCACCATGGTCCGTTTGACGATGAACCTGCAACGGTTGCAATAGTGGACGAATATTTAAAAAACAACGGTTATGAAAATGATATCAGCAATATTCGTATGCACCATGAGATATATCTTTCTGACGCAAGAAAGACTGCACCGGAAAAATGGAAAACCGTTATCCGTCATCCGATAAAGGAAAATCATTGATTGAAAGGAAATTCAAAATGGCAATCGATAAAATCATCATAAAGGGTGCCCGTGAACACAACCTTAAAAATATTGATGTTGAAATTCCCCGTGACAAGCTGGTCGTTATGACGGGTCTGTCCGGTTCGGGAAAATCTTCTCTTGCGTTCGACACGATTTACGCAGACGGTCAAAGACGTTATGTGGAAAGCCTTTCGTCCTATGCGAGAATGTTTCTCGGTCAGATGGAAAAGCCCGATGTTGACAGCATTGAAGGACTTTCCCCCGCTATTTCCATAGACCAGAAGACTACATCTAAAAATCCACGCTCGACAGTTGGTACAGTTACTGAAATTTACGACTACCTGCGTTTGCTTTACGCAAGAATAGGTATTCCCCACTGTCCTGTCTGCGGACGTGAAATAAAACAGCAGACTGTTGACCAGATAGTTGACAGGATCATGGAGCTGCCTGAGGGTACTAAAATTCAGCTGCTTGCACCTGTTATCCGAGGCCGAAAGGGCGAGCACGTCAAGGAAATAGAACACGCACGGAAGGCGGGGTATGTGCGTATTCGTGCGGACGGTATAATTTACGACCTTACCGAGGAGATAAAACTTGAAAAGAACAAAAAGCACAGCATTGAAATAGTTATCGACCGTTTGGTTATAAAACCCGGTATTGAAAACCGTCTTGCCGACAGTGTTGAAACGGTTTCTTCCATTTCGGGCGGACTTGTCATCGTTGACGTTATCGACGGCGAGGAAATGCTTTTCTCGCAGAATTATGCTTGTCCCGAACACAACATTTCAATTGAAGAGCTTTCTCCGAGAATGTTCTCGTTCAACAATCCGTTTGGTGCCTGCGACAAGTGTACAGGTCTCGGCGTTTTCAGGAAAATTGACCCTGACCTTATTATTCCGAACAAAGATCTGTCCATCAGGCAAGGTGCAGTCAAGGCTATGGGCTGGGCGACTACCGATGAAAACTCTATTGCTATGATGTATTTCAAGGGCATTGCACAGTATTACGGAGTTTCGCTTGACACTCCCGTAAAGGATTTGCCCGATGAGGTCGTCGAAGCAATTATGTACGGTACAAACGGCGTGAAGCTGAAGCTGCACCGTTCTACCGAATACGGCGGAGGCGTTTATTATCAGCCGTTTGAGGGTATTATCCCAAACATGGAACGCCGTTACCGCGATACAAACTCTGAATTCAGCAAAGAAGAAATCGAACAGTGTATGACGGAAAGTCTTTGCCCCGAATGTCACGGTCAAAGGCTGAAAAAGGAAAGCCTTGCCGTTACCGTAGGCGGAAAGAATATTTCAGAGCTGTGTAATTTTTCTGTTTCCGACTGTCTGAAATTCATTCAAAGTCTTGAGCTTACCGAACGCGAAAAGATGATAAGCGGTCAAATCGTTAAGGAGATAAACTCCCGTCTGGGATTCCTTCAAAGCGTAGGACTTGAATACCTTACTTTGTCCCGTGCTTCCGGTACTCTCAGCGGCGGTGAAAGCCAGCGAATCCGTCTTGCTACACAAATCGGTTCATCACTTATGGGGGTACTGTATATTCTTGACGAGCCTTCAATCGGTCTGCACCAGCGTGACAACGACAAGCTTATCGCTACTCTGAAACGTCTCCGTGATTTGGGCAACACACTTATTGTTGTTGAGCATGATGAAGATACAATGTACAACGCAGATTATATTGTGGATATCGGTCCTTATGCAGGTATTCACGGCGGCGAAGTAGTCTGCACGGGAACAGTCGAGGACATAAAAGCCTGTGAACGCTCAATTACGGGACAGTATCTAAGCGGAAAGAGATTTATTCCTGTTCCCGAAACACGCAGAAAAGGAAGCGGACTTACTCTTGACATTATCGGAGCAGCCGAACACAATCTGAAAAACATAAACGTTTCCGTTCCCCTTGGTACTTTCACCTGTGTAACGGGAGTTTCAGGCTCGGGAAAATCTTCTCTTGTAAACGAGATAATCTACAAAAACCTTGCAGGACGGCTTAACCGTGCAAAAGTTCGTCCCGGCAAATTTGAAAGAATGGACGGAATAGAAAATCTTGACAAGGTAATTGCGATCGACCAGTCCCCTATCGGCAGAACTCCTCGCTCCAACCCTGCAACATACACAGGCTTGTTCACCGATATTCGTGAGCTTTTTGCAGCCACTAATGAAGCGAAAATGAAAGGCTATTCAAGCGGAAGATTTTCATTCAACGTCAAGGGCGGACGCTGCGAAGCCTGCGAGGGTGACGGTATAATCAAAATCGAAATGCACTTTCTGCCAGATGTTTACGTTCCCTGCGAGGTCTGCAAGGGACGCCGCTACAACCGCGAAACGCTGGATATCCACTACAAGGGCAAATCTATTTACGATGTGCTTGAAATGACGGTTGACGAAGGAGTTGAGTTCTTTTCAAATATCCCTAAGCTGGCAAGAAAGCTTCAGACCTTGCAGGACGTTGGTCTGGGATACATCAAAATCGGTCAGCCTGCAACTACACTTTCGGGCGGCGAGGCACAGAGAGTCAAGCTTGCGACGGAACTTTCAAAGCGTGCTACGGGACGGACTATTTATATTCTTGACGAGCCTACCACGGGACTCCACACTGCGGACGTTCACAAGCTTACCGAAGTTTTGCAGAAGCTTGTTGACACGGGCAACACAGTGCTTGTTATTGAGCATAATCTTGACGTTATCAAAAGTGCGGATCACATTATTGATTTAGGTCCGGAGGGCGGCGAAAAGGGAGGTACGCTTGTTAAATGCGGAACTCCCGAAGAGATAGCGGCTTGTGAAGAGTCTTACACGGGACAGTATTTGAAGAAGATGCTGAGGAAATAATATTCAATAAAGCCTGAGAAGTTAAATTGCTTCTCAGGCTTTTTAATCTGAAATATAAAATATTACTTATTTATACTTACAAATTTTCTCAAAATCAATGCTTCCGCCAAAGATGTCGAGGGCGCTTCCCACTGTAAAATTCAGCTTACCTTTGCCAAGCGTTTTCAGCACGTCCAAATCGTCGTATGAACCAATTCCCCCTGCGTAGGTAACGGGAATTTTGCTCCAATTGCCAAGCATTTCAGCAAGGGACTTTTCCACTCCCCTCGCCTTGCCTTCAACATCAACTGCATGAATAAGAAATTCATCGCAGTATTCTGCAAACATATCCATTGTTTCTGCGGTAAGTCTAACATCTGTGAACTTCTGCCAGCGGTCGGTCACAACATAATAATCGTTATCCTTTCTGCGGCAGGAAAGGTCTATGACAAGGTGTTCCCTGCCCGTTTCGGAAACAAGCCGTTTCAGGTTGTCAAAGTTAATTTTTCCGTCCTTGAAGACATATGATGTTACTATGACATGAGACGCGCCTTTTTTAAGAAAATCTGCAGCGTTTTCTGCGGTGATACCTCCGCCGACCTGCAATCCTTGCGGATATTCCTCCAAAGCGGAATAAGCCTGCTGCAAATCAGCTTGATAATACTCAGAATTAGCCGCATTGAGAATAATTATATGTCCACCTTTTATATTTTTTTCTTTATAAAGCTTTGCGTAAAAATCTGCGCCGTACTCCGAGACAAAATTTTCATCAGCACTGTTATTTTTATCGGCAAGACTTCCGCCTACTATCTGCTTTACCTTACCGTTATGTATATCTATGCACGGTCTTAACTCCATTTTATTTTCCTCCCGAAAATATATAGATTTATTATATAGTATATTTGTATTTTTTGCAATACCGAAAACGGTGAATTTTACGTTATTTTTACGCATAAAGCCTGTATTATTAAGCAAAATAAACAGTTTGAATTAACATATTCGACATATGTGTACAAATATTATTAATATGATTGACTTTGTTAACAAAAGTATGGTATAATATAATAGATTATTTAGTTTTTTTTTCACATAATCGGTGTATATATACATTTGTATTAGGAGGATTTCTATGGAACAGGCATTGAACTACGGCAGCTATTCCGCGTATAAGCAGACGGTTTCAGAGCTTACCGAAAGCCTTGCGCAGCTCAAGGAGTACAGCGAGGATATCGGTCTTGAACATACTGCCAAATCGATCGGAGAAACTATTGAAAAAATTGCCAAGGAACACTTTGAAGTTGCTATCGTAGGCGAGTTCAAGCGAGGAAAAAGTACGCTGATCAACGCGCTTCTCGGTCAGGAGGTTTTACCTGCCGATGTTCTGCCCGCAACTGCAACACTTAACAGG
This sequence comes from uncultured Clostridia bacterium, assembly GCA_945876755.1. Classification (GTDB taxonomy): domain Bacteria; phylum Bacillota; class Clostridia; order Oscillospirales; family Ruminococcaceae; genus RGIG8773. Next base: position 203,571 of record CAMCPM010000001.1, read on the forward strand.
GTTACATACAGCGAATCTCCTTATGTAATAGTTGAGTACAAAAACGGCGAAAGTGAAAAAGTCGATATCAACAAGCTTGCAGACTACGTTACAAAGCTTTCATACGAATCCGAAAAAACAGCTGAAACTGTTAAGCAGGCAACCGTTTATTACGACACGGATTTCTGTAAAAATAATGTTGATATCATTGATACTCCGGGTCTGAACGATGACGAGCAGATGACTAACGTTACGCTGTCTATTCTGCCTGAAATTGACGCTGCTGTTTTTGTCATCAGCGCAAATTCACCCTTCTCGCAGTTTGAAAAGGAATTTCTCGAAAAGAAAATGCTCACCAGCGATATGGGCAGAATTATCTTTGCCGTAAACTGCTTCGGTACTTTCTCCAAGGAGGACGAGGACAGAATTGTCGAAACCGTTGAAAAGCGTATCGGCAGTTATGTTATGGAAAAAGCTAAGATGGTCATGGGCGAAGATTCAAAGGAATTTGCCGTTTATAAGAGAAAAATCGGCAAGCCTAAGGTTATCGGCGTTTATGCCAAAAAGGCTCTTATGGCTAAGGAAAGCGGAGACGCCGCAATGCTGGAGGAAAGTAATTTCCCGACCTTTGAAAGAGTTCTTGAAACTATGCTTACTCAGGAACGCGGTACGATAACTCTTCAAATTTTGGCAAACAAAATCATCAGCTCGGGTTCGGAGCTTATTAACTCCATAATTATTCGTGAAAATTCCCTTATGATGGAAACGGATGAATTTATGGACAAATATACTGCTGCCATTGAAGAGATTGACGATATCCGTACCAAAAAACGTGCTGAATTTGTACGCATAAACGATGCTGCAAACAAGGTTTTCGAGGGCTTGCAGCCTATTCTTGACAGCTATTGGGTTCAGATAGAAGATACTGCTATGCAGGTTATTGACGATTATCCAATGAGCGCCGAAGATCTGAAAAAGGATAAGCTTAAAATAGTGTACTCGAAGCTCACCGAAAAGATCAAGGAAAGCATTGAAAACAGGGCTCAGCTTATTTGTGAACAGATCCAAAACGAGATAAATGTTGCTCTTAGTGATGAGGCTGAACGCTTGCAGTCCTTCGAGGACGAATTTTTTGCATCGGTAAGCCGTATTCAGGAAATGTTCTCCGTTCCGCAGAAGCATTCAAGAAACGGCGGCGTTGTTGACCAGATCATTGGCGTCGCTATCGGAAGCGTCGGAACCGGCGGTCTGTTTATCGGTTTCCGCGAGGCAGGAATCAAGGGTGCTTTGCTTGGCGGCGCATCAGGCTTTGTAGGCTTTTGCGCAACATTCTATGCTGCTGCTTATCTTGCAGGCTTTCTCGGAATTGCCGCTGCCGGTCCTGTAACTCTTTGCCTTATGGCGGTTGCAGGTCTTGCAGGTACTTTTACAGGAAAATTTTCTGTTGATAAGCTTCTTACGCAGGAAAGAATCGATAAGTATAAAGCAAACTTCAAGCAGTCCGTAAAGAAGCAATTCCATGAAATGAAAATCAATTCCGACTTTACAGAAACTGTACGTCAGCAGGTATTTGCTTCATTCCAGGGTCTTAAATCCAAAATTGAAGAGGAAACCGAAATTATACTTCTCGATACTCAAAAAACCCTCGACAGTCTCAATCAGCTCAAGGCAGAAAAGAAGAGTATGTCGGACAACGAGAAGGAAAAGCTTCAGACTATTGCCGAATATACAGGCGCTTTGCTTGCGGAAACCTATAATCTGCACAAGGCTCTTACGGACAATATGGAGTAATTCACTGCAAATTATTTTTAAGGAGGCTTCCGATATATGTTCGGTACAGACAGTTCAGCGGGTCATAATCCGCTGCTTGATATAGAAACAAGCTTTGCCGCATATCTTAACGCACGCACACGCTCTTACAAAGACCACATTGTCGGCGGTATGATGGACTACGCCTTTGACGCAGATTTTTCCGTAAAGCAGAAAATCACTACTTTTTCAAGTTGGTCAAAGGTTTATAAAACGCTTACGAGCCGCGATATTCCCAATAAAGTTAAACGTATTTTTCAGTCAACCGATATTGCAGGTTCTCTCAAGCACCCTGAAATCTATGACGCAGTCAAAGTCTGCGCTGAAAAACTTCAGATAAGCGTTCCTACAGCTTATGTAAGAAGTGCCCCGAACAAGTATGAGATCTATTCTGTTGCCGCAGAAGGTGTTGAACCCTTTATTGTAGTTACTTCCGGACTTGCAGATATCTGTACAAAGGAAGAACTGCGCTTCCTCGTAGGCTGCGAATGCGGTCATATTCAGAATAACCACTGCATTTTCAACATGGCTGCGCCTTATTTCGGAGTAAAATTTATTGATGATGAGGAATATGTTCCGTCGGAAAATGACAGCTCAATAAAGCAGATCGCCGGTACGATCAGTGAATGGATCAAGCTTTCGGATATTACCAGCGACCGTGCAGGTATTATCTGTTTAAGCAACCCACAGGATTACCCTGTAATTATGTCGGGTATTCAGAATAAGGGTATTTTCAGTTCATACAGAAAAGAAAATCTTAATCTGGAAGAACTTATGAAACAGTACGAGGTGCTACACATTACCCCTGCAAGAAATATCAGCCTTCCCAAAGAATGCTCAGCTATTGAAAGAAGAATTCTTGCCGGTCTGGAATTTTTAAGCTGTGAAATACTTTACAACTGGCGCACAGACCTTAACAAAGTTGATATTCACACAGTAAACAAACAGGCGTTGGAAGTTAGATGCGAAATTATTCTCGACGCAGCAAAGGGAGGTGTCTGATATGTCCGAAAATCTCAGCTATGCCGCTGCCGAGCCAGATATTGAAAAAGTTCAGAATCAATTAAAGGGATTGCTTAACAATAAGCCTCTCTGCACTATTCTCGGAGACGAATTTACAGAGCATCTCCATGAATGGGACAAGGCTATAACCAAACGCCGCACAGAACCGTTTTCGCTGGTAGTGCTCGGCGATTTTAAGCGTGGAAAAAGCACTATAATCAATGCTATACTCGGCAAGGCCATTGCACCTGTAAACGTTGCTCCGGAAACATTTACAATAAACTCTATCAGCTACGGCGACATTCCTAAAGCGGAGGCTGTACTGAAAAACGGTCAGAGAATAAGCCTTACTGCCGACGATCTTGTCCGTGAAAAGCTTGAAAAGCTTATGAGAGCTTTTCCCGATACACTTGATTATATTGATATCCGTGACAATGCTGAAATTCTCAAGGAGATCCGCATTGTTGACACCCCCGGTCTCAGCGACCTTGACTGCCTCGATAAGCAGGTTCAGGACTACCTTGTTAATGCTGACGCTGTAATTTACATTGCAAGTGCCCTATCCCCTTTCTCAGAGTCGGAGCAGTTTTTCCTTGCAAGCCACATCCGTCCTCTCAGCTTCAGCAAGCTGTATGTTCTCGTCAACATGATAGACGCTATGAATACTCAAGAGGACATTGAAAAAATTATCAACCGAGTAAGCGAACGCTGTGAGGCTATTATGCCGAACGCTTTTGTCTACGGCGTAAGCGGTATTGATGAATACCGCCGCAAAATCGGTCTTAATCGTCCTGATATCAAGGGCTTCCAGGAATTTTATGAAAATGAGTTCCTGAAATTTGAAATGTCACTGAAGCGTGAAATTATTCTCCAGAAGGATATTATCCGTACTCAGCGTGTGCTTACCATGCTGAATCTTATGATAAAGGACACTGCTGCCCGTATCCGCATGATTTATGATATGATGGCTATGGACAGAAAAAAGCTGGATGATATTTCTCAAAGCATTGAGCATGAGTGTTCAACTCTTGCAAATGCTCTGGAAAGCAAAAAACCTAAAATCCTGCTTAGCATTACCGAAATGCAGCAGGAAGCTGAACAGTGGATGTACGGCTTCTTCTCAAAGCTCAGAGAGGATATTCTCGAAAGCAGAAACACGACTTCCCCTGAAGACATTGATAAGCATTTCTATTCATACCTTGTTGACAAGGTAGGTGAAGCTTACAGAAAATGTCTTGATATTCACCGTCAGCGCCTCAACATGATTATCGCCCAGCTGGGTGCGGAGCTTGCCAAAAAACTCGGCATAAATGCTCTTGCTGACGATGCAAACGTTTCTGTTGAGGACTCCATAGACGACCTTAATATGCTCGTTTCCAAATCTGTCATGGACGCAGCTTCCGCAGGCAGCAACGACGCATTTCCGTCCGGAGCTATGTCGTCGTTTAAAAATATTCTCCGCAAGAAGCGCCAGACCGATGTTATCGACACTGCTCTTGAAAATTATGACGATATCAGAAATAATACCGTCAAGGATCTAAAGGCAGCTTACAAGGTCATGGAAGAAAATGCTCTGAAACAGCTTGATGCGCTGTATCAGACTCAGGTCGATGTAAGCCGTGACGCCCTTAATCACGCTATGGAAATGTCTTCCGATACAAGCAGCGCTTCTGTAAAGAAATACCTTGAAGAAGCAGCAGTAGTGCTAAAGGACGCAGCGCAGACACTTATGAAATATGCTTAAATTATAATTAATTTTTGCCTATTGTATTGACATATTATATGATGTATAGTATAATGTTTTTATCATACTGATTCTGTTTATAAATGATTTTACCCGAAAGGTACTTAACGTTTATGGTTTTTGAGGGCTTTTCAACTGAAAACAAAAAACTTGTTCAGACAGTTACAACCTCTGCGGACTCGTTTACAAAGGATATTTTTGAAACACATTCAGAGAGGCTTGCTTCAAGGGGCGGTCATTTTACGGAAAATGAACTTATTCCCGTTTATTTTGCCGCACTGCTTGGTGCGCCTTCCGAGGAGGACGAACAGGCTAATTTCCACAATATGTTATATAATCTCCGCGAGAATCTGATAAAATGTCCTAAGCTGCTGCTTTATATTGAGCATGAGCTTAAATCGCCTACTCCGGATGAGCTTTCAATTTTTGACGGAATTGACCGTTCCTCTGACGATTCTCTTCGGGAAAGCCTTTGCAGTATTATAAATATTGCCGGAGACGAGGTAAGAACAAATCTTGCTAAGGAAACTCTGCCGCTGTTTCTGAAAAACCTCAGCGGAGAAGCTATACTTGCAATCGCTCAGCCGCTTATTGTATGGATGAACAGGTGTCTTTCTTCGGACGCTTATCGTATGAATCACACTGAAATTCCGGTTCTTATGTATTACGGAAATATTACTCCTGCGGTGATTAACTTTCTGCATTTTATGTCAAGACTTGGTATAGATGTACTGTATATTTGCAGCAATATGTCGGGTCTGACTACGCTGAAAAGAAATAACCTTGAGGGTCGTATGCAGATTTTTGAACTCCCCTGCTCTGTTCCCGTTACACCATATCCCGATAAGCTTGTCAAGACTAAGCTCGCCACAGTTGCTTATAATGCTTCCCGAGAACTTGATAATCTGCTTTATAACAATAATACGATTTTCCGTGATTTCCAGTTTTCCGATATGCAGTCGCTGACTCTGAAAACCACTTATGAGGAAATTGACGTTCTATGGCATCAGCCGTCAAAATACCGAACCGGATTTGAGACTTCCGAAGATAAGGTCACAATACCGAATATTTTTGCCAAAATCAGCGGCGTTAAGGACGGAAATCTTAACGCTTACTGGGACAGCGTAAGGTGGAAGCTTTCACCTGATACCCGTGTTATTACAAAATCTCCAAGCTATAAAAAGTATGCAGAATCACAGCTTGATATTTATAAGCCGTACTTTAACGGTGAACAGATTTTAATTGACCAGCTGAAAAATTCTCCGGTAAATAAATACAATTACCTTTCTGACAGCCTGCAAATGCTGATTTTCAACAAAATGCAGGAGGCGGTCGACAGCGGATTCCTGAAGCTTGACAGAAATGAGCTTCTTCCGATGGTTATTTATGTGGGTACAAATCTCGACCGCGAGGTACTGAAGCTTCTCCAGCAGTATGACTTTACCAAGGATATCCCAAAGCTTATTATTATCGACGTTATCGAGGACACGTTCAGCAAGGTTGAATGTATTCAGCTTGTTCTGTACAATCTTCTCGGTTTTGATATACTGATTTACACTCCGACAGGATACAGGAACATTGAAACTTTTGTCAGCGAAGCTGCTTTTGAAACCCATACGCTGAACGAATTCAAGTATAACGTTCACATACCAAAGTTTAAAATCCCCGACTCAATTCCGGAACAGAATAATGGCGGTCTGTTCAGTAAATTGTTTAAGAAAGGAAGAAAGTAAATGGCACTTAAATTCACTCCTTCATCCGAGGCACAGGCTCAGCCTGCTGAGGTAACAACAGAAACAACTGAGGCTACTGCTCTCAACATTAAGGTTGAATCCCCCAATGAATTTTCTATCGTTGAAAAAACTGAGGAGATCAAGCAGGAGCTCATCAAGAACGAAGAGGTCGACAAGCTTGTAAGTACAATTAACATTAACGATGTTAACTCTATCGTAAAATTTGGCAATGAGGTCGCTATCGAAATTTCAAAGGCTTCAGACCAGGTGCTTAACTCTATGAACATGGATCAGATCAACGACTCCGGCGAGCTGCTTCAGCATCTTTCTGCTATTATGGAACAGTTCGACGCAAAGGAGCTTACAGATGATGGCAAAAAAGGTCTGTTTGCAAACCTCAGAAAGCAGGTCGACAAGCTTCTTGCCAAGTATCACACTATGGGCGAGGATGTTGATAAGATATATGTTCAGCTGAGACAGTACGAAACTGAAATTGAAGCTTCAAATGTTAAGCTGGAAACAATGTTTAATGCGAATATTCAGTATTACAAGGATCTGCTGCTTTATATTATGGCCGGCGAACAGGCTTGTGTTGAACTTGACCAGTATATTGCAGATTACCGTCAAAAACTTGAAGCAGAGCCCGATTCTGGTGCCGTTGCTATGGATCTGCAAACTCTCGAACAGACAAGACAGGTTTTCGAGCAGCGTGTTATGGATCTGAAAATTGCTGAAAATGTAGCTATGCAGACTGTTCCTATGCTCAAAGCTATGCAGTTCTCAAACCTTAATCTCATCAGAAAAATCAATTCTGCATTTATCATTACAATGCCTGTTTTTAAGCAATCGCTTGCTCAGGCTGTAATGCTTAAAAGACAGCGCGTTCAAGCTGAAGCTATGCAGACTCTTGATGAAAAAACTAACGAACTGCTTCTCAAGAACGCACAGAATACAGTTGCTCAGACCAAACTTACCACACAGCTTGCTTCCGGAAGTTCCATAAAAGTTGACACTCTTGAAGAGACATGGAAAACTATCGTCAACGGTATTGAAGAGACAAGGCAGATTCAGGAAGCTGCAAAACAGCAGCGCAAGGAGGATTCCATCCGTCTCCAGAAACTTAAAGACGATTACCGCGCTAAGATGAGTGAAACAAAATAATTAAATATAAAAATGAGAGGTTTAATGATATTTTCAAAACCTCTCATTTTTATTTCATACCCTCACATCACAAAAACCGCCCATATTTAAATGGGCGGTTTTTCATTATGCTTTTTAGATTAATAAAGACCTCTCTTGACATAGCTTGTGTGGAGAATCTCGTGTGCCTTATGGCTGCCGGGCTTCTCAAAGAACTCATCATAAACTGCCTTGATTGCAGGGTTTTCATGAGAACGTCTGATTTCGCAAGCTGCATCCTGATCGTAAAGAGCCTTTGCGCGAATTGCGCGAATATCCTCAAAGTTGCGTACAGAAGCAGGCTGCTGAGGCTGACCGCCGCCGTTTACACAGCCACCGGGACAACCCATGATTTCGATAAATGTATAATCAGCTTCGCCGTTCTTAACCTTCTTGAGAAGTTCTGCTGCATTTGCAGTACCTGAAGCAACTGCAACCTTTACATCAAGGTCGCCAACCTTATAGGAAGCTTCCTTGATACCCTTTACGCCGCGGACATCTGTAAAGTTGATATCTCCTGCTTCGCTGCCTGTTATCATCTTAACTGCTGTACGGAGAGCAGCTTCCATTACGCCGCCTGTTGCGCCGAAGATAACAGCTGCGCCTGTACCGATTCCAAGAGGCTCATCAAATTTTTCATCGGCAAGCTCTGTAAACTTGATACCGCATCTCTTGATAAGACGAGCAAGTTCTCTTGTTGTGATGGAAATATCAACATCAGGAACACCTGCTGCGTTCTCGTCGTCTCTGCCAATTTCAAACTTCTTAGCCGTACAAGGCATAACTGCAACAACAACCATATCCTTGGGGTCAATGCCCATCTTCTGTGCGTAGTATGTCTTTGCTGTTGCGCCGAACATCTGCATAGGAGACTTACATGAAGAAAGGTTCTCTGTCATTTCGGGGAAGTAATGTTCGCAATACTTGATCCATCCGGGTGAACAGGAAGTGATCATAGGAAGCACGCCGCCGTTTGTAACACGTTCAACAAGCTCGTTTGCTTCTTCCATAATTGTAAGGTCAGCTGCAAAGTCTGTATCGAAAACCTTATCGAAACCGATTCTTCTGAGTGCAGCAACCATTTTGCCCTCAACGTTTGTACCCATAGGATAGCCAAATTCTTCGCCCAGAGCCGCACGAACAGCAGGAGCTGTCTGAACGATAACGAACTTGCTCTCGTCAGCGATAGCGTCAAGAACCTTAGCTGTGTCATCCTTTTCTGTAATAGCGCCAACGGGGCAAACAGCGATACACTGACCGCAGGAAATACAGCTTGTTTCACCAAGACCCAACTCAAATGCGGAGCTGATGTGGGTCTTGAATCCACGCTCATTTGCGCCGATTACGCCTACGCCCTGAGTTGCGTTACATACTGCAACGCAGCGGCGACAGAGAATACACTTGTTATTATCACGGATCATATGAGCAGCGGAGAAGTCAAGCTCGTAGGAGATATTCTCGCCCTCGTACTTGCACTCGTCGTCAACGCCCATATCGTGAGCCATTTTCTTCAGCTCGCAGTTTTCGCTTCTTACACAGGAAGTACACTTCTTCTCGTGTGTGGAAAGAATAAGCTGAAGAGTTTTCTTTCTTGATTCAAGAACCTTAGGTGTGTTAGTAAAGATCTGCATTCCCTCAGAAATGGGGTATACGCAGGAAGCAACAAGTCTTTTGCCTCTTCCCTCGTCAGCCTCGACAACGCAGATACGGCAAGCGCCGATTTCATTTATGTCCTTCAGGTAGCAAAGCGTCGGAATGTCAACATTCGCAAGACGTGCAGCCTGAAGAATTGTAGTACCCTTAGGCGCGGAAACCTCCACGCCGTTGACTTTAACATTAATCATATCCATTTCTGCAATTCCTCCTTGGCTTACTTCTTAACGATTGCGCCGAACTTACACTTTTCAATACAAGCGCCGCACTTCAGGCACTTATCCTTGTTGATGACATGAGGATTCTTAACTGTGCCTTCGATTGCTCCGCCTGGACATACTCTTGCGCAAGCAGTACAACCCTTACACTTGGTCGGGTCGATCTCAAAGCTGAGGAGGTGCTTGCAGACGCCAGCGGGACACTTCTTGTCAACAACGTGTGCGATATATTCGTCGCGGAAGAATTTAAGTGTGGAAAGAACAGGGTTAGGAGCAGTCTGTCCGAGACCGCAGAGGGAGTTTGCCTTGATGTAGTAGCAAAGCTCTTCCATTTTGTCGATATCTTCGAGAGTACCGTTGCCCTTTGTGATCTTGTCGAGGATTTCGAGAAGTCTCTTTGTACCTACACGGCAGGGAGTACACTTACCGCAGGACTCATCAACAGTAAATTCCAAGAAGAACTTAGCAATATCGACCATACAGTTATCTTCGTCCATAACGATAAGTCCGCCTGAACCCATCATAGAGCCGATAGCAATAAGGTTGTCGTAATCGATAGGAATATCAAAGTGCTGTGAAGGAATACATCCGCCGGAAGGACCACCTGTCTGAGCAGCCTTGAACTTCTTTCCGTTAGGAATGCCGCCGCCGATCTCCTCAACAACTTCGCGGAGAGTTGTTCCCATAGGAACCTCAACGAGACCTGTATTGTTGATCTTACCGCCGAGAGCAAATACCTTAGTACCCTTGGACTTTTCAGTACCCATTGAAGCGAACCACTCAGCGCCGTTGAGAATGATTCTCGGAACGTTAGCGTATGTTTCAACGTTGTTCAGAATGGTCGGTTTGCCGTAAAGACCTTTTTCAGCAGGGAACGGAGGACGTGGACGAGGCTCACCGCGGTTACCCTCGATAGAAGTCATAAGAGCTGTTTCCTCACCGCATACGAATGCGCCTGCGCCAAGACGAAGCTCAATATCAAAATCAAAGCCTGTGTCAAAAATATTCTTGCCGAGGAGACCGTATTCACGAGCCTGCTTGATAGCGATCTCAAGACGCTTGATAGCGATAGGATACTCGGCACGAACATATATGTAACCCTGATTTGCGCCGATTGCATAGCCTGCGATAGCCATGGCTTCGAGTACAACGTGGGGGTCGCCCTCAAGAACGGAACGGTCCATGAATGCACCCGGGTCGCCCTCGTCGGCATTACAGCAAACATACTTCTGGTCAGCATCGGGAACGATGTTTCTTGCAAGCTTCCACTTCATACCTGTTGGGAATCCGCCGCCGCCTCTTCCGCGGAGACCGGAATCAAGGATAGTCTGGATAACCTGTTCAGGAGTCATCTCGGTAAGAACCTTTCCGAGAGCCTGATAACCGTCTGTACCGATATATTCGTCGATATTTTCGGGGTTTATAACACCGCAGTTACGGAGAGCAACACGGTGCTGCTTTTTATAGAAGTTTGTTTCGTTAAGGGATTTGATACCGTTATCGGTAACTGTCTCCTTGTAAAGGAGTCTTGTAACGATACGGCCCTTGAGCAGATGCTCTTCAACGATTTCAGGGATATCCTCTTCCTTGACCATGGAATAGAACGAACCCTCTGGATATACGATCATTACGGGACCAAGCGCACAGAGACCGAAGCAGCCTGTCTTTACGACCTGAACTTCATCATGAAGTCCGTTCTTGTCAATTTCCTCCTGCAGCTTTTCTCTGATTTTTGCACTTCCGGAGGAAGTACAGCCTGTGCCGCCGCAAACCAATACATGTGAACGATACATTTATTCTACCTCCTCAGGATCAACCGAGCTTTGCAGCGTCGATAGTATATTTTGTAACAACATTGCCCTTAACGATGTGCTGGTCGATGATTTCGTCAACCATTTCGGGCTTAACCTTTACATAAGTCGTCTTTTCGCCGTCAGCCTTGTAAACCTCAACGATAGGCTCATACTGACAAAGACCGATACAGCCTGTCTGTACTACTGCAACATTTTTAAGGTCTCTTTCCTGTACAGCATTTGAGAATGCTGTAAGAACGGGACGCGCACCTGCTGCGATACCGCAGGTTGCCATACCTACAACTACTCTTGTAGCGTCGGAACCTTCCTCACGGATGTCAACCTGACCTTTCATTTTTTCACGGATAGCCTTGAGTTCTTCCAGTGATTTCATGGTATTTTCCTCCTCAATATATTTAGTTAAAGCTCCCTGCCGCATATTGTATTATTCCGCCAGCTTGGAAACCTCGGCGTGATTTTCCGCAAGATAATCCTTTATGAAAGCCGAAACCTCCGGCGCGTCAAAATCGCCGCTTCCGAGTATTTCACGGAACTCCCTTGTGTCAAGGGTAAAGCTTCTGCCGTCCGCAGAATATGTATAGAGGAAATCTATATGCGTATTCATTGTTACCAGGGAGTGGATCGTCTGAGTCATATTCCCGAGAGGCATTCTGTCAATTGACGACAGCACATAAACCGCTTCTGTTTCTGTACCTTTTCCAAGCTCCGATCTTATTGAAAAGCTTCCGCCCGTAAGCTCGGCGGACTGCTTGAAAAAAGGTATTCCCAGACCGATTTTCCGTGTTGTACGTGTTGTAAAGAACGGGTCTGTAACACTTCTGACCTGTTCCTCCGTCATGCCGCAGCCGTTGTCCTTTATTTTTACAGCAAGCCTGTCCGCAGCCGAATCAATATCCACCGATATTTCAATCAATGAAGCCTCTGCACGGACGGAATTCTGCGCGACATCAAGAATGTTCAGGGAAATTTCAGTCATCATCAGTTGTATTTTGCAAGAATATCGTCGATATCATCAACAGTAAGTCTGCCGTAAACGTCATCGTTTACAGTAAGAACGGGAGCAAGTCCGCAGGCGCCGATGCAGCGGCAAGCTTCGAGAGAGAACTTACCGTCAGGCGTACAGCCTCCGCCTTCAATACCGAGCTTTTCGATAAGCTTATTGTAAATATCGCCGCTTCCCTTAACGTAGCAGGCTGTTCCGAGACATACGGAAATCTTATACTTGCCCTTGGGATTAAGCGAGAACTGAGCGTAGAATGTAACTACCCCGTAGATTTTCTCAAGCGGATAGCCTGTTTCAGCGGCAATTATCTTCTGGACCTCAATGGGAAGATAGCCGTAGATTTCCTGAGCCTGCTGAAGAATAGGCATCAGGCAGCCTTTTTCGCTTTTGTACTTTGCGATAACATCGCGAAGCTGCTTCTCCTGCTCGGGAGTACCCGCAAAGGGTATGGATGAAATTGTAGAACCCATTATAGAACCTCCTCAATTATATGTGCGATTTCGGATATGCTGTACAAAATTCACATATACGAATTGCAATCATAAATGTATTATACCACATATTTCAACAAAATGCTACAAAAATTTGTTACAGACGTTTAAGATTTTTCTTGTGCATTTCTTACAAATACCTACCTTCACAGTATATTATTATTGACAAGACATGCCGTCTCAGCGGCAGTTTTATTAATTTGTCACCCGTTTTTTGCACGTTTTTTATGGATAATGCACTAAAATATTGGAGAATATGCCACTTTTATTTTTATTACAAATATGTTATGATACTATTATAAATATATATGCAAGGCTGCTTGTCCCTATTTAATTATATGCAGGACGCTTTGTGAATTTTACCAAAATATAATCTTTACGTTAATTTTTAAGGAGGTTTTCTTCCGTGACTGTTTCCGATATCAAAAATCTTCTCGATGCAAAAATCCTTTGCGGAGAAGAATTCTGCGAACGCGAAGTTCATACTGCCTGCGGTTCGGACATGATGAGCGATGTTCTTGCTTTTGTAAAAGACCAATCAGTTCTGCTTACGGGACTTTGCAATCCCCAGTCCGTTCGCACCGCCGAAATGATGGACATTGTATGTATTGTTTTTGTAAGAGGAAAAGTTCCTGACGAATCGGTAATTTCTCTTGCCGAAGAGCGTGAAATAGTGCTAATGTCCACACCAATGAGAATGTTCCCCGCCTGCGGAATTCTCTATGAAAACGGTTTGCGGGGAGGCGTTGACAATTGAGCGATACAATTAAGCTTCATTATACGGTTTCTCCCGACGATTTTACACGTGCAGGCGAAGCGTCCGGCGACGTTAAAAGCAAGCTGAAGAAAATGGGGGTTTCTCCCGATGCTATACGCAAGGTCGCTATTGCAATGTACGAGGGTGAGATAAACATGGTCATACACGCAAAAGGCGGCGATATAGACGTTGAAATTTCCGAAGATGATATTACAATGATACTTGCAGACAAAGGTCCGGGCATTGCCGATATCGAGCAGGCTATGCAGGCAGGCTGGTCTACTGCCCCGGACAATATCCGTTCTCTCGGCTTTGGAGCAGGAATGGGTCTGCCGAATATGAAAAAATATTCCGACAGCATGAAAATAGATACCGAACTTGGCGTGGGAACTACCGTCACAATGAAGGTCAATATGTAATGGCGGATTTCGATATTGCAATTATCGGAGGAGGTCCTGCCGGAGCAACTCTTGCAAGACTTCTTGATAAGCGTTTCCGCGTGCTGCTTATCGACGGGAAAACAGCTTCGGAAAACAGCTTCCGCAAGGTCTGCGGCGGACTGCTTTCTCCAGACGCACAGAAAGCGTTTGCGGAATTTGACTTAACCTTGCCAAAGGATATTCTTGTTGACCCCCAAATCTTTTCCGTACGGACTATTGATTTGCAGAGCCGTACCGAAAGACATTATCAAAGATTTTACATGAATCTCAACCGTCACAAATTTGATTTGTGGCTTGAGGGTCTTGTTCCCGAAAGCACAGAAAGATTTTACGGCAGATGCAGAAGCATTGAGCGCAGAGACGGCGTATACTATATTAATTGCAAAGGAAACGATGGAACGCTGCACTCGTTTACTGCCGATATGATAGTCGGAGCCGACGGCGCAGGCTCGTTAGTGAGAAAATATCTTTATCCGAAAAAGAAGATACGCAGGTATACAGCCATTCAGCAATGGTTTTATGAAGAACACGCAAATCCGTTTTACAGCTGCATCTTCGACCCTGCTACAAGCGACTGCTGTTCATGGTCTATTTCAAAGGACAGTCTGTTTATTTTCGGCGGAGCATTTGCTCCCGATGGCTGCCGTGAAAGTTTTGAAAAACAGAAGCTGCGTCTTGCAGAGTACGGCTTCAGATTCGGTGAACCGATAAATACTGAAGCTTGTGTCGTGCTTCGTCCGAAATCTCCGCTTGATGTGTGTACGGGCAAGGACAGCGCTTTCCTTATCGGCGAGGCGGCAGGACTGATAAGTCCAAGCTCGCTGGAAGGAATAAGCTTTGCAGTGAACAGTGCCCGTATCCTTGCAGAGGTGCTTAACGGCGGAAAAGCCTGTCCCGAAAAAATTTACGGAAGAAAAATTATTCCAATGAAGATAAAAATACTTGCAAAGGTGCTGAAATGTCCGTTTATGTACGTTCCTGTACTGCGAAGAATGGTTATGAAAAGCGGCATAAGCAGCATCAGTGTTACCAAACAAAACTAACAAGGAGGGATCGTATGCAGTTCACAAACTCGGTACAGCTTGACAAGGACAAGTGCATGGGCTGCATAAACTGTATCAAGCGGTGTCCGACACAAGCGATCAGAGTCCGCGGCGGCAAAGCAGCTATCATCAAGGAGTTCTGCATTGACTGCGGCGAATGTATAAGGATTTGTCCTCACCATGCAAAGCTGGCTTCATACGATCCGCTTTCGGTGCTTGATAATTACGAATATACTGTTGCGCTTCCTGCGCCGTCGCTTTACGCCCAGTTCAATAATCTTGACGATATCAACATCGTGCTCAGAGCGCTGTTGAAAATGGGCTTTGACGCGGTGTATGAGGTTTCTGCGGCGGCGGAACTTGTCAGTGAGCTTTCAAGAAAATACATATCCGAAAATATGGACAAACGCCCTTTTATTTCGTCGGCGTGTCCATCGGTTGTAAGGCTTATCAGCGTACGTTTTCCTAATCTTATCGAGCATATACTTCCCATTTCGGCACCTGTTGACATAGCCGCTTCGGAAGCAAGAAAGATTGCAGTTGAAAAGACGGGGCTTCCTTCCGATAAAATCGGTATCATATTTATTTCGCCCTGTCCTGCAAAGGTTACGGCAGTCAAATCGCCTTTAGGGTATGAAAAATCCGAAGTCGACGCAGTTGTGGCAATGAAAGATGTCTACCCTGCTCTTCTTGGACACATGAAAAACTCTGTTGATGATGATTCAGAACTGCTTTCGTCCGGAAAAATCGGTATAAGCTGGGGACGAAGCGGCGGCGAAGCCGGAGGTCTGCTTACCGACAGCTACCTTGCGGCTGACGGCATCGAAAATGTAATAAAGGTCCTTGAGGACCTGGAGGACCAGAAGTTTACCAGTCTTGATTTTATTGAGCTTAACGCCTGCTCGGGCGGCTGCGTTGGCGGAACACTGACAGTTGAAAATCCATATGTTGCAAAAGCTAAGCTTGACAGGCTGAGACGGTATCTTCCCGTTTCAAAAAGTCACCTTGACAGCTGTGAGCTTGATAATCCTTACTTTGAAAAAGAAATAGAGTACACGCCTGTATTCAAGATAGGCACAAGCCTGAAGGACAGCATTGCAGCTATGGCGAAAATAAGCGCTTTATGTGAGAAGTTTCCCGGTCTTGACTGCGGCTCCTGCGGCGCTCCGTCCTGTCGCGCTCTTGCTGAGGATATCGTCAGCGGACGCGCACACGAGCGTGACTGTATTTACCTGCTGAGGGATTATATTCACCGTATCTCAAGGCAGTTCAGCAGTATTGATTCGCTTGGCGGCGATGATGAAAGTTATGACCATGATTACACGGATTATTAAACCTGAAAGGATTTGCGTATTATGAAGCTTGAAGAATTTACCGAAAAATGCGGATTTGAAGTTGTTAACAAAGGCAGCGGAGACATTGAACTTACAAAGGTTTTCTGCTGCGACCTTCTTTCCTTTGCCATGTCGAGAAATCCGGCAGGCTCTGTCTGGGTCACGGTCATGGGAAATGTAAATACGATTGCTGTTGCTGTTCTCACAGAGGGCGGCTGCATAGTAATTGCCGAGGGCGCTCAGCTTGACGAAGCTGCTTTTGAAAAAGCAAAGCAGCAGGACGTTACTGTTCTGAAAACCGATTTGCCTGTATTTGAGGCTGCTCTTGCTGCACATAATCTGATTTCATAAACCTAAAAGGAGGACAGCATACCATGAAGCTCAGCTATGATCTGCACATTCATTCCTGCCTTTCTCCCTGCGGAGATGAGGATATGCTTCCGTCAAATATTGTGGGAATGGCAGCGCTGAAAGAGCTTGATGTTATTGCTGTTACCGACCACAACACCTGCGGAAACTGCCCTGCGGTAATGAAGCTTGCCGAAGCATACGGGGTAACGGCTATTCCGGGAATGGAGCTTACCACGGAAGAGGAAGTTCACGTTCTTTGCTTGTTTCCCGAACTTGACAACGCCATGGCTTTCAGCGAATATGTGCATACATGTATGCTCCCTTTTACTAATGATGAGGAGGTTTTCGGCAGGCAGCTTTTCGTTGACGAGGACGACAACATTATCGGCAAAGAGCCTTATCTGCTTATTAATGCCACTTCTATCGGCTTTGACCAAGTATACGAAAAGGTTGTGAAATACGGCGGAATTATGATTCCCGCGCACGTTGACAAAAGTACGACTAGTCTGCTTTCAAACCTTGGCTTTATTCCCCCGGACAGCAAATTTGTATGCGCCGAGATAAAGCACACGGGTTTTATCGACAAGATACTTGACGATAATCCCTATCTGAAAAGCTGTAACATCATTCACGACAGCGACGCCCATTATCTTGAGCATATCCACGAGCCGGAATTTTTCATTGAAGCCGAATCAAAAAGCGTTAAGGACATTCTCGATGCGCTTGTTAAAAGGTAAAAAGCCGTTCCTTATCAATATGGTAAGGAACGATTTTTTACTATTTGCTATTATAAACTACCTCATTTTTCAGCGCTTCACCCTTGAAAAATTGGTTAAGATTGAAAAGCGTTACCTCGGCAATTTTTTGCAGGGCTTCGTCCGTCAGGAACGCCTGATGCGAGGTCATTATAACATTCGGCATTGACACAAGCAGAGCAAGAACGTCATCCTGAATGACCGTGCTGGAATAATCCTCGAAAAAAATTGCGGTCTCTTCCTCGTAAACGTCAAGACCTGCTCCCCTTACCTTCTTGTCTTTAAGTGCCTGCAAAAGTGCGTCACTGTCGATAAGCTGACCTCTTGAAGTGTTCAGTATAACGACTCCTTCTTTCATTTTGGCAAGACTCCCCTCGTTGATTATATACCGTGTCGAGGAAGTTAGCGGACAATGCAGTGAAATTATATCGCTTTCAGCAAAAAGCTTGTCAAGCGGAACATAATCTATCCCGTAGCCTTCTACAGGGTATGGGTCATATGCAATGACCTTCATGCCGAAGCCTTTGCAGATATCTATAAATATCCTGCCGATTTGTCCCGTACCGATAATACCTGCAGTTTTGCCGTGAAGGTCAAAGCCTGTCAGTCCGTTAAGGCTGAAATTGAAATCACGGGTACGGATAAATGCCTTATGGATTTTTCTGTTCAGAGTAAGAAGCAATGCCATTGTATGTTCCGCAACGGCATATGGCGAATATACCGGAACACGAACAATGCTTATTTTATCCTTTGCGTATTTTATATCTACATTGTTATACCCTGCGCAGCGCATGGCTATCAGCTTTACTCCGATTTCGCACAGCTCGTCTATAGTTTCGCTGCTTATCGTATCATTTACAAAAGCGCAAACAGCTTTGCAGCCTTTTGCGGCAGCAGCGCTGTCGGGTGTAAGCTTATAATCCACATACTTTATATTAAAATCTGTATTCAGCTTGTCAAACCATTGCTTGTCATACGGCTTTGTATCAAAGAACGCTATTTTTTCCATTTGCATATTCCTTTCAATTGTTTTTTGTAGTATATGCAAAACTTATATATTAATTCTTGCAGAGTCAATAGTATATCGAAATTTATTACAATATGTAAATAAAGGTTAACCAAATTGTAATTTGTATTTTATAAAGAAATATGTTATACTTTTTTTATACTGTTTATGAGGGGTAACGATAATGACTGAACAAACGATTCAAACCAAAATTCTTCCTGCTGCAAAAAGGATTACCGAAGAGGTCAAAAAAGCCGTGATCGGCAAAGACGACATAATCATAAAAATTCTGCTGTCAATTATAGCAGGCGGACATATCCTGCTTGACGATATTCCCGGAGTGGGCAAAACTACGCTGGCACTGGCTTTTTCAAAAGCAATGTCTCTTGACTATAAGCGTATGCAATTTACACCCGACGTTCTTCCCGCAGACGTAACCGGATTTACCGTTTATAACAAACAGACAGGCAGCTTCGAGTACAAGCCCGGCGCAGCTTTGTGCAGTCTCTTCCTTGCGGACGAGATCAACCGTACCTCAAGCAAAACGCAAAGCGCTCTTCTTGAAGCAATGGAGGAAGGCTCGGTCACTGTAGACGGAGTAACGCATAATCTCCCTAAGCCTTTTATCGTTATCGCAACTCAGAACCCGATAGGCTCGGTTGGAACACAGATGCTTCCCGAATCCCAGCTTGACCGTTTTATCGTTAAGCTTACAATGGGATACCCTGACATAGAAAGCGAGATCGCAATTTTAAAATCAAAAGGAACAGCAGGCATCGGAAACACGATCGCTTCCGTTGCAAGTGCAAATGACATTCTGTTTATGCGAGCTGCCGCAGAAGAAGTTTTTATCGACGACCGTGTGTATAAATATATAGCTTCAATTGCCGCCGCGACCCGTTCTCATCCGCAGATAAAGCTCGGACTCAGTCCAAGAGGCACAGTTGCGCTTATGTCAATGTCAAGAGCAACAGCACTTCTGAGAGGACGTGCATTTGTTATCCCCGATGATGTAAAATATATTCTCGGAGATGTTGCAGAACATAGAATTATTCTGAATGCAAAAGCCAAAGCTTCCGGAGTAAGCGTTTCCGACGTTCTGCGCGATATAAGCGCCCGTACTCCGGCTCCAAAAATACAGCATTAATACCAATTTCTGATTAATGCAAAGCAGGCGTTTTTTAGCATAAGGCGTCGGAAAGGAGGTGCGCTTTCATATGGAAGCGCAGTCAAAATGAGATTCACATATTTTTTACTGCTGATAATTTCTGCGCTGTTTTATGTGCTCTATAAAGGCGACCTTTCATTTATACTTTTTGCATTCATGGCGGCGCTGCCTTTTATGCTATTTATTTCTATTGCGGTATGTGCTGCACGATTAAAGGTCTCGGTTTACTGTGACGATCCTTCTGCAGAACGCGGCAAACCTGCTGTGATAAAGGTCAGACTTCACAACCGCACATTTCTGCCGATATCTTCCTGCAATATACTTGTATCATATAAAGTTTCCGCACCGTTTGAAAGCGGAGATATACAAAAATATAATGCTGTAATTCCACTCAGTGCCTTTGATGAAGAAACGGTCTCATTAAGCTTTACGCCTGAACACTGCGGAACGCTTGATATTTACGTAAGAAAAATTATCCTGCATGACCTGCTGGAAGTTACCTCAATGCGCAAGAAAATCGGATTTCACAAAAAAATTACTGTTCTCCCAAGACTTTTTCCTATTAACGCAGATATCGAAAGCAATCTTGTCTTCAGCGCCGAGAGCAATACATTCTCGCAGGACAAGCCCGGTGATGACCCGTCGGAGATCTTCCGCCTGCGCGAATACCGTGACGGTGACAGACACAACCGTATTCACTGGAAGCTCAGCAGCAGAAGCGAAAATTTCATCGTAAAAGAGCTTTCACATCCTGTAGGGAGCAAGATACTGCTTATGACCGATTTCAGCGGCTGCAAATCCGCAGAGGATACCGACCGTATACTTGAAGCTGCTGCGGCAGTTTCAAACTATCTTGCTGAAAACGGGACATCGCATTTTTGGGCAGTTCCATATGACGGGTGTAATCTTTACACCGCAGAAATCACCGGAACAGAAGGTTTTTATTCGGAAATAAATAAAATTTCCTCAACATCGCAGAAATTTGAACTAAACAGCAGTACGGCATATACCATTGAAATCGCCGACAGCGCATTTATATTAAACGGAGAATTTTCAAGAGTTATCGTTTTTTCAGAAAGGTCCGAACGTGCCTTTTCTGAGGAGCTTTTAAATTTATGCAAGGAAGCAAGACTGACTATAATTTGCACAGATATATCCGGTGCAGATTCTGAAAAAAGTGACGAAAATCTTTCCGAAGCGGAAATTATTTATGCTGACGCTGAAAAATTAAGCTCTGATATCAAGAGATTCACAATATAAAAAGGAGTGAGTAAAGCTATGAACAAAACGCCGCATTCGGTAAGCATTTCTGCAAGTATTCATGCGGACAAGCGTTCCCGTTCAGGCTTTGCTCCTTTGTTTATAAAAATGGCTATACTTCTCTGCGGCTGTTTAGGTTCGGTTTTCACATTTCTTACCTGTATAGATCTGGGCGTAAGCTTTCTGCTGACGGCAGCGGTAATTGTCTCCGCAAGTCTGATATTCACGCTGATCTTCAGCCTTAATGCAAAATATTTTGCCGCAGCATCGAGCATATCAATGCTGATTTTCATCGCATGGGTTTTCTTTTACAGGAATGAGATATGCGCCGGTGTGGCAAATATGGTAAACTCTTTTTTAGCGAGAATTAAAATCGAATATCGTGAAACGCCATACATTTATATCATTGAACCCGAATTGTCAGAACATCATCTGACCATATTCGTATGCTTTGCAGCGTTATTCATATGTATTGCAATGGCTTACTTCATAATCAGGCGTCCATTTGCGGCAATGGTGTGCGCTGTAACAGCTCTGCCTGTTTTTTCAGTGCTTATGTTCGGTCTTGAACCTGACTACGCCGCTTTTTTTGCGGTAATTGTATGCTGGGCGGCAATGCTTGCATATGAATCAAGCGCCGCTGAACGGATTTCCGACAGACAATGCAAAAAATGCTCGTCCTACTGTGCATTCTCAGCGGCAGTTTTTTCTGTTTTAAGTATAACTGTTATAATCGTTTCGATGAAGCTTTTCGGCTATGAAAGACCGGAACGGCTGAATACCATGTACGATAATGCTGCGGAATATATCAGCGGCGGAAACGTACAGCAGGTCATAGATGATATCATCACGATAGCAACACGAAATAATTCTCCGTCAGGCGCAATAAATCACGGAAAACTCGGAGAATTTGATGATATTTATTTTGACGAAAATACAGTTCTTCAAGTGACAATTCCAAAGGCTGAAGATACTATTTATCTGCGCGGTTTTGTAGGCTCGGTCTACACCGGAAACAGCTGGGAACAGCTGCCTTCTTCCAAGCTTTCGGAACTTGAAAAAATTACTGACAACTTCACAAATGAGGGGCTTTCTCCCCTGCTCTTTGACAGCTATAATCTGAAATATACACGCAATGCAATGCCGCAGTACAGCTTTTCGGTAAAGAATATTTCAGCAAATAACAAATACCTTTATATGCCGTACAACCTTGTTCCAGAAAGTGTTTCACGCTATGAAACGGTTGGCGGAAGCAGCTTCGGCGGCTCGTCACAGTCATATTTCGGGCAATTTTACGACCCGAAGGAATATTACGGTTACCGTGACCTTTTCCGCAAAAGATGGTCTGTACCCTCTGCATTGTCTGCTGACGAAGCCACTTACAGACAGTTTGTTTACGAGAACTATCTCGAACTGCCGGACGGATTTTCACGAACCGATATTTTCAGCGAAAGCTACTATAAATACATTACTGCCGAGGAAGTAAAAACAGGAAAAAGTACGCTTGATGAAATGACTGTTTTCAGCAGAAAGCTTTACTATATAAAAAAGTGGCTTCGTGATAACTGCGAATACAGCCTTAGCGCAGGAAAGCTTCCTGCCGGAGAAGATTTTGTTGAATATTTTCTGGACAACCGCAAAGGAAGCTGCTCTCATTTTGCTTCCGCTGCTGTAATTATGTGCAGATATGCCGGAATACCTGCCCGTTACGTTGAGGGATATATCATCAAGCCCATGGATTTTCCCGCCGGAACAGCCGTAGGAACACCCACTCAGATAGACATAAGCGACGCACGAGGTCATGCATGGGTCGAAATTTACATTGACGGTTTCGGCTGGTATCCTATGGAATTTACTTCGGGTTACGGAAATGTCCGCACAGCCATTCCTACGGAAACTACGGTCACTGAGACAGAAACCTCAGAGGAACTGAGTGAAACTTCCGAAAGTATTACAGACATTGAAACTACCATTACGAGCGTATCTAACGGAGGAAACGCTCCTCAGCCGCAGGAAACAACTAATGTAAATTCAGACAACATTGAAATCACCGAAAGCACAGTTCCGTCTGAATCAGACGCCGTACATGAAACCGAAACAAATACGCCGGACAGCAGCACTAAGAAATCCATAGGTTTTGGAATTTTCGGAATAAAGGGCAGTAACAAAGTGGATGTATTTTATGACCTTACATGGGTCTTTGCAGCTATAATAATTGCAGCTGCCGTACCACTTTCGGTCATTGCGCGAAGAAATATCATTATCACAAAACGCCGCAGGACAAAAGGCAGCAGCGGAGCTATTGAAGATTACCGCAGATTTATGCTGCTTATGAAGCTTATGAAAATGCCCGAACAGGGCGAAATGAATTACAGCGAATATGCAAAAGAGCTTTCTGCACGTTCAAAGCTTATTGACAGCGAAACAGCAGAAGTTATTATCAATACTTCGCTTAAAGCTTCTTTCGGCGGCGAAAGCCTTACCGCAGACGAAGCACATGAGCTTCGCATTGCAGTAAACAGTCTTGTAAAACGCTACTACATCGGACTCTCACGTTTTGGCAGGTTTAAACTGAAATATATATACTGCATTATTTAGTTAACAGTCTAAATTACCGAAATGAGGTCAAAAATGTTTTCACTTGATAAGATATATCGTCCGATTACAGCCTGCCCGTTTCAAAACAATGAAACATACTGTGAAGTTGAACCGTGTGAGGCTTTAAAGCCGTATATCCGATGTTTTTGGGGTACCCCAAAGCCGATAACTGCCGAATCTGAAGCAACGCACGGGCTTGTTATCCCTGACACTTGTATGGATATCATTTTCAGCATTGATTATACGCACAACAGCTGCGGAGGATTTTTTTGCACGGTTGACGAAAAATCATATCAAACCATGCCATGTAAGAACATTCAAACGGAAACCTTTGCTATACGCTTTTATGCATGGACGGCAATTCTGTTTTCAGACAGTGATTTTATTAACAGCAAAAACAGGCATTTTCCGGTTGATAAATTTTTTCCTAACCTTAAAATATGCCTTGAACCTTTGCTTTTTGATACGCCGACTTTTCAAGGTAAAATAAAAATTGCCGAGGAATTCCTACTGAAAAGTCTTGACCCAAACCGCATCAATAATGACATGATGAACGCTTTGTATTGCATGATTTCTTCCTGCGGACGAGCGAAAATCTCCGATATCCTGAACTATACAGCAGTTTCCGAAAGAAAGCTTGAACGCATTTTCAATTATAATATGGGAATATCCCCTAAAGCCTTTTCATCACTAATCAGATATCAGCTTATTTGGCAGGAAATGATGTCGGCACAAAAATTCAACGTCCACGACGCTGTGGAAAAATACGGTTACACCGACCAATCTCACCTGCTGAACGATTTCAAGAGACATCACCTTATTACGCCGAAAGAAGCAATTGAATTTGCATATAAAAATCGGTAATGTCGTTTTTTTACAAGACTATCCCGTCAATTTATGCTATAATTATAATAATAAAAAACGGGAGATGATAATATGACTGAATTTGAAAATTCAAGACAGTTCGTTTACAGAAATGCACGTCCTCTTGACCTTGCAAGGTGGCAGTATCACTTTGAGAACGGAAGCAAGGAAGCTGTGCTTCACGCATTATCTTTTTATCAAAATGGCGACGGAGGCTTTGGTCATGGACTTGAACCGGATCTTCTCAATCCAAATTCAACACCTATGGCAACATGGACAGCAACAGAAATTCTGAGCGAAATTCAGCTTAATGACAAAAATCACCCCATTGTTGCAGGAATACTCCATTATCTTGAAAGCGGCGCTGACTTTGACACGGAGCATAATCAGTGGATGAACACAGTTCCGACAAACAATGATTACCCTCATGCTGTCTGGTGGGAATACAACGGAAATGACGAGTTCAAATATAATCCTACTGCCGCTCTTGCAGGATTTATTCTTAAATTTGCAGAGTCATGTTCCGACATATACAAAAAAGCCTGCGAAATAGCTCAGCAGGCAATCGAATGGTTTACAGACAGCGTTCCTTTTGGCGAACAGCACGTTACCGGTTGTTTTATTACTCTGTATAATTGTCTTAAAGGAACAAATATTGAAATTACCGATATGAAGCTGTTTGAACAAAAGCTGCGTGAACAGGTCAAGCACAATATTTGCCGTGAAAAAGAAAAATGGGTGGTAGAATATACTGCAAGACCATCGGATTTCAAAATTACACGGAACAGTATTTTTTATGATGATAATGCTGAACTTGCCGAGTTTGAATGCAGTTTTATAAAAGGAAATCAGCTGCCGGACGGAAGCTTCCCAATAACGTGGCAATGGTACAATGATTACAAAGAATTTGAAGTTTCGGCAAACTGCTGGAAATCTCAAATTATAATATCCAATATGCTGTACCTGAGAGAATATGGGATAATTAAGGAGGCGTCACTTACATGACCGAAGCTGAACAGAAAATACAAGCCGGGCTTGGAAATCTCAAGTACGGATGGCTGGATGAATATCTTATGTCAAAACCCGGCGTTACAAGAAATATACAGACTGACTGGAACTGGATCCGTTACTGCATTGAGGACAAAATGTTTGCGGCGATATGTATGGATTGGGACAATGTTCCTGTATACATCACCTTAAAGCTCGACCCGATGGAAGGAGATTTTCTCCGATGTCAGTATGAGGACATTATTCCGGGCTACTATATGAACAAAACCCATTGGAACTCCGTAAAAGCAGGCGGCAATATAAACGATGATTTGCTTAAAGATATGCTTGATAAGTCCTACGGACTTGTTTTGGGCAGCTTCAGCAAGAAAAAGCAGCGTGAAATAGCTTCCGTCTGAATTTTAACCGACAGCAACCATAACTGCCGCCGCCAAAACCAGCGGTACAGAAACTGTACACAACGCTGACCCGACAGCACAAAGCATTGCCTTATAAACAAACGGATTGTCGCCCTCTACGCATACGGAATCATTCTGTTCGTTATAATAAAGTGTAACAGGCGCATTTTTTGCATAGTGCTTCCGCGAAAACATATATCGGTGAACGATAGTTTTTTTCTGCTCTTCGTCACGGAAATGCAGTATAACCGCCCTTGGTTTTTCATTTGTGCAGTTCATAACCGTACCTTCAAAACGGCGGCTTTCTTCTGCAAATTTTTTTAACCCATTTATGTATTTTTTTCTTCGCTGTTCAAGGCAAAACGCAAGATATACCATTCCTGCCGAAATAGCCGCAAGAATTATTATTATCAGAATTTTCACGGTAAACCTCCGTATTTTTATATTGCAGTAATAAGCTTTAATTAAAAATTAGTATAACACATTTTTGTAAGTTATTCAACACATCAGAAATATAAGTTTTTCAATACATATAAAAAGCCGCCTGAGATAATTCTCAAGCGGTTTTTTCAGGGAGATTGGCGGGTAAATTCAGGGAAAATTTACCCGCCGTGTAAAGTGAGTAAATGTATGAGCATACGGCAGTACAATCACACATTTCGGATAAAAGAAACTGCGGAATTATACTCTGAACAGCAGGTCAGCATATGTAGGCAGAGGCCATACTGTTTCGGGAGTGATGGTTTCAAGCTCGTCAACTACTGCTCTGAGAGACTGCATTGCTGCAAATACTTCATCACGGTAGAATCTCGCCATAGGTTCGCCCTCTTCATAATTCTTCACATCAAGAAGCTTATTGTCAAGAGCGTCTGTTGCTTCAAGAATACTATTTGTCAGGCAGGAAGCCTTGTCAGCAAGCTTCTTTTCGGCTTCAAAGCTTATACCCATAGTGTTTTTAGCTACCATTGAATCGGCAAGAGTCTTTGTAAATTCAAGACCGGCAGGAATGATCTGCTTTCTTGCCATATCGACCATTGTGAGCGCTTCGATATTAATGATCTTGGAGTAGTTTTCCAGCAGGATTTCCTTTCTGGACTGAATCTCGGTTCTTGTAAGAACTTTGAATTCCTCAAAGATTGCAACGTTCTTTTCATCTGTATAGTGAGGTACTGCGTCAACTGTTGAAACAAGGTTAGGCAGACCGCGCTTCTTAGCCTCTTCGACCCATGATTCATCATAGCCGTTGCCATTGAAGATAACCTTTTTGTTCTCCTTGATCGTTTCGATAAGAAGCTTATTAAGGTCAGAAGTGAAATCTGAAGAGCCTTCAAGCTTATCGGCAAATTCCTTAAGAACATGAGCAACGATAGTATTAAGAATCATATTTGTGCAGGCAATTGAATCGGCAGAACCAAGCGCTCTGAATTCAAACTTGTTGCCTGTGAAAGCAAACGGAGAAGTTCTGTTACGGTCGGTAGTATCCTTCGGGAAGTTAGGCAGTGCATCAACGCCGATAATAAATTCCTTATCCTTATTCGTTGTGATCATCTTGCCTGTTTCAAGAGCGTCAAGAATCGTCTGAAGCTCGTCGCCAAGGAAAATCGAAACAATTGCAGGAGGAGCCTCATTTGCACCGAGTCTATGGTCGTTGCCGGCAGAAGCTACTGACAATCTAAGAAGGTCTGCATAATTGTTTACAGCCTTGATTACAGCAACAAGGAATGTAAGGAACTGGATATTATCCTTTGGATTTTCACCCGGATCAAGAAGATTCTGACCGTCATTTGTAGAAATAGACCAGTTATTATGTTTACCGGAGCCGTTTACACCTGCAAAAGGCTTTTCGTGAAGCAGACAAACAAGACCGTGCTTAAGAGCTGTTTTCTTCATAATTTCCATTGTAAGCGCATTCTGGTCAGCAGCAACATTGGAAGTTGTAAAGATAGGAGCCATCTCGTGCTGTGCGGGGGCAACCTCGTTATGCTTTGTTTTTGAAAGAATACCAAGCTTCCAGAGTTCTTCGTCCAAATCCTTCATATACGCAGAAACTCTTTCTTTGATATTTCCGAAATAGTGATCTTCAAGCTCCTGACCCTTAGGCGCCTTTGCACCAAAAAGGGTTCTGCCTGTGAGCATAAGGTCTTTACGCTGATCGTAAAGCTTCTTGTCCACAAGGAAGTATTCCTGCTCAGGACCTACTGTTGTTGTAACTCTTGTAGCTGTCGTGTTACCAAAAAGTCTAAGAACACGGATAGCCTGTTCAGAAATAACATCCATAGAACGAAGAAGCGGCGTTTTCTTATCAAGTATCTCACCTGTGTAAGAGCAGAATGCTGTCGGAATGTACAGCGAACCGTCCTTAACAAATGCAGGAGAAGTAGGGTCCCATGCTGTATAGCCTCTTGCTTCAAATGTAGCTCTAAGACCTCCGGACGGGAAAGAAGACGCATCAGGCTCGCCCTTGATAAGTTCTTTACCTGAGAACTCCATGATTACCTTTCCGTCCTTAGTCGGAGAAATAAAGGAGTCATGCTTTTCAGCGGTAACGCCTGTCATTGGGTGGAACCAATGTGTATAGTGTGTTGCACCCTTTTCAACAGCCCATTCCTTCATTGCGGAAGCAATAACCTCTGCAACATCGGGGTCAAGCGCTGTACCGAGATGCTGTGTTTTCAGAAGTGACTTGTAGACATTCTTAGGAAGTCTGTTTTTCATTGTTTCTTCGTTAAAAACGTTGCAGCCGAAATAATCCGGAACGCTCTTAACTCCCTGATTCATTGTTTCTGGCATAATAATTCCTCCCATTGTTTTAAAACAAAAGACGCTTTAACAAACAGGCATTTATCCTGCTGCTAAAGCGTCATTGCTTTTAAACATTATTTATCATGTTTATATAATACACTATTTATTTTATTTTGTCAATACCTTTTTTGAAAATTTGCAAGTTTTTTTATATTTCTTGCATTTTACACTATTTTGTCAATAAAATAAACAGTATTATTATATATTTTTGCATTATAAACGAAATATCATTGCATTTGTTCAAATTACGGAATAAGTCTGTTCAAATCTCTCGGGAACATGGAAGCCTGACGGATATTCTGCTGACCAAGAAGCTTCATAACAAGACGTTCAAGACCGATACCAAGACCGCCGTGAGGAGGAAGACCATACTTGTGTACTTCAAGGTAAGACTTGAAATCATCCGGGTCGAGGCCCTGAGCCTTCATCTTCTCTATCTGCTCGTTGTAATCGTGAATACGCTGACCGCCTGTTGTAATTTCCAGACCTCTGAAAAGCAGGTCGAACTTGCAGGCTGTTCTTGGGTCGTCCTTGTCGTTCATAGCATAGAATGGGGGCTTTGATGACGGGAAATGGGTTACGAAAATAAATTCCGTACCGTAATTTTCCTTTGCATAGTTGCAGAGGAAAACTTCGTCCTCAGGTTCAAGGTCAAACTTGTTCTTAGCCTTTGAACCCTTGATAAGAGCGATAGCATCCTCAAATTTGATAGACGGAATTTCTGTAACCTCCGGAATATCAGCACCGAGAATATTTATCTCATGCGCATAATTTTCTTTAAGATACTGCATCATATAACGAAGCATTGCTGTTTCCATGTTCATTACATCATACATATCGTTAATATATCCCATCTCAAAGTCAAGACCGATATATTCGTTAAGGTGACGGGAGGTTGCATGGCGCTCTGCACGGTAGACAGGAGCAATTTCAAATACTCTGTCAAAAAACGCAACAGCAGTCTGCTTATAGAACTGAGGTGACTGATTAAGAAAAGCGTCCTTCTGGAAATAGTCCAGATGGAAAATATTTGCACCGCCTTCTGCACCCTGAGCAACGATTTTCGGAGTATGGATCTCGGTAAACTTATTGTCAAGCATAAACCTTCTAAAAGCCTCTGCTACGCCCTCCTGGAACTTGAAGGTTGCTCTTTCATAGGGATTTCTGAGCGCAACGCTTCTGTTATCAAGATTGATTTCCAGTGAACAGCCGATACGTCTTTTGGAAACGTGAAGAGGATAATCCTCGGTAGGCTTTGACATAAGCTTGATAGTTTTTAAAGTAAGCTCAATACCGTTTCGCGCACGTTCTTCCTTTTTAACGACCGCAGTTACTTTTACAAAGCAGCCCTCACGGATATCTTCAATAGGATCAGCACATTCGTCTGCGCTGTATACCGACTGAATCACATAGCGAGCAGTACGGAGTGCTACGAACGCAAAACCGCTCATCTGCTTTACGCTGTGAACGCAGGCGCAAAGCTCAATAGTTTCACCGACCTTGGAAAGCACTTCATCAAGGTCAAATTCTTCAAGCAGATTTGTTCCGCCAATTTTCATCATTTCAATTAACAACCTTTCTGCCGTAAATTAAAGGGATTTGAGCTTCTTTTCAAGCTCTTCCTTTATCACCTTGGGAGTACATACGCCCTTGAGAGCCTTTGTACACTGACCCATAAGGAATCCGAATACCTTCTGGTCGCCGCCCTTATACTGAGCAACTGCCTTATCATTTGCTGCAAGGACCTCATCAATGACTTCGATTACCTTTCCGGTATCGTTAGTAATGAGGAGTCCTGCCGCCTTGGCGATTTCTTCGGGGTCTCCGCCCTTTTCGCACATTGTACGGAAAACATCCTTAGCGTCATTTTTGGAAACCTTATCTGTATCAGCCATTTCAACCAGCTTTGCAAACTGCTCTGCCGTAAACGGAAGATTTTCAAGAGAAACTTCGCCAAGATTGATACGTCTCATCATTTCACCGATAAGGAAGTTGCATACCGACTTTGGATTTGCATATGCCTTTACAGCCGAATCAAAGAAGTCAGAAAGGACTTTCTGATTTACTATGATCTTAGCGTCGTTCTCGTTAAGACCGTCCGCAAGGTATCTTTCAAGACGTTTATACGGCATTTCGGGAAGCTTTGCACGGATGGCGTCCAGGTCCTCGTCAGTAAAGTTAACCTGAAGAATATCGGGCTCCGGGAAATAACGGTAATCGTGAGCGTCCTCCTTGGAACGCATGGACTTTGTTTCACCGCGGTTATCATCAAAACGGCGTGTTTCCTGAACAACACGCTTGCCCATATCAAGAAGCTTGCTCTGACGGTATATCTCAAAGTCAATCGCACGTCCGATAGCCTTGATAGAGTTAAGATTCTTTATCTCAGCTCTTGTACCGAACTCTGTATCGGTAGGCTTCATAATAGAAATATTTACATCGCATCTGAGAGAACCCTGCTCCATTTTACAGTCGCAAACGCCTGCATACTGTAGGAGAAGTGCAATTTTCTCAACAAAAGCCTTGGCCTCATCAGCTGAACCGATATCAGGCTCCGTTACGATTTCTATAAGAGGAATACCGCAGCGGTTGTAGTCGGCAAGAGAAACACCGTTAAGATCATCGTGGATAAGCTTTCCTGCGTCCTCCTCAAGATGGATACGGTTGATACGGATATTCTTTGTTTTCTTTTCGCCGTTTACCTCGTATTCGATAGGTACAAGACCGTTGATGCACAGCGGGAGATTGAGCTGTGATATCTGATAAGCCTTAGGAAGGTCGGGATAGAAATAATTCTTTCTGTCAAAAACAGAAAATTTGTTGATATCGCAGCCGAGAGCAAAGCCTGCTTTTACGGCATACTCAACGGCAGTCTGATTGATAATTGGAAGCGTACCCGGCATACCCGAACAAACAGGGCAGCAGCGTGTATTTTTATCTCCGCCGAATTCAGCGGAACAGGTGCAGAAAACCTTGGACTTAGTCAAAAGCTCTGCGTGGATTTCAAGACCAATTACAGGAATATATGCAGACATTGTTTACTGCTCCTTTTCTTATATTTTTGCGGGTACATATTCAAACTGCTTTTCATAAGCGTCGGCAGCCTGAATGATCGTTGCCTCATCCCAATGCTTACCGATAATCGACATACCTATCGGCATACCGTTTTTATCGTATCCGCAGGGCGTTGAAATACCGGGAAGCGAAGCGATATTTACCGTTACAGTACAGATATCTGCCTGATACATCTTTGCAGGGTCGGAGATATTTTCATTTACGCCGTAAGCAACGGTAGGCGCAGTCGGCGTAAGAATAATATCGCAGTTTTCAAATATCGAAGCATATTCCTCACGGATCTTCTGTTTGAGCGCCATTGCCTTTCCGTAATAAGCATCATAATAACCGCTGGAAAGCGCATAGTTTCCGAGAAGAATTCTTCTCTTTACCTCGTCGCCGAAGCCTTCGCTTCTGGAGTTGCAGATAAGGTCGTTATATGAATCTCCGAACTCGGAACGGTGACCGTATTTAATTCCGTCGTATCTTGAAAGGTTTGAAGATGCCTCTGCCGAAGCAATAAGGTAATACGCCGCAACTGCATATTTAAGAGACGGCATAGAGCAGTCAACAAGAACAGCACCCTGCTTTTCATACCACTTTGCAGCCTCGGTAACGGCATTTCTAACCTCGTCGTCGATACCATCGGCATAAAACTCCTTGGGCAGGGCAATTTTCATACCTGCAATGCTCTGACCGATCTTAGCAGTAAAGTCCGGAACATCACGCTTTGCGCTTGTTCCGTCGTGATAATCATAGCCGGAAATTTCATTAAGGATAATTGCACAGTCGTGAGCGTCCTTTGCGATAGGTCCAATTTGGTCAAGGGAGCTTGCAAATGCCACAAGTCCGTAACGTGAAACTCTGCCGTAAGTAGGCTTCAAACCTGTCACTCCGCAGAATGAAGCAGGCTGTCTGATTGAACCGCCGGTATCGGAACCGAGAGCCGCAGCACAAAGAGAAGCACTTACGGCAGCGGCAGAACCGCCCGAGCTTCCGCCGGGAACTCTGTTCAGATCATATGGATTTTTAGTCTTTTTAAATGCAGAAGTCTGAGTCGAGCCGCCCATTGCAAATTCATCCATGGAAGCCTTTCCGAGCATAACAATATTATTGCTGTTAAGCTTTTCCATAGCTGTTGCATTATAAGGAGGAACAAAATCTTCAAGCATTTTTGAAGCACAGGTAGTTTTTACGCCGTCGGTACAAATATTATCCTTGATAGCAAGAGGAATACCGGTAAGCGCAGAAGCTTCTCCCCTGTCAATGATTTCCTGTGCCTTTGCGGCGTCAGCCTTTGCCTCATCGGCAGTAACGGTGATAAAGCTTTCCAGCTTTCCATCGATTTCGGTTATTCTTTTAAGATATGCGTCTGTAAGCTCAGCTGCTGAAATTTCTTTTTTATCAAGCATATTACGCATATCCCGGATTTTAAGCGCAGTAATATCCATCGGTTTACATCCTTTCAAAAGAGTATTTATAACCCTATTAATATAGTATAGTAAAATTATTCAACAACCTTAGGAACGACAAAGCAGTTTTCACTCTTGACTGCATTCTGCAAAATCTTTTCGGTCGGGAAAGACTCCATTGCCTTATCCTCTCTGAGACCGTTGAGATAAACATTATGATTATCCTTGAGCGGATCATAGGTAATATCAATTTCCTTAATTGTATCCATAATTTCAATTATACTTGTCATATCGCCGGCAACTTTCTCAAGTTCTTCATCCGTAAAGTTCAGTTTGCCAAGTTTTGACAGGTATTTGACCATCTCCAAATCCATATTTATACCTCATTTCCATATGAAATCATATAATACAGAATATATTATATCACATTTATACCTGCATTGCAAGAAAAATCTAAAAAAATGTATAGATAAAGTAAATATCAAAAAATAAAAACCTGACAAGATTTTTCTTTTCAGGTTTTTATTGTAATTTTTCAGTTAAAATAGCCTTAAGCAATGCCTGTCAAACATTTCCTGAAGCGCAACAAGTATGCCCATTCTGCCCGTTGGGTATGTCAATCCGCCCTGAACATATGCGGCATAGGGTTCACGGAGAGGAGCGTCTGCCGAAAGTTCAATTGAAGCACCCATATTAAATGCACCTGCAGCCATAATTACCTGTGAATCGTAGCCGGGCATATCCCAAGGTTCGGGAGTTACAAAGCTGTCAACCGGAGAACCCTTCTGAACACCCTGACAGAATGCAATGAGATTTTCAGAATTTTTCATCAGAACCGCAGTAATAATATCTCCGCGCTTTTCATCACGTTTAGGGAAACACTCAAAGCCCAGCAGCGACATTATTTCGCCTGTAAATGTTGCGGTCTTTACAGCATTTGCTACAACCTCGGGCGCAAAGTAAAGTCCCTGATACATAAGCTTATTTTGGTTAAGCGTACAGCCGACCTCTTTACCCATTCCAACGCAGGTAAGCCGATAAGCGCACTGCTCTACCAGCTTTTTGCCGCCTGCAATATATCCGCCTGTCTCGGCAATGCCTGCACCCGGATTTTTAATGAGCGAACCGATAATAAGGTCTGCACCAAACTGTAAAGGTTCTTTGCTTTCAACAAATTCGCCGTAGCAGTTATCAACCATAATAACAACATTTGGATTTGCTCCTTTTGCTGCCTTTACAATTTCGGCAATTCCGTTTAAAGTAAGAGTAGGTCTCAGTGAATATCCTCTTGAACGCTGTATGTATGCTACCTTAGCGTCCTTTACCTTTTTAAATATTTCCGCAACATCAGGCTTGCCGTCAGGAAGCAAATCGACCTGGTCGTACTGCACTCCAAAATCAGCAAGAGAACCGTTTCCGCTACCTCTGAGTCCGATAACTTCCTCAAGAGTATCATACGGAGTACCTGTAAGGCTCACAAGCTTGTCACCCGTACGCAAAACGCCAAAAAGTGCGCAGGTAAGCGCATGAGTACCAGAAACAAAGGTATGACGTACAAGGGCGTCCTCTGCCCCGAAAACCTCGGCGTAAACCTTATCCAGGGTATCACGTCCCACATCGTCGTAACCGTAACCGGTCGTTCCGGTCATACATGAAGCGCTTACTTTATTGTTTATGAATGCTCTCAGCACCTTTTCACCGTTAATGCGTGCCGTTTTGTCGATTTCAGCAAATGCCGCCGAGCAATTTTCCTCAGCCTTTTCTGCAATTTTAAGAATCCTTTCATCTATTTCAAAGCCTTTTATAACATTAGGCTTCGGGTCAAAAATTTCTGCCATATTAAATCAACCTTTCATTTCATAATATATATCTTCATAAACAAGCTCAAAACCTATTGACTCGTAAAACGTTTTTCTGTTTTCAAAAGCAAACAGATACGTTTCCGAACCTTCAGATTTGAACTTTTCCGCAAGGTACCACAGAAGCTTCCGTGCAGTTCCTTTTCCTCTTTCGGGTCTTGCTGTTGCAATATGTGAAAGGAAGCAAAACCCATTTATATTAAATTGTTTTGTAATTGTTGTACTGTCAAA
This sequence comes from uncultured Clostridia bacterium, assembly GCA_945876755.1. Classification (GTDB taxonomy): domain Bacteria; phylum Bacillota; class Clostridia; order Oscillospirales; family Ruminococcaceae; genus RGIG8773. The sequence goes on from CAMCPM010000001.1 coordinate 238,536, forward strand.
TAAATACAGATCTGACACTTTATGTCGTATTCTATGAGAAATATCAACGTACCACAGGTCAAAATCGCCTATGTTATCAAAGCTTTCGTTTAATATATTATAGCATTCATCTGTAAAGCTATTAACTTTTACATCGTCTAAATCAACATCATAAATCCCCGATTTTGCGTGAAATAGCGTTCGTTGCTTAGCAATGTACTCGTCATATATGCGTAAAGTCATTTCTCTTGACACTTCAATACTTACAGGTTTTAACATTTCAATAAGTATTTTCAGTTCGCTCATATCAGCATTTCCATCAATAACCATAGATGAGTTATATATGTGAACTGTACCGTCCCCACATGAGTAAAATTTGCAGAAATCGTATTCCGATCCATAGGCAAGATACGCAGCCATAATTTTGTAACCATAGTAAGAATTTGTCAGACGCTCGGATATTCCGTCAAAAATCTGCTTCATTAAATTGTACACATCTTTTCAATCATTACTTCCGCAAGCTTTTCACAAGCTTCAAGGTCTGAAATTTTTACCACACACGACGGAGAATGTAGATATCTGCAAGGAGCAGAAATTGCCATTGTACGAACACCGCCTCTTGAAATATGGATCGCTCCGCTGTCATTTCCGCCTGCAACCATTGTTTTGGTCTGCCAAGCTATTCCCTGCTTTTCTGCTTCATCGCGGGAAATATTATAAAGCTCTTTATCATAAATTGTTGAACGGTCCATATGTGAAACAACTGCACCCTTGCCAAGTTCACAGCAGCGCTTTTCTGCAGAAGCAAGCGGAATATCAGCCGCAGTTGTCGCTTCAAGAACAAGCGCAAAATCCGGGTCAACCGAATATGCGGCAGAACGAGCCCCTCTGAGTCCGACCTCTTCCTGAACAACAAATGTGAAAACACAATCATAAGGGAGTTCGGATTTGATAAGCTCAATCATCACAGCACAGCCAAAACGGTCGTCAATTGCTTTTCCTTTAATATATCCATCGCCAAATGCAAGAAATTCGGAAGAAAAATGTACCCTATCGCCAAGCGAAACCAGCTTTTCAGATTCTTCCTTATTTGCTGTGCCGATATCTACATAAAGCGACGAAAACTTAGGCGCAGTCTTTTTTTCGTCAGCAGAAAGATTGTGTACTGCCTTTGCACCTATTACGCCTGCAATATTGTTATCTCCGACTAAAACCTGTCTGCCTATTGCGACACGAGCGTCAATTCCGCCGACTGCCGAAACAGTAAGTGTTCCGTCCGATTTTATAGAGGTCACTATCATTCCGACTTCATCCATGTGCGCTGAGATCATAACCTTGTTCTTAGAACGGTTTGCCCCCTTTTTATATGCAATAATGCTTCCAAGAGGGTCAACGGTATAATCGCAGTAACCCGAAATTTCGGAAATTATAAAGTCTCTTACCTTGCCTTCATCGCCGGAAGTACCGTTAATAAGACAAAGCTTTTTCAGAAGTTCAAGCGTCATACGCCCACCTCCTCAAGATAAGCCGCAATAAGCTGTGCTGTATTTTCCACATCTGAAACAGAAATAACCTCAACAGGTGTGTGCATATATTTCAGCGGTATTGATAATGTGACTGCTTTTACACCGCTTTTATTTACCGAAAATCTGTCGGCATTGGTTCCGGTTTCGCCGTTCATTACTTCGATTTGATACGGCATATTATTTTTCTGTGCAATTTCTTTAAACCGTCCGGAAAGCTCTTTATCAAGAGTCGGAGCAAAGCCTATCATACATCCTTTGCCCATCTTTCCGCATTTAAGTTCGGAATCATCTGCGGTAAGCGCAAAGCTGACATCGACAGCAAGAGCAATATCAGGTTCAATATCAAACACGCCGATTTTCGCTCCCCGTTCGCCGATTTCCTCCTGAGTCGAAAACATAACCGTTACTTCGCAATTAAGTTTTTTATCCTTTACAATTTCAAGAGAACGCAAAATTGCTGCAATACCGCACCTGTCATCAAGTGCCGCACCTGTAATTCTGTCACCCTGCATTTTTTTACATTTTGATGAAAATACAATTTTATCGCCGAGCGAAATTTTCTCTTCCGCTTGTGATTTAGTCATGCCGATATCTATGCAGATATCATTAAGTTCAGGAACACTACTTTCATCAGTTTCAAGGTGAGGAGGGATTGCACATACAATTCCTGTTACCGACTCTTTGCCGAGAATTGTGACCTGCTGTGCAAGCAGAAGTCTGCGGTCAATTCCTCCGCAGTTGGATATTTTTACAAAACCATCATCGGTAATATAAGTTACAACAAAACCTATCTGGTCGATATGTGCATCAATCAAAATATGAGGCTTTGCACCTTTTTTACCCAAATGGCCGATCACATTTCCGTTTTTTATATAACAGTCATCAGTATATTCTTTCAGCATAGAAAGCGCAAGTTCAGCGGCTTTGGTTTCATCGCCGCTGACTCCGCTGGTATCTGCAAGCTGAATTATTGTTTTTTCCAGATCCATATTATACCTCTTATTTCAATGAGTTTACAATACTCTTGTAATGTCTGCCGCGTTCTTCAAAATTCTTGTACATATCAAAGCTTGCGCTTGCAGGTGAAAGTGTAACTATATCTCCGCCCGAAGCTGCATTTCTTGCGGCTTCGACAGCTTCTTCCATTGTATTTACCCTGATTATCCGGCACTCGTTTTCATTGTAATTCTTATAAGCTTTTACCGCTGTCTCAATTTTGTCTGCGGTTGCTCCGAGAAGAACAAGCGTCTTGACATAAGTGTTTATCGGTTCGGCAAGCTGATTGTAATCAAGCTTTTTGTCCGAGCCGCCTGCAATCATTATTACACGGCGGTTAAATGCATTGAGTCCTGCAATTACGCTTATCGGACTTGTTGCAATGCTGTCATTATAATATCTTACTCCATCAAGCTCTCTGACAAATTCTATACGATGTTCAACTCCGCCGAAGGTTCTTGCTGTCTCGGCAATTTCTTCATTGGGAGCGTCGCCGTGTACAAGTGAAATTGCTGTAAGATAATTCTCAACATTATGCAATCCGGGAATTTTTATTTCGTCCTTGTGTACGATTTTCTCGGTCACGCCGTTATCGGTAAAGCAAAGCCAGCCGTCATCATCAAGGTATGAACCTCTTTCAGGTTTGCCAAGACGGCTGAATTTATAAAGGCTGCCCCGTACAAATTCGCTGAGACGGTCTGTATCCTCGTTGTCCATATTAAGTACGGTTACAGAAAAGGCATTTTGGTGCAGGACAAGATTTTTCTTTGCGTCAATGTACTCCTGCATTGAACTGTGTACATTAAGATGGTCGGGATAAATATTTGTTATTGCAGCACGGTCAGGAGATTTTCTCATGCTGATAAGCTGAAAGCTTGAAAGCTCAACAACAGCAACGTCGTCATCGGCGATATCCTCAATTATAGGAAGCAGCGCTCTGCCGATATTTCCTCCCTTATGTACTTTTTTTCCGCTTCTTTCGAGTATCTCAGAAGTAATTGTAGTTGTGGTGGTCTTGCCGTCCGTACCTGTTATTGCATATATTTTGCAGGGACAAAGGTCGAAGAACACTTCCATTTCAGAAGTAACGACAATGCCCATATCACGAGCCTTTTTAAGTTCCGGAATATTGAAATATACGCCCGGCGCACGAAAAACTATATCACAACTATATATCGCATCAAGATAGTTTTCTCCAAGCGAAAGCTTTACACCTGCCGATTCAAATTCGTCTGCAAGAACGCCGACCTGCTCACGGGTTTTTCTGTCGCATAAAGTCACGTCTATTCCTTTTTTTCTGAACAGACGGATAGTATCATTATTGGTTACGCCTGTACCGATAAATGCAACCTTTTTATTTTTAATACTGCTGAAAAATCTTTCTGCTTTTGTCATTGTAAGATTCATCTCCATAACAATTATTGCATACATATTTTATTATATCCAATTTTTATTAAAATAGCAACAGCATACATAGATTTTTTAGTATTTTCATAAATATAACTAAGAAATGAGGTGCAAACAGTGAAAATTTTTATGAACCGTATTGCAAAGGATACTGCACGGCTTACTGCCGTTTCATTTATTTTACAGGGACTCGGACTATGGCTCAACATTTTGATATCCAACAAGCTTGGTACGGCTTCGGTTGGAGTTATGACTCTTATTTTTTCGCTGTTCGGGTTTATTATGGTACTCGCCAACGGAAATATATTTATATCAACCAGCCGTTTTGTTTCAGAAGAAATCGGCGCAGGAAACGGAAATGTTTCCAGAATAATGCGTTTGTCAACAGGATTTTCGCTTATACTCTCCACAGCTTTTTCACTGGCTTCATTCGGACTTGCAAAGATAATTGCAGAATACGCTTCGGGAGAACCCGAACTTGCAATGTCCGTAAAAATAATTGCATTTTCACTGCCTCCTGCAGCTTTCGGTTCTTGTATTAAAGGATATTTCAATGCTGTACGAAATGTCAAAGTCCCCTGCCTTGGCGATATTATTGAATTTGCCGCAAAGTGGACTTCGCTTACAGTTGGAGTACTTTTTCTGCTTGACAGAGGTCTCAGCATCTATATCCTGATTTCCGGCTCAATTCTCTTCGGAGAGGTTATAAGCTGCATTTTCTACATAATAAAATATTATCCCGAATACAAACGATTTTCTGCACTTCCAAGCGGAAAACCTCGTATAAACCGCATTTCCGCATATATGAAGCTTTCTCTTCCTATTGTTGCAAGCGGTTATGTCCAGATGATAATGTCCTCGCTTAATGAAGCGCTTGTTCCTGTTGCATTGCTTAAATACAACGCCTCTGCCGAACGTGCAATGAGTGAATACGGTATGTTCGAGGCGATGATAATTCCAACTGTTTTTTACCCTGCGGTAATCCTTACAAGTCTTTCCAATATTATTATTCCCGAAATTGCACGGGCAAATTCGTCGGGTAATACCGAGCGCGTTAAGCATCTTATACGCAAAATTTTCAGCCGTGCTTTTGCATACTCGTTTTTTATTTCGGGAATGCTTTTTTCCGCAGGCGGCAGAATAGGACAAATACTCTGCCCGTCCGACAGCCTTGTAAGCGAAACGCTTGTAAAAATGTTTCCCGTTGTACCATTCATCTATCTTGAAATTGTACTTGAAGGAATTATAAAGGGACTTGGCAAGCAGAATTTTTCTACGGTAAACAGCTTTTGCGAATATGTGATAAGAATTATCTGCGTTATAGTTTTTGTTAAGCTTTACGGATTTACGGGAGTTCTGATTTCCTATTATGCAAGCAATATTTACAGCAACATTGTAAGGATCATTTTTGTTTGCAGAACTGCAAATTTGCGCTTTGAAGTGTTCAGCTATATTATAAAACCGTTTGCTATGTGCTTTTTCTGCTGTCAGCTTGCTTCGGCTCTGACAGGCTTTATCCGCTATTCTTCTGTAATGCTCGAAACGGTCATTTATCTTTGCACAGCAGCTATTGTTTTTGTCCTGCTGTATGAGCTTGACAAAAAGCTTTCTGACAGTAAAATACACTCTCAAGAACGTCTGATGTTTAATATAAAAAAAGAGGAACGGTTAAATAAAACCGTTCCTCAATGAAATATTTATTTAGAAAGGCGCTCCTCAAACACTTTTTTAGGAAGAGGCTTATCAAAATAAAAGCCTTGTGCCATAAAGCAATTATTTTCTTTCAATACCTTTATATGCTCTTCAGTTTCAACGCCCTCGACTATGCATTCTATATTAAAGCTCTGTGCAAGCGAAATTATATGTTTAAGCATCAAATAATTCTGATCCCGTTCGTTTCTATTGGACTCAAGAAATTTTTTATCTATTTTAATTACATTCCAAGGCAGATCGCATATAAGGTTAAGAGAAGAATAACCCACTCCGAAATCATCGATAGCTGTACTTATTCCATTTTCCTGTAAACCGTATACTATTTTTTTAAGTTCACGGAAATCCGACTCCGTAGTTGTCTCGGTAAGTTCTATCTCGATATACTCATGCGGAATGTTATATTTATTGATGATGGCAAGAATACTGTCAAGAAGCTCGGTATTGCCAAGATTGCATCTTGAACAGTTTATAGAAATCCTTACAACATCTTTTCCTTCATCAAGCCATTTTCTTATGTCCATGCAGACGTGCTCGATCATGTAAAGATCAAGCATTTCTATCATTCCGCTGCGCTCCATAATAGGAATAAATTCTATCGGCGGTACCAGCTTTCCGTCACAGAACCATCTGCAAAGAGCCTCAGCGCCTGTCATTGAATAATCATTTAACGATACTTTGGGCTGATAATATACCTGAAACTCTTCTTTTTCCAATGCTTCACGCATCTGCTGCAAAAGCTTCTTTTCCTTTTTTATATTTTCCATAATTTCATCGCTGTAAAATACAAACTGCGCCGTATGTGAAGCTTTACATATATTTTTAGCAGCACTGATACAATCCATTATAACTGACGCATCAGGACAGTCATCAGGTATCATATAAAATCCGGCTGAAGCACTGATACATACACACTTGTTCCCATCGTCACTGTAAGCAATATTTTTTCCGTTGAAGTAATCCTTTACAAGCTCAATTTTCTCCTTGTTAAATAGCAATGTAAAGTTATCTCCGCCGACGCGGCAAACGACCTCACCGTCAGACAAAAGACTTTCAAGACCTTTAATATAGTTCTTCATCGCCTTGGTTGCATTCTGTCTGCCTATCATATGGTTGACTCCGGCAAAACCTTTCAGGTTAAAAAAACACGCTCCGTATTTTCCTATACGTTTACGGGCTATTTCCATTGTAAGAGTTTTCATGTAATATGTAATATTATATATGCCAAGTTCAGCGTCATGAAACGTAAAGAAATCTGCAATTTTCATAAGCCTTGAACGTCCGTTGAACACGAAAATAAGCTTTTGAAGTACATTTATTTTCTCAAGTTCTTCTTCAGACCAGCTGCATTCCCCATTTTTAATATAAAAAAGATACTCCGCAACATTACCGCCTCCGGTAACTTCTTTTTTGCGAAAAGCTATTGTAATATCCTCAGGGGAAGAATTATCGGAGTATAAAGTTACATAATTGCCGTTTTGCTTTTTTTCGTCCGCAAAAGTATTGTAGAAAATGAGTTCAACTCCGGCTATTCTAAGGAGCTGACACACACGGCGCATTGCATTGCATATATCCGGATGATCAACTTCCGTGATCTTCTCCATTTTAACGATAAACTCACATATTGCTTTTCCGTACTCAATTTCATTAAATTCCATCGTCTTACTCCCTTAAAATTTTGTCAGTTAATAAATTAAGGCAATTAGTAAAAATCAACATTAAAAAATCATAAAATCTATTACTTTCATACAATTATATTTTATCATTTTATGGGATTTAAATCAATATATATTTCAAACATTTTTTAAATAGAAATTTCATATTTATATGTACATTTTAGCAGTACAAACAAAAGCGCCCCGATTTAAGGGGATATCCATATAAAAACATTATATGGATACAAAGCCTCTTTTTCGGAGCGTTTCTTTAGTATTACATATTTATAAGAGTTCTGTTAAGCTTCTTATCTTCAATAAGCTCTGTTATAACAATATTTAAGCAGGACAGATCCCATGAAAGGTCGTATGTTTTTTCACTTCCGATAACAGTTACCATCGGACGAAGCGGCTGGTCAGGATAATTTTTCATAACGAAAGCAATTTCTCCGTTTGAAAGCTTTACCCTTGAACCGGTTGGATAAGGTGCGACCTTTCTCAAAAATGCGTGTACGACCCTTTCATCAAAATGTGAACCTGTACCGCCCATTATAAATTCAATCGCCTCATTCGGAGGACTTGGTGTTCTGTACGGTCTGTTTGAGGTAAGGGCGTCATAAACATCTGCAACGGCAAGTATTCTTGCATACGGGTGGATATCGGTACCGCTGAGATGATTAGGATAGCCTGAACCGTCAAGCTTCTCGTGATGACCTACGATTCCTCTGAATATATTTTCATTTACAAGATGACGTTCTTTAAGGTGCATTGCCGCATGAACAGGGTGCATTTTAACTATATCAAACTCCTCGGAAGTAAGTCTGCCGGGTTTGTTTATAATTTCAATCGGTATTGCAACCTTTCCGATATCGTGAAGCAAGCCTGCAAGCCCAAGCTCATTGAGCATCTGATTTGTAAGTCCAAGTTCGATGCCAATGGCAATAGACATTATTGCAACGCTTAAACTGTGGTGATATGTATAGTCGTCATACATTTTAATGTCCGCAATATTTATAAGAATATCCTTCTGTGACGAAAGACTGTCAATAAGCTCCTGAGTTGTTACGCCTATTGCTTCAATGTCTCCCTGCTGAACGCCCTTGCTGCTGTCAATAAAATTATCTGCAAGGCTGTGGATATTGGAGATCGCTTCACGCCGTATCTGCTGATTTATGGAAGATACAACACGCACTTCGCTTCTTACAGTGTCTATGTATGCGCCGTCCAGCTTAGCATTACACAGCTGAGTGATCTGAACGTCAGACAATTTCTGACCTGACTTTAAAATCATCGCTGACTGTAATGAAGGTTCATAAAAATGAATGTCTCTTGCAAGACACATTCCCGGAAGAAGCTCCTCGGCTCTTACAAATACCAAATACGTCAACTCCTTAGCATAAACTGAATGAGTCCCCTAACAAAATGCAGGGGACCCCGTACAAGTCATATTACATACTGAAACAGCATAATATGTACAAAAAGGAAATTACTTTTTAAGCTGAGTAATGCAGTCAGCGCAAACATACTTGCCTTTAAATTCAATGATATTTTCGTCATTGCCGCAGAATGCGCAAGCCTGCTTATATTTTTTCAGAATGATTTTCTCGTCTTCAACATAAATTTCAAGAGCGTCTTTTTCGCCAATACCAAGGCCGCGTCTGAGTTCAATCGGAAGAACAATTCTGCCAAGTTCATCTATTTTTCTTGTAATACCTGTTGCTTTCATTGAAACAACCTCCTAATTATTTTCATTGGGAAAAAGCCGATAAATACAAAGCAATCGTTTTGCCGGTTTGAGGAACACACGAAAAGCCGTCACTAAAAATGTGACGAAAAACGGCAGAAATTATTTAATCAGCATTTCCTTAGTTATATTGTAACACATATTGTCTATATATGTCAAAAAACATTGTGTGAACATTAATAACCATTTTATGAATATTTATGGGATGTTTTTTCCATGTTAAAAATTACATAATTATATAATAAAATATTGTACTTGAAAGGAAGTTTTAATATCATGATGAAATGGATATTTGCTTTAATGCTTATAACCTCTGTTGTTTTCGGGGCTGCAAGCGGACATATGCCGCAGGTCGGCGAAGCTGCATTAAATTCATGTGTTGAAGCGGTCGAACTTTTCATATACCTCCTTGGAGGAATGTGCATGTGGGGCGGACTTATGCGAATTACAGAAAAATCAGGGCTTACGGAACTGCTTGCACGGACATTTAAGCCTGTGTTAAAGCCGCTTTTTAAAGGTCTAGACATGAACGGACGAGCTTTCCATGCCATATGCATGAATATTACTGCAAATCTTCTCGGTCTGGGAAACGCGGCAACGCCTCTCGGTCTTGAAGCCATGCGCCGTCTTGAACAGGAAGAACACACAGGCGATACGACAAGCAGAAATATGGTTATTTTTGTAGTATTAAATACAGCTTCAATAACACTTATTCCTACCACGGCGGCATCACTGAGATTAAAACACGGTTCGACAGCGCCTATGGAAATTCTTCCGTGCGTACTTATCACATCTGCCTGCGCTCTTGCGGTTGGACTCATAACAGCGATTATTTTTGACGCAGCAGGAGGAACCCGAAGAAAATGAGCGATTATGTAATTCCTTTTTTTATTGCGCTGATAATGATAATAGGGCTTATCAAAAAAGTAGATGTCTTTGGTGAATTTACAGACGGAGCAAAAGAAAGCTTCAAAGCGGCGCTTGATGTTCTTCCTGCGCTTATCGCACTCATGACCGCTATCGGAATGTTCAAGGCGTCGGGGGCGCTGGAGGTGATATCTGCGGCGATCTCACCGCTGACAAGCCTTCTCGGATTTCCCGAGGAATGTATACCTCTGGCAATAATCCGTCCTGTTTCGGGAAGCGGAGCGCTTGCTGTTTTTGAAAGTATTCTCGGCGATGTTTCTCCCGACAGTTTTGCAGGACGTGTAGCAAGCGTTATCATCGGTTCAACAGAAACTACATTTTATACAATAGCGGTTTATTACGGAATTACCAAAGTAAAGAAAACACGTCATGCAGCAGTCTCCTCGCTTGCAGCAGATTTTACCGGATTTGTCCTCAGCGCACTTACAGTACGTTTATTGTTAAAATAATATTCAATTCGTTCTATAATTTCACCGTTAAATATGTGCAATATGACGAATATTTGATACATACTTGACAATTCCGACTGTTTTTGGTATAATAATTAAGCGTTGTGATTTGGTCACAATGAGCCATTAGCTCAGTCGGCAGAGCATTTGACTTTTAATCAAAGGGTCTGGGGTTCAAATCCCCAATGGCTCACCAGCTTAAAAGCCCGCAAATCCTTTTGTAGATTGGATTTGTGGGTTTTACTTTTATTTACATATAATGCAAAATGTTCCATATTTTGCGTTTGACGAATTTTTGACGAATTTATTTTAAAAAACTATACTAAAAACTCGCCCTGCAGGAGAGGTTTAAACCAATCCCACAGGGCAAATTTTTGT
>CAMCPM010000002.1 GCA_945876755.1 uncultured Clostridia bacterium
GGAGGAGAAGCATTGAATTTTGCTGCTCATGCCTCGCACTTTAAGGATATAGATGTTACGCTTCTTGGTGTTGTCGGAAAAGATAAATATGCAGAAGCGATAATGGATTCAATATCAAAGTTTGATATTGATAAAAACCATATACGCATTGATGAAAGGTATCAGACTGCAAATAATATGACTTACCTTACAGAATCGGGCGATAGGTATTATAAAGATGATTCATGGAACGGAAAAATTCTCGATAACATCGTACTGAATGATAATGAAATCAAAATCTTATCAAGGTCCGATGTAGTCTTTGTCCATTTCTGGGCTTCGTGTTTTTCGCAAGTAGTTGAACTGAAGGAAACTCTTGGCTTTAAGCTTGCGGTAGATTTTGATGTATATAGAGATTTTGCAGATATGGAACGATTTGCTCCGCATGTTGATTTCTTTATGATAAGCGGCTCGGAAGAACTCCTGCCGAAGTTCAAAGAATTATCGAATAAATACCGTTGCCTGTTCAACGTGTCACTTGCAGAACGTGGAAGCGTTACATACTTTAATGGACAGGAATTCAAAGTGCAAGCTGTGAAAGTTGAACGCATAATTGACACGACCGGTTGTGGTGACAGCTATCACGCCGGATTTGTCTGCTCATATATGCTCGAAAATAATATTGAAAAGGCTATGAATGTCGGTTCCGAAATTGCAGCAGAAACCTTAAAACATTACGGTGGATTCTGAATAATCAGAAACACAACTTCCAATTTATCTGTGAGAAACCAAACGCCTGAGAAGATAGAGGTCTTCTCAGGCTATATTTATTTACGGACTTTTGCGTTTTTATTATTCAAATTCTCTTATGGGAAGCTCCGAAGCGATCTGTATTTTCAGGTAAGTCGGTTTGCTGTCGATATTATATACACATTCACAGTAGATATAAACCTCCGCGGGTATCTCATCGCCGTTGTCAATAAAACTTTGCTCGTTGTAATATTTTAACGGGTCAATTTTCAGCTCGGGCAGATACCATCTCGGCGCGTCATTTCTGCGGTAAACCCTTCCGTTTATCTCAACATAGACCTCATTTATGTACTTCCGCATATATTCGTCAAGCAGGGGAGCTTCGGTGACAGTAAAATCAGCGTATCCGGCGCAGTCTATGATTTTTCTGAAAAAGGTTTCCTCGAAAAATTCCCGCATTTCTGTCAGGCTCATTCCAACGTCAGCTTCGGTATATTCGATGCCGTCAACAGTCGTTGTAAGCGGCTTTTCGAGCTGTTTGCCGCCCCCGAGAATTTTGTTCAGCGTTTCCGTGCGCAGAGTAACAGCATTGTAAAGCAGGGTCGCTTCATCTCCAAAATATTCCTCATATGAAAGCTCATCGAGCCGCCAACCGTATTCATCAGACTTTTTCAGCGTAATAAAAAATCTTTCCGGGTCGTCGGAAACGCCCTCCGCTTCTGCGATAAGCTTGACAGAGGTTTCATTGTATTCCGTAATGAAAAAATCATCATACACAACAGCAGGCATTACACCGAGATACATACTGCGCATACACAGCACACCGTCAATGGTTTTATAATTTGGTATTGGCATTTCAGCAATGCCAACAGTGCTTTCAAAAAGTTCGGCGTACATTTCATCATCCGAAATATAATTTCCCGTAAAAACCGACCTGAAATACTCAAGCAGTTCCTTTTCATCCTTGGCAAATTCGGGTCTGACAGCATTGTAGCAGTATTCTTCTTCATCATTGCGTTCGGGAATATTGTTTTCATCAATGTATTCGATATCGCTGTAATTTGTATTATAAAATCCTGTTTTGTTTGCGTAAAACAAGGCTCTTGCGTCCGAAATTTTCTCGACTGCGGCTGAGATTTCTTTGTACGTTTCATCATCCACCTTTACCGCATCGGCAAAAGGATTGTAAACCGCCAGTTCAATAACCTGCCGTTCGGGCTTTGGCTCGTCAAAATTCTCCGTAGTGAACGACTCCGTAAGGGTCAGCGCAGTTGTGGGTACAGTCGTCTCCGTTGCCGCCGCAGAGGTGTATTCGGGTGTAGTATTTTCCTTTGCACAGGCGGTCAGCATTACCGCCGCAAGAAATATGTATATCAACCTTTTCATAGCGCCTCACTTGCCTTTTCGTAAAAATAATTTTCAGCTTCTTCATATGTGCAGATGCCTTTAAAATAATCCTGCATCGCTTCCATGTAATAATCATCAAGCGCCGTATCATATGTAGTAACATTGCTTACCTCAACGGCTTCCGCAGCGGATAAATACATTTCAAAAGTGTCCTGACCGTAAAATTCGGAGTACCCCAAACCGCTTTCTGTAAATCGTTTCAGCGCAGAACGGCTGTTGCAGCAGTCACGCATTTCTTCTGTAAACCTCATCATATTTTCACTATCGCAGGTGAGCTTTTTAATCACCTCTCCGCAAAGATCAAGATTGTCCGTGCGGCTTGAAATGCAAAGGTATGCCCCACCCCAGTAATAAGGCTTGGGCGGCAGACAAACACCGAATTTGCCATATGCTTCCGAATCGCTCCACATTGGGATAAGCTGTTCGCTGTACCAAGAAGCAAGACAGAAACCGAATGTGTTGCCATCTGAGCTTTGCTCGCTTATCCATTGGTCGGTCCACATGTAATAATTAGGGCTGTAACCGTTCTGAATATCACGCCGCATATCCTCAGCCCACAAGCGGCACGAACTGTCAACGAAAATACTTCCGCCGTCTGTCCAAGGAGAAGTACGGTTTTGCCCGTAAAGCCTGTAAGTCTCATTCGCCGATGAAACCATGTAGTACCCCTTTTCCGCAAGTGCAGAAGCAGTACCCTCCCAGTCGGAAGAGATAAGCTCGTGAATGTACTCGGGGTCGTCATTGCCGAAAATCTCCATAGCAATATCACGCCGGTAAACGAAAACTCCCGGCTCGGTCTGCCAGCTTACCGCCTTTAAAATGCCGTCATAGGACGTTCCCGTTGAAACTGTATACGGAAACATATCAGCAGTATCCGACCCGGTAATTCCCGCCTCGTACAAGGGCAGAGTAATATCCGAATTTATAAACGGAAGAATATAATCGGGCTCAACGAGGAAAATATCTATCGGCTCCACATCATTTGCTAAAGAATTGTTAAGCATATCAACATATTCGCCGCTGTAGTTCGGGTAAACTTCATATTCAAAGCTGATGCCGTCGGGCAGATTTTTCTCACCGTAAAGAAGCTCGAAAACATTCTGCAATTCGTCGTTGTAGCTTGCAATGCGAAGAACCGTTCCGCAGCTGCGTTCAGACTCTTCTGCCGCTTCCGTGACCGTTTCTGATTCTTCCGAAACAGCAGTTGTTTCCTCAAAAATTTCCTCCGTAGCTTTTGTAATTTCTTCCGGCGGTTCGTCAATTATGATTGTTTCAACGGTTTCATCAATGATCTCATCAATAAGTATATCGTCTGCAGAAGCGGTATCATTGCCGTCAGCGCAGCCCGATACAGAAGCAGCGACTGCCGCCGCGGAAATAAGTGACAATGCTTTTTTTATTGCGTCTTTCATAGCTGTAACCCCTTTAATAATTTGTTAAGAAAATTATACCACCGCTTTTGGAACAAGACAACAACAGCGCCGTTACAGCTTGGTTACATTTCGGAAAAACGTCTGCCGAAAAATTCGCTGAGCATGACAGCAGGTATAGTAATAAAAAACCAAAGCACCGAAAACGGCAGACATATCTGACCGAAAAGGTTGAACATCATTCCCGAGTAATCCCATACACCCCATCCCAGCCAAAGGTTAACGATACATCCTGCAATAAACTCCAGAACGGTAATAGTCACCGCTCCGAAAAGACATTTCATAAACAGCGGCTCGTGCGGTTTTGCGGTAAAATGCCTGAACATTATCAAAAGACACAAACCTCCAGTAACGGTCATGCTCCAGTGGGTAAAACCTCGGAACAGCACTTCGATAAGCGAGTAAATCGCACCTCCGAAAAGAAAAATAACAAGATTTTCAATTGTTCTCGGCATAAAAAAACTCCCTTCATGTTTTTATTTTCAGCGGAATAAGAGCAGGTATTACAAGCAACTTGTGCAAAAAAAATTGACACAGCAAAACAATAATGGTAAAATAAACAGAGAAAAACACGAAAAGGAGAGCCGATGTGACAACTACCGCAATAAAAATTCTTGCGCTTATCTTTATGACCATAGACCATATCGGCGAGTTTATACCGGGAATGCCAATAGCCTTTCGCTGGCTCGGCAGAATTTCCGCACCGCTTTTTTTCTTTTGCGCCGCCGAGGGCATATGCCATACTCACGATAAAAAAGCGTACCTGAAACGTCTCTATAAATTCAGCCTGCTGATGGTGATGCTTGATGTGATACTGCCCGTAATTATCGGTGGAACGGCATTGTTCAACAATATTTTTGCAACGATATTCCAAGGAACGCTTTTGATATATCTTATCGAGGAAACCAAAAACGACAGCCGACAACGGGTAAAATATCTTTTCGGCTATATCGGCTGGCAGGTCATAACGCTGCTTCTTTATTTTGTCTGGGAAAGCTTTGTACCCGTGATAAACCTGCCTGTGCTTAACAATGCAGACAGAATAATCTTTACCGCACTGGGTTCTGTGACAATGATGGAGGGCAGCCTACTGCTCACAGCGCAGATATTGATTTTCTACTTCTGCCGAAACAGCAAAAAACACCTTGCCATAGGCTATACGGTATACTGCGCCGCATATTTTGCAGTGTTTGTTTTTCAGCTGCCTTTGAAAGCGCTTGTGCTTATAGCAAACGCAGGCGCACCGCAGTTTCTGATTGAAATGCTCCGCAATGCGTGCGGTATAATCGGACTTCAAACTTTTTTCTCCGCAATAGATTTTGTCCATTCGCTTTTGTATGTCAATTATCAGTGGCTTATGATTTTTGCTCTTCCATTTATGCTTGCATATAACGGCAAAAAGGGCAAAGGACTTAAAAATCTGTTTTATGCCTATTATCCCCTGCATATAGCCCTGCTGTATGCTGTAGGTTCTTTTATGTAACGCTGCGCCGCAGTTTTTGGTTGACATAATACGCCGATAATGGTAAAATAAAAGCAGTATATATTTTTATAAAGGAAGTTTATATAATGCCTACCGAATTAACCGAAAAGAAATTCAGTATTGAAGACGCATTTGAGCTTGCAGACGGCACAGACCTTGAAAAAACCATGCGCAGATTTGCCGAAAGAATGCAGATGTACCGTGCAGGAATAAAGGAGATACGTACTAAGCTTGAGATACTTGACGAGGAGTTCCAGACCAAATATTCCTATAACCCGATACACCATATCGAGTCGAGACTTAAATCGGCGCAGAGCATCGTCAAAAAAGTCAAGTCAAAGGGACTGCCCGTCAGCGTCGAGTCAATGGCGGCGAATATTACCGATATTGCAGGCATAAGGGTCATCTGTAACTATATCGATGATATATACCGTGTTGCCGACCTGCTGACAAGTCAGGATGACGTAAAGCTTGTCCGCGTCAGGGACTACATAAAAAATCCCAAGCCGTCGGGCTATAAAAGCCTGCACCTTATTGTGGAAATACCTATTTTCCTTTCAACGGGACCGGTTCCTATCCCCGTTGAGATACAGATACGCACCATTGCAATGGACTTCTGGGCAAGCCTTGAGCATAAGCTGAAATACAAGACCCATAACGATGTTTCGCCCGACCTGCGTGAACGTTTGAAGGTCTGCGCCGATGAAATATCTGCGCTGGACTGCGAAATGCAGGACATCCATACCACAATACAGCGCCGAAACGGCATAGAGCAATGAACGGACGTATTTTTACCGAAACTCCCGTGGGACTCCTTAGGCTTGATTCGGACGGTACATCACTTACCGCCGTAAGTCCCTGCTCGTTTCCCACCGGTGAAGTTTTCAGAGATGAGATCACCATCTCCGCAGAACGCCAGCTGAATGAGTATTTTGCTAAAAAGCGCAAAAGCTTTGATGTCCCGATTTATATGGACGGTACTGATTTTCAGGTAAGTATCTGGCGTGCGCTTATGGAAATTCCGTACGGCGAAACGGTTTCATACGGTACGCTCGCTGCAATGGCAGGGAATCCCAAAGCTTGTCGCGCAGCAGGAAGCGCCTGCGGGAAAAATCCGCTGATGATCGTAATTCCATGCCATAGGGTCATTTCCTCCGATGGAAAAATCGGCGGTTTCAGTGCAGATATCAATATAAAAAAATACCTGCTTGATTTTGAAAATAAATAAAACGAAAGGAGAGTCCGAATGCGCAGAAAAATTCTTGTGTGTGCCGTACTCTCCTTTTGTATGGCCGCATTTTCCTCCTGCGGAAACGACGGAGACAACAGAAACAGCGCACAGATTTCCTCGGAAATAACTGTCCATACACTTTCCGAAACTTCGGAAATACAGGTTACGGAAGAACCGATGAAAACCCTTCCCGAAGAAACGGGGGAGCAGCAAACATCCGGGACTGCGGCAGAAACTTCCGCAGATGAAACTTCAGAAATAACCGAATCGGAAACCACATTGACGGAATCATCCGTGCAAAACGAAACAGAATCAGAAACGTCTACGGAAATTTCGGAATCCGTAACGGAATCGGAAACAGTACCGCAGGAAATAACGGAAATTTCCGAAACAGCCACCTCAGAAAAAAAAGCGGAAATAGTCATTCCCGAAATCAGAGTACCGCTTGCAAGCGGCGTGAACGTTATTTCGGGAGAAAATGCCGAAATAGATTACAGCTGCGCAGACGAAGGTTACATTTCGGCGGTGTATACAGGCAAAAGTACAGCAGCTAAGCTGAGAATAAAGTGCGGAGACCTGCAATACGACCACGACCTTGCCGCCGATGGCAGGACCGAGTTTTTCCCACTTATGGGCAGCGGAAGCTATACAGTAAAGGCATATGAGCTTGTGTCGGGTAAAAGCTATGCCGAGGCAGCTTCGGGCAGCTTTGAAGCTAAAATAAAAAGTGATACCGCAATGTATCTCTATCCAAACAAATACAGCAGCTTTGACAGCAGCTCTGAGTGCGTGGAAAAGGCTGCGGAGCTTTGTTCGGGGAAAACCTCCGAGGTAGAAAAAATAGCTGCAATTTTCGGTTATATTTCCGAAAACATCACATATGACAAGGAACTTGCCGCAACGGTAAAAAGCGGATATGTTCCCGACCCCGATAAGACTCTTGCACGGGGAAAGGGAATATGCTTCGACTATGCCTCTCTGTTCACGGCAATGTGCCGTTCACAGGGGATACCATCAAGGCTTGTGACAGGCTATGCCGAGCCGAATATTTACCACGCATGGAACGAGGTATATACCGAAGAAACGGGCTGGATAACCCCCGAGCTTTTTCTGAAGAAAAAGGGATATAACATTGCTGACGCAACCTTCTATGCAGGCAATAAGGATAAAGAAAAAATAGCGGGATATATCTCGGACGACAGCAACTATTCCGCAATGTACAGATATTGACAAAAGGAGAGTATGATATGTCTTTAAAAATGCTTACCGACGAGGAGACAGCCTTTTTCTGCGAGCAGCTTGCAATGATTCTTGAAGCAGGCATTCCCGTCGCTGACGGAATAGAGATTTTCGGTGAAGATTCAGGCGACAGACGTTTCAAGGAAATTTCCGAAACTCTGACCGAATATATGAAGGACGACGCAGCACTTTTCACAGCAATGGAGCGTTCTGGGATATTTCCCGATTATGCGGTGAAAATGGTGAAGATCGGTTCAGTTACAGGACGGCTCGAGGACGCTCTCAACGGTCTTTCCGAGTATTACTCCAAACGCGCCGAAATCAGACAGACAGTAAAAAGCTCCGTCTCGCACCCCCTTATGCTTCTTGCAATGATGACCGTTGTCATTGTTGTAATGGTAATAAAGGTCATACCGATGTTCCGTGATATATTCTTCCAGTTTGACGACAGCGCAGCGGCAGCGGTGGAGGAAAGCATCTCCTTTGCCTACAGTCTCGGTACGGGAGTAATGGTCGTGCTGGCAGCAGTGCTTCTTATTGCTTTGGTAACAGCGTTGCTTATGCAGATACCCTCCGCAAGACATAAGCTTTACGGCGTTTTCACGAATTTTGTGCTGACGAGAGGACTCTCCGAGACTGTGGCAATGGCTGACGTGACGGGGGCTATCAGTATGATGGTATCCTGCGGGATTTCTCCCGAACAGACCCTTGAGCTTGCTTCGGGACTTACAAATTGTAAAAGCGTTCTCAAACGCATAAAGGAATGTGAAAAGCTTGTGCTGGAGGGAGAGTATTTTGCCGATGCAATAGGCAAATCGGGACTTCTGCCGTCAATTTATGCACAATCGCTGAAAGTTGCATATAAGTCAGGCTCGTTTGATACAGCGTGGCAGAAGATAAGCGGACGTTTTTCAGACGAGTGCGACAGAAAGATATACAGTGCAGTATCCTTCATCGAGCCCGTGATAATCGGCATACTTGCGGTGATAATCGGCGCAGTTCTTCTTGCGGTAATGCTTCCAATGACGGATATTATCACGTCTGTGGGATGATACGAAAGGATATGCGGATATGAAAAAGCTTGGGTTAAAACGTTCCGGCGCAAATGAAAACAAACTTCTTCCTCTGTCGGTATTGCTTTTTGCGCTTGTTGTAATATGGTTTGCGGTATCGGTCGGCAATGCGGATTCCGCCGCAGGCAAAAAGCGTACCGATTCGGTGTACGGCGCTGTAATGAACGGCGCTGTGCTGTGCTATTCCATTGAAGGGGAATACCCTCCCGATCTGGAGTATCTGGAAAAAAATTACGGAGTTGTTATCAACAGGGAAAAATATATAGTTGATTACAGCTATTTCGGGGCGAATGTCCGTCCCACGGTAAAAGTTGCCGAAAAGGAACAAAATCAATAACGAAAGGAGAACGTGCTTCCGATGGGAGCATACCGTTAAATAAAATGAACAGACCCGATTCAAAGCGTCTTGCCGAAACGGTAAGCTCGGCGGCAAGCATGACTCTTTTTCTGCTGTTTGCGGTCTGCTGTCTTGTTATGACAGCGGTTGCGGCTTCGGCGTACAAGCGGATAAACGAGAATTATGACAATACCTTCAACTCGGCTGCGGCAGTACGGTATATAACAAACAAGCTTCGTGCCTGCGAAAGCGCCGAGGTGCTTTCCGAAACAGAACTGCTGCTGACGGGAAACGGCTTGAAAACGCTTATTTACTGCCGTGACGGGGAGCTGTATGAACGGATATTTGCGGAGGACAGTGAAATATCCGAAACTGGTGGAGAACAATTGTTTCACGTGGAACAATTAAATCTGACAGAGAAAAACGGACTTGTTGAGATAAGCACGTCAGACGGCAAAGGCGGAATTTTAAATGTCTGCTGCCGTATCAAAAGCGGAGGTGACGAAAATGGACAGTCCTATAAAGGCTAAACGGGCAGGAACAGCGTTCAATCTGTTTTTTGTGGAAATGATGATAGTTCTGCTGTTTTTCGGGATAGCTTCTGCGGTGATATTGAAAACCTTCGTTACAGCCGACAGGATATCAAGGGAAAGCAGCCGTCTGGAAAAAATGTCATTCTGCGCACAGACTGCTGCGGAAACCTTTTCACGGACGGGTAATCTTTCAGAAACGGCGGAAGTTATGTTCGGTATCAAAACCGACAGCGTTTCAGAAATAACCGTTCCGCTGGATGAAAGCTGCTCGTACAGTCCTGCGGATTCGGACTTGCTTTTGACGATGACAGTCTGCGGCGAAGAGTATGACGGACGGCTTCTTGAACTGCGGATAAGCTTTTCAGACAAGGACGGCGGCGTTTTGTACGAGGTCAGCTCAGGGGCTTTTGTTTCGGCTGCATTTACGGAAAGGACGGAAAGTACATATGAGTAATAATAAGAACCGTCCCGCAGGAATCGGCACGGGGTATCTTTCTCTGATGATGATATTCGTTGTGCTGTGCCTTACTATATTGGCGGCGCTCTCCTTTTCCGCTGCCGAAAACGGTAAAAAGTACAGCGTGAAAAGTGCGGAGTATACTGCCGAATATTATGCCGCCGACCTTGCGGCGAAAAGGGTGCTTGCGGAAATCGACGAGTTTGCGGCAGAGTATGATGATTATTCAGATTTTATGTTCCTTGCGGAACTTGAGAAAATCGACGGGATAAGCTGCGACTCTGTTATAGGCGGCGTTGAAATAAGCTGGCTCACCGAAATAAATCCGAGGCAGAATATTTATTCGAGGGTGAAATACTCTGCCGGCGGCGCTGAGATATTATGCTGGCAGACTGTTTCTTCGGGGGAGACCGAACAGGCTCCTCTGAATGTATGGCAGGGTTAATGTCTGATATTGGAAAGATGAGGTTACATAAAATGAATATTAAACAGATTCTTGTGGACGCTGTAAAAAATGGCGCTTCCGATGTTTTTATGGTGACGGGTGCTGCGCTGGCTTATAAAATAGACGGCAGAGTAATACCGTCAGGTGATGTCATACTCAGACCCGATGATACAAAAGCTGCGGTTTTTGAAATTTTTACCCTTGCCGGATTGGATATAAACAGTCCGGATGATTTGAAAATGGAGATGGATTTTTCCTTTTCGATTGCCGGTACGGGACGTTTCAGGGCGAATATTTACCGTCAGAGGGGCTCTTTTTCGGCTGTACTTCGCTGCGTACCTTTTGAACTTCCCGACAGCAAAAAGCTGGGTATACCAGACAGTGTAATGGAGCTTGCCGAGACAAAAAGCGGTATCGTGCTTGTTACGGGTGCGGCAGGAAACGGAAAATCCACGACTCTTTCCTGCATGATAGACCGTATCAACTCTAATTACGAGGGTCATATAATAACTATCGAGGACCCTATTGAGTTCCTGCACAAGCATAAAAAGTGCATAATCAGTCAGAGGGAAATAAATATTGATACCGGTAGCTATGTGAACGCTCTTCGTGCGGCTTTAAGGCAGGCTCCGAACGTTATCCTTGTTGGAGAAATGCGCGACTATGAGACGATAAATATTGCCATGACCGCCGCCGAGACGGGGCAGCTTGTGCTGTCAACGCTGCATACCAACGGTGCTGCAAACACTGTTGACAGGATAATCGACGTGTTCCCGACAAATCAGCAGCACCAGATAAGGATACAGCTTTCGATGGTTCTTAGAGCAGTGGTAACGCAGCAGCTTGTTCCTGCTGTAAACGGCGGACTGGTTCCTGCTTTTGAGATAATGAACGTAAACAATGCTATCAGAACTATGATCCGTGAACAGAAAACTCATCAGATCGATACCGTTCTTCAGTCCGAGGCAGGTATGCAGACTATGGACGGTTCGCTGCTGAAGCTGTTCAGAGACGGTGTTATTTCGGCTGATACGGCGGTCGACTATGCTTATAATCAGGAGCTTATGGCAAAGCGTGTACATTTATGAAAAATCGTTTATTTGTACAGAATATACAAATATATGTGGAAAATATTTTTGTAATTATGCTTAAATAGTATAGATTTTTTGTATATTTTATGATATAATTTTTGTAGTATAGGAAAATTATACACCTAAATAGATGAACATTTCGTGAATTTTTTTGGGAGGTTTTGTCATGGCAATGGATAACAGCAAGAAAAAAGCATTAATTAAATCTGTTGCTGCATTCACTTTTGCAGTAAGTATGTTTGCGGCAAAGTCGCCTGTTGCTGAGGCTGCTGACATTGACGCCGCTATGGCAGCCGGGGGCAGTATACTTGACAACGGTAATGATAACAACAAAGAAAATGACGAAGATGACAAAAAGGACGAGGACGATACTGATAAAAAGGCTGCTGAAGAAAACAATAACAGCGTAGATCCTCAGGCGGCAGCTGTCGAAGCTGCAAAGTCAAGCGCTAAAACAATTCTTGGTGCAGCTCAGGGATACAGCGTTTTTGTTGAAGGCAACTATACGCAAACCGGACGAAATAATGTTGACGTCGGCGATGGTAAGGGTGTTGTTGCGATCGGAGGCAACTTTAACGTCGGAGAAGAAAATTACAGCAAGGCTTCAAGCTTTGAGATAGCAGGTTCTGTAACCGGTTCTGCTGACGGAAGTGATTATGTTGCCATTGGCGAGGACTGCACAATTGATTTTGAAACGGCTTTTGACGAACTTAGACAGACCTCATCGGAGCTTGCAAAAATCGAGGGAGTTACTCTCGAAAACGGTAATGAAGATCAGTATATAGGCAAAAATGGAAGCGGCGAGGTCGTTTTTAAGGGTACTGATACTGAACTTAATGTATTTACGCTTACGGTTGACGAGTTTAATGCGCTTAAAACAGCATTTGACTGGAGTAGCAGCACTGATGTTGCTACGGATGAAATTGCTATGCGTTTTGATGTTCCTAACGGTTCAATGGTGGTTGTTAATATCATTGGCGGAGGCAATTTGAATCTGGCATTTAACTGGGGTACATTTTACGGTACCGGTGGTCAGCTTACAAGCGGCAATCCCAATAATTCGAGAGTCCTGATAAATGTTCCCGGTGCTGAAACTGTTACTATCGGTTCCGGTGCGGGCGGTCTGCTTGCGCCTAACTCTGCAGTTGTTGGCGGAGAGAACGGTTTGAAGCATTATGAGGGTCAGGTTATCTGCAAGGAGTTTGAGGGTAATATTCAGTTCGGCTCGATTCCTTTTGAGGATTCGGTTACCAAGGAGGACGGCTCTACGGATAATCCCATAAAGAATATCATTGATCCGAAGGATGATGATCCCGTAGACCCAGTAGATCCTGTTGATCCTGTTGACCCTGTAGATCCTGTTGACCCTGTTGATCCGGTTGACCCTGTTGATCCTGTTGATCCCGTAGATCCCGTAGATCCGGTTGATCCTGTTGACCCGGTTGATCCTGTAGATCCTGTTGACCCGGTTGATCCCGTAGACCCTGTTGATCCTGTAGACCCTGTAGATCCTGTTGACCCTGTTGATCCGGTTGATCCTGTTGATCCCGTAGACCCTGTTGACCCTGTAGACCCGGTTGACCCTGTAGATCCGGTTGACCCTGTTGATCCTGTTGATCCTGTTGATCCTGTTGATCCTGTTGACCCTGTAGACCCGGTTGACCCTGTAGATCCCGTAGATCCGGTTGATCCCGTAGATCCGGTAGACCCTGTAGATCCCGTAGACCCGGTAGACCCTGTAAATCCCGTAGATCCGGTTGACCCTGTTGATCCGGTTGACCCTGTTGATCCTGTAAATCCGGTAGATCCCGTAGATCCGGTTGATCCTGTAGACCCCGTAGATCCGGTTGATCCTGTAGACCCCGTAGATCCTGTAGACCCTGTTGATCCTGTAGATCCTGTAGATCCTGTAGATCCTGTTGATCCCGTAGACCCTGTTGATCCCGTAGATCCCGTAGATCCCGTAGATCCGGTTGACCCGGTTGATCCTGTAGTCCCGGAAGTTCCCGTAACTCCCGAAGTTTCTGTGACACCGGAAGTTCCTTCGGATGTTATGGATACCAAAGATGTTGTTGAATTTGATGAACCGGAAGTTCCATTGAATGATACTCCGTTTGATGAGGACAACGGCGATTCGACTGAGGATTCTGATACGTTTGAAACATTTGAGGATGCTCCTGTTCCACTTGGAGATGATCCGTTCGGCGATGATGACGGTTCAAGCGACATTGATACCAGCACGGACTCAATGACAGATAACCCGAAGACAGGCGTTGACATGACTGTTCCAAGAGGTGCGGCTGCTGCTGCGATGGCTTCATTCATTGCTATGATGTACGCCAACAGAAAAAGACGCCAGGAACACAATGCTTGAGAAACGCGTTATGTGAATAATAAAGCGGCAAAGGTTTAATTTCCTTTGCCGCTGTTTTTTATGTATTTGCTTTTTTCTTTCGGAGGGAGTCCGTCAAAGACCTTCTTTCGCAGTTTTGATGTTTCTGATGCAAGCTCTCCGCTGTATCTGTTGAAATTTGCGGAAAATTCCGCTGCACGGTCGTACATATCAAGCCGGAGCATGGATTTTACAAGACAAATATCAAGAAAACGACACTCGCTGTCAAGCATTTTTATCAGTATTTCAACTGCGTTTTCATATCTGCCCTTGATATGCTCGTGTATTGCAAGGCTGCGTTTTGCTGCGTCGCTATGCTCGCCGAGAATTTCTGCGTTATAGGTTTGGTAAAGCTCTTCGGCGCATTTGAAATCGTTCTGAACAAATTTGCAGAAAATCATATTGCTGACAAGGTTTCCGTGCAAATGGCGTTCAAGCTTTTTCATGTTGATTTCTTCAAAAACCTCGTATGCTTCCGTGAGACTGCCGAGAATGAGCAGCGCATTGGCGAGAAAGCTTTTTCCTTTTGCGATATCCTGTGGACGTTCTGCTGATGCAAGTTCGTTTTTCAGCGATTCTGCATACTCTTCAGTAAAACCGTTTTTCCCAAGAATTTCAAGGGATCTTTCAAAACGGCACTTCTTTTTTAAAATAAAAAGCCCCATTATTTTTTACCGTATTTTCTTTTTATTATCGTACTTAATATGCCGTCGGCAAATAAAAGCAGGCTGAGGATTATTTCTATGACCATTACATATGCTGAGTTGTCGGCGGCGATCCCGTAGAAAAGCATTACTGCGCCGAAAATATACACCATTATTATTTTAGGCCATCTGAGCCCTACCGAGGCGTACTCCATTGCGCTGGCGGTTTGTTTTACAATTATTCGGAATATTGCAAAGCCGTCCATAAGCACTGCAAGATATAGCATTACTATTAGTATGCCGAAAGTGGTTCCTACTTCTTCAAACATAAGCAAATTCCTTTCGATAAGCGGTTATTGTATCGTTGAAACGACTTCTATCGCTTTAATAAGCTGAGTATCGGCTTCAAGCTGCTGCTCCTCGGTAAGTACGGACAGGTCCACATCTGATGGGAGGGATACTTCAAAATTAGGCTTGATTCCTATGCCGTTATAATCTCCGCTGTTTTTTGTCTGGAGTGTTGCAACGGTAATTTTTATTGCTGCTCCGCCTGTAAGCTTATGAGTTTTCTGCATTACTCCCTTGCCGTAGGTTTCGGTGCCTACTATCTGGGCGTTTGCCTCGTCACGGAGAGCAAATGCAAATAGCTCGGAACAGGAAGCGGTATTCTTATTAACGAGAACAGCCATCGGCATTTTTATCTGCTGTTCCTCGGTTGTGTGGATAACGACCTCTGAACTGTCCTTGTAATATGCGGTCACCACATCGCGGTCTCCGAGAATACAGTCGAGGGTGCCCTGAAGAGAGTCTGTGAGTCCGCCAAGATTATCACGCACGTCAAAAATTGCCATTTCTGCGCCGTCGCTGATAAGCTGATTAAGCACGCCGCTGAATTGCTCCGGAGTTTTTTCGTTAAATGTTGTGATCTTCACATAGGCGATTTTATCGATAAGCCGTCCTGTTACGGAGATTATCTCGGTTTTTTCGGAAACGACTTCAACGGCAAAAAATTCGGAAACGCCTTCCTTATTAAGTCGTTTGATATGGAGCTTGACCTTTGTGCCCTCGTCGCAGTTTAAAAGAGTAACAGCTTCATCGTAGCCTTTTTCAAAAGCGATAACGTCGGTATTGTTTACTGCGGTGATGACGTCGCCTGCAAGAAGTCCTGCCTTTTCGGCGGAAGAATTGGCGGTCACAGAGGTGATTTTTATATAGCCGCTTTCCTCTTTATCCCAGTTAAAGCCCAGACCGATTGAAACGCCCGACTCCTTTTGAGTCTGTTTGGCGTAATCTTCGGCGGGGTAATATTGGGCGTACTTATCGTTGAGTCCTGCTGCATAGCCGTTCATGATACTGTCGGTAAGCATATCCTCGTCGATATCATTGATATAATTTGCACGGACATACTTATCCATTTCAGAAAGCTTGACGTATATGCTTTCCTTTTCGGAAACGCTTTTTACTTTGGAATTGAAAACGTCAAGAGAATAATTATATGTGATTATAAAAGTGACTGCTGCTGCAAGCGCCATGAGTCCTATGGCAATTCCGAGAGAAATTTTTTTATTCATAAGCTGCTCCGTTAAAATTAATTATTGATATTTACATAATTAAGCGGATTGGTATGCTGACCGTTAACACGGACCTCAAAGTGGCAATGGTCGCCGTAGGCATATCCCGTATGACCGATATATGAAATGGTCTGACCCTGAACAACGGTATCTCCGACGCTTACTGCTAAGCTGCTGTTATGGGCATAGAGGGTGGCAATTCCGTTGCCGTGGTCAATTATTACGCATTTGCCGTAGCCGTTGCCTTTGTCACCCGCCTGAATGACTGTACCGCCTGCCGACGCCACAACAGCTTCGCCTCCGCAGCCGGGTTTTGTAATGTCAATTCCCTTGTGGAAGTCATTTCTGCTTTCTTCAACTATCCAGCGGTTTCCGTAAAGGTCGGTAGTATTGCGTACGGTTGGAACGGGCCAGATAAAGCCGGTATCGGAATAGGTTGGAGTGCTTGCTTCGGGGACATACTTTGTACCGTTAGCCTCGGCTTCCTTCTTTTTCCGTTCCTCTTCCAGACGCTTGCGTTCTTCCTCTTCCTTGCGCTTGCGCTCGGCTTCTTCCTGAAGTCTGCGTATCTCCGCCTGAAGCTCATCCTCGACCTGCTGCTGTTCAGCTTCGATCTCGTCAGCTCGCTCCATGTAGTCGGCGATCATATTTTCGTGCATCTGCTTTGTTTCGGCGTGGTTGTTATAGGTTTCACGCAGTTCCTCGTAATACTTTTCTTCCTCGGCTTTTTTCGCTTCAAGTGCGGCAAGCTTTTCCTGATACTCGGTCTTACTTGTTTCAAGTTCGCTTATTTGTGAATTGAGGGAGTCGATAAGGTCGTTGTCGTGCTTTGAAACACGTTCAACGAACTCCATTCTTGCAAGCATATCGTAAAAATCCGTTGAACCTGCAATAACCGAGGCAAGGCTGTCGTTGCCTGCCATATACAATGCTCTCAAACGCTGGCGGAACTGTTCTATACCTTCGTCAAGCTCGGCTTCCTTGGCGGCGATATCCTCTTCAAGCTTTGCGATATCTTTCTCGTAAATTTTTATCTGTTCCTCTACAACGGCAACCTGCTGTTCCTGAAGCTTCATTTTATTGTCGTATTCTTCCAGATATTTTTCCGTTTCCTCGGCTTTGCCCTCGTATTCCGCAAGCAGGGCTTCGACGTCCTTGCGCTCCTGCTCCAGCTTGGACTGTTTTGCTTCAAGGTCAGACATTGTATCCGCGGTAACGGTTATTACACAGCTGAAAGAGAGTACCGCTGCTGCGCACAAAGCGCAGATTTTTTTTGCAATAAGTAATCTTTTTTTC
This sequence comes from uncultured Clostridia bacterium, assembly GCA_945876755.1. Taxonomy (GTDB): domain Bacteria; phylum Bacillota; class Clostridia; order Oscillospirales; family Ruminococcaceae; genus RGIG8773. Next base: position 17,359 of record CAMCPM010000002.1, read on the forward strand.
ATATGAATTCCCTGATCTTTTAGACTTTAAGATATTTTCTCGTACTCATAACAGTACCGAATGCACTGATGATCATACCTGCGGCGGCATAACCTATAAAGATTTTCCATATAAATTCGCTTACCGGAATAAAGCCGTTAATAGACATAATGCTCCAGAGGGTCATATCCTGCGAAAGGACCTTGACAAGTTCATTGTAGCCCAAGCAGGTTATTGCGGCAGAGGCAAGTCCTGCAAGTATTCCGATGAACATACCCTCAACAAAGAACGGTACTTTGATAAAAGTATTTGTAGCGCCTACAAGCTTCATTATAGCGATCTCACGTTTTCTGATATCAACGCTTGCACGGGCAGCGTTGGAAATTATTACAAAAGAAACGAGAATAAGCGCAAGAAGTATCACAAGCGAAACTATACCGATAAAGCGTTTCAGTCCCGTAAGGATATTGATGAAGTCTGTCGGGGATTTGATGGAGTCGATGCCTTCCAGACGGTTTATCTCCATAAGCGTGGGGCTTATCTCCTCAATATTGGCGATCCTTATTCTGAATGCGTCGGGAAGAGGATTTTCCTCGCCAACATAGCTGAAAAGCTCATCGGCGTTTTCATTTTCCATGCCTTTTTTCATATCCTCGAGAGCCTGCTCCTTGGAATAGAAATTAACCTTTTCAACATTATTAATGTTTTTAATGGTATTTTCCATTGCGGATGCGGTACTTTCGTCTACGTCGTCTTTAAGGAAGATAACGACCTCGTTTTTGTTTTCGATACCGCTTACGAAACGGTTTATGTTAGCCACAAAAAGCATTGTAAAGCCGATAAGCAGAAGCGATACTGCAAGGATACAGAATGACGCTACTGACATTATACGGTTTGTCCAGATATTTTTCATGCCCTGTTTGAACAGGTAATTCATACTGCTAAGTTTCATTTTTTCAAATCCTTTACCCAATGTAATCGTCGAAGGTTATTCTGCCCTCTTTGATGGTGATGGTTCTTCCGCCGAAGTGGCGAACCAGCTCGTGTTCGTGCGTGACCATCATAACGGTAGTACCGCACTCGTTGATACCCTTGAGCAACTCAACGATTTCAAGGGAAGTTTTCGGGTCAAGGTTGCCGGTAGGCTCGTCCGCGATAATAAGCTGAGGGTCGTTTACCAGCGCTCTTGCCAAAGCTACGCGCTGCTGCTCACCGCCGGAAAGCTCATTAGGATAACACTTTGCTTTATCTTTCAGTCCTACGAGGCTTATAACATAGGGCACACGGTTACGGATATACTTCACGGGAGCGTCGATACTTCTCAGGACGAAAGCCACGTTATCGTAGACATTCATTGTGTTGATGAGCTTGAAGTCCTGAAAGACAAAGCCAATCGTGCGGCGAAGCTTATGCGCTTTATTTTTTTTCAGCTTTTCAAGATTGAATCCGTTTACTGTTATTCTGCCGCTTGTGGGTGTGATTTCTTTAAGCAGCAGCTTTATCAGGGTACTTTTTCCTGCGCCCGATTCGCCCACTACGAAAGCAAATTCGCCGTCGTTTATCCGCAGGCTGACATCGTGGAGAGCGTCAACGCCGTTTGAATATGTAACACTTACATTTTTCAGTTCAACCAAAAGGGACCACCGCCTATCTATATTTATCCAAAGTGGAAATAATTTCCATAAAAATAATTATGGGGGGCAGAAAAGTTACTCTGCCCCCATGAATAAAAGTTACTTAAATCAAGTGCCGCAGAGCGCCGATCTTTCAATCACCGCAGAGCGCCGATCTTTCATTTTTTTAGTTAAGCTTAGAACTTAACAGGATTTGCCGAAAGGTACTTTTTAACCATAAGCGCGATCTTAAACACGATTGCGTGGTCAAATTCTCTCAGGTCAAGACCTGTGAGCTTCTTTATCTTTTCAAGTCTGTAAACAAGGGTATTTCTGTGTACGAAAAGCTTTCTCGAGGTTTCGGAAACGTTAAGGTTATTCTCAAAGAAACGCTGGATGGTGAACAGTGTTTCGTGGTCGAGGGACTCGATGGAGCCTTTCTTGAACACTTCCTGAAGGAAGGTTTCGCAAAGTGTGGTCGGAAGGTGGTAGATGAGTCTTGCGATACCAAGATTATCGTAGGAAACGATGACCTTGTCGGTATCGAATACCTTGCCGACTTCAAGGGCGATCTGAGCTTCCTTAAAGGAGCGTGCAAGATCCTTGATGCCTGTAACAACTGTACCGATTCCCACATTGACTCTTGTATAGAACTCGCTGGAGAGGGTATCGGAAATTGAACGTGCAAGCTTTTCAAGGTCCTTGGATTCAACGTTGTTCTTTATCTCCTTAACGAGGACAATATCGGATTCTGTAATATTGAGGACGAAATCCTTTGCCTTATCGGGGAAGAGATTCTGGATAACGTCAAATGCGGAGACATCGTTTGAAGAGATGATCCTGATAAGAAGAACAACACGGCTCACGTCGTTATTAAAGTGAAGCTCCCGTGCTTTTACGACGATATCGCCGGGCAGGACGTTATCAAGCACTACGTTCTTGATAAAGTTTGTTCTGTCGTATTTTTCGTCATAATACTGTTTAATGGAAGAAAGGGTAATGGACATTATATTGGCATATTTAGCCGCATTCTCGTCTGTACCCTCTACAAACACTGCATAATCCGGCTTGATGTGAGAGCCGAAGGGCTTGTATGTATAGCCGTCCCGTACAAAAATGTCGTGTGAATCGCTCAAATCAAGCGAAACGAACTCATTTGTTGTGCCGATCTTGGAAAGCTCACTGCAAGCGATAATAGTAGCGGTAGAGTCCACAACGCCGATAATGCAATCCATCGCATCTCTCATCTGGTGAATTAACCCTTGGAACAGTCTGTTTGACATTTTGACGGTCATCCTTTCATTTTAGCCTTAGCACAATCGGTACTTGCCGAAAAGGCGCGCAAGCGTTTGAAAACCATATTTATTGGTTAAATACGTTGCTCATATAAAATTATTATACACAATTTTTGTTGACTTTGCAAGTGTTTTTTGTAATTTTCTCTAAAAAAAAGCAACAAAATTTTATGCTTTGGCATTTTCACAAATACATATGATATTTTAACATACTTTTTGTGCATTTGTGTGAATTTTTTATTAATTTCACAAAATGTTTATTTTTGTATGCTTATTTTTCCTGTTTTTGCTTTTCGCACAATTAAAATAATACCTGCAGCAAAAACGAAAACGCTTATCCACTGAGATGTGGAAATTCCCATTGCTTTTCCGCGTATTATATCGCCTCGGAAAAATTCCAGCGTAAATCGCATTGCGGCATAGCAGGCGAGGTAAAATCCCGAAAGGCTGAGACGGGGGATATTCCTCACAAAAAGCAGTGTTAGAAGTACAAACAGCAGAAAATTCCCGGACGCTTCTATAAGCTGGACAGGCAGCAAAGGTATTCCGTTCGGCGCTCCAAGCGATTTTTTAAAGGTTACGGAAAATATGCCGTCATACTCCATTCCGTAACAGCAGCCTGCACAGAAGCAGCCTATTCTTCCAAAGGCGTGGAAAAGCGGTACTGTCGGGATAACCGTTTCGACTGAATCCTCAAACGGAATTTTAAAGTGCTTGCAGTATCTTAGTGCTCCGAGAAAAGCGCCGATGAGTCCGCCGTAAAAAACCAGACCGCCTGACATCAGAAGCTGTACCCAGTATTTCAGATTTTCCGTAAAGCTTTTATCTGTGAGCCAATAGACGTCCACGCTGATAATCAGATAAAGCAATTTTGCTCCGATAAGGCAGCCTATTCCGGCATAAAGCAGCATATAGAAAATATCCTCGGCAGAGACGTTTTTTCTGACACGTGCAAATGCTGCCGAAACTGCGCACATTGCTGCTGCTCCGAGAAAAGCCATAACGGCGTACATCGGCACGGTTTTGCCGAATATTTCAATAAACGGGAGCATATTATTCCTTTCATGAAAAATGCTGCCCTGCCTCACGGCAAGACAGCATTTGTTTTTTGTTTAATATATCGTTCAGCTAAGTTCGCTTGCAGTAGCAGCACCAATGCAAAATACACAAGCCATGAAAGTGATACCGCAGAGAACTGTACCAATAATACCGAGTACAAGGCCTGCTTTCTGTATACCGCCGTCAAATCCCTGCTTCTTAGAGTTAACAGCAAGAACGATTGAAACGATAGCTAAAATAAGTCCAATAATCGGCAAAACGAAAGCAATTGAATTTGAAAAAATTAAAATCGACGATACAAAAATCAAAACCAATGAAAGGATACCACAAACCAAAGAACCAATTGCTAAATTTTTACCTGGCATAAAAAAACCTCCAATAATCATAATACTGTATCATTATACCTCATATTTCCTCATTTGTCAACATTTTTTGACGATATTCTGCAAGAAAAAGCTGCTGAAAAATTAATTGCATAAAATTTGCAAAACCACTTGACAAATTTTAAATTATGATATATTATTGTATTAAGCTAATAATACAAAATGAAAGGAGAATACCGAATGCCATGGAATTTTAACTCGTCATCACCGATCTATATTCAGATAATCGAACATATAAAGCTGAGTATTGCTGTGGGCGAATATAAGGCAGGGGACAAGCTTTTGTCGGTGCGGGAGCTTGCCGCCGAGGCGGAGGTCAACCCGAATACCATGCAGAAGGCTCTTTCCGAGCTGGAACGGGACGGATTGCTTTATACTCAGCGAACGGCAGGGCGGTTTATTACCGAGGATACTGCGGCTATTGCAAACCTTAGGGAACAGCTTGCAGGGGAGCAGCTTGATATGTTCCTGAAAAAGATGCGTCAGCTTGGATATTCGCCCGACGAGGCGCTGGCACTTCTGAAAAATCATATAGGATAAAACAAGGGGGTAAATTATGCTTCTCGAATGTAAAAATCTGTGCAAAAGCTATGGCACGAAAATTGCACTCAATAACGTTAATCTCAATATCGAACGGGGCAGGATAATCGGTTTGTTGGGTCCGAACGGCAGCGGAAAGACTACGCTTATCAAGATACTCAGCGGCATACTTACCGCAAGCAGCGGCGAGGCGCTTATTTCCGGAAATCCTATTGGTATTGAGACAAAAAAGATAGTTTCCTATCTTCCCGAAAGGACATATCTCAGCGAGTGGATGACCGTTAGGCAGGCAGTTAATTTTTTCAAGGATTTCTATGATGATTTCAGTGAGGAGACTGCTTACGATATGCTTGAACGGCTTAATATCAGTCCTGCTGACAGTCTGAAAACCATGTCAAAGGGTACAAAGGAAAAGGTTCAGCTTATTCTTGTCATGAGCCGTCATGCGGAGCTTTTTCTGCTTGACGAGCCTATCGGCGGCGTTGACCCGGCGGCAAGAGATTATATACTGAAAACTATCCTTACCAACTATAATGAAAACGCCTCGGTTATAATTTCAACTCATCTTATCAGCGATGTTGAGAATATTCTGGACGAAGTTGTTTTTCTCAAATACGGCTGTCTTATGCTGCACAAAACAGTTGACGAGATACGCGAGGAAAACGGCAAATCGGTCGACGCACTTTTCAGGGAGGTATTCGCATGCTAAGAAAGCTTATCAAATATGAGATACTTGCAGACTATAAAAAATACGGCGCAACGTTTGCGGCAATGCTGCTGGTAAGCTGTCTGCTGCTTTTTTTCGACAAGATGACCTCGTGGATAAACAATAATCTGTTTATGAAGCTGATAACCGGGGTGCTCGGTGCACTGTTTATGGCGCTTGTGGTAGTGGTATGTTCGATGGTAATGGTTTTTGCTACGATGCGTTTTTACAAGAACCTTGTCCGTGACGAGGGTTATCTTATGCATACTCTGCCGGTTCCTACATGGATGCTTATCGTTTCAAAGCTTATTGCTGTTTACATATGGACTATTCTGGTTGCTTTTGCAGTCGGTATATGCTCGGGAATTGCTTTTGGAGAACCGTTCTGGCTGTTTGAAATGATAGGCAGCATTCCGGAAGTCATTACTGAAGCGAGAGAAATTTTTGGAGACGGCGGTTATAACCAATTAAGAACGTTTATAATTTATATGGGCATTTTCTTTGTGCTTTTACCTGCAATGGGTATGCTGCATATATATTTCAGCTTTGCGCTGGGCAACCTTTTCAACAGGCACAAGCTGGGAATGTCCGTACTGATGTTTTTTGTGGTATATATTGCCGAGCAGATAATTTCTTCGGTATTTATGATGTTCGTTTCTTCGGACATAATGCGCTCCGTGATGGATAGTCAGACAAGCACAGCTATTCCCGATGAAAGGATGTTCGGGTACATGAATGAGGCTATGCTGGTTTCCATTATCTTCTCTGTTATTTTCTCTGTGGGTTATTATATTGCTGCCGAGAGGATATTTGCTAAGAAGCTGAATCTGGAATAACATTTGTTTTAGTTGTAATAAAAAATCAAGGGTATCAAGCTTTATTGCTTGGTACCCTTAAATATTTTTACTTTGCCGAAAGAGCGCGCTGTCCGATATCGGTTCTGTAATGCGCATTCTCGAAGCTTATTTTCTTTACTGCTGCATAGGACTTGTCAAGCGCTGCTTGCAATGTCTCGCCTGTTGCTGTTACGCCGAGGACACGTCCGCCATTGGTAAGGAATTTTCCGTCTGTGTACTTCGTTCCTGCGTGGTAGACGAAAACGCCGTCAACCTGACCGTTATCGTCCATGCCGTGCATTTCAAGTCCCTTGGGGTAGCTCTGAGGATATCCGCCGCTTGCCATTACAACGCATGAGCAGCATTCGTTTTTCCACTTGATGTCGATATCAGCAAGTGTTCCGTTGTAGACTGCTTCAAAGATGTCCACAAGGTCTGTATCGAGAAGCGGAAGGACTACCTGAGTTTCCGGGTCGCCGAAGCGGCAGTTGTACTCAATGACTTTTACGCCCTTTGGAGTAACCATAAGACCGAAGTAGAGGCAGCCCTTGAATGTTCTGCCCTCGGCTTTCATTGCCTTTATTGTAGGCAGGAAGATGTTCTCCATGCACTCTTTGGCAACTGCTTCGGTATAGAACGGATTGGGAGCTATCGTTCCCATGCCGCCTGTGTTAAGTCCCTTGTCGCCGTCAAGGGCGCGCTTGTGGTCCATTGAGGATATCATTGGCACAACAATTTTTCCGTCGGTAAAGGAAAGTACCGATACCTCGGGGCCTGTGAGGAATTCCTCGATGACAACTGTCGAGCTGCTTTCGCCGAACTGCTTGCCGTCTATCATCGACTTTACTGCTTCAATGGCTTCTTCCTCATTCTGAGCAATTATAACGCCCTTTCCGAGAGCAAGACCGTCAGCCTTGATTACGGCAGGATAGCTGTTCTCGGATTTAAGGTATGCTATTGCAGACTCGCTGTCGGAGAAAATCTCGTACTTTGCTGTTGGGATATTGTACTTTTTCATCAGGTCTTTTGAGAAAACCTTGCTGCCCTCGATTATTGCGGCAGCTTTGTCGGGACCGAAGGTCATAAAGCCCTCTGCGTTCAGAGCGTCTACCATACCAAGTACAAGGGGGTCGTCGGGAGCGACTACTACCATATCTACTGCAAGCTTTTTCGCAAGAGCTACAACGCCGTCAATGTCTGTTGCGGCAACGTCAAAGCACTCGGCATAGCGGGAAATTCCGCCGTTTCCGGGAGTGCAGTAAAGCTTTTCAGTACGCTTGCTTTCGGCAAGCTTCATAATAATGGCGTGCTCGCGTCCGCCGCCGCCTACTACTAATATTTTCATTTAAAAATCTCCTTAATCGTACTTTTATTCTGTAAATGTAAACGAATTAAGCACCGTTTCAAAATCGGCAAATCCCGAATCATAGCTTTCGACGCCTGCCGTATAGGTTATAACGTACTGCTTTGTTCCGTTATAGAACATATAAGCAGTCATTTTAAGTTCTGCGCCGAAAACAGCTGCATCAGTTGACATATTAATTTTGAGTGAATCATAGCCGTTGACTTTAACGATTTCGTAGCTCTCAAATATAAAGCCTGTCATATTGCTATACTGAGTTTTTACAGCTTCACCGAGCATTTCAAGCATTTCTTTGTCAAGGACACCAACATTGCCTACCTCTGTTATAACAACATTGAAATTCGTTCCTGATATTCCGGTGTGATAAAACATTGCGTCACTCGCATTTTCCATATCTTCCGCTGTGAGGTCAATATCCTGTGCAGAATCGGTATTTTCAGCCCATTGTGCTACAAGACTGATATATTCTGATGCATCCATCCACGTTTCGGAATCAATAGACAAAGTATAACCATTACCTCGGAACACATTGGTTGAAGCAGCTTCTGTTTCCGTTTCGGTTTCAGTTGTTGTTTCTGCTTCGGTCGTTGTTTCAGATTCAGTCTCGGCAGAAGTTTCCGCTTCTGTAATTTCGGCAGCAGCTTCGGCTGTTGTTTCTGCTGTTGTTTCCTCGGGAGAGGTACTGCTTCCGCAGGCTGAAAAAGCTGTAATGATAAGCACCGACATTGCGGCAATAAGTAGTTTCTTCATTATGTTCATTCCTTTATATTTATTCTTGCGTTAATTCGGCTTTACCGTTTTTGTCCTGCTTTTTTGCATATGCGTAAACCGCCGACGCGGCAATCGTAATTATTGCACCTGCGTAAAGCAGATACGACAAAAATGCAGCCGCTTGGTTGTAAGCACTCATGCGAGCAAAAGCGTCTGATCCGCGCAAACGAGCGATTATCTGAAGCTGCATAACATTAAGATAAGTTACAGCAACAGGCAGCAGACCCGTAGTGACCGCCGACATAATAATTGGCGAATAAACGCACTTGCCGTTACAGATAAGCACATTTGCCGCAGTCAGCAGCAGGTTTGCCGCACACATGGCAATGACTGCCCATGACGAAGCTTTCTTGGTATCTTCGATTATACTTGTCGGAATACCGAAAAGCGCCAGTAAATTATCCTGAAAAATGCTTGCCGTAAGCGAAAACACCGCCCATGCAATAAGCAATACCTGCGAAACTATCGCCGCTGTTCTGGCCGATTTCGGAGTCATTGCCGTTACCCCTTTCAAATGTATAACCGTATGTTAAGGGCGGATATAAGCTCCGCCCTGTTTGCCAAATCAATTCCGCATTCCGAATTAATAAATCAGTGGTGGAACAGACGAATTCCCGTAAATGCCATTGCAATGTTGTATTTGTTGCAGGTCTCGATAACGTTGTCGTCACGGATAGAGCCGCCGGGCTGTGCGATGTACTCAACGCCGGACTTATGCGCACGCTCGATGTTGTCGCCGAAGGGGAAGAATGCGTCCGAACCGAGACACACGTTTGTATTCTTTGCAAGCCATGCTTTCTTTTCCTCACGGGTGAAAACCTCGGGCTTTCTTGTGAATACTTTTTCCCACTCGCCGTCGCGGAGAACGTCCTCGTACTCGTCGCCGATGTAAACATCAATTGCGTTGTCTCTGTCGGCACGTCTTACGTCGTCCTTAAAGGGAAGCTCCATAACCTTGGGACACTGTCTGAGCCACCAGTTGTCGGCTTTCTGTCCTGCAAGGCGTGTGCAGTGGATCCTGGACTGCTGACCTGCGCCGATACCGATAGCCTGACCGTCCTTGACGTAGCATACGGAGTTGGACTGGGTATATTTAAGGGTAATGAGCGAGATGATAAGGTCGCGCTTTTTATCGTCCGGAATGTTCTTGTTGTCGGTAACAACGTTTGCAAGGAGCTCATTGTTGATGTCAAGCTCGTTTCTGCCCTGCTCAAAGGTTACGCCGTAAACCTGCTTTGTTTCGATTTCGGCAGGAACATAGCTTTCGTTTATCTTGATGATGTTGTATGTGCCCTTTCTCTTGGATTTGAGAATTTCAAGCGCTTCATCGGTATATCCGGGAGCGATAACGCCGTCGGAAACCTCTCTCTGTATCATCTTTGCTGTGCAGGCGTCGCACTCGTCGGAAAGCGCAATGAAGTCGCCGTAAGAAGACATTCTGTCTGCGCCTCTTGCTCTTGCGTATGCACAGGCGAGAGGGGAGAGTTCGCCAAGGTCATCCACCCAGTAGATTTTTTTCAATGTATCGGAAAGAGGCTGACCTACTGCTGCGCCTGCGGGGGAAACGTGCTTGAAAGAGGTAGCTGCGCAAAGTCCTGTTGCCTTTTTGAGTTCCTTAACAAGCTGCCAGCCGTTGAAAGCATCGAGCAGGTTGATATAGCCGGGCTTGCCGTTGAGTACCTCGATGGGGAGCTCGCTGCCGTCTGCCATGAAAATTCTGGACGGCTTCTGATTGGGGTTGCATCCGTATTTAAGCTGCATTTCGTTTGACATTTTTTATTCCTCCTGAAATGTTATATTATACATAGGCGAATATGGAATCCGCCTCTACAATTATTTATTCTTGTTTACGATTCTGCTTTCGTATTTGCCTGTTTCGATGTCAATGTAGCGTACAAAAAGGGAAACCTTGTTATCTTCGTTGAGGTTTGTCCAGATAAGGTCTGTCAGCTCGTCGATGGAAACATCGGGAAGCTCAACGGTTTTTGGTTCGCCCTCAAAGCTGGGAAGCGGATTTCCTGCTGCGTTGTAGGTATGGATAAACTTAGCCTTGCCGCAGATAGGATCACTGTATGCATAGGTATAACGCTGGCAGGAAGAGCCGTCGCCGTCTGCGCTCTTGAGGATTGACATTGCATAGTTCATTTCGCCGCCGTCAAGGTGGATAATTCCCGAAATTCTCGGTGTGAAGTTGGGAGCGTCGTCCTCGAACTCTCTTGTGCGGAGAGCCTGCTCAAAGGTCATTTGCTTGTCCATAAGCTCGTAGATAGTGTCGGTCTGGTCGCCGTTTGTGACGATAGTTTTGTTGCCAAGGACACGTACAGGCGCATAAATAATAAGATGCGGGTCAACCATTTTTGACGGGTCAAACGCCTGAGTTCTGATACCCTCGCCGTCTTCTACGAAAACACGGTTGCGGCTGTTTTCGCTTCTGCCCATGATAAAGTAAGCGGTAACTGCCTTTTTGCCGTCGGCGGACTTGCCGATCATAATTCCTCTGCCGTGGTACTCCAAACTGTTAAGCTCGTCTGCGATAGTTTTTGTTATCATTTTTATTCCTCCCTAAAATTTTCCTAAGTAGCAAGTGGTTTTGTACGGTAATTCGACCGTACCGAAATTCTGCTGTTATTCATTAACTATAGTCCTGCCGTTTTCTACCTTTATTTTATCCTGACAGAACAGCGAAACCGCCTTGGGCAGTATCTTCCACTCCACGTTTTCCATAACTCTGCGCTGGAGTATCTCGGGAGTATCGCCGTTCAGCACGGGAACGGTATCCTGCAAAATGATTGGTCCTCCGTCGCAGACCTCGGTAACAAAATGCACTGTTGCGCCTGTTACCTTTACGCCCTTTTCAAGCACCGCTTCGTGGACGTGAAGTCCGTAAAAGCCCTTGCCGCAGAATGACGGGATAAGCGCCGGATGGACATTCATCATCTTATTTGGATAAGCGCGGCATAAGGTCTCGTCCAGAATCGTCATAAAGCCTGCGTAAACTACAAGGTCTGCTTTTTCCTCGTTAAGCGCCGCAAGCATTGCCTTGCTGTATTCGTGAACGTCGGCGTAATCCTTACGCACAAGGACACGGGTCGCAATGCCGTTCTGCTTTGCTCGTTCCAAAGCGTAGGCGTCAGCCTTTGAGGAAATTACGCAGGTTATCTTTCCGCCCTTGATGTCGCCTCTTTTTTCGGCGTCGATAAGAGCCTGCAAATTAGTTCCTCCGCCGGAAACAAGTACAACTATATTCTTCATTTTAACACCTCCGTTTAAAAAATCAAGGCTGCAAATCAGTTTACAGCCTTAATTGATTTTAGCAGATAATTACGCCCTCATCGCTGTCAACAAGCTCGCCAAGCACATAAGCTTCCTCGCCTGCTGCCTTGATTGCTGCGATAGCCTTGTCTGCATCGTTCTTATCGACTACAACGCACATTCCAACGCCCATGTTGAAGGTATTGAACATATCACGCTCGGGAATATTGCCCGTCTTTGCGATAAGGTCGAAAATAGGAAGTACCTGAACGTCTGCTCTTGCGATTTTTGCGGAAAGTCCGTTGGGCAGAGAACGGGGAATATTCTCATAGAATCCGCCGCCTGTGATATGGCTGATGGACTTGACCTTTACCGCATCAAGCAGAGACATTACAGCCTTAACGTAAATTCTTGTAGGTGTGAGCAGACATTCGCCGAGAGTCATTCCAAGGTCGGACTGGTGTCTTGCAAGGTTCTGCTCGTTAACGGTAAATACTTTTCTTACGAGAGAGAAGCCGTTTGAATGCACGCCGCTTGATTTAATAGCAATCATAACGTCTCCGGCTTTCTGAGTAGATGGGTCGAGGATATTATCCTTATCGACAACTCCCACGGAGAAGCCTGCAAGGTCGTACTCGTCATCGGGCATAAGACCCGGATGCTCTGCGGTTTCGCCGCCGATAAGTGCGCATTCTGCCTGAACGCAGCCTTCCGCAACGCCCGAAACGATCTCTGCAATTTTTTCGGGAATGTTTCTTCCGCAGGCGATATAATCAAGGAAGAACTGGGGCTTTGCACCGCAGCAGATAATATCGTTTACGCACATTGCAACGCAGTCGATTCCGACGGTGTTGTGTCTGTCCATGATAAATGCGATCTTGATCTTTGTGCCTACGCCGTCGGTACCCGATACAAGAACAGGCTTTTTGATACCTGTCATATCAAGCTCGAACAGACCTCCGAAGCCGCCGATGCCTGAAAGTACGCCGTTGGTCATAGTACGGGCAACGTGCGCTTTCATAAGCTCAACTGCCTTGTAGCCGGCTGTTACGTCAACGCCCGCTTCCTTATAGCTTTCAGAAAAACTTTTCATATCATTTTTGTGCCCCCTTGGGAGGCACCTCTCCTTTCATAATGTCTCAATTCTGGATCTTAAACTCAAATTTATCCTTAGGCATTTCCTTTGGAACTGCACACGGATAATTTCCAGTGAAGCAAGCGTCGCAGAATGTGCATTTCGCTTCGCTTCCGGCAATTTTATTAACGCCCTCCACGCTGAGATAGCCCAGAGTATCTGCACCTATCTCCTTTGTGATTTCGTCTATGGACATTTTGCAGGCGATAAGGTTTTCCTTGCTGTCGATATCCGTTCCGAAAAAGCACGGATTTGTAAACGGAGGGCAGGAAATTCTCACATGGATCTCCTTTGCGCCTGCCTCGCGGATAAGATTTACGATACGCTTTGAGGTAGTACCGCGGACGATGCTGTCGTCAACGAGAATAACTCTCTTGCCTTCTACCGTATCTCTTACCACGTTAAGCTTTATCTTTACGGAATTGGTTCTTTCCGCCTGATTCGGCTGGATAAAGGTCCTTCCCACATAGCGGTTCTTGATAAATCCTACTCCGTATGGTATTCCTGACGCTCTTGAAAGCCCTAAAGCTGCGTCAAGACCGCTGTCGGGTACGCCGATAACAACGTCGGCGTCAACGGGATGTTCTTTCCACAAGAACTCGCCTGCACGGAGTCTTGCTCTGTGTACGCTTGCGCCCTCTATAATAGAATCGGGACGTGCAAAATAAACATACTCAAAAACGCACATTGCGCTTTTTTCTTTTCCGCAGTATGTTTTTATTGAACGGACTCCGTCCTCGTCGATAACGATTATTTCGCCCGGAAGCAGGTCGCGGACAAATTCTGCTCCGATGCTGTCAAAAGCGCAGGTTTCAGAGGAAACCGCATAAGTACCGTCGTCCAGCTTTCCGAGAGAAAGCGGACGGAAACCGAATGGGTCTCTTGCTGCGATAAGCTTTTTCGGGGACATTACAACAAGTGAAAATGCTCCTTTGAGACGTCCAACTGCCTTTTCGACCGCTTCCTCTATTGAAGCGCAGGTAAGGCGCTGTTCGGTTATTGCATATGAAACTGCCTCGGTATCGTTCGTGCTGTGGAAAATCGCGCCTTTAAACTCGTATTCCTCACGAAGCTCCCTTGCGTTTACAAGGTTGCCGTTGTGGGCGATAGCCATGGGCCCTTTTATGTGACGGACAACCAGCGGCTGTGCGTTTGAACGGTTTGAGTTGCCTGTTGTCGAATAGCGGACGTGTCCTATTGCGATATTTCCTTTTCCAAGCTTTGCAAGGGTATCCTTGTCAAAAACCTCGTGAACAAGTCCCAAGTCCTTATGGTGGGTAAATACGCCTCTGTCGTTTACTACAATGCCGCAGGATTCCTGTCCTCTGTGCTGAAGAGCATACAAACCAAGATACGTCTGCATTGCAACGTCAATGGTATCTGTGCTGTAAATTGCAAAGACGCCGCATTCCTCGTGAATACCGTTAAACAAACGAATCAACCCTTTCCGTTCCAGCAATAGCTGCAAAGTTTACAACCCGGAAGTCCGACAGCTTTAATTGTCCCTTCAAGCGATTGAAATTCAAGAGATGTCAGTTTAAGACGGGAGCATATCTCGGCTCTCAGCTTTTTGCCGCGCTCAGTCTTTGTGTCGCTGTATTCTTCGATATATTTTACGCCCTCTTCGCCCTCAAGCTCGTCTATTATTTTGCGTGCTATAAGGTCAAGCTCGGAGGTGCTTCTTGAGAAATTAAGGTATTTGCAGCCGTACATTATCGGCGGACAAGCGGAACGCATATGGACTTCCTTTGCGCCGTTTGCATAAAGGAACTCGACCGTTTCGCGCATTTGTGTACCGCGGACGATACTGTCATCAACGAAAAGCAGCTTCTTGCCGTCGATAAGCTCATGCACGGGGATAAGCTTCATTTTTGCGACCTGATTTCTCATTGTCTGGCTTTGAGGCATAAAGCTTCTCGGCCATGTGGGGGTATACTTTATAAATGGTCTTGCAAAGGGGATCCCACTTCTGTTTGCATAGCCTATCGCATGAGGTACTCCCGAATCGGGAACGCCGCAAACGTAGTCGACATCGGGAAGAGTACCGTTTTTAATGTCTGCTTCAGCCATTATTTCGCCGTTTCGTGTTCTCATTGTCTCAACGGTAACGCCCTCGTAAATAGAGTTGGGGTAGCCGTAATAGGTCCAGAGGAAGGTACATATTTTCATATCCTCTGTGCCATTTTCAAGCACCTCGCAGCGGTCGGGAGTAAGTCTTACTATCTCGCCCGGAAGAAGCTCGCGGTAGGTTTCGTAGCCGAGCTTCTGGAATGCAAAGGATTCAAACGAACAGCAGTAGCCGTCATCACGCTTTCCTATTATGATAGGAAGTCTGCCGTGCTTGTCCCTGGCGGCAATGATGCTGTCCTCTGTAAGAATTAACAGAGACATTGTGCCGTCAATTTTTTCCTGAGCGTACTTGATACCCTCTACGAAGGAATCCTTCTGAGAGATAAGCGCTCCGATAAGCGAACTGGAGTTTACCTTTCCGCTGCTCATTGCTTCAAAGCTTGCAAAGCAGTTGTCAACAAATTCGTTCCTTAACTGTTCCGCATTGTTTATGATGCCGATATTGCATACGGCGTAAACTCCCATCTTTGAGCGAAGGAGTATAGGCTGAGGGTCGGTATCGCTGATACAGCCGATACAAAGATTGCCGTGCATTGAGTCGATATCGCTTTCAAACTTGGTTCTGAAAGGCGAATTTTCAATGCTGTGAATGCTTCTCTGGAAGCCGTACTCGGGGGAATATGCAGTCATTCCTCCGCGTCTTGTGCCAAGGTGTGAATGATAGTCGGTGCCGAAAAAAACGTCGCTTATGCAGTCGTTCTTAGACGCTGCTCCAAAAAATCCACCCATAAATATTTCTCCAAAATTAATATGAAAAATTATTTTTACGGAATTATTCTCCGAAAATGCGCTTCATCATTTCCTGATAAGCTTCTTCTACGCCGCCCATATCTCTGCGGAAACGGTCCTTGTCAAGCTTCTCGTGGGTTGTGCTGTCCCAGAAACGGCAGGTATCGGGAGAGATCTCATCAGCGAGGAGTATCTGGCCGTGGAATCTGCCGAATTCGATCTTGAAGTCGATAAGGTCGATATTGTGTTCCTTGAAGAATTTGAGCATGAAGCTGTTTACAGCGAAAGCGTACTTTGTAATAGTATCGATCTCTTCCTTTGTAGCAAGTCCAAGACCGAGAGCGTAGTAGTCATTGATGAACGGGTCGCCCAGATCGTCGTTCTTATAGCTGAATTCGAGAGTAGGCTGCTTGAGGGGAGTACCCTCTTCAATGCCAAGCTTCTTGGAGAAGCTGCCGGCTGCGACGTTTCTTACGATAACTTCGAGGGGAACGATCTCAACCTTTTTAACGATTGTTTCGCGGTCGCTGATCTCCTCAACAAGATGTGTGGGGATGCCTTCCTTTTCAAGAAGTCCGAACATGAAGTTTGTCATCTTGTTATTGATAACGCCTTTGCCGCGGATAGTACCCTTCTTCTCGCCGTTGAAAGCGGTAGCGTCGTCCTTGTAGTCAACGATAACGTAGTCGGGGTTGTTTGTAGCGAATACTTTTTTAGCTTTGCCCTCGTAAAGCTGTTCCTTCTTTTCAATGTTTTCCATGGTGATATACCTCCAAATTTATATTTTAAATATTTTTTACGAAATAATAACTTGTTTTACAGCTCTGCGACCATCTGCTGCATTTTAGCGTCCTTAGCCTTTACGCCGTCGATCATCTTCTGCTTTGCTTCGGCAAGCTTTTCGGAAAGTCCTTCATCGGAAAGCGCAAGCATCTGTATCGCGAGGATAGCGGCGTTCTTTGCGCCGTTTACCGCAACCGTAGCAACGGGAATTCCGGACGGCATCTGAACTGTGGCGAGAAGTGCGTCAAGACCGTCAAATGTAGACTTGATGGGGATACCGATTACGGGGAGAGTTGTATGACCTGCAATTACGCCTGCAAGGTGGGCAGCCATTCCTGCCGCACAGATTATAATGCCGAAGCCGTTCTCCTTAGCTTTGGAAGCAAATTCCGAAGCCATTTCGGGAGTTCGGTGAGCGGACATTACATGAACCTCATAGGGTACTCCGTAGCTTTTAAGCTCTGCAACAGCGTCCTTAACAACAGGAAAATCGCTGTCGCTGCCCATGATTACAGCAACTTTTTTTAACATAAAATACCTCCGAAATGAATTTTTTAAAAACAAAAAGCTGTGATAAAACGTCACAGCTTACACTTAGATACACTTATTTTGGGGTACGGAAAATCCGCCGCAGCGGGAACTGTGCCCGTACAGCAGCGCAGAAAAGTATATAGACCCTGTCAGACAGCAAGAAAAATACGACACAGCCAACCCTCCGAAATAAATCAACTTACCATACCATTGTACTATATTTTTCTCTAAACTTCAAGTGTTTATAAAAAAAAAATCGCATTTTATAAAAATTATCATTTATGTCTTGCTTTTTTCGAGAAATATGTTAAAATAGTATTGGGAAATCCGAAAGCTCGGCTTTTGGACTTTATTTCCCAAAATATATTTGGAGGTGTTTTCAAATGGCATACAAAATTTCCGATGACTGCATCAGCTGCGGCGCTTGCGCAGACGGCTGCCCCGTAAACGCAATTTCCGAGGGCGACGGCAAGTACGTTATCGACGCTGCAACCTGCATTGACTGCGGCGCTTGCGCAGATACATGCCCTGTATCCGCTCCTGCTGCTGAATAATCAGCAAAAAAAGATACATAAAGCCCTGCGTTTCAGCGGGCGGTCGATAAATATGTTTTATCGTATGTACCGAAAGGCTGTGCAGAAATCCTGCGCAGTCTTTCTTTTTATGTGAAGTGTCAGGCTGCTGTTTGGTATTATAAGGAGGAAGCTGAAATGGAAAACACTATTTTTGAATTGGAACAGAAAATGTGGGAAGCTGCTAAAAACAAGGACGCAGACGCCTTTTTACAGCTTGTGTCAAAGGACGCAGTAATGGTCTGCGGAGGTTTTCGCTGCAGCGGTTCCGAGTATGCGGGGCTTATCGGAGAATTCGGCATTGCTTCCTTTAAGATGACCAACTTTGAAACGATAGCAAAAACAGATTCGCTTATTCAGGTGCATTATGTGGTTGAAACTGTTGCAGATTCTCCCGAAAATGAAGATCTGGCAGGAACTTTTCATATTACATCAACATGGGAAAACCAAAATGGAAATTGGATCCTTGTTTTCAATATGGATTCAAGGATCATGACAAAGTAGTTTTTATGAACAGAGGGATATAAAATGTTAAGAAAAATGAAGAAAAGTGATATTCCGTTTTTGCTATACTGCTTTTTTGTACAAGTTACTTGTCAGCCCATTTGATAACGGCAACGTCGCCGTCATGGATAATATCCATAAAGCTCACGTCCTTGCCGTTAAGGGTAAGTATCATATCGCCGCTTGGAGGGGGATTGTCCAGGTCAATGTCGGCGATAGCCATAAGCTCGATAAATTCGTGAGGCATATTTTTCGGGCGTGGTTCAAGGAGCACGCTTTTGCCATTTAAAACAATTCTGCATTCATCGGCAGCAGGCTCGCTTTCTGCGGTTTCTTCCGTAATATTTTCCGCAGGGATTTCAAGATTTTCTGTCATTACAGGCAGCGGTTCAGGCTCGGGAATGCTGTCTGTAATTGCTTTTGCAAGCTTTCCTGCTTTTACTCCGCCGTCATAATCCTTGTCTGCAGTGATGATATCGTCGCCGTCCTGAAGGTAATAATCTATTGAAAGCTGCTTGCCTGATTTATAATAGCTCAGTGCAGAAGCGTCAAAGGGAAGAGTCTGCATAAGGTCGCCGAGAGTTTCTGTTTCGGAAATGGTAACGTTGTCGAAATTTTGTATGCTGTAATCGCCGGTAACGATTTTGTCATTTACCCGTGCGACTATTCCGAAATTGTACTCCGCTCCGTCGACAAATACGGTATGCACGGAAACGTCTCCTGCTATGTCGGAAATTTTTACTTCGGCATTGCTTCCGCTTTGTGCCGGCTTGAATTCAAGCTTGTCGCCCTGTTTTACCGTGGCTTCGAGTGCGGCAGGCTCGCCGTTAAGGGTGATTTCCGCAAGTGTTGCAAGCTCGCCCTTCATGGACTGCTTTTCGCCGTTAAGAGTAAAGTTAAGACCGCGTCCCGAACGCCCGATTATCTGGGTGGACTTATATCCTGCTGTTGTGAGCAGGTCGAGGATTCTTACCGAACGGGTGTCGAAAATACGTATTTTCTTGCCATTAAGGGTCACAACAGAAAAATCATAGCCCTGATTGTGTGTTGCAGTCACGCCTATTCCTATCGGAGTAACATACTCGGGTCCGCTTATCTTTGTTTTGCCGAATGAAACATTTTTCATTGCCTGTCTGCCGCCTACGGCGACTCTGTTTTCGGGGATATCAAGCTTTTCGGCAACATACTTTGCAAGGTCAGGGATAAGGCTTCCGCCTCCCACGAGAAATACCGCTGCGGGAGCTTGTCCGTTTGCTTTGATTATATTTTCCGCAATATTTTCCGCAAGGGAGTCAACGGCAGGGAACAGGCTTGCAAAAAATTCTCCGGTATCGACAGTATGCTCAAAGCCGAGAATATCTTTATATGTAATGCTTTCAAGGTAGCTGCTGAGCTTCATTTCCTCGGCAGCGGAAAAGTCAACGATGTATTTTTTTATTATTTCCTCGGTAATTTCATCTCCTGCGACAGTTGACATTGCATATGCGACTATGCTTCCGTTTTGTGAAATGGCAATATCGGAGGTGCCTGCTCCTATATCAACAAGAGCTACATTGATAAGCCGTATTTCCGGAGGGATAATGACGTTCATTGCTGCGATAGGTTCAAGAGTAAGGCTTGCGACCTCAAGACCGTTCATATCGGTCACTGCGTAAAGGCTTTCAACAACGGGGCTGGGAAGAAATGCGGCGATAAGCTCAACTGTGACTTTTTTGCCCTTGTGACCTTCCAGAGAGCTGATCTTGTAGTCGTCAAGCAGATACTGGACAACGGTATGACCTACACAGTAGAACGAAGCGTTTGAAGCTGCAAGCTCGCTGTCAAGCTCATCCTGCGCTTTGAGGGCGGTTTCAAGTTCAAAGGATTTTATGTCGTCCTCTGTAATGGTCTCCTTATCCTTTACGTCAAAGGAAAGCTCGACTCTGCGCGTTTTGAGGGCGCGTCCGGCAGCGGCGATGGCAACACGCTCCAGCTTTATGCCCGACTTGGCTTCAAGCTTTTCCTTGACCTGCTTTGCCACGGCGGCAACGGCAGGGATATCCTCTATTTGTCCGTCTATCATTGCTCTCTGTTTATGAGGTATGGACAATGCGTGGTCAACGCAGAAAACGCCCTCCGACATATGACCGATCACACCGACAATTGTTCGTGTGCCGATATCAAGCGAAAAAATGTCACTTTCTGCCTGCGGTCTGAGTGCTTTTGCTTTTGAAGAAGCCTTTCTTTTAGCTCCGGATTTTGAAGCGGTTTTTTTCGTGCTGCTTTTAGCGGACGAAGCGGCGCTGCTTTTTGCGGAATCGGCGCTTTTTGAAGCGGCTCTTTTTGCAGGCGGCTTCTTGTCGGCAGTCTTTAATGCTTCTGCGGAAACGGTTTCCGTTTTTTCTTCTGTTTTGTTTTTTCCTGCCGTTCTTGCCATTAAGTATCACCCTTTAATATTTTTTTGACCATATCAGTCCTTGATTTTAAGTACGGATTTCAGTTCCTTGACAACGTTTGATTCGGAAATAACAAGCAGCTTATCGCCGCTTTTGAGCATTGACTGACCGCGCGGAATAATGGTACAGCCTTTTCTTGTAATAGAAACGATATTGAACAGCACGGGCAGCTTGATATCCATAAGCATTTTGCCGTCGTAAACGTAATTTTCAGGCAGCTGCACCTCAAAAAGCGTTACCTCGCCGCTGTTCAGCGACAACAGCTGCTTTATCCGTGAGGTATCTACTTCACGTTCTATAAGTGAGGCAATACTGTTTGTACTGTTGATAACGTTGTCGATGCCGAGCGCTTCCATGACCGCAACATTTTTGGGGTTGTTTGATTTTGCGACGGTTTTTGCTATGCCGAATTTTTTCTTCGCAAGCTGGCATACGATGAGGTTTGTTTCGTCCGAGCCGGTAACACTGATAAGTGCGCTGGAATTCTGTGCCTCAGCCGCTTCAAGGATCTCGAGTCTTGTGGCGTCGCCGCAGATAATGGGAATGTCCATTTCGTTTGCCATATGGGTGCATACTTCACGGTTGGACTCGATTACAGTAGGCTCATGTCCGTGTTCGATAAGAGTGCGCACAAGGTAGTAGCCGACCTTGCCGCCTCCGATAATAGTAACTTTCACTTGATTTCGCTCCTGTTGTTTAATCTGCAAATTTTGCGATAATAAGCTTATCGCCCTTTAACAGCTCATAATTAGTAAGAAACATTTTGCTGAGGGTCTTGTCGCTGTGTTCTATTGCTACAAGCACCTCGCTTTCTTCAAATTCTATCTCGCTTATGCGCTTTCCGACAAATTCTTTCGGTATTTCGGTTTCGGACATAATAATGGAGTGTCCGCCAAGGGTGACTCCTGCAACGCTGCTGCTGTGAAGTGCCGAGCAGAGTGTGGCAACGGTAAGATTTGTCGGGCATATGGTTTCAAGACCGAACTCGGTAAAAACGTCGTTCTTTTTAGGGTCGTTCACTCTTGCAAACACGCGTGGAACATGGAAAAATTCCTTTGCAAGCTGGATCACCATTAGGTTTGTATTATCATCCGAGGTAACGGCGGCAAGTGCATCGCAGTTTTCAATGCCGGCTCTTTTCAGCACGTCCTGGTCTATTACTACGCCGAGGGTGGTATATCCGTTAAAATCGGGGGAGAGGTTTGTGAACTGTCCGCTGTTGTCGCTTATTACCGAAACGTCGTGTCCCTGTGCGGACAAGCTGTTGCAAAGTGCAGCTCCTACTTTGCCGCAGCCGATTACAAGTATATTCATTTTAAGAAACAATGTTCCGCAGGTACGGAACTTCTCCTTTCACACAATAATATACACAATTATTATATTACAAACCGCATAAAATTACAAGAGTTTTTTCAAGTTTATTTTATCTTCCCGTCGGCACGGTCGGGGGTTATGTGAAAGTTATGTGAAATTGTATTTTTACTTGCTTTTTTGTGAATTTTGTGATATAATTAACAACATACCATTTTTTCAGAGTATTGTTGTCTGCACTCTGAAAAAGTCTTTTAAACAGAGCTATTATTCAAGAAAGGACGGATCGAATGAGTTCAAACTACAATTTTTCAAAGGTCACTCAGGATATCGTTGATTTTGCTTCGCTTTGCGGCAAAAACGACCGTATAGACCCGGAACTTTACACCAAATACGACGTTAAGCGCGGCCTTAGAGATATTAACGGCAAGGGCGTTCTTGCCGGACTTACCGAAATTTCGGAAATTATCTCTTCTAAAACCGTTGACGGGAAATCCGTTCCGTGCGAGGGCGAGCTTTATTACCGCGGCTATAACATAAACGACCTTGTGACCGGCTTTACTCAGGATAAGCGCTTCGGCTTTGAGGAGATAACATATCTGCTTCTCTTCGGCGAGCTGCCCGATAAAAATCAGCTTGAAAAATTCAAAAGGCTTCTTGCCGATTACAGACGTCTGCCTACCACGTTTGTACGTGATATTATCATGAAATCACCCAGCGATGACATTATGAACGGTCTTGCAAGAGGTGTGCTTACGCTGTATTCCTACGATGATATGCCTAATGATACTTCCATTCCCAATGTGCTCAGACAGTCGCTTGAGCTTATTGCGCTGTTTCCGCTTATTGCAGTTTACAGCTATCAGGCAAAGGCATATTACCACGACGGCGACAGCTTTTTTATTCATCAGCCTGTGCCCGAATACTCCACTGCTGAAAATATCCTGCATATGCTTCGTCCCGACAGTTCGTTTACTCCGCTTGAGGCTCACATTCTCGACCTTGCCCTTGTTCTTCACGCTGAACACGGCGGCGGAAACAACTCAACCTTTACGACTCATGTTGTTACTTCCTCGGGAACGGACACCTACTCAGCAATAGCTGCGGCTCTTGCTTCGCTTAAAGGTCCTAAGCACGGCGGTGCGAACATTAAGGTAACGATGATGTTTGAGGATATGAAAAACAAGCTTTCCGATTGGAACGATGAGGACGCTATCCGTGATTATCTTGCAAAGCTTCTTCACAAGGAGGCTTTTGACAAGTCCGGACTTATTTACGGTATGGGACACGCTGTTTACTCGGTTTCAGACCCGAGAGCTGCTATTCTCCGCAAGGCGGTGAAGAGCCTTTCCGAAGAAAAGCATATGGAGAAAGAGTATGCGCTGTACAACAAAATAGAGCGTCTTGCTCCCGAGGTTATTGCCAAGGAAAGAAAAATTTACAAGGGAGTTTCTGCAAATATTGACTTTTACAGCGGTTTTGCTTACAGTATGCTTAGACTTCCGCCTGAATTATATACGCCGATTTTCGCCATTGCGAGAATCGCAGGCTGGTCTGCTCACAGAATTGAGGAGCTTATCAGTGCAGGCAAAATTATTCGTCCTGCTTACAAAAGCGTTCAGGAACACAGAGATTATACCAATCTTTCTGAAAGATAAAACAAGACCCCAAAAAATAAAAATCCCGAGAGGCTGTCTGATGCAGCTTTTCGGGATTTTTCAATAGTACAAATTTTTCAGCGGTTAACTGTATTATAGAACTTTGCAAGATTGTTCCATGTTTTATAGTCTACCGTTCCCGTGCCTGTCATACCCATTATATTCTGAAGGCGTCTGACGGCGTCGGCTGTTTCTTTGCCGTATACGCCGCTTACGGCGATAGGCACCATGTTTGTGTAAAAAGAAAAAATCGTATTCAGCATAGCCTGAAGAATATACACGTCAAAGCCTGACGAACCCTCGCTAAGTGAATGCTCAGAATTGGGAAACGGTAGTATTGAGGCAAGCTCGGCGTAATATTCCTCTGTAACAAGATATATCTCCAGAAGCTTATCCCATGTTGCACGGTCGACTTTTCCTGTTACGGGAAGTCCGTAATATTTCTGAAAGCTTGTGACCGCTTCTTCGGTTCTGTTATCATAGACTCCGCTGGGAATGACCGACGGTATGCTGCTGTTTGTTCTGGAAATATTTCTGAGGAACTGCTGTACCTCGGCTATATGATTTTTTCTGTCCTCCTCGGTATAAGCCATAATTAAGATCACTTACTTTCTATTCGATAATATATCCGGGGTACTGTCCCGGCTGCTTGATATAACCGAAACGCAGGTCGGAGTAAACATCGGAGATCGAACTCCATGTATCGGGTCCCACGGAGCCTGTTACGGGAAGTCCGAAATGCCGTTGAAATGCGATAACGGCATTTCTGGTGATGGGTCCGAAATATCCTGTTGCGCTTACATCGGGAATGTCCGGATAGGTCTGATGAATGTAGGAAAGATATTCCTGAAGCACCCTTACATAGCTGCTGGTCATTCCTTCGGTGAGAACTGTTCCGGGGAAAAGGACTGCATTCGGCCCTTCAAGGCTTATCGGTACGTTTTCAACGATCCCTGCATATGCACGGTAAAGATCGTCCCATGTGCGTTCATCGACCTCTCCCGTGAGCGGAAGTCCGAAAACCTGCTGGAACGAACGGACGGATTCAGCTGTCTGTTCGTCGTATGTACCCGTCATTTCAACGGGAAGAACATCCTTGTAGTAAGCGCCGATAACGGCAAGATAATACTGGATATACCTTGTGGGCAGACCTGTTGTACCGATACCGACAGGCAGAGGGAACTGTTCGGGCAGCTCTTCAAGGGAAAGACCCTCCGAGTTAAGCTGCGAAAGCCTTTTCACGCTGTTGTAGATATAATTTATCTTGTACCATGTTGCTTTGTCAACAACGCCTGTCTGAGGAAGATTGAATATCCTCTGGAACTCTCGTACTGCGTCGGCGGTCTTGTCGTCGAAGGTAACGTCTACGGGAGAAATTTTCGGTATAGCGGGGTAGTTTGAGGCAATACGGTTAAGCTGTATCTCAATGCGGTTTACGTCTGTTCCGCCCGAACCGATGGTAAGCGGTTCGCCGGGGTAGGTGGGTATATTCGGTCTGATGGGTGCGTTGTCCACAATATTGATATCATCTCCGTAATAATAAGTAAGTATATCGTATGGAGTCATACCCTGTTCGGCAAGGTCTACGCTGCCCCATTGGTAAAGTCCGTTGCAGGTAACTTCTATTCCGTCGCAGTATGCTGCAAAAAGCGGCTCAACGTTTCCCTGACGTACAATGTAGTTGTTGAATATCTCATCTACGATACGGCTTATCGGTTCAAAAATATCGCGGTTTTCAACGAATGACTGGTCGAACTGGGTGGAATTCGTAATGTCAAAATCATATCTCTGTGAACGGTACCACTCGGTATAAATACGGTTCAGGGTAAAAGAGATTATTGCGTAAATATTTGCCCGCAGCGCATTTTCAGGCCAAGTAGGATAAAGCTCGCTGGAGGCGACATTTTTGATATAGCTCGGAAAATCGACCGTAACGTTTTTTGCGCTTGCATCGTCGGGACGTCCAAGATGTACGGTGACGGTGTCCGGTATATACGGGGTAACTTCAGCCATGTGCTTCTGCTCCTTTCATCGGCGTTTGCTTGTGGGAGTTTCAGTGCCGCTCAATTCAAATTCCGCAAGCGGTATAAGTGAAACGGGCTGAATGGATTTGATCGTGTCGAATATGGGAACAGTAAGCTGAGGTACTGAATAAAAGCCTTTTTTGTATACGCTTATGTTATACTCGCTGAACGGTCTTTCGGTCGGCTCGGGAGCGCCTGAAAGCGACCTCGGAGGCGCAGCAAGGGGAATAACCGGCGTTGCGCCGTCGGCGTTGGTCACAGCCATTCCTATGAGCGAATCCATTCCGTTGATGCGTTCCGTTACTATGACCGCAGCATCATTTACGGGGACTGCTCCGTTTGCTGTTGTGACCTCGATCTGCAAATATCCCTGACCGCTCATTTCGGACGGATTTTCCGTCGGGAAGTTTTCGGTGGGGTCAACGCTTTCAAAATCGGTGCTTTCGGTCGGATACTGCTCATTTGGAGTTATCTCCGATATGCCGTTTTCGGTCTCCATATCGGGAACGGCAGGAAAATCATAGTTGCCCTGATTATGTTCGCTTATTTCTGGCGGCATGGGCGTCATTCTTGCCATTGCGGGAACAGAACTGTTTTCAGCTCTCATTATCTCCTCAGCAGAGGGGAATTTTGAAGCGGTGTTCATCTTTGAAGCCGGGGTCATCGTCTGC
Organism: uncultured Clostridia bacterium; assembly: GCA_945876755.1. Taxonomy (GTDB): domain Bacteria; phylum Bacillota; class Clostridia; order Oscillospirales; family Ruminococcaceae; genus RGIG8773. The sequence continues at coordinate 43,639 of CAMCPM010000002.1, forward strand.
GAAGTTTCGGGTACAGGGTTTGCTCCAGCTCCGCTGCCGTAATCCCTTGGTATTTTCGGCATGGGCGGATTTGAAAAATCTCTTGCAGACTTTGCTTCTGAAACGGTTTTTTGTTCGGTCTGCGGCATAGCGGCAGGCTGCGTTTTCGGTATGCGAACGGCTTCTGCGGCGGTTTCCTGCGGCGGAGCCGTTTTGTTTGCTGCTGTGCGGTTTCTGCTGTAAAGCCGCATCATTTCGTTTTTGTATTTTTCAGCCATATCGTCAAGCTTGTTTTTGTCCTGCATAATATCCCTCCAAAACAGGTTTTATACATAGATATTCCGCAGAAATAAAAATATGACATACTTTTTTTTATTAAAATATCTATTGATTTTATCGGTTTTTTGCGGTAAAATGTTATTTGTAATATTATGCAGTATTATCGGGAGGTCATTTTATGGCTTGTTTTAATTTTGCGGCGGTTTTTACCGATCACATGGTTTTACAGAGAAATAAAAATATAAACATCTGGGGCAGCGCTTACAACGGTACGAAAATTACAGTTGAGCTTAACGGCAGAACTGTTGAAGCCGTTGCTGCTGACGGAAAATGGTCTGCTGTTCTTCCGCCTATGGAGGCAGGCGGCCCTTATGAGCTTAAAGCTTCCGACAGCAGCGGAGGAGAGATAATTTTTCGTGACGTTATGATAGGCGAGGTATGGCTTGCAGGCGGACAGTCCAACATGGAGCTGGAGCTTCAAAACTCCCTTAACGGCAGGGAAGTTCTTGCCAACATCAAGGACGTTAACGTGCGCTTTTACTACACTCAGAAAATCGCATACATAGATGATTATTTCAATTTTGCAGAGCGCAACGGCTGCTGGAGCATTGCTTCTCCCGATACGGCTGCAAACTATTCGGCGGTGGGATATTATTTTGCCAAGAGGCTTTCCGAAGAACTCGGCGTGACTGTCGGAGTTATCGGATGCAACTGGGGCGGAACTTCCGCTTCCGCATGGATAAGCAGAAAGCTGCTGGAAAAGGATATTGATACCAAAACCTATGTTGATGAATACGACAAGGCTATGGAAGGCAAGACCTTTGAGGAATACTGCCGTGATCTGAAAGAATACGAGGACTGGTACAACGCATGGCAGCCTAAGATAAACGAATTCTACGAAAAAAATCCCGAGGGAAGCTGGGACGACGCACAGGCTTATGCAGGACCTTCAAGATGGCCCGAGCCGATGGGACCGAAGTCGCCGTTCCGTGCAGGGGGAGTTTACGAGACTATGCTGAAACGGGTTTGCCCCTTCACCCTTGCAGGCTTTATCTACTATCAGGGAGAAAGCGATGACCACAAGCCCGATATGTACTACAAGCTGTTCAAACTTCTTATCGAGCAGTGGAGAAGCGATTGGGAGGACGACAGCCTGCCGTTTATGTTCGTTCAGCTGCCGATGTTCCTGAACAGGGGAGAAGCTGACTGCAAGAACTGGTGCCTTATCCGCGAGGCGCAGATGAGAGTACATCAGACCACGAAAAATACCGGAATTGCGGTAATTCTCGATAAGGGCGAGTACGGCAACATTCACCCTACCGATAAAGAACCTGTGGGAGTACGCCTTGCTTTACAGGCTCTTTATCACGTTTACGGAAAAATTTCCGCAGACGAGGCTTACGGGGCGGTTTACAAGTCCTGCGAGTATGTTGACGAGGGTATGCTGCTTAGCTTTGAACACTCCGCAGATGGTTTTGAACTTCGGGACGCAAAAGCAGTCGGATTTGAAATTGCAGGCAGCGATAAGAAATTCTGTCATGCGGCGGCTCAGCTTCGGGGCGATAAAATTTTTGTAAGCTCCCACGAGGTAACAGAGCCTGTTTACCTGCGCTATAACTGGGTAAACTACGGCGAGGTGACCGTTTTCAGCAAGAACGGTATTCCTCTTGCTCCGTTCAGAACAAGCAGAAATGATGAATAAAATACGAAAGGATATAAAATAAATGAAGCTTTCCTCACTTTTCGGAAAGGGCAGGACTATACTGTCCTTTGAGGTTTTTCCGCCTAAAAAAACAAGTCCTGTTGATACTATTTACAACACTCTTGCAGAGCTGAAAGCTCTCTCTCCAGATTTTATCAGCGTGACCTACGGCGCGGGAGGAAATTCCGCAGACACCACTACCTGCGACATTGCCGCATATATCCAGCGTGAGCTTGGAATACCCTCCGCTGCGCATCTTACTTGTGTGTACAGCACAAAAGAGGGAGTTCTTACTCAGCTTGAGCAGTTCAAGGAACGGGGCGTGGAGAATATACTTGCGCTCCGGGGCGATGTTAATCCCGATATTCCCAGACTCCACGAGTTTGAATACGCCAGCGACCTTACAAAATTTATAAAAGAAAACGGAGACTTTCACGTTTCGGGTGCGTGCTATCCCGAGTGTCATCTTGAAGCGGAAAATCTTGCCGAGGATATCAAGCACCTGAAAATCAAGGTCGAATCGGGCGCAGAACATCTTATGTCACAGCTTTTCTTCGATAACGATACTTTCTACCGTTTCCGTGAAATGCTGGACATTGCAGGGATAAACGTTCCCGTGGAAGCAGGCATAATGCCCGTTGTCAACAAAAAGCAGATAGAGCGAATGGTTTCTATGTGCGGAGCAAGTCTCCCTTCTAAATTTTCAAAAATGATGCAGCGGTATGAGCATAATCCTGAGGCTCTCCGCGACGCAGGCATCGCATACGCCGTTGACCAGATCGTTGACCTGATCTCAAGCGGCGTTGACGGTATACATCTTTACACCATGAACAACCCATATGTCGCACGAAAGATCAGCGAAAGCGTAAGGTCGCTGCTGTAATGGCAGGGCTTGAAAAAATAAACCGCAGCGAGGCGTTCCGTTATATGGGAGTAAGCGGCGTTCCCGACGAAAATCTTTCGGCTGCTGCGGACGAATGTGAAGTCAGACTGCTTTCGGCGGCTGCACCGAAATTCTGCTGGACATACGCTGAAATTTCGGGCTTTGCTGCGGACGGGATAACGCTGAAAGGACACAGGCTTACTCTTCGGGGAAAGGATATTGCCGAACATCTTTCCGGCTGCTTCGGTGTTGTACTTTTATGTGCGACTCTTGGGAACGGCACGGACAAGCTTCTGCGTACCGTTCAGGCTGAGGATATGGCAAAGGCGCTTGTATGCGACGCAATGGCTTCTGCGGCGGTGGAGCAGGTCTGCGACAGTGCGGAGGAAGAAATCAAAAAACGCTTTACGGACAAGTTTATGACGTGGCGTTTTTCGCCGGGGTACGGAGACTTTCCGCTCGATACTCAGAAGAATTTTCTTGCGGCGGCAAATGCGGAAAAGCTCATCGGTCTTTGCGTAAGCTCGGGAGGGATACTCACTCCCACAAAGTCGGTAACGGCGGTGATAGGGATTTCCGAAACTCCCGTGGAAGCGAAAAAACGCGGCTGCGGAAGCTGCAAAATGCGTGAAAAATGCTTATTCAGAAAAACAGGAGGACACTGCGGTGAATAAAAAAGAAAAATTTCAGCGGCTTCTCAGTGAAAACGAATTTGTTTTCCTTGACGGTGCAATGGGTACTATGCTTCAGGCAAAGGGACTTGAAACAGGCGGCGTTCCCGAGCTTCTTAACCTTGAAAAGCCGGAATGGCTCACGGAAATTCACAAAGCATATGCCGATGCAGGCTCGCAGATAGTTTATGCAAACACCTTTGGCGCAAACCGTTATAAGCTGGCTGAAACGGGAAAAAGTGTTTCGGAGATAATTCCTGCGGCAATTGCAAACGCTAAGAAATGCTGCGGAGAAAGTACCCTTGTTGCCCTTGACATAGGTCCTATAGGTCAGCTTCTTGAACCCACGGGAAGTCTCACCTTTGAGGAGGCTTATGACATTTTCAAGGAGCAGATCGAAGCAGGAAAGGACGCCGACCTTATAGTTTTTGAAACTATGACGGACTTGTACGAACTGAAAGCGGCTGTTCTTGCGGCGAAGGAAAACAGCGACCTGCCTGTTATCTGCACAATGACCTTTGAGCAGAATATGCGTACCTTCACGGGCTGTTCCGTGTCGGCAATGGCGCTTACTCTTGAAGGACTTGGCGTTGATGCAGTCGGCGTGAACTGCTCTCTCGGACCCCGTGAGCTTGAACCTGTTATCGCTGAGCTTTCAAAATGGACTGATCTTCCCATTGTAGTCAAGCCGAATGCAGGTCTGCCTGACCCTGTTACAAACACATATGATGTTACTCCCGAAGAGTTTGCCGAAAGTGCCGCAAACCTTGTAAAGTACGGCGTAAAGCTTGTAGGCGGCTGCTGCGGAACGACTCCCGATTTTATCCGCGCGGTAGTAAATCGGCTTAATGGTATGAAGTACGCAAAGCAGGACGTTAAGCTTGAAGCGGCGGTTTGTACTCCTGCAAAAACGGTGGAAATAAATCAGCCGAGAATTATAGGCGAGCGCATAAATCCAACAGGCAAAAAGCTGTTCAAGGAAGCGCTTAAAAGGGGCGATATTGATTATATTCTCGGTCAGGCAATAGAGCAGATCAATGCAGGCGCTGACATTCTTGATGTTAACGTTGGTCTGCCCGATATCGACGAAAAGGAAATGATGGTGAAAACCGTCAAAGCTTTGCAGGGTGTTACCGACCTGCCGCTGCAGCTTGATTCCACACGCCCCGATGTGCTTGAAGCGGCGCTTCGTGTTTATAACGGCAAGCCTATCGTCAACTCGGTAAACGGCGAGGAAGGCTCTCTGGAAGCAATTCTGCCGCTTGTTAAAAAGTACGGTGCAGCTGTTGTGGGACTCACTCTCGACGAGGGAGGAATACCCAAGACTGCCGACGGCCGTTTTGCCATTGCGGAGAGGATACTTGCACGGGCGGAAAAAATCGGCATACCCAAGCGTGACGTTTTCATTGACTGTCTTACCCTTACGGCTTCTGCCGAGCAGGCTGCGGTCATGGAAACCGTAAATGCGCTTCACCGTGTAAAAACCGAGCTGGGACTTAAAACAGTCTTGGGCGTTTCAAATATTTCATTCGGACTTCCCAACCGTGAGCTTGTTAACTGTAACTTCCTGCAAATGGCGCTGACGAACGGACTTGACCTGCCTATCATCAACCCCAATGCGGCTCTTATGACGGGCGCGGTAAGGGCATACAAGCTTCTTGCCAACATTGATGAGAACGCCTCCGAGTTTATTGCCGCATATGCGGACAGCAATATGACGACCTCGGTAAGCGGTTCCGCAGCATCGGCTCCTGCGCAGAAAAAAGGCGCGATGGACCTGCCTTCTGCAATTGCAAACGGTCTGAAGGCAGAGGGAGCAAAAATTACCGAAGAACTGCTGAAAACCCACGATACAATGGATATTGTTGATAATATGCTAATTCCTGCACTTGATAAAGCCGGTGCGGAATTTGAGCAAGGCAAAATTTTTCTTCCACAGCTTATTATGGCTGCCGGAGTGGCACAAGCAGCGTTTGAGGTAATAAAGGCTCATATGCTGAAAAGCGGCGGCGAAACTGTAAGCAAGGGTAAAGTCGTCCTTGCGACCGTCAAGGGTGATATTCACGATATCGGAAAAAATATTGTCAAGGTGCTGCTTGAAAACTACGGTTTTGAGGTTATTGATTTAGGCAGGGACGTTCCTCCCGAAACGGTTCTTGAAGCGGCTGTAAAGTACGAGGTCAAGCTGGTTGGACTTTCCGCGCTGATGACTACTACTCTCGGCGCAATGGAGGATACAATAAAGCTTTTGCACGAGAAAAATGTTCCCTGCAAAATCGTGGTAGGCGGTGCTGTGCTGACGGCGGATTACGCTGAAAAAATCGGTGCGGACTTCTATGCAAAGGATGCCAAGGAAACGGTTGACATAGCCAAGAGGGTATACGGAAATTAAAGAAATATTACAACGCGCCTGAGAATACAGTACTTCTCAGGCGCGTTGCGTTTTAATTTACAACAGCAGCATACCTGCCGCTTGAAATCCCAGAATACCTGCAACGCACGTTATGCTTCCTGCAAGATCAAATCCCGAAAGCTTTTCCTTTCTGCTGAAAAACTCCATAAAGAAAATCACAATCAGTATCATAGGCTGAATAAATGCATAGTTTGTCAGGCTTTGTTCCGCGACGGCATTTTCTCCGAGAAGTCCCAGAGCATTCGGAAGCTTGCATAGGATTACGATTACCAGACCTTTTGCACCCTCCGGACTTTCTGCTGCGATCCGGTGCGGCTTTGCAGCAGGAAAAGTTACAGCTGCAAGAATTATCAGTGCAAAAAACAGAGTCAGTGTTGAAGATATGTATCCCTCGGCTGCTTTCATTATAAAGCCGTATCCGAATTTTGCCGCAAGATAAAGCACAAGCGGCAATGCGATCTTTTTATAATTGACTTTATTTTTACCCGATTTTGCTATCATAACGAGTCCTGCCGCAGTTACTGCTATACAAAGAAGCTTCAGCAGGCTTAGACCGTCGCCGTACATGAGTACATCCGTGAAATATGAGGCGAACAAGGTCAGTCCAAGCCACGCTTTAAGTTCAAAAGCGGACATCTGTTCAAGCACCTTCGCACTCATGGCAAATTCAAGGTATTTGCTGAGCGCAGTTAAAATTATAAACGCAAATGCAGGAATAGTAAAAGTTAATGTCAAGTCGGAAAACGGAAGAAGTGTGGCAAGAAATGGCAATGTTCCTGCCGCCATTAAAAAAGTAAGCTGAGAGCCGTTATATTTTGCTTTGCTGACGGCATATTTGTCGTTAAGCGAGCAGATCGTGTAAAGAGCAACAACGGTTAGCATCAGAAGCATAAAAATTACCTCCGTAAAAAATTGCGATACGCTTTACATTATATCAGTAATTGCGGTATGTTTCAAGTAAAATATTTTAATTTGCAGAATATTGACCGAAGGCGATATTATGTGGTATAATTTTATTGATTATTTTAAGGAGTAACGCTTATGACAACGGTTTATTTTGTACGCCATGCAAAGCCCGATAAAAACATACTTGATGATAGGATCCGTCCGCTGACAGACGAGGGCCTTGCCGATTCAGAAAAGGTTACGGAGCTGCTGAAAGACAAGGGTATTGACCTGCTTATGTCCAGTCCGTACAAGCGGAGCATGGACACTATCGGCAGTCTTGCCAAGGCGCTGAACATGGATATCGTTACGGACGAGGATTTCCGTGAACGTGAAGCGGGTGACTGGCACGGCGATAATTTTCTGAAATTTATTGAGGCGCAGTGGGCGGATTTCAATTATCACATTATGAACGGGGAGTGCCTTGCCTCTGTGCAGGAGCGCAATATCCGTGCGCTGAAAAGGGTACTGAACGAGCATGAGGGAAAGACTGTTGTTATTGCAACTCACGGTACGGCGCTGAGTACGATAATTAATTTTTACAAGCCGGAGTATGACTTTCACAGCTTTATGCGGATACTGGATTTTATGCCATATGTGATGAAAATGGAGTTTGACGGTGAAGAATTTCTCGGCATGAGCGAGGAGCTTATTGTTGAAAAAACATATTAAACCGGTTTGCAAAGGTAAATTGGAAAGTCAGCGTATCGTCTTTTTATCAGAAAATCATCAGAAAATAAAAACAACACGTTTAATTCCAATTCGGCGATTTGTTGTTGAGGAAAATATATGAAAAAAAACATGATAATTATTACAGCGGTATTTGTAACAGGAACGCTCATATTTATAATTTTATATCGGGTACTTGGGTTCGGGATATTACTAACAATGAGCATAACATTCGGAACAATAAGTTATCATTTTGTTATGCGGCTTGTTGTTGGTTTTTTATATAATATATTTATGAATAATCATGCCGATTATCAAAATAGTTGGTTTAATGTCAGCACTAATGAGCAGAAATTATATGAAAAACTAAGGGTGAAGAAGTGGAAATATAAAATGCCTGCATTTGAGCCGGATATATTTGATCCAAGAAAACATTCATGGGTTGAAATCATTCAGGCAACCTGTCAAGCTGAATTGGTGCATGAAACAATAGTCGTTTTGAGTTTTCTTCCGATTATTGCCGGATTGTGGTTCGGGGTGTATCCTGTTTTTATAATAACGTCTGTAGGTGCGGCTATAGTTGATACGGTATTTATTATAATTCAAAGATATAACAGACCAAGAATACTTAATCTGATAAAACGATAATAATACTAAAAACCAATTAAACTGTAGACAAAAAATCTTCGCATAATCCATATATGCAAGATTATGCTCAATTTTTTGTACAGTTTTTAAATGGTTTTTAGTATAAAACATTCTAAATTCAGGTTTATCAGGGAAAATACCATTTTACTATAAAACAAAAAGGAAGATAAAATGAAACGATTGGTAATCGGCATGATCGCTCATGTTGACTCGGGAAAAACCACGCTGTCCGAAGCTATGCTATATTGTGCAGGAGAAATACGCAAGCCGGGCAGGGTCGATCACGGCGACGCTTTTCTTGACACTCACTCAATTGAGCGAAGCAGGGGCATTACCGTTTTTTCAAAGCAGGCGGTCATGCGTATCGGCAAAAGCGAATATACTCTTCTTGACACGCCGGGTCATGCTGATTTTTCTGCCGAGACTGAACGGGCTTTGCAGGCTCTTGATTATGCGGTGCTTGTTATCAGCGGTACGGACGGCGTTCAAAGCCACACCGAAACCCTTTGGCGGCTTCTTGCGAGATACAGGATACCGACCTTTATTTTTGTAAATAAAATGGACATCTCCGCTTATGAAAGCACTGTGCTTATGGGCGGACTTTCCAAGCGGCTCGGCAGCGGATGTATTGATTTTACGTTGGACCGAAGCCGTGAAGAGCTTTTCGAGGAAGCTGCAATGTGCGATGAAAAGCTTATGGAAAGCTATCTTGAAAGCGGAGAAATTTCTGACAGCGATATCCGCAGGGCTGTTTCCGAGAGAAAGCTTTTCCCTTGCTTTTTCGGTTCGGCGCTGAAGCTTCAGGGCATTGAGGAGTTCCTTGACGGACTTGATTTTTACACCGAAGAAAAAGAGTACAAAGGCGAATTCGGTGCAAGAGTTTTCAAGATAACCGAGGAACAGGGCGTGCGGCTCACGCATATGAAAATTACCGGCGGAAGCCTTCGGGTAAAAAGCATGGTCGGCGATGAAAAGGTAAATCAGATACGCATTTATTCGGGAGCGAAATTCCGTACCGCAGACGAGGTATTTGCAGGCTCGCTCTGCGCTGTTACGGGGCTTTCCAAAAACTATTCGGGAGAGGGTATAGGCGCTGAAAAAAATGCGGATATGCCGCTGCTTGAACCGGTGCTGAACTACAAGCTGATACTTCCGCCGAAAACCGATATGCACACGGCGCTTATTCAGATGCGCAGGCTTGAAGAGGAGGATCCCCAGCTTCACGTTGTCTGGAACGAACAGACCCAGGAGATCCACGTTCAGCTTATGGGCGAGATACAGCTGGAGATACTGAAAACCGTTATTGCGGAGCGTTTCGGGTATGATGTGAGATTTGACACGGGAAGTATCGTGTATAAGGAAACTATTGCTAATATCGTTGAGGGTATCGGGCATTATGAGCCTTTGCGGCACTATGCGGAGGTTCACCTCCTGCTTGAACCGGGAGAGCGTGGAAGCGGTCTGCATTTTGCTTCCGACTGCCGTGAGGACGACCTTGACCGTAACTGGCAAAGGCTTATCCTTACTCATCTTGAGGAAAAAATGCACGTTGGAGTGCTGACAGGTTCTCCGATAACCGATATGAAGATAACGCTTATTGCAGGCAGGGCGCACCTTAAACATACCGAGGGCGGAGATTTCCGTCAGGCGACATACCGTGCTGTGCGGCAGGGACTCCGTTCTGCCGAAAGTGTACTTCTTGAACCGTGGTACGACTTTACAATTGAAGTTCCATCGGATTCGGTAGGCCGTGTTCTTTCCGATATACAGCGTATGAACGCTGAATTTTCTGCACCCGAAACGGACGGGGAAATGTCCGTTATAAAAGGCAGTGCTCCTGTTTCGGAAATGCAGGATTACCGAAACGAGCTTATCGGTTATACTCACGGAAAAGGCTGTATCGACCTGATTTTAAAAGGGTATCTGCCATGTCACAATACCGATGAGGTAGTCGCAGAAATAGGATACAGCTGCGACTCTGACCTTGAAAATTCCGCAGACAGCGTTTTCTGCGCTCACGGCGCAGGATTTAACGTGAAGTGGGACGAAGTTCCTTCTTATGCTCATATTGGCAGTCGCAGGGAAAAGTCTGAAAATTCCGAAACGGAAATCACTGTGCGGCAGGTAAGTGATTACCGTTCAAGGCTTGCTGAGGACAAGGAGCTTATGGAGATTTTCGAGCGCACCTACGGCAAGATAAAGCGTGATGAACGGCACGCTCTTCATACCGAAAAGCACGTTCCGGAACAAAAATATAAGGCAAAGCCTTTGCCGCAGGGCCCCGAATATCTGCTTGTGGACGGCTATAACATTATCTTTGCGTGGGACGAATTAAAGGAACTTGCAAAGGATAATCTCGACCTGGCACGGAATACGCTTATCAACAGGCTGTGCAATTATCAGGGCTTCAAGCAGAATAACGTTATTCTGGTTTTTGACGCATACAAGGTCGGTGGAAATCACCGCGAGGTCGAACAATATCACAATATCAGCGTTGTGTATACCAAAGAGTCTGAAACGGCGGATTCATACATCGAAAAGGTCAGTCACGAGTTGGGAAAAACCAATCGCGTCTGTGTGGCGACTTCGGACGGCACGGAACAGCTTATTATTCTCGGCAACGGAGCTTATCGTGTTTCGGCGGCGGAATTTCACAAAGAGATGCAGTCCGTTGAAAAGGCTATACGGGAATTTATTGAATAACAGGTGTTTAATTTTAGTATTTTTGCACGGCAGAAAAAAACTGCCGTGTTTTTTTATGTTACTACTTGTTAAACTGCGGATTTTGTTGTATAATAAAAATAATTATTGTTATTTTGCAAAAATGAAAGGATTGAAATAAATGGCAGTTTATCTTGATAACGCTGCAACGACCCGTCCCTGCGAGCCTGCTGTTTCTGCTGTGTTTCAGAATATGGTCGAGGATTACGGTAACCCGTCGTCCCTGCACGCTCTCGGACTGAAAGCTGAGCAGAATCTGAGCGAGGCGAGAAAGTCGATAGCGGCGGCGCTTGTATGCGACCCTCAGTGCATAACCTTTACATCGGGAGCGACCGAATGCAACAATACGGCGGTTTTCGGTACTGTTAAAAATTACGGCAAACGCAAGAAAAAAATCGTGGTTTCCGCAATCGAACATCCGTCAGTTGCAGAGCCTATCAAGTATCTTGAGGAAAAAGAGGGCTTCGAGGTCGTCCGCATTAAACCGTCACGCGGCGGAGAAATTGCTGTTGAGGATTTTATCGACGCTGTGGACGAAAATACCTGTCTTGTTTCCTGTATGCTGGTCAACAACGAAACGGGCTCTATCCAGCCTGTCAGAAAGATATTTTCATATGTGAAGCGCAACTTTCCGGAATGCGTTACACACTGCGACGCTGTTCAGGCGTTTATGAAGCTGCCTATCAAATCGGCTGAGCTTTTTGCAGACATCATAGTTGTTTCGGGACATAAAGTCCATGCCGTTAAAGGCGTTGGTGCAATGTACGTCCGCAAGGGGATAAGAGTTGCGCCTCTGCTTATGGGCGGCGGTCAGGAAAAGGGACTCCGTTCGGGAACCGAGTCGGTACCGCTTATCGCAGGCTTCGGGGCGGCGGTAAGGGCGCTTATGCCGACAATGTCCGTAGCTTACAGCAATGCTGAGGAAATTAAGGCATATCTGCTTAAAAAGCTTGCAAAGCTTGATTATATAACGGTAAATTCAGCAAGCGAGAACAGTTCGCCGTACATAACCAATTTCTCGGTAAAGGGTATACGTTCCGAAATTATGCTGCATTTTCTTGAAAGCAAGGAGATATACGTTTCAAGCGGTTCTGCCTGCTCAAAGGGAGCGCACAGCTCCGTGCTGACGGCTATGGGTATTCCCGACAAGCTTGCAGATTCGGCGATACGGGTCTCCATCGGACGTACCACGACAAAGGGCGAAATTGACCTGCTTGTTAATGCAGTTCAGGAGGGATATCAGTCCCTTGCAAAGGCGAAATAAATTACTGAAAGGAATTATTATGAAGGAACTTATCATATTCAAAGAGGGCGAGATCGCTCTGAAGGGACTTAACAAAAGAAGCTTCGAGGACGCATTTATCCATAACTTAAAGCACAGGTTAAAGCCGCTGGGCAAGTTTGAATACACAAAATCACAGTCTACGATATATGCAGTTCCCCAGTCCGATGACATAGACCTTGACGAAGCTGTTGAGCGCGGCTCGAAGGTTTTCGGTGCGGCGGCGCTTTGCAGGGCTTTGGTAGTGGAAAAGGATTTTGACGTGATTTGCAGAGAGGCGGTTTCATATATCGAAGAAACTGCTATGATGTCCCGTACCTTTAAAGTGGAGGCAAAGCGTTCGGATAAGAAATTCCCCATGAAGTCTCCCGAAATTTGTATGGAACTGGGCGGAAAAATTCTTGAAGCGTATCCTCATCTTACCGTTGACGTGAAAAATCCTCAGATGGTCGTAACGGTTGAGATAAGAGACACGTCGGCATATATCCATGCAGGAAATCTCCGGGGCGCAGGCGGTATTCCCGTTGGCACTTCGGGAAGTGCAATGCTGCTTCTTTCGGGCGGTATTGACAGTCCCGTTGCGGCGTATATGATGGCAAAACGCGGTGTAAAGCTTTCTGCTATACACTATGTTTCGCCGCCGTATACTTCCGAAAGAGCAAGACTCAAGGTTGAACGTCTTTGCGAAAAGCTTACGCCCTACTGCGGCGATATTGCTTTTTATTGTGTGCCGTTTACAAAAATTCAGGAGGCGCTGCGTGATAACTGTCCCGAGGAGCTTTTCACCATACTTATGCGCCGTCTGATGATGGAAATTGCTCAGAGAATTTCCGAAGAAAAGGACATTCAGGCGCTTGTTACGGGCGAGAGTGTGGGTCAGGTCGCAAGTCAGACAATGGGGGCTATCGTCTGCACCGACGCCGCCTGCAGAATGCCTGTGTTCCGTCCCGTGATCGGTATGGACAAGACTGAAATTGTTGAGATAGCAAGAAAAATCGACACTTTTGATATTTCAATCGAGCCGTATGAGGACTGCTGCACTGTGTTTACTCCGAAGCACCCCAAGACAAGACCCGTTCTTGCAGATGTTGAGGCTGCACAGAATGCTTTTGACTTTGAGCCGCTTATTGCCGAAGCTGTTGCAGGAACGGAACTTAAGGTCATCAAGCTGTAATTTATCTGCAAACCCGGGAACAATACCGTTTCCGGGTACTTTTTTTGATTACAATGTGTAAAACAGATGAAATGTTTTGGCATATGCTACAAAATGTGAGGAATTCCTTGACGAATTGACGAAAAAGGTGTATTATAGTAGTATCAGTAGTTGTATTCACACGCTGATTTTATCTTGAAACGGAGGCTTTATTTCAGCTATGGCACTTTCCGGAAGCGCTAAGAAAGCCTATAAAAAGGCTGTCAAAGCGAAGAAAAAAAAGAAGCGGGGTCATTGGCTTCTTATTCAGAAGGGGGACAGTGCCAAAGAGGTTGCAAGCAAGCTTTTTACACAGCTTGCCGTGCTTGTTCTTATCGGCTGCGGTGTGATCCTTGCAAACGAGCTTAGACTTTCTTTGAGCGCAAAATTTCTGAACGATTCCTTAAAGGATCTTTATTATACCTATATCAGTCCCGGCGACAACGGCGGCGAAATTCTCGACAGTGCAAAGCAGCTTCTTGAGATAAATCCCGATACTGTCGGATGGGTTCATATTGAGGGTACTAACGTATCTCTGCCAGTTGTTCAGCGTACTTCAAAGGACGGTAACGAATACTATCTGAAAGTCGCTTTTGACGGCAGCTCCAACAAAGCCGGTACGGTTTTTATGGATATGAGAAACGTTATTAACGCTCACGAACGTTCGGATAACCTTATCCTTTACGGTCACAACCAGAAGGACAAGACTATGTTCGGCGATCTGGCGTACTACAAAAAGGATCTGGCTTATTATTCCGAACACCCGGTAATACAGTTCAGCTCAAATTACAGAATGGATAATTACAAAATTTTCGCTTATTTCGTAACGCCTGTGCTTGAGTCACAGACGGCTGATGGTGTTATCTTTGACTATCATAACGACCTAAACTTCAACAGCAAGGCGGAATATAACGAGTTTATTGACAATATAATGCTTAGAACGCAGATAATCACTCCTGTGGACGTGCAGTACGGCGATGAGTTCCTGACGCTTTCTACCTGTTCAAACGAATTTGAACCGTCAAGATTCGTGGTGTTTGCTAGAAAGGTCCGTGAGGGAGAAGACCCTGCGGTCGACGTTTCACAGGCATATCTCAATCCGAATGCGAAAGAGCCGGATTGGAACGTAATTTACAAATGATTGAGGTTTCTTTATGGCAGGATATAAAAACAGCAAGCAGAGCTTTGCGGACAAATTTATTCCGCGGAAAGGCGACTCCAAGGCGGAGCTTGCAAGAAAAATCGTTACACTTTTTTCAGCAGTAGTTTTTGTGGTTGCAGTTGCAATTTTAGCGGGATATTTTGTTCAGCAGGCAAAGATCAAGCGTGATATTGAAGAGCAGCGTAAAAAACATACCGAACCTGTGGTTATTACTCAGATGACGACTACCGCTCCTGCGGAATCCGAAACCGAACCGACTACGACCGAGCCTCCCCCGCTGGTACTGCTTGAAAATATGGCAAGCTTTGTTGAGGATAATCCCGATACGGCAGGCTGGCTTACTGTGCCTAACACAAAGATAGACAACGTGGTTCTCCAGACGGATAACAACGACTATTATATGAACAAAGACTTTTACGGGAACAAAAATATTGCAGGACAGCTGTTTATTGATTACAGATGTATTGCTAATGATTATAACGACAACCAGAGCGACAATCTTATTATTTACGGACATAATCAGGCTGACCAGACAATGTTCGGCACGCTGAAAAAGTATAAGATAAAAAAGGATAATACCAAGAATTTTGACTTTTATCTTGAAAATCCGACATTTACTTTCAGCAACCTTTATGAGGAATATACATATAAGATAATTGCAATGTTCGTTATTGAGGTTGAGCCGTATCAGACAAGAGACGGAATTATTTTCGATTACCATAACTATGTTAATTTCAACAAGAAGAAAACCTTCTCCACTTTTGAGGAGAATCTTCTTGCAAGAACCGCTGTAAATACAGGCGTTGATTTCAATGAAAATGACAAGTTTATCACGCTTTCAACCTGTTCAAACGAGTTTGAACCGTCCCGTTTTGTGGTTATCGGCAGACGCGTTCGTGATGGGGAAAGCGCTGAGGTAAACGTGTCTCTTGCGGAAATCAATACCGATATGCTTGAACCCGATTATAGCTATATTTACAGCAGATAAACCGAGGTCTGTTAAATTATGCCTAATATGCCAAATGAAGAAAAAAAATATACTGTTGATGACATTCTTGATGAGTACAGCGGCAAAATTTCCGATACAGAGGCAGTTCAGGAATCAAGCGGTGAAGCAACTGCCGATGAAGAACTGATAGAAGAAAATTCGGCTGGATCAGTACAGGAAAAGGATGACGAGGAAATTTTTGCCGATGACGACAGCGCAGACGACACGGAAATAGTTGAGGAAATTCTTGAAGAGGACATTTCTGCGGCTGCTGACGCTGATATTTCGCTTGACACTGACGAAATTTCCGAAAGCGAAGAGGTCTCCGAAATTTCAGAGTGGGTAGAAGCAGGTATTTTAGAAAAGCTTGAAGATATTGCCGATACCGAGGAGACTGGGCTTTTTTCCGAGTCTGTATCTGAGAAGAATGATGAAGAAGCTGCGGAAACTCAGGAAGAAACTGATTCTGAGGAGGAGTCTGCGGAATCCGAAGAAGCTGAATCCGAATCTGATGAAACAGCTTGCACAGAAGATATTTCCGAGGAAATATCCGATGTGAACGAAAGCTTTATGAAAAAGCTTTTGCACGGTGCTTTTCCATGCAAAGGCGACAGCATAGGCGAGATCATTAGAAAAATTATTTTCCTTGCGGCAGTAATTGTTTTTATCGGCGCAGGAATCATGCTTATAAGTACGCTGGTTCAATCAAATGACGCTCTTGCCGACAAAGAGGAAGTTCAGAGCATTATCACAACGACTGTTGCTACTACTGTTGACAGCGATGGAAATGTGGTAACGGTCGCTCCTACAGAGGAGGAGATCGCCGAGCATAACTTTAACGTTGCGGAGCATTTCAAAAGCATCAATGAGGACTACAAGGGATACCTTGAGGTTGCAGGCTGCGATATCTACGAGCCTGTAATGCAGGGAGACGACAACAAGTATTATCTTACGCACAACTATTACGGCGGTACCAATAAAGCCGGTACCGTATTTATGGATTACAGATGCAAGGTCGAAGAGGATTACGTTTCGCCGAATGTCGTGCTTTACGGGCACAATCAGGAGGACGGAACAATGTTCGGAAACCTGAAGAATTATAAAAATAATGTTGAGTTTTACAGCGAAAATCCTGTGGTAAAGTTTAGTACCGAATATGAAACCGGTGAATACCTTATTTACGGCTTTTTCGTAACCAATGTTCTTGCCAAGCAGGACAGCAATGGTGAGGTTTTCCATTATCACGATTACATAGAAGCTTTAAACGATGAGGCTACTTTTAACTGGTATATGGACGAGGTGCAGGAGAGAAATCAGATAGTTTCTCCCGTTGATGTGCAGTACGGCGACAAGCTTCTTTGCTTGTCTACCTGTTCAAACGAGTTCTCTGATTCGAGGTTTGTGGTTTTTGCAAGAAAGCTCCGCGAGGGCGAATCGGCAGATGATTATGATTTTTCCAAGGCATACCTTAATCCCAATGCAAAGGGTGTTGATTGGAAAGCGATAATGTCCGGTGAGACTACGACGGTTTCTGTTGAAACAGATGAAAACGGCAATCCTATCGAAACTACAGCTCCGGTTGAGACGGACGAAAACGGTAACCCTATAGAAACGACTGTTCCCGTTGAAACGGACGAGGACGGCAATCCTATCGAAACCGAAGAGACAACCAAAAAGAAGAAGAAAAAGAAAAAAACTACAACTCAGACTTCCGAAACGGAGCAGGAAAGTTCGGCTTCTGAGGAGATTTCCGAAGTAAGTGAAGTTTCCGACGGGTCGGATGTTTCGGAAACTTCCGAAACAACAGAAGCTCCAAGGTATGCAGGTCCGACAGGACCTACCGGCACGACACCTGCACTGACGGAAGCAATCAGTTCCGGCAGTGAAAATGCAGGCGGCGAGCCTGTTCAGTCTGAGGCTCCTCCTGCCGAAACGGGAGTTCCCGAAAGCGCTGCGGATAATGCAGGTCAGCCTATGGGAACTGCGGCAGGTGCATAAATAAAAAGATATGTGCATTTAAGAAAGGAATGGTCAATAAATGGCAATGTCGGACGAGGTCCGTGCAAATCCAAGATATAAACCAAAGAAAAAGAAAGAAAAAAAGGGATTTGCTGAAAGCTTTATACCAATGAAGGGCGACAAGCCAAACGAAATTCTGAGCAAGGTAATTGTTCTGATTTCAATAGCGGCGCTGGTCATTTGCGGAATTGTTCTTGCAGTTTACTTTTATCATATTTTTGAAGCGAAGCAGAATCATTCCGAATTAAGCAACAAATACAAAATTTTCAATAATCTGAGTCAGTCAAGTTCGACAGACGGTTCGGCAGCGGATAATCCTGTTACCGAAATCGGAAATGACGGTGAAATTGTCAGAAATCCGCTGGTAACTCTTCCGTTTGCTGAGGAAATGCTGGCGATAAATCCTGATTATGTCGGTTATGTTTCAATTCCGGGCGTACTCAGCGAGGCTGTCGTTCAGGCTTCAGACAATGAGTATTATCTCAAAAAGAATATTTACGGTCAGACCCGTTCCTGCGGAACCGTTTTTGCGGATTATAGAAATGTTATCAGCGATTATGCGGATCTGCAGTCGGATAATATCATTCTCTACGGTCACAATCAGCGTGACGGAACAATGTTCGGACAGCTTGACTATTACAAATGGGATTACAAATACTGGCTTCAGAATCCGTACATTTATTTCGACAACAGGTATGAGCAAAGTACATATGTTATTATTGCTTCGTTTGTTATCAACACCGAACCCGAGCATGACAACGGTTATGTTTTCGACTATCAGAACTACATAAATTTTGACGAATCACACTCTTTTGATACCTTTATTAAAGAGCTTAATGAGAGAAGCCATTTTAATACCGGCATTGATGTAAACGAAAATGACAAGTTTATTACCTTGTCAACCTGTTCCTACGAGTGGGAGCCTGCACGTCATGTAATTATCGGCAGAAAGCTCCGCGCAGGTGAAACTCCCGATAATCTGGACACTACCGGATTTGCGGTAAATCCCAATCCCAAGTGGCCTGCGATATATTATAAATACAACGGCGGCACATATGTCGAAGCAAGCGAGTAAAAGATACAGACGTTAAATCAGGAAGAAGGAGATAAATATGAAGCTCAGAAGCATACTAAGCGGTATAACGGCGCTGCTGCTGGTCGGCGTTTTCTATACATTTGCGTTTTGTATGGTCGAGGACGTTGACGAAAATGCAATTTCTATGGAATACTATTATTCCACTGAAACAGAGCCTGCTGCTGATGATGAATCAGACGGCAAAAGTGCGGAAGCTCCTGTGGAAATCGCAGATTTAAACAATACTGAATTTCCTGCTGAACCCGACCACGCTTTGCCTGCGGAAGTGAATTATCCCGAGGATGAAATTGCGGAAAAAAATGAGGAAACAACGGCTGTTCCAAACGAGGCAGGAGAAATGGATGAAACTGTTTCGGCTGCTCCTGAAACGGAAACTCCTCAGGAACCCTCTGTGAATGAGGAATATCCGGAGGATTTTGATGTTGAAGAATATGACGAAAACAGCTCCGAAGCTAAGGTGCAATCTGTTTTTGCCGTGGACAGCAAGGAGGATAAGACTCTTTCCGTTGACGATGAGGATATTGAAGTCGACGAGACAACTGCTCCCGAAACGGAAGTGCCGTTTGAAACTATACCTGCCGATACAACAGAAAATGAAACCGAAAATACGCTTCAGGTCGCAGAGGATGTTCCTGAGGTTTCCGGCGACATAATCATTACGGTTTGGGGAGAAAGTGAAACGGCTCCGACAGAAACGTCGGTGTCGGTCAGCATTGGAAACGGTGTTGACATTTCAACCGAGGAGACTTTTACCGCAAGGTTTAACGGTGCGGTTCAGACGGTCAACGCTTATGACCTTATCTGCGGTATAGTACATAATGAAATTTCTTCCAGCTTTAGCGATGAAGCTATTAAGGCTCAGGCTGTTGCGGCGTATTCTTATGTAAAGTATCACAATGTAAACGGTCTTACCCCGACTGTGCTTGTTAAGAATAATCCGCCTGAGAGAATCAAGAGACTTGTTTCCGAGGTCTGGGGAGTATGCTGCTATTATAACGGAAGTGTTGCTCAGACAGTTTATATGGCTTCTTCATCGGGTTATACTGCCGACGCTGCAAATGTCTGGGGCGGAAGCGTGCCTTACCTCAAGAGCGTATTTTGTCCTTTTGACGCGGAAAGCGACCCGAATTACGGTTCAAGAATGAAGGTCAGCGAGGACAATATGCGGCTTCTTCTTGAAGGTGCTCTCGGCATCACTCTTTCGGGAAATCCGGAAAATTGGATAGTTATTACCGATTATATCGACGGAAATTATGTCGGCAAAATAAATGTTGACGGACAGAAAACAATTACGGGACGTAAAATGCGTGAAACCGTTATGGGTTATAAGCTTAAAAGTGCTGCGTTTGACGTTTCATACAGTGATGGCTATTTTGTATTCACTACATACGGCTACGGTCATGGCGTGGGTATGAGCCAGAACGGTGCGAATATTCTTGCAAAACAGGGTTATTCTTATGAAGAGATACTCAAATTTTATTTTACGGGAATTGAAGTGCTATGACAATTTATGAAATAATTACCAAGAAAAAGCATAACGTCGAATTGAGTACGGAAGAGATCAATTGGGTCGTTGCCGGATTTACGTCCGGCAGCATTCCCGATTATCAGATGTCCGCGCTCCTTATGGCGGTGTGCTTTTGTTCTTTATCAGACAGGGAAACTGTTGACCTGACGATGGCTATGGCGCGTTCCGGCGATATGATAAAGCCCGAAACAGGCGGCTTTAATGTTGATAAGCACAGCACAGGCGGAGTAGGAGATAAGACTACACTTATTGTAGCTCCAATTGCAGCTGCCTGCGGAGTGTTCGTTCCGAAAATGTCGGGGCGCGGTCTCGGACATACAGGCGGTACTATTGACAAGCTGGAGTCTATACCCGGTTTCAGTACCGAACTGCCTTATGAAAAATTTATTGAAAACGTGAGAAAAATCGGTCTTGCGGTTGCAGGTCAGACCGGTTCGCTTGTGCCTGCGGACAAAAAAATCTACGCGCTGCGCAACGCTACTGCTACGGTTGACAGCATACCTCTTATCTGTTCCTCGATAATGAGCAAAAAGCTTGCTACGGGAGCAGACGGGATAGTTCTCGACGTTAAAGTCGGTGACGGTGCATTCATGAAAAATACTGCCGACGCTGAAAAGCTGGCGGAGGCTATGGTGCGTGTAGGAAGGCTTGCAGGTCGCAAATGTACCGCTGTGCTTACCAATATGGAAAAGCCTTTGGGCAGAGCTGTGGGCAATTCCCTTGAGGTCATTGAGGCGATAGAAGCGCTTAAAGGAAACGCTCCCGATGATTTGCGGGAGGTTTCACTTGCTCTTGCGGCGGAAATGCTTTTCACGGCAGGAAAGGGTACTTCTGAAGAATGTTTCGCCATGTCGGAAAAAGCGGTTTCGTCAGGTGCGGCGCTGGAAAAGCTTCGTGAAATGATCATGCTTCAGGGCGGAGATCCTGCCGTTATCGACGATTATGGGCTGTTTGCACAGGCTGAGCATACAAAGGAAATTTTTGCGGCTGAGGATGGTTTTATTACGGGAATTTCCTGCGAGGCAACTGGTATGATCTCTCTGAGACTCGGCGCAGGACGTCAGACAAAGGAATCTGAAATCGACCCGACGGCGGGAATCGTTTTCGACAAAACCGTAGGAGACAAGGTTAGAAAGGGTGACAGGCTTGCTGTGCTGTATACTTCTTCAGACTGCGATTTTGAGGAGATCTCTAAAGATTTCGGCAAAGTTTTTTCCTATGGTACAAAAGAAAATTGCCCTAAAGAAAAAAATGTTATAAAAATTATAAAAGGGTATTGACTTTTAATATTATATGTAGTATAATATTGTTGTCAAGCAAAAAGCACATCCATACACACATTTTTAAACGGAGGTTTTTAACATGAGTGATATTTTTAAGAAAATCGGCGAAACAATTACCGGAACAGGCAAAACTGTCGGTGAAAAAACAAAGCAGGCCGGAAGCGTTGCTAAGCTGAATGCAAAAATCGTTTCTTCCGAGCATTCAATCAGCGAGAATTACGCACTTATCGGTAAGTATTATTACAATACTTACAAGAATAATCCTGACGCTGAGATCGCGGAAGCTGTGAATGCTGTAACAGCTTCTATCGAGTCCATCGAGGAGATGAAAAACCAGATCCTTGCTGTCAAGGGTCTTATAAAGTGTGACAAGTGCGGCGCTGAGTGTCCGTTTGAGGACAAATTCTGCGGCAAGTGCGGTGCTGAGATCGTAAAGCCCGAACCGGTTGAAGTTGAAGAAACCGAAGCTGCTGAGGAAGCGGAAGAAATCGAAATTGTGGTTGTCGAGGACGCTGCTGAAGAGACTTCCGAAGAAAATATCGAAGAATAACACAGCAAACAAAAACCTCCCGATTGCGGTTCGGGAGGTTTTTTCATATTACAGAATATTCAAGATTTTCCCAGAGCAGACGGGTTCCCTCGTCTGTTTCATCGGGGAGAAGCGCTCTTGCTACGAGAACGGTATCCTCGGCTGCAATGTCTGTGCGCCTCAGTACGGCATAGTCGCCGTCGATTTTTTCTACAATGTATTCGTAAGGACCCATATCAGCCCTCCACTACAATGTAGTTATCCGCTGCATTTTCTTTTGTAGCGTACTCGGTAACATTCAGAACCTTTACCTTCAGAGGCTTTACACCGAGGTTTATCTCAATAATATCGCCGACTTTTACGTCGTAGGACGCCCGTGCAACGTTTCCGTTTACAACGATTTTTCCTGCGTCGCAGGCTTCGTTTGCAATAGTACGGCGCTTTATCAGACGTGTGATTTTCAGATATTTATCAAGACGCATAAAAAACTTCCTTTCAAATAAAAAGAGCAGACGGGAAAAATCCGGTATTCCCGATCTGCTCATATGAATCAAAAATGCTGATTACTTAGCGTCAACAGCGTCCTTGAGAGCCTTGCCTGCCTTGAAAGCGGGAGCCTTCTTAGCGGGAACCTTGATCTTTTCCTTAGTTCTGGGATTGATTGCTTCCTTAGCGCTTCTCTCGCGTACTTCAAATGTACCGAAGCCAACGATCTGAACCTTGTCGCCGCTTACGAGAGCGTCTGTGATAGAAGCTACAACAGCGTTGAGAGCCTTTTCAGCGTCCTTCTTGGTGAGTTCGCCCTTTTCAGCGATTGCATTGATAAGTTCTGCTTTTGTCATTTTAACTACCTCCATAAATTTTAATGGTATAACCATTTTTTATTTTGTTTTTGCCTTCCGCCAATAAACGTCAAGCTCATCTATGTTCAAGGATTTCATGTCAATCCCATCACATCTTACCAGATTTTCAGTTTCCCTGAAACGGCGCATGAATTTTTCCGTAGCCCGTGTAAGTGCTTCTTCGGAATCGCAGTTAGTGTGTCTTGCAAGGTTAGTACACGAAAACAGCACATCACCAAGTTCATCTTCGATCTCAGCCTGATTTCCGCCTGCGACAGCCGCTTTAAGTTCTTCAATCTCGCTTTCGATACATTCGATAACCTTTGAAACATTCTCGAAATCCATACCTGCACGCTCGGCTCTTTTGCCGACTTTCTGCGCACGCATAAGTGCAGGCAGCGCAGTACAAACGCTTTCAAGCGTTTCATAATATGTTTCCTGCCCCTTGGTCTGCTGTTTGATGTCGTTCCAGTTTTTTAACACCTCGTCGCTTGTTTCGGCAACAACATCGCCGAAAACGTGCGGATGGCGTATAACCAGCTTTTGGCAGACTTCGTTTACCACATCATCAAAACAGAAGCTTTCTTTTTCTTCCTCAATGCGGGAATGAAACACGACCTGCAGAAGAACATCTCCCAACTCTTCACGGAGAAGCGCGGTATCTTCAAGGTCGATAGCCTCAACAACCTCATAGACTTCCTCGAGAAAGTCCTTGCGTATTGACTTGTGGGTCTGCTCTCTGTCCCATGGGCAGCCGTTTTCCGAACGCAGTATACGCATGATCTCAAGCATATCATTAATATCATATTTTTCTTTAATACGAAAATTCATAAACAGCCTCCAGAACAAGCAGATACTGTAATAAATAAGAAAAAACGGTACTTTAATATATTAACCTATAAATCAAAGAAATTCAAGGGTTTTTTCAAATTTTTTAAGAAATCAGCAATTTTAACGTACTTTTCGTAATTATGCCCAACAAAAGTGTGCTTATTATGTAAAAAATCACCCCTGAAAAAATTGAAATGGCTAAGGAAATCAAAGGATTGAGCGGGTCTGACAGCATATTACGGGCAAGAAGAGCTCCTGCTCCGCACAGCAATGAGCAGTAAAATACCTTGGCAAATAAACCTGTAATATGCTTTTTGTCAATATCTGTAATTTTTACAAGGATATTCACCGCAGGAATACATATCGCCGCATAGCAAAGCACTGTTGCTGCAGCTGCGCCTGCGATGTTAAGCTCAGGAATACGGACAAGCAGCAGGTTTCCCGAAAGCTTGACGGCGACTCCTGCAAGCATTAGCTTTACGGGCAGGTCGGGGCGTCCTGCGGCTTGAAGTACCGCAAAAACCGTTGACGAAATGCACAGAAATATCACACCGATGCCGAGTACCGACAATGAAAGAGTACACAAGCTTGTTTCAAGGGGTTTTGAGGGAAACAGTGTTGTTAAAATTCCCCCTGAAAGCACACTTATGCCGATACCTGACGGAAATGAGACCAGCGCAGTCGCAAGCATGGCTTTTTCGGTGTATTCTCTTATTTTTACCTTGTCATTTGCGGCGAAAGCTTCGGAAAGTGCAGGAAGTATGCCCTTGCCGAACATATTCGTAAATGATGGTACAAGGTTGAAAACGGTAACGGCAAGTCCCGTAAAGCTTCCGAAAAGGAAATTCGGCAGCTCGACAGCGGAAATTTTGTCCGTTACCGAAGAAAAATATTCGGGATTACCGTTGATAGCCGCTTCAAGGGAGCGCATTATAGTTGCTAAGTCAATAAGCGATGTAAGGTTTGTCACAAGAGCGCCCAATGCGATAGGTACGGCAGTTTTCAGCAGTGCGGAAATGATGCTTCTGCGGCTGTCAAGGCAGTTCCTACCGTTTGTTTCCGCTATGAGGGCAGGGGAAAGCCCGTCTCCGAAAAGCTTGTCACGGACGATAAGAAACAGCGTTCCTGCGGCTGTGGAAATAGTTATTCCCAAAACTGCGGCAGCGGCGGCAATCGGTAGGATACCTCCGCCAAAGCGTCTGCAAAGCGGTTCAAATTTATCGGGATTTTTCAGCACAAGCAGGCAAAGGGCAAGTCCTGCCGCAAGCTTCACCAGTCCTTCAATGACCTGCGAAACGGCGGTGGGGACCATATTCCGCAGACCCTCATAATATCCTCGGTAAACCGAAGTCACACAGCCGAAAAATACGGACGGTGCAATGGCTATAACGGCAGGAACTGTTTCAATCCCGCTTGTCAGCAGGCAGAACGGGTATGAAAGAAGCAGCATCAGTGCTGTAAAGGCAAGTCCCGTTACGGAAAAAAATAAAAGCGCCGAGGACTTTATTCTGCGGAGGTTTGCAAAACGTTCCAGCGCAGAGCTTTCGGCGGTGAGCTTTGCTACGGCGGCAGGAAGTCCCGTTACCGAAACTGCGTAAACTGCCATGAAAATTCCGTATGCTCCCGAAAAGTAACCCATTCCCGTGCCGCCCAGCATATTTGCCAGCGGTATGCGGAAAAGCGCTCCTGCAAGCTTGGATATCAGCGCCGACAGAATGAGTATCGCCGAGCCGAGCATGAAGCTTTGTTTTTTCAAAAATACTCTTTCCTTTCATTTTTTCTAAATTTTATGTTGCCTGATCAAGAATTATGTGCTATAATAATTTATATATGTTTTTCAATGCTAAATTTTTGCCGTTACGGAATGATGGCATGGAGGTTATTTTATGAATTATTCTTTTTCCGATAAGGTTACGGGGCTTAAAGCCTCCGCAATACGCGAAATACTGAAATTTACGGCGTTTCCCGACGTTATTTCCTTTGCTGCAGGCAACCCTGCTCCCGAGGCTTTCCCCACCGAAGCCGTAAAGGAGATCACTGCAAGGGTGCTTTCCGAAAATCCTATTGCTGCGCTTCAGTACAGCATTACAGAGGGCTATACATCTCTTAGAGATACTCTTAAAAAGCGTCTTGCTTCGCAGAACTGCTTTAACGCCGATATCGACGACCTTATCATTACTTCCGGCGGACAGCAGGGTAACGAGCTTTCCTGCAAGGTGTTCCTTAACGAGGGCGATACTCTTATATGCGAGTCGCCGTCCTTTATCGGAAGCATTAACTCGTTCAAGTCCTACAACGTAAACCTTGTTGGCGTTGAAATGGACAGCGAGGGCATAGACCTTGAAAAGCTTGAGGACGCTATTAAAAATAATAAAAATGTCAAGGTTATTTATCTTATCCCGAATTTCCAGAACCCGACAGGCAAGTGTATGTCCTATGAAAGAAGAAAGGCTGTTTACAAGCTTGCGCAGAAATACGACGTTGTTATCCTTGAGGACAATCCTTACGGCGAGATACGTTTTGAGGGTGAGCATATTCCTTCCATAAAATCTCTCGATACCGACGGACGTGTCATTTATGTAGGTTCATTCTCAAAGATTCTTGCTCCCGGAATCCGTGTCGGTTTTGTTTCCGCTCCTAAGGAGATAATTCAGAAAATCGTTGTCTGCAAGCAGGTCGCAGACGTTCACACCAATATCCTTGCACAGATAATTGCAGACGAGTTCCTGAACAAGTATGACATTGACGCTCATCTTGAAAAAATACGCGCTATTTACCGCAATAAGTGCAAGCTCATGCTTTCCGAGATAGACAAGAATTTTTCAAAGAAAATCACAGTTACCCGTCCTCAGGGAGGTCTGTTCATCTGGGCGACTCTTCCCGACGGCTGCGATATGATGGGATTCTGCAAGAAGGCTGTTGAGACAAAGGTCGCAGTTGTTCCCGGAAATGCGTTTACTATTCACGAAACAGACCCGATAAACAGCTTCCGTCTTAATTTCTCAACGCCTACCGATGAACAGCTTGTAAAGGGCTGTGAGATACTTGGAAAAATGTCAAAGGAAATGTTTGATTAATATTTAACAAACTCTTTTAATATAGTATAGCTTTTTCAATGGAAAGGAATTGATTTTATGTCCGAACAGGAGAACAAGAAGATAATTTTCAGCGGAATACAGCCTACGGGTACGTTTACCCTCGGAAACTATATCGGCGCTGTTTCACACTGGGGAAAGCTTCAGGACGAATATAACTGTATTTATTCTATTGTCGATATGCACGCGATAACTGTCCGTCAGGACCCTGTTAAGCTTCGCCAGCATACACTTGAGGCTTATGCGCTTATTATGGCTTGCGGCGTTGACCCGAAGAAGTCTATCGCTTTTATCCAGAGCCATGTCAGAACTCACGCAGAGCTGAACTGGATACTTGCCTGCTCGACCCAGTTCGGTGAGCTTTCCAGAATGACTCAGTTCAAGGATAAGTCCGCAAAGCACCCCGATGATATCAATGCGGGTCTTTTCACATATCCCGTGCTTATGGCGGCGGATATTCTTGCATATAAGGCTGACCTTGTACCCGTAGGCGTTGACCAGAAGCAGCACCTTGAGCTTGCAAGAAATGTTGCTCAGCGCTTCAACAGCAAGTACGGAGAGCTTTTTACTGTTCCCGACGCATATATTCCTAAGGTGGGCGCAAAGGTAATGTCGCTTCAGGATCCCGAAAAGAAAATGTCAAAATCAGATGAAAATCCGAATGCGTGCATTTATATTCTCGACGAGCCGGATGTTATCATCCGCAAGTTCAAAAGAGCCGTTACCGACAGCGATTCTGTTGTAAGATATGCCGAGGATAAGCCCGGAATAAGCAATCTTATGTCGATTTATTCGGTAATAACCGGCAAGGATTACGCTTCTATAGAGCGTGAATTTGATGGTAAAGGCTACGGCGATTTCAAGCTTGCGGTAGGCGAAGCTGTTGCCGACCACCTGAAGCCGGTCCGCGATGAATTTGCAAGACTTATGGCTGACAAGGCTTATCTGAAGGAGTGCTATACAGCAGGTGCGCAGGCGGCTCTTAATATCAGCAGAAAGACCGTTGCAAAGGCTTACAGGAAAGTCGGATTTGTTGATTCTATGTGATTTTGTGCATTTCGATTTTATTAATTATAATGGTAAAAAAATACATTTGGAGCTTTTGATGTTAAACGTTTAATTGATTTTTTACACAAAAAGGAATGTCGAATGGAAAAATGGTTGTTGCTTTTAACTATAATGGCGTAAATATATGTATTTTGATTCACAAAGTGTTAAAAAAAGTGTTGGTTAAAAGGACTAAAAAAACATAAATATGTTATGCAAAAAGACTATTTTTCACTCAGGATTCACAAAAACCATTGACATATTTGAAAATCGGTTGTATATTTATTATCGAAAGCGGCGAAAACGTTTAAAGAATTATTTGATGTTTTGCTGAAAATCTGAGGCTTGGAGATGCGTTATGGTTTCTATAAAGGACATAGCTTCTGCCTGCGGCGTTTCTATTGCCACTGTCAGCAAGGCGCTGAATAATCATAAGGACGTCAGCGAGTCAACGAAAACAATGATTCGCGAAACTGCAAAAAGACTTGGATATCTTCCGAATTCACAGGCAAGGGCGCTTAAAACAAATCGTACATATAATCTCGGCGTTCTTTTTGCGGAACGCGCACAAAGCGGTCTTACTCACAGCCATTTTGCCGCCGTACTGAACGGTTTCAAAAATGAGGCTGAAGCGAACGGATACGATATCACTTTTATAAGCCAGCAGATAGGCGAAAACAGAATGACGTTCTATGAACACTGTATTTGCAGGAACGTTGACGGCGTTGTTGTTGCGTGTGTTGACGATTTTGAGGACGGGGATATTTCCGAATTGCTTAAAAGTTCGGTTCCTACCGTTACTATCGACTATCAGAGTCCCGATAATCCTGCGGTGCTTTCCAACAATGAGTTCGGAATGAAATCGCTTGTTGAATACGCTTATGGAATGGGACATAACAAAATTGCTTATATTTACGGCGATACATCAAAAGTTACCTCGGTACGCGTGAAAAGCTATGAGGATACTTTGAGAAGCCTGAATATAAATGTCAGAAGCGATTATTTGCTTCAAGGCAAGTATCATGACCCTGTTTCTACCGAAATGCTTGCGGGACAGCTTGTTAAGCTTGATGATCCGCCGACGTGCATTATACTTCCCGATGATTTTTCGGCTATCGGTGCAATGACGGCATTTGAAAAGCTTGGAATGAGCGTTCCCGATGATGTTTCGATTATGGGATATGATGGCATTCTTCTTTCAAGATTCCTTAACCCGAAGCTTACGACTTTCAGGCAGGATACGGAGAGAATAGGTGCTGAGGCCGCAAAGCAGCTGATCGCACTGATAAAAAAAGAGATTTCCGCAGACGCGCCTCCGGTGATCGTCAACGGTTCTCTCAGAGAAGGCTCATCGGTCAAAAATCTGGTCGGTGAATAAACCACGCTATTATATTATTAAATAATATAATATATTTTTAAGGAGGAAAACCAAATGAAGAATTTTAAGAAAAACATCGCTCTTCTTGCAGCTCTTGCATGTGCTGGAACCATGCTCGCAGGCTGTACAAGCGACAAGCCCGCTGAAGGCGGCGACACACCTGCTGCTGAAGGCGGCGACACAACAACAGCTGCTGCTGACGGCGGTGCTGATGCAGGCGCTGATACAGGTGCTGCTGATGCTGCTGACGAGGGCAAGGTTCTCAAAATCTGCGGCTGGAACACAGAATTCCAGGGCCTTTTTGAGACATACTATGCTGGCACAAGCGAGACACCTTATGCTAAGGCTCCCGG
The DNA here is from genome assembly GCA_945876755.1 of uncultured Clostridia bacterium. Classification (GTDB taxonomy): domain Bacteria; phylum Bacillota; class Clostridia; order Oscillospirales; family Ruminococcaceae; genus RGIG8773. The sequence continues at coordinate 73,174 of CAMCPM010000002.1, forward strand.
ACTTCCCGAGGGCGTTACAGCTGAATTTATAATCACAGCTAACGAAGGTAACGCTTATCAGAACAAGCTCGACCAGGATCTCGAGGCTCAGGCTGGCAAGTCCGGCGACGACCTCATCGATATGTTCCTCTTCGAGGCTGACTACGCTCTTAAGTATGTAAACTCCGACTACACAATGGATGTTAAGGAGCTTGGTCTTACAGACGCTGACCTCGCTGAGATGTATCAGTACACAAAGGATATCTGCACAGATTCCAACGGCGCTCTCAAGGGCGTTTCTTGGCAGGCTACACCTGGCCTCTTCGCTTACAGAAGAAGCATCGCTAAGGATGTTCTCGGTTCCGATGATCCTGCAACAGTTCAGGAAGCTGTTAAGGACTGGGATGCATTCAATGCAACAGCTGCTGCTGCTAAGGATAAGGGCTACTACATGCTCTCCGGTTACGATGATGCTTACAGAACATTCTCCAACAACGTATCTGCTCCTTGGGTAAATGACCAGAATCAGATCGTTATCGACGACAACCTCTGGAAGTGGGTTGACCAGACTAAGGAATTCACAGACAAGGGCTACAACGAGAAGACTTCTCTCTGGTCCGACGGTTGGTCTGCTGGTCAGAGCGCTGACGGTAAGGTATTCGGTTACTTCTACTCCACATGGGGTATCAACTTCACACTTAAGGGCAATGCAGGCGACGCTGGCTTCGGTGACTGGGGCGTTTGCGAAGGTCCTCAGAACTACTACTGGGGCGGTTCTTGGATCGCTGCTGCAAAGGGCACAGATAACAAGGCACTCGTTGCTGACGTTATGAAGTGGATGACTTGCAACGGTGAGACAATGACTCAGATCACAAACGATACTCAGGACTACACAAACAATGCTGCTGCTATGAACGCACTTGCATCTAGCGACTTCAAGTCTGACTTCCTCGGTGGTCAGAACCACATCGCTCTCTTTGCTGAGTCTGCTCCTAAGATCGACATGAGCAATATCTCCGGTTACGACCAGGGTCTCAACGAGTCCTTCCAGGCTGCATTCAAGGATTACTTTGACGGCACAGTTGATAAGGATACAGCTCTCCAGAACTTCTACACAGCTGTTTCTGAGAAGTATCCTGAACTCACAGCTGCTGAATAATCATCGGCACGTTTAGAATTCGTATGTAGATGATACGGGGCGGGCTCTGCCCGTTCCGTATTTTCTTTTATCAAAGTAAAAATCTGTGAAAGGGTATAAGTGCTTTTTGGCGTTATATGATGGTGATATAATATGGCTGCTCCTCTTTCGCGGAGAAAATCTATAAGTTATTCAAAGTGGGGTTATTTCTTCATTGCTCCTTTCTTTATAATCTATGCGATTTTCTCTTTAATTCCGCTTATTGACACATTTAAAAACAGCTTTTTTGAGTATTATTACAGCCAGCTTAAATGGACAGGTCCAAATTTTGTCGGCTTTGATAATTACAAAATGGTATTAAGCGGCGATTTGATGAAGTATTTCGGTAATACCTTTATAATCTGGATTATCGGATTTATTCCTCAGATTGTTGTTTCCCTGGCGCTTGCGTCATGGTTTACCGATTTAAGATTGAAATTAAAAGCTACTGGCTTTTTCAAGGTTGTAATTTACCTGCCTAACGTTATCATGGCTGCGGCTATTTCAATGCTGTTCTACTCAATTTTCTCCGAATATGCAATCGGACCTATCAACAGCATTCTCCTTAACGCAGGTGCAATTACTGAACCTTATAAGTTCTTCTCGTATACAACCAGTACAAGACTCATTATTGCCGGCATCAACTTCCTTATGTGGTATGGTAATACTACTATCATGCTGATGGCTGCTATCATGGGTGTTGATACTTCACTTTACGAATCGGCACAGATAGACGGTGCTAATCCCACCCAGACTTTCTGGAAGATCACTATTCCGCTTATTCGTCCTATTCTCCTTTATGTTCTTGTTACATCGCTTATCGGCGGTATTCAGATGTTCGATATCCCAAGCGTTATCACAAACGCAAAGGGTGCTCCTAACAGAACAACTATGACTGTTGTTATGTATCTGAACAACTACCTTACAACAGGTAAGAACTATGGTATGGCAGGTGCAGTTTCTGTTATTCTCTTTATTGTTGCTGCTGTTCTTAGCTTGCTTGTATTCTATCTCATGCGTGACAAAGACGCTCCTAAGAAGAAACTCAAGAAGAAGAAAGGAGCTAATCTGTTATGAGAACATACGATGTTGCAGGACAGAACAATGATAAAACAATTCTTACTATAAGAAGAGTTTTCTGTTATGTTGTTTTGATTTTACTGACAGTGATTTCATTGTTCCCGTTCCTTATACTTTTGATCAACTCATCAAGAAGTCACGTTGAAATTCAGCAGGGCTTCTCAATGATACCTGGTACACAGTTTTTAGAGAATTTTAAGAATGCTATTTTTGGCAAAACATATAACGGAACGCGTCTCCAGTGGAATGTTTTCGGTGGTATGCTTAATTCGTTTATTGTTGCAGGTTTTGCAACTCTTTTGTCAGTTTATTTCTCTGCATTTACTGCTTACGGTATCCATGTATATGATTTCAAACTCAAGAATGTTGCATTTACATTTATTCTTGTAATTATGATGGTTCCGTCACAGGTTTCGGCACTTGGTTTTGTAAACCTCGTTTCAAAAATGGGTCTTAAGGATTCGCTTATTCCTCTTATCCTTCCTACAATTGCTGCTCCTGCTACTTTCTATTTCATGAAGCAGTATATGGAAAGCTCGTTGCCTATTGAAATCGTTGAAGCTGCTCGTATTGATGGATGTAACGAATTCAGGACTTTCAACAGTATTATTGTACCTATTTTGAAACCGGCATTTGCTGTTCAGGCTATCTTTACATTTGTTACAAACTGGAACAACTACTTCATTCCTTCTTTGATTATTTCAAAGGATGAAAAGAAGACGCTTCCTATCCTGATTGCACAGCTCAGAAGTGCTGACTTTACAAAGTTTGATATGGGTCAGCTTTACTTCACGATCATGATCGCAATCGTTCCTGTTGTTATTGTTTACCTTTGCCTTTCCAAGTTCATCATTCGTGGTGTAACTCTCGGTTCTGTAAAGGGTTAATATTAACATTTTAAAGCTGTACAGGCTTCGGTCTGTGCAGCTTTTTTCTTTTATAAAGATTATTTATAGTATCTCTCTTGACAAAGCTATGTAAAATGTGTTATGATTGTTTTTATGGTAAGTACACTTGTTTTTTGCACAAGGACGTTAATTGAAGTTTATTGGCGTTTACTGCGCGGAGGTTAATATGAACAATTCGTCTTTTGTTGTTATCAGTACCGATGTTCTTCCGGAAATTTTTCCTAAAGTGCTTGAGGTAAAACGCCTTCTTGCTTGCGGTGAGGAAAAAAGCTCCGCTTCTGCCTGCAAAAGAATAGGAATTTCACGAAGCGCTTTTTATAAATACAGGGAATGCGTTTTCGCATATGAAGAAAAGCTCGCTCAGAAAATTATTTCCTATTATGCTCTTTTAAAGGACGAACCCGGAGTGCTTTCTGCAATTCTTGCGGAATTTCACAGACAAGGTGCAAATATTATTACTGTTAATCAGAATATGCCTATTGACGGTGTTGCAGCAGTAAATATCACAGTCAGACTTTTCGGAGACGCTTCTGACGCATACAGTCTGAAGAACGATCTGGCGGCGCTTAACGGTGTTGTGGACGTTAAGTTTATTTCAGGCGAATAAACGGTGCAGACAGGTTGTTCCGTATTTTTCATTGTTTAAAAAGGAGATATTAAGATGTCAAAAATTGCAGTTTTAGGTTATGGTGTTGTCGGCTCGGGTACAGTCGAGCTGTTCTATAAAAATAAGGAGAAAATTATTTCTAAGGTGGGTAAAGACCTTGATATCAAGTATATTCTCGATATTCGTGATTTTCCCGACAGCCCTTATGCCGATAAGTTTACGAAAAATTTTGATGATATTATAAACGACCCTGAGGTAACTATCGTTGCTGAGGTTATAGGTGGTTTGAAATTTTCTTACGGTTATGTAAAGGCTTGTCTTGAAAAGGGCAAGAATGTGGTAACTTCCAACAAGGAGCTTGTCGCTGAAAAGGGTGCGGAGCTTCTGAAAATTGCTGCCGAGCATAACTGCAACTTTCTGTTTGAAGCTTCGACAGGCGGTGCGATACCTATTATCCGTCCGCTTCACCAGTGTCTTGCAGCTAATGATATTACCGCAATTGCAGGTATTCTGAACGGTACTACAAACTTTATCCTCACAAAAATGATAAACGAGCAGATGGCTTTTGACGATGCTTTGGCAATGGCTCAGAAGCTTGGCTATGCCGAGCAGGACCCTACTGCCGATATTGAGGGTCATGACGCTTGCAGAAAAATTTGTATACTCGCTTCGCTGGCTTTCGGAAAGCACGTTTACCCCAAATGGGTACACTGCGAAGGTATCACAAAGCTTACTCTTGAGGACGTTATGTACGCTGAAAACTGGGGCGGCGAAATAAAGCTTATCGGCTCGGTGAAGAAGTGCGCCGATGGCAAGATACTGCCGATGGTTCGTCCTGCTTTTGTTTGTAATAATAACCAGCTTTCGCATATTTCTGATGTTTTCAACGGTATTATGGTTTACGGCGACGCTGTTGACGAGGTAATGTTCTACGGCAGAGGCGCAGGCAAGCTTCCTACCGCAAGTGCTATCGTTGCCGATATTGCAGATGCGGCAAAAATGAACGGTACGTCTATTTCCCAGACTTGGGAGGACAGCGCTGATGACAGCTTTATTGCCGATTATAAGGACGACGTTGTTTCGGTTTATGTGCGTACAAACGGTGTTCCTGCCGAAAAGATTTCCGCAGCGTTCGGTACGGTTGAGTACCTGAGCCGTGATAATCAGCCCGACGGAGAGCTTGCGTTTATCGCTCCTGCAATGCCTGAGAGAAAGTTTGATGAAAAGCTTGAGTCTCTCGGAGGAGAAGTTCTCGGAAAGATCCGTGTTCTCGAACTTGACTGATTTGCTTCTGAAAGGAATATCCGTCCGATGATAAAAATTCAAATTCCCGCAACAAGTGCAAATCTCGGTGCAGGTTTCGATGCGCTGGGACTTGCTCTGAACTATTATAACTATGTCAACATTGAAGAAGCCGACAAAATAATTATAGAAAGCCTTGACGGTACTGCCGTTCCTACGGATGCGTCAAATCTGGTGTATGACACCGCACACATTTTATATGATATCTGCGGAAGAAAGCTTAATGGTCTGAAGATACAGCAGATAAATAATATCCCTATGGCGCGCGGTCTTGGAAGCTCTTCGGCGTGTATTATCGCAGGACTTGTGGGTGCAAACCAGCTTCTCGGCGAACCGATGGGGCTTGACGATTTGGTTAACCTTTCTGCACAGATCGAGGGTCACCCCGATAATACTGCTCCTGCACTTCTTGGAGGTATCGTAACCGCCGTTTTTGACGGAAAGTGCGTTCACTGGGTCAAGCAGGAGGTTTACACAACGCTGAAATTTGTTGTTGTAATACCCGATTTTGAACTGAAAACCGAAAAGGCGAGAGCCTGCCTTCCAAAGGAAATTTCCCACAAGGACGCAGTTTATAATCTTTCCAGAGCAGCACTTTTTTCTGCTTCGCTTCTTACGGGAAAGTATGAAAATCTGCGCACGGCAGTGCATGACAGGCTTCACCAGCCGTACCGAATGGAGCTTATCCCTCATGGCAGGGACGTTTTTGATACGGCGTACAGCCTTGGCGCTTACGCTGCATATCTCAGCGGCGCAGGACCTTCACTGATGGCGATCGTTGACGCCGATAATGAGTATTTTGTGGGCAAACTCAGATTTGCTCTTGACAAAATGGGACTTTCTGATTGGGAAGTTCATGAACTGCATATTGACAATATCGGAACGAGAATTATTAATTAACAGGGGAGATTAATGTGGAGATAGAGTATTTCTCCGAAACTCGCGATGACAGCGATATTATTGATTTGTACAGAGCGCTGAAATGGTACAGGCTGCCCGGATATACCGACGAGGATATCGAGCGTGCCAACCGTAACAGCTTTTATTCGGTGTACGCATATGACGGCTATAAGCTGGTGGGTCTGGGAAGAGTTGCTTCGGACGGACTTACTGCTGCTGTAATGAGTGGTATTTGCGTTCGTCCCGATTACCGCCGCAAGGGTATCGGAGAGCAGATAGTTACCCGTCTTGTATATTATTGCCAGTCGGGGGACAATAAGCTGAACGTTCAGCTTTTCTGCGAGGACAGTCTTATCCCTTGGTATGAGCATCAGGGCTTTGAGAAGCATAACCGAGGTATGTGGAAAAAGATGGTCATGCCTGAGGACAAGTGCCGTCTGCGCAGAAATTTCCGCAGCGTTTACGGTATAGATCAGATATGCGATATTGCGCCCGATTTTTACTGGTACAACTTTGATTCTTTCGGTGATTTCAGATATTACAGCGCCCTTAACGACAGGGGAGAAATGGTTCCCTGTGTGTTTATGACATTTTACTGCGAGGAGCCTAAGGCTTTTTCGGCGGATATTATTTTTGAAAATGTCCGCAGATTTGAAATAGGCTGCAACGATATCAGAACGCCGCTTACAGGCTTTGATATTATGAAGGTGCGAAGCACGGATTCTATCGCCGATATGAATTACCGTATCTGCTCCCTTGAGGACGATGATATAAACTTTTTCTGCGAAAGCTTCCGTATTATAACCGTTCAGTAGCGGTTGAAGTATTAACGAGGAATTTACAATGATAAAAGTTAAAACAACCTCTCCCGAGGAAACTATCGCCTTTGCCGAAAAAATCGGCAGGCTGCTTCACGGGGGGGACGTTATTGCTTATAAAGGCGGTCTGGGGGCAGGGAAAACTACCTTTACCCGTGGGCTTGCTGTTGGAATGGGTCTGCCCGACGAGGTGTTTTCGCCTACCTTTGCGCTTGTGAACGAGTACAGAGGAAAGGGTCTGACCCTGTATCATTTTGATATGTACAGAATTATGAATGCAGAAGCGTTGGAAACTACCGGATTTTATGACTATCTTTCCGAGGACAGTGTTGTTGCGTGTGAGTGGTCCGAAAATATTGAAGGGTGTCTGCCCGAAAATTCAATAACAATTACCATTACGCACTGCGGCGGAGATGAAAGAGAAATTACCGTGGAGGGAGATGAGCGCTTTGACGCTGCTTGGAATTGATACATCGGGCAAAACTGCGTCCGTTGCAGTTTGTACCGAGAATTCTGTTCTTGCTCAGACGACAGTTTATACAACGCTTACTCATTCGCAGGTGATTTTGCCCATTTGCAAGGAAGTGCTTAAAAATGCAGGCATGGAGCTTTCCGAGATTGACGGGATAGCCGCGGCAATGGGTCCCGGGTCTTATACGGGGCTGCGTATTGGTATTGCTGCTGTAAAGGCAATGTGCTTTGCACTTAACAAGCCCTGCATAGGAATTTCCACGCTTGAATCGCTTGCAAACAATGTTTCTCTGCACAGAGGTATAATTTGTGCGGTTATGGCGGCAAGGCTTGATTTGGTGTACTGCGCTGTTTTCAGCTCCGACGGAAAGAAAATCGAGCGCATTACCGAGGATGGTATCATGTCCATTGACGAACTTAAAGCACAGCTTGAAGCTATGGACGGCGATATTGCTGTTGTAGGCGACGCTGCCGAAAAGCTGGAGGGCGAGAGGTTCATTACTGCTCCGCCGCATCTGAAATTGCAGCTTGCGTCAAGTCTTTGTGCGGCGGCGTTCGAGAAAGAGCTATATGCTCCTGACAAGCTTGAAGCGGCATATTTGCAGATCACAAAGGCGGAAAAGGATCTGCAGAAATAATTCGTAAACAGAATCGACTCACAAAAAATACTTGATTGAACGGATTTTGTGTGATATAATATTTATGTAATTTTCCTTATCGGGAGGTAACTATGATTGCAATAGGAAGCGACCACGGCGGATACCTGCTTAAAGGCGAGGTCATTGCGTGGCTTAAAGAAAATAATATCCCTTATCTCGAATTTGGCTGTACCGACGGCACAAGCTGCGACTACCCGTTGGTCGCACAGGAGGTATGCGACAGAGTTGTAAACGGCAGCGTTGACTGCGCTATTCTTATCTGCGGAACGGGCATCGGTATTTCAATTGCTGCAAATAAAATCAACGGAATCAGAGCCGCTTTGTGTACGGATACCTATATGGCTAAATATACCAGACTTCACAACAATGCTAACGTGCTTTGCATGGGCGGCAGAGTAATTGGTCCGGGTGCGGCAATTGAAATCGTTGATACGTTTCTTCACACCGATTTTGAGGGCGGAAGACATCAGCGCAGAGTTGACCAGATAGCTGACATTGAAAAAAATAACTGAAAGGAAGATTTTTATGAATAACGTTACTATAATCGAACATCCTCTTGTACAGCATAAAATTTCGCTTCTCCGCGATATAAATACAGGCTCCAAGGAGTTCAGAGAGCTGGTTTCGGAAACCGCTATGCTCATGTGCTACGAGGCGACACGTGACCTGCCTCTTAAAACGGTAGAAGTCCAGACTCCCGTGGCTATTGCAAAAACAAAGGTCATTTCAGGCAGAAAGCTTGCTTTCGTTCCTATTCTTCGTGCAGGTCTTGGTATGGTCGACGGCGCAGTAAAGCTTGTTCCTGCGGCAAAAATCGGTCATGTGGGAATTTTCCGCGACCCCGAAACTAAAAACGCTGTTCAATACTACTGCAAGCTTCCTTTTGATATTGCAGAGCGTGATGTTATTATTACCGATATCATGCTTGCAACGGGCGGTACTGCTATTAAGACTATTGAGATACTTAAAAATGCAGGCGCAAAGAGCATTAAAATGATGTGCATTATTGCTTCTCCCGAGGGTATTGAGGCTGTTCACAAGGTTTATCCCGATGTTGAGATATACTGCGGTTCGGTTGATGAGAAGCTTGATGAAAGACTTTATATCGTACCCGGTCTCGGCGACGCCGGCGACAGAATTTTCGGTACTAAGTAAGCATATAATTCAGAGAATACGCTTGATTTATATTAAGCGTATTCGTGTTTTATTTCGATAAGAATGGAGTTGTTACCATGTGCGGAATCGTCGGATATGTAGGCAGAAAAGCGTGCGCCGATATTCTTGTTGACGCTTTGCGCAAGCTTGAATACCGCGGCTACGATTCGGCAGGAATTGCCGTTTTTGAGGGCGATAAGATAAAGACCGTCAAGGCTAAGGGGAAAATAGATGAGGGCCTTGCGGCAAGGCTTGCGGACGAATCCGAGCTTAAAGCCACCTGCGGTATAGGTCATACCAGATGGGCGACCCACGGTGAGCCGTCCGATGTAAATTCCCATCCGATAGGCAACGGAAGGGTTTCTATCGTCCACAACGGAATTATTGAAAATTACCGTGAAGTGAAAGCATTTCTCACAAGCAAGGGTTACGGCTTTGAAAGTGAGACGGATACGGAAACTGTTGCCAAGCTGCTTGATTACTATTATGAGGGCGACCCTATTGAAGCAATAGAAAAGGCTCTCGGAGATATTGAGGGCGCTTATGCTCTCGGAATTATTTTCAGGGAGCACAAAAATAAAATTTATGCGGTGCGCAAGGACAGTCCGCTGATAGTCGGCAAAGGCGACGGCGAAAGCTTTATTGCTTCCGATGTTACCGCAATTCTTGAACATACCCGTAATTATTATTTTCTTGAACGGGGAGAAATTGCGATACTCGATGAAAAGGGAATACGCTTTACAGATATTCACGGCGAATATATCGAAAAAGAGCTGCAAACCGCTACATGGGATGTTGCCGCTGCACAGAAGGGCGGCTATGAGCATTTTATGCTGAAAGAGATACATGAGCAGCCCGATGCTGTGCGTAATACCGTTTCTCCGAGAGTTAAGGACGGTCTGCCCGATTTCAGCGAGTGCGGACTTACCGCTGAAAAAATCCGCGGATATAAAAATATTTATATCGTCGGCTGCGGTTCGGCAATGCATTCGGGTATGGTCGGCAAGTATCTTATTGAAGACCTTGCAAGGACTCCTGTTATCGTGGACATTGCTTCCGAGTTCAGATACAGAAATCCGCTTGTTACCGAAAACGACTTGGTCGTAATTATCTCCCAGTCGGGTGAAACGGCTGATACACTGGAAGCGCTGAAGCTTTCACGAAGCAGGGGGGCGGACACTCTTGCGGTCGTAAACGTAGTAGGCTCCTCAATTGCCCGTGAGGCGGATATGGTCATCTATACCAACGCAGGTCCGGAAATATCAGTATGCTCAACAAAGGCTTACGCAGTACAGGTCGCATTTATGTACCTTTTTGCGTTTGAGGTTGCATATGCAAACGGAAAAATAGACGAAGCCGAGTGCAGGCGTCTTACATCGGGACTTATGCAGATTCCCGAAAAAATACAGCTTTGCCTTAACGATATGTCACAGTATCAATTTGTTGCGTCAAAAATTTTCAACGCTGACAGCCTGCTTTATATCGGCAGAGGGCTTGACAATGCGCTCAGTATGGAGGGCTCGCTGAAGCTGAAGGAGATATCATATATCCACAGCGAGGCTTACGCCGCAGGTGAGTTGAAGCACGGTACGATTTCTCTTATCGACGACGGAATGCCTGTTATCGTGGCGGCTACACAAAGCAGGCTGTTTGAAAAGACTCTTTCAAATGTCCGTGAGGTAAAAAGCCGCGGCGCAAAGGTCGTTATGATTTGCAGAGAATCAATTGAAATTGACTCAAACTGCGCAGACTATAAGGTGGGGCTTCCCGATGCAGAGGATATTTTCCTGCCGCTGCTTTCGGTCGTTACAATGCAGCTTATTGCGTACTACACCGCTGTACAGCGCGGCTGTGACGTTGATAAGCCGAGAAATCTGGCGAAGTCTGTTACCGTTGAATAATTGAAAGGATACCTTTAATGGAAAAAGAACTGATTACGGTGGTCGTGCCATGCTTTAACGAGCAGGAGGTGCTTCCGTTGTTTCACGAGGAAATACTCCGTGTTTCGGACGGAATGACCGAAGCACATCCGCAGCTGGAGTTTGAATTTTTGTTTATCAATGACGGCTCTCGGGACGGCACGTTGGATATACTGCGCAAATATTCCGCAGAGGACAGCCGTTTCCGTTATGTTTCGTTCAGCCGTAATTTCGGCAAGGAAGCTGCTATGCTTGCGGGTATGGAGCATTCAAAAGGCGACTATGTTGTTATTATGGACGCTGATTTGCAGCACCCTCCAAAGCTTATGCCGCAGATGTATGAGTACGTTTCAAGCGGAGAGTATGACTGTGCGGCAACAAGGCGTGTATCACGAAAGGGAGAGCCTAAGCTTCTGTCTTTCTTTTCACGGAGCTTTTATAAGGTGATAAACAAAATCTCCCAGACTCAAATCGTGGACGGAGCGCAGGATTACCGCTTTATGACAAGGCAGATGGTGAACGCCATACTTGATATGCCCGAATACAACCGTTTTTCAAAGGGCATTTTCAGCTGGGTGGGTTTCCGTACAAAATATATCGAGGTGGAAAATACCGAGAGAGCCGCAGGCAAAACCACATGGAATTTCTGGAAACTGCTTATGTACTCATTTGAGGGAATAACGGCGTTTTCTACGTTTCCGCTGGCTTTTTCCGTGATTTTCAGTATACTGCTGTTCATTGCAGCGCTTGTGTTAATGATTTTTGCAATAGCAGAGTTATCGGAAGCTTTGGCGGTAATGTGTCTAATTTGCTTTGTCGGAGGCTTACAGCTCTTCTGTATGGGCATAATGGGACAGTATCTTGCAAAAACCTATATGGAGGTCAAACGCAGACCGAAGTATTTGATAGGCGAAACGGAAGAAACAAACAGAAAGGAAAGATAATATGAATATCTGGCATGACATTTCCCCGAACCGTATAACCAAGGATAACTTTTTTGCTGTAATTGAAATCGAAAAGGGCAGCAAAATGAAGTATGAACTTGATAAGAAAACCGGTTTTCTTATGCTTGACCGTGTGCTGTACACATCTACGCACTATCCTGCAAACTACGGCTTTATCCCCCGTACCTACGCTGAGGACGGCGACCCTTTGGACGTTCTCGTGCTTTGTTCCGAGTCTATATGCTCACTTGCGCTTGTTAAGTGTTACCCTATCGGCGTAATTTCCATGCTTGACAACGGCGCACGGGACGATAAAATCATTGCGATCCCTTTCAATGACCCCACATATAATTCCTACCGTGACATAAGCGAGCTTCCAAAGCACGTTTTTGATGAAATGTCGCATTTCTTTACGGTTTATAAATCTCTTGAAGGCAAGGAAACCGTTATAGACGAAATGAAGGGCAGGGAAGAAGCTATTGCAATTATAGAACGCTGTATTGACCGCTATATCGACAGCTTCTGCAAGGGCAGGATATCCGATTGATGATAATAATACTGATTCTTAATCAATGTGTAGACAAAAAATCTGCACAAAACCCATATATGCAAGCTTTTGCTTGACTTTTTGTACACATTTAGATTAAGAATTATTATAAAAATAACCTGAGAAGATAAACTTTCTTCTCAGGTTATTTTTACTTTATAGAAGCCTGTCGATTCTTTCTTTGTCAAAGCCTATGACTACCTCGCCGTTGTCAAAAACGGTGACGGGAATCCCTGTCTGACCCGATATTTCAATCAGTTTGTCGTAATTCTCTCTTGATTCGGCAACGTCTATAACGTCATACTCAACACGTCTGCTGTCAAGGTATGCTTTCAGCTTTGTACACCAGCCGCAGCTGTCGGACGAAAATACCTTTATCATTTTATTTTCCTTCTTTCATCAATATATATTTTTCAGCGTTAAGAGCAGCTGCCGCACCGTCTGAAACAGCGGTAACTATTTGTCTGTACCTCTTTTCACGGACATCTCCTGCGGCGAAAACGCCCTCGATACTTGTGTGCATATCGTTGTCGGTAACGATATATCCCTGCGGACTAAGCTCAAGACAGCCTCTTAGCAGCTCGGTACGGGGTGCGCTGCCGATATAGGCAAACACTGCTGAAAGTGGGATTTTCCATTCCCTGCGTGTCAGAATGTCGGTAACAAGAGCATATTCAAGGAAGTCATTTCCGCCGACATCAAGCAGGTCGGTGTTATACAGAAGTTCTATATTTTCAGTTTGTTCGGCTTTTTTCAAAATTGCCTTTTCCGCGTGAAAGCTGCTTTTGCGGCGTATTACAATAACCTTTTCGGCAATTTTGGAAAGGTAAAGCGCTTCTTCAACAGCAGCGCTGCCGCCGCCCACAACGCCTACTGTTTTCCCTTTGTAAGCGTTTGCGTCGCACAGTGCGCAATAGTGCACGCCTTTGCCTCTGAAACGTGATTCGTTTTTTACAAGCAGCGGCTTGGGGGTTGCTCCCGTGGCAAGAATTACCGCTGAAGGTTCGTAGATACTGCTTTCTGTAATTACCTGTTTTTTGCCGTTTGTAAGCTCGATTCGCTCAATGAAATCAAATTCTTCAATTTTAACACCGAGGGATTCTGCGTGTCTGCGGAAATTTCCTGCAAGCTCTGAGCCGGTTATGCAGGTATAGCCGGGGTAATTTTCCACGATACTGCTTTGCACAAGCTGTCCTCCGACAGTACCTTTTTCCAGTAAAACGGGGTCAAGACCTGCACGGGCGGCATATATCGCAGCGGTTATTCCTGCCGGACCTGCGCCGATTATTACAAGCTTTGTTCTTATAATTTTCTTTTCCATGCAAATAGTATATCCGCATAAAGCATGGAAAATTCCCGAAAAAATAGCTTTTACGATAAAGCTTATCCGAACAGTTCAACGTCGGAAAGCTTGCTGTCGTTTTTCACCTGTGCATTTATCATTCTCTCAAAGGGACGATCTGCATTTTCAAGGCGTTCCTCTTCGGCGGCTTCTTCGTATTCCGCAAGGTTAGGAGCAAGGTGCCCGAGACTCATGATAACCTCGTCTTTAAGGTCGTCGGGAACATCGCTTACCGCCTTTGCCGCTTCGTATTCATATTCTGAAAGCTGCGGTTTATCGTCTGTAAAAAGTTCAATTCCATCTGTAATAATTTCCGACATCTCCTGAGACGGAGGTTCAATCGGGACGTATTTTTTTACTTCAAGTTCCTCGTGAATTGAGCTTTCGTCTATAAATTCGTCCGCACCGTGTCTGTCCATAGCGGCAAAGGAAATATTATCCATAGATGCGTCAAAGAAAGGAAATCCGGGCAGCTCTTTAAGCTTGTAAAAATCATTTGCGGCAGGAATAGCCATAATTTCCGCAAATGCAGCGGCAACGTAAGCAGCAAATGAGAGAGGTGCAAAAAATTCTCCCGACATTAATGTAACAAGTGACAGAATGAACGCCATTGGTATGCCTATCAGACAAAGCTTTGCACGGCGTGTTCGGCAGCCGATTATTGATAAAAGCGTAAACGGAATTGCAAATAATGCGAAAATTGCCATCAGCCACGGGTCATAACCTATACACGCAGCGCCTAAGAAAAAGGATATCAGCGGCATGACCGTGCCGAAAGCAAGGCGTTTTTTTACCGTAGCGTAAAGCTTTCTTGCCCGTTCATAATGGGCAAGCGGCTGCTCCGGATCAAACAGAATAGGCTCATTGCTCATAAAAACCCTCCCCAAATACAAATCAAATACCGGAAATTATGTCCTCGTAATATTTTTTCAGTTTTTCCGCAAGTTTATTCAGCAAAGCAGCTGCTTCCGATTTTAATGCGCTGTTGGCATAAAACCCCTTTTCGGCAAGAACTGCCGCTTCCTTGGCGTACTCGACCGCTTTTGCGGCGTCGCTGTCTGCGGTTTCCTCCGCAAGCTTCAGATAACAGCGTGCCTTTACCGCAGAAATTTCGTCCGACAACGGAGAATTGTCGTCAATGCTGTCAAGACTCATGACCGCTGCACGGTAATTTCCTTTAGCAAAATGCTTTTTTGCGGAGATAAGCGCTTCGGTTTCGGGAAAAACGCAGTCACTTTCGTTTTGCGGCATAAGTGTTGATATCGGGATATCCAGGACTGAAGCAAGATATTCCAGCGTTTTCAGCGATGGAACAGCGCTTCCGCTTTCAATCTGGCTCAGCATATTCCGTGTAATAAAGCTTCCGACCACTTCGCTTTGCGTCATTTTTTTGGCAATTCGGGCTTCCTTTATGCGTCGTCCACGTTCTTCGGGGGTCATGCGTCTGCTCCTTTCTTCGGTAAATATAATTTACTATATTGTAGCACAGCTTTTCAACTTTTTCAAGAGGGTAAACCAAATTTATTTTCAGAAATAATGTTTAATTTTACTTGACAGTACGCTTTTGTATGCGTATAATAGTAAATGATATTTACCTAATAAATATATCAAAAAGGACGGGGCAATTATGTTTATATTGACGGAAGCTTTTTATACAGCGGTATTTTTGTGTTTTACGGCAATTTTTATGCCCAACGGATTGATTTTAATGTATATTTTTATTAAAAGGTACTTGACAAATCGTTAATATGAGGCTATAATGTAGTAAATGATATTTACATCAATGCCAAAAAGGGGGGCTTTTTATGGCTGAATGGTGGGAAAGTCTTTCAACTCTTATGAGAATTTTATATTGCATTGCCGTTCCTGCAACGTTGATTCTGCTTTTGCAGACTATACTGTCTATCTCCGGCTTTGGCGACGACGGCGATATAAATCTCAGCGATACAAGCGGAATTGATATGGGGGGGACCGATGTCGATATTTCGGCAGATGTTGACGCAGACATCGGAACGGATTTCGATTGTCCCGAGGGTGACGGCGATTTGCCCTATCATGTCCATGCGGATTATGCTCCGCTTCAGCTTTTTACCGTTCAGGGAATGGTTGCATTCTTTGCGGTGGCGGGCTGGGTGGCAATTGCTGCTGTAAGCGGTGGAATTCCTGCCGTGGGTGCAATTCCTCTTGGAGTAATTGCAGGTTTCTTTGCAATGTTCGGGGTGGCGAAGCTTGTTCAGATAAGCAAAAAGCTTACCGAGAACGGTACTGTTGATTTCCGCAACGCCATTGGAGAAACTGCTACTGTGTATATTCCTGTTCCGCCCGCAAACGAGGGTGAGGGAAAGGTCACACTTACTTTGCAGGGACGTTTTATGGAATGCAGCGCTGTTTCAAACGAGCGTGAGCTTCTTAAAACGGGAACCGTTGTGCGTGTTACCGATTTAAACGGCGAAACTCTTGTTGTCGAGCGTGAACAGTAATGTCTGCGCTTTACATAAATATATGGAAATTGGGAGGTAATTAAATGGAAAATATTGAAACATTGATAGCGATATGCGTGATCGTCGTTGTGCTTTTTGCGGCGGTTGCGGCAATTCTTTCGCGGTACAGAAAGTGTCCATCGGACAAAATTATGGTAATTTACGGTAAGGTTGGAACCGATAAAAACGGTCAGGCAAGAAGCGCCAAGTGTATTCACGGCGGCGCGGCTTTTATTGTGCCTGTTATCCAGTCGTTCCAGTACCTTGACCTTACGCCGATATCTATTAACGTTGACCTTAAAAATGCTCTTTCAAAGCAGAATATCCGTGTTGACGTTCCCTCCCGTTTTACGGTAGGTATCTCCACTGAGCCGGGCATTATGCAGAATGCTGCTGAACGTCTTCTCGGTCTGAAAATGATGGAGATCCAGGAGCTTGCAAAGGATATTATTTTCGGTCAGCTTCGTCTTGTAATCGCTACAATGGAGATCGAGGAGATAAATACCGACCGTGACAAATTCCTTGTTGCGGTATCCAACAACGTTGAAATTGAGCTGAAGAAAATCGGTCTGCGTCTTATCAACGTTAACGTAACCGATATCAACGACGAGTCGGGATATATTGACGCTCTTGGTAAGGAAGCTGCTGCAAAGGCTATCAACGACGCCAAAAAGAGCGTTGCCGAAAAAGACAGAGACGGTGCTATCGGTGAAGCAAATGCACGCAGAGACCAGCGTATTCAGGTCGCTGCTGCAAACGCTACCGCTATTGACGGTGAAAATGAGGCTAAAATCTCAATCGCTCAGTCAGAGGCTATCCGCAGACAGAAAGAGGTTGAGGCTGACGCAAAGGCTACAAATGATGCAAAAATTGCAGTTGCTATGACGAGCCGTGACGGTGAAATTGGTCAGGCAAACGCATTGAAGGAACAGCGTATTCAGGTTGCTGCTGCTAATGCTGCTGCAATTCAGGGTGAAAACGACGCTAAGATCTCAATTGCTCAGTCCGAAGCAAAACGCCGTGAAAAAGAAGCCGAGGCTCTCAAAATGGCTACCGCAGCAGAGGCTGTACAGTCTGCAAAGGCAAAGGAAGAAGCTTATTCTGCACAGCAGGAAGCTGAAAGCAAGCGTGCTGAACTGGAAATGGCTACTCAGAAGGCTGACGTTATCGTAAAAGCTCAGATCGAAAAGGAAAAAGCCGAGATCGCTGCCGAGGCTGAGGCTGAAGTTCTTCGCCGCAAGGCTCGAGGCGAAGCTGACGCTCTGTATGAAAAAATGGCTGCCGAGGCTCGCGGTGCGCAGGAGATACTCCAGAAGCAGGCAGAGGGTATGAAAGCACTTATCGAAGCTGCCGGTGATGCGGATTCTGCCGTTAAAATGGTCGTTGCTGACAAGCTTGAAGAACTTATGCGCATTCAGGTGGACGCTATCAAGAATATCAAGATCGACAAGGTCACTGTCTGGGACGGCGGCAAAAACGGTGACGGAAACACCGCTACTGCTGATTTTATCTCCGGCATGATGAAATCCGTTCCGCCTCTGAATGAACTGTTCAAGCAGGCAGGAATGGAGCTTCCTGCACTTCTCGGCAAGGAGCTGGAAGCTGACGGAAA
Source organism: uncultured Clostridia bacterium (assembly GCA_945876755.1). GTDB lineage: Bacteria > Bacillota > Clostridia > Oscillospirales > Ruminococcaceae > RGIG8773. The sequence goes on from CAMCPM010000002.1 coordinate 91,074, forward strand.
GCAGGAGAGCGTTCCTGAAAAGGCTGAGGAAGCTGCTGTACCAGAGCCCGCTGAACAGGAGTAAAAATAACGATGTATGTCCCTCGTTTCTGTGAGGGGCGGCAATACAGAAGTGTTACAAAGCCGCTTTTGATGTTTGTGTCAAAAGCGGCTTTGCGTTTCTTGTGTAATTGGCATTTCTTGGAGCTGTGTAATAATTTATTCCTCGTATTTTGCAAGATAAATTAGAATTTATTTTATTTGTATGTAGGGGCGGAATCTATTTCCGCCCGTGGTTTACAGATGATTTATATTCGGGCGGATATGGAATCCGCCCCTACAATATAATTTTATCATAGTACGCTAAACTATAATTTATTACATACTAACCTCATCAAGTAGAAAAAGTAAAAAAATTCCGTCAAGATCACAGGTCTTGGCGGAATTAGTTTTATTACATGATAATTTCTAATAGGAAAATTATGTAACAAAAAACAGGCTTATTCACATTGTTAGCGTGAGACTTTTTCTCTTTTGTTTCCCGAAAGCTTAAATCTAAGACGAAGATTATCAGTAATGAGCGCAATAAATTCCGAGTTTGTCGGCTTGCCTTTTCCAACGCTTATGGTATATCCAAACATTCCGTTAAGTACGTCCACGTCGCCCCTGTCCCATGCGGTTTCAATTGCATGACGGATAGCACGTTCAACCCGTGAGGCTGTTGTATCAAAACGCTGTGCAACGGACGGATAGAGCAATTTTGTTACGCTTTCGAGCATTTCGTCATCGTTCAGCGCAAGAATAATGGCTTCACGCAGATAATGATAACCCTTTATGTGTGCAGGAATTCCGATTTGGTGTATAATGTCGGTCACGACCATTTCTACACGGGGGGAATCATCGTTTATTTCCGAAAGGTTTTCAACAGATGTTAAACGGATTCTCCCGACAGTGCTGAGGAATGATTCGGCGTCAAATGGTTTAAGTATAAAATATGCATTGGAAAATTCCATTATCTCTTTTTCAACAAACGCATTTCTGTAAAGTGATGACACGATGAAGAAAGGTTTTTTACCGGAACTGTCGGCATTGACTTTTCTGATAAGGTTTACTGCATCTATTCCCGGCATGACCGCTTCGCACAGAACGATATCAGGCTGAAATTCGCTTATAGCGGCAAGAACGGCATTTCCGTCGGCATTGCAGGTTTTAAAGCTTATACCTGAAACTTCAAGGTTCCTGTAGAATGATTCTCCGTAGCTGCAGATATCTTCACAGATCAATAGTTTGGAATTATTTGACATACTGATTACCTCCTTAAGTTTTTACATTTTATATTTTATCACAAAAGATAATGGAAATCAATACCATTTGACAAAAAAACTTGAAAAAAATTACAAAATATTTCAATAAAAATATGTATAATTTAACAATATAAAACTTTTTATTACATTTTTTATCAAAATATAGGTGCTGTTAAATCGTTTGTATGATTATATTAAAATGCCTTTATTTATGAAATACTAAAAAAATTGATGTTTAAAATATAAATACAGCTTTGAATCAAAATTGTAACAGTTATAAATATAAAAAATACGGGGATATTCGTTTAATAACACGAATATTGTATAATTTAATATAAATTGTTGACATTCATTTAAATCTGGGTCAGGGTACTTGAAAAAATTATAATTATAATGTATAATATAGCTTGTTATTTTAAAATACACAGAAGGAGTAATATATTATGAAAATTTCTAAGGTTATTTGCGGTGTTCTCGCTTCCGCAATGGTTCTTGCTTTTGCAGGCTGCGGAAAGTCGGAAAAAACTACTCTTGTTATGGCTACAAACGCTGAGTTCCCTCCATATGAGTATCGCGACGGCGACAAGATCGTAGGCATTGACGCTGAAATTGCAAAGGCTGTTGCTGATGATATGGGCCTTGAACTCGTTATCGAGGATATGGCTTTCGATTCAATTATTGCTGCTGTTCAGTCCGGCAAGGCTGATATCGGCGTTGCAGGCATGACCGTAAGTGAGGACAGACTTGCAAGCGTTAATTTCTCCGACCCTTACACAACTGCTGCCCAAGTAGTTATCGTTAAGGAAGGCTCTGCTATTGCTTCTCCTGCTGATCTTACCGGAAAAAAAGTCGGCGTTCAGCTTGGTACAACAGGCGATATATACGCAGGTGACATTGAAGACGCTTCCGTTGAGCGTTTCAACAAGGGCTTTGAGGCTGTACAGTCGCTTCTTCAGGATAAAATCGACGCTGTAATTATCGACCGTGAGCCTGCAAAGGTGTTTATCTCCGAAAACGAGGGACTTATTATCCTCGACGAGGAATACACAATTGAGGATTATGCGATCGCTATTTCAAAGGACAATACAGAACTTCTTGAAAAGGTAAACGCTTCTCTTGCAAAGCTCAAGGAGTCCGGCAGACTTCAGGAAATCATTGACAAGTACATTACTGCCGAGTAATTTTGAAAGCACATAGGCGTGTGGGGCAGTGCTCTGCACGCTTTACTATTATGCTCTGAAAGGAATGTTTGAATGACGGAATGGTTCAGTGAGTTTGCGGACAGATTCTACCGCAACTTCATTAAAGAGGACAGATGGCAGTATATAACCGATGGACTTCTGGTTACAATACAGATAACGGTTTTTGCGGTAATACTCGGTGTTGTTATAGGCTTTCTCGTTGCAATAATCCGTTCGACCCATGATAAAACCGGCAAGCTTAAAATTGCCAACGTTATCTGCCGTCTTTATCTTACAGTAATACGCGGTACTCCTGTTGTAGTTCAGCTTCTTATTATTTATTACGGAATTTTTGCTTCCGTAACTATTGATAAAATGATCGTTGCGGTCATTGCATTCGGAATTAATTCAGGTGCTTACGTTGCGGAAATCGTGCGAAGCGGCATTATGTCCATTGATAAGGGTCAGTTTGAAGCAGGTCGCAGTCTCGGCTTCAACTATGCTCAGACTATGATATATATTATCATTCCGCAGGCGTTTAAAAATGTTCTTCCCGCACTGGGAAACGAGCTTATCGTTCTTCTGAAGGAAACCTCGGTTTCGGGTTATATCGCAATGGAGGATCTTACAAAGGGCGGCGATATCATCAGAAGCCGTACCTATGACGCTATGATGCCTCTGCTTGCAGTCGCTGCGATTTATCTTACCGTAGTTATTATTCTCGAATTCCTTGTCGGAAAGCTTGAAAGGAGGCTGAGAAACAGTGACCACTGATAACGTGCTTATTTCGGTAAAAGACCTTAAAAAGAAGTTTGATGGAATGGAAAACCACGCTTTGAACGGAGTTTCCATTGATATTCACCATGGCGAGGTCGTATTTGTGGTCGGTCCCTCAGGTTCGGGGAAAAGCACATTTCTCCGCTGCCTTAATCTGCTTGAAGAGCCTACCGGCGGAACGATTCTTTTTGAGGGCGTGGATATTACCGACCCGAAAACCGATATAAATATTCACCGCCGTAAAATGGGTATGGTTTTTCAGCAGTTCAATCTTTTTCCGCATATGAATATTATGAAAAATCTTACGATAGCGCCAATGAAGCTTCTGGGAAAATCCAAAGATGAAGCCGAAAAAACTGCGATGGAGCTGTTGGAAAGAGTAGGTCTTGCAAACCGTGCGGACGCATATCCAAATCAGCTTTCGGGCGGTCAGAAGCAGCGTATCGCCATTGTACGGGCACTCTGCATGAAGCCGGATGTTATGCTTTTCGATGAGCCTACTTCGGCGCTTGACCCGGAAATGGTAGGCGAGGTACTTAACGTTATGCGTGAGCTGGCGGAAGAAAATATGACAATGGTCGTAGTTACACATGAAATGGCTTTTGCAAAAGAAGTTGCAAGCCGTGTTATATTTATGGATAACGGATCTATCGTTGAAGAAAATTCTCCCGAAGAATTTTTCTCCAATCCGAAAAGCGAAAGACTCAAAAGCTTTCTCAGCAAGGTTATATGACATTGAAAACGTCCGAAATTTATTTTTTCGGACGTTAAATGTTTTTGGTGGAGGCATAGATATGAATTCTGCAATAACTGTTTTATATCAGATTGTAATAATGTTCATTCTGATTTTATTCGGCTTCTTTCTGTACAAAAAAGGTGCATTTACAAGACGCGGCTGCAATCAGCTTTCAAATTTTGTGCTTGGCACGGTTTGTCCTGTTCTGATTTTTACGTCATTTCAGAAAGACCTTGAGCCAAGGCTTATAAACGGACTGCTCATAGCTTTTCTGCTTTCGGCAGTTTCACATATAGTCCTTATTGCGCTTGGAGCAGTATTCTGTGGAAAACGCAGGGGTGAGGACGGCGGCGTTGAACGTTTCGCAATTGCATACTCAAACTGCGCATTTCTTGGAATACCGCTTATTGAGGCGGTTTACGGCACGGACGGTATCTTTTACCTTACCGCTTACATTGCCGTTTTCAATCTGCTTTCCTGGACTCACGGTATCATGACTATGACAAACCGCATGAATTTCAAGTCTGCTGTGAATGCTCTTAAAGCGCCTGCGGTGCTTGCAACATTTGCAGGGCTGATTTTCTTCTTCCTGCAAATACGTCTGCCGGATATCATAATGCAGCCGCTTAACTATATTGCTTCGCTGAATACGCCCCTTGCAATGCTTATTTCCGGTATGACCATTGCCCGTTCAAATCTGAATTCGGCTCTTAAAAAGCCGGGAATTTACCTTACGGGATTTCTCAAGCTTATTGCAGGACCGCTTATTATCATGCTGCTGCTTATTCCGTTTGATATAGACCCTGTTGTGGCAAATACGATACTTATCTCGGCTGCGTGTCCGACGGCGACTTCTACGATAATGTTTGCTGCAAAATACGGGAAAAATTCCGTTTATGCTTCGGAAATATTTGCTGTTTCAACGATTGCTTCTGCGGCAACAATGCCTCTTATAATGTTTATTGCTTCAAAATTTATCTGAAAATGCTTGCTGTATTTTAACAATAGAAGAAAATTCTGCTGTGTACGGCAGTATATTATGCTGTGAAATCACGGAATTTTCAGTGCAAATCCGTATAAATTCACGGATTTTACGGGTTTTGCTTGACGTTTGTTTGCCGTTTTGGTATAATTATAAGGTTAGCTATTGCGAATTGCAGGTATTGTAAATTATTACAAAGTGAATACAATTTATCTACAAATTGCATAAAGTGATTGACTTTTGCGTTTTTTGCTGTTATTATTACTTTCAGAAATCATGAGCCGAAAAGAAAGGAGGCTGGGAATATGGAGCGTTTTAATCTTTGTTATGGTTGTATGAATCCGCTTGAGGAAGGCGTTGAAGTTTGCCCCGAGTGCGGTTATCATTTGGGCGCGCCGCATCTCCCGTCTTATCTTGCACCCGGTGTTGTGCTCAACGACAGATATATTGTCGGAAAGCTGAAATCCTATAATGGTGAAAGTGCGGATTATATCGCATTTGATAAAATTACAGAAATAAAGGTCATTTTAAAGGAGTATATGCCTGATACCCTTTGCAGCCGTGAAAAGGATTCGTCTGTAATTAAAGTTAATCCCAACTGTATGCCCCAGTATAAAACTTTTTTGTCCGAATTTGTTGAGCTTAACAAAATTCTTTCAAAAATGAGGACTCTTAACCATATTAATGCTGCAATAGATATGTTCGGTGACAATAATACCGCTTATGTTGTTTTCAACTGGCTTGACGGAATGACTATGGGCGAGTATCTGAAAATGAATGCGGGAGAGCTTTCATGGGAAGAGGTCAAAAAGCTTTTCCCTCCGATTTTTACTACGCTTTCTCTCGTTCATAATGCAGGACTTGTTCACAGAGGTATCTCTCCCGAAAATATTATCATTACCGATAAGGGCGAGCTGAAGCTTACGGGATTTTGCATTGCTGACGCAAGAACGGCAAATACCGAGCTTGCTTCTGAAATATATAATGGCTATGCTGCACCGGAACAGTATAATTCTAACAACTGGCAGGGCACATGGACGGACGTTTACGGTATCTCTGCACTGCTTTACCGCATACTGACCGGAGTTGTTCCCACAGACGCTGCAAGCAGAATTTCAAACGATAACCTTATTGAGCCTGCTTTGATAAACAAGAATATTCCTAGGAATGTTTCAAAGGTAATTATGAACGGTCTTAATATGGACGGCGAAATGCGTATCCAGACCATCACAGAGCTTGTAACTCAGCTGTTTGAGCAGCCAGAGTATGGCTCAAAGAGACTTTCTTCATCAAGCACCCAGACCATCACCATTCCGAAACAGGTGCAGAGCAGGGCTCCTGCAAAAGCAGAAAAACCTATGAGCAGACATGGTCTGTTTATTCTTATAATGGCGGTTATTCTTTGTGTGGGTCTGTTCCTGCTTGTCATGCTGATAATCAGTCTTGACGACAGCAGCGGTGAAATAAACAGAAATACAGAGCTTTCAACTATCTCCGAAACAGGAGGTGCAGGTTCGGAAGCTACAACAACAGCGACGCTTTCTCCTGTGACTGAACCTGCTGTTACAACTACGGCTTCTTCCGATAACGGTATTGTGTATGTAATGAACGACCTTACCGGCAAAAATTACGAGGTCGTCAGCAAGTCTGATAATTACAGCAACCTTATTTTCAAAGCTGAATTTGAATATAATGATATTTATCCGAAAGGACAGATATTCGAGCAGTCCATTCATAAAAATGAGACTTATAAGGACGGGGCGGAAATTCTCGTAAAGGTAAGTCTCGGACCTAAGTATATTGAAATTCCCGATTATCTGACGCTTTCCAAAAAGGATTATTTTGCTAAGCTTAACGAGCTGGGAATCAAATACGAGGAGCAGGAAATAGAGACGGAGGATACTCTTGAAGGATATGTGGCGAAAACAAGCAAGGAGCCGGGCGAGAAAATTGATGTTGAAGCCGGTGAAACGCTTACGGTTTACGTTGCAAAAAATCCGCCGAAGCCTGAAACTACCGTGACCGAAGAGCCGGAGATACGCGATGATGACCCGTTTGCAGGTTTTACTACGGCAGCTACCGAGGAAGCGGACATAATTATTACAATTTATGATTAATATTGACGGCGCAGGAGCGAACAGCTCTTGACGCCGTTAATTTTTGGTTGTTTACAATATGTACACAAATAAAACTGCGCAGTATGGTATAATAATATGAATTATTATGCTGAAAGGTGCGGATTTTTGTGCATATTTTAATAAATGACGGCTGGAAGTTCAAGCTTTTGCCGCTTGATTCGGGATATGAAAAGGCTAAGGACTATGACGGTTGTAAAGACATTGACCTGCCGCACGATTGGTTGATTTATGATACGAATAATCTTTACGCTGATGGAGAAGGATGGTACTTCCGCAGGCTGAATATTGACAATAACGACGGCTGTGTGCGTTTGTATTTTGACGGTATTTACATGAACAGTACAATATATGTGAACGGCGTTGAGGTGTTTCGCCATACTAACGGCTACACGGCTTTTTATGCGGATATTACAAGCTTTGTGCATAAGGGCGAAAATGAAATTGCCGTGAAGATAGAACATCGCTCGCCCAACAGCAGATGGTATTCGGGAGCGGGAATTTTTCGTGATGTTGAGCTGGTTCTGACGGCTGATACATATATTAAAAGCACTTATATTTCCGCATATACGGACGGAAAGGTCATTATCAATGCCGAGATTTCGGGCAATGCCGATAAGACACGCTGCACGGTTTACGATATGAACGGCGCTGAGGTTTCCGTGGGAACTTTCTGCGCAAATGAAATTACGCTTAATGTGAAAGATCCCGTGCTTTGGGATATTGACTCTCCATATCTGTACACGGTAAAAACGGAAATTATCGGCGAAAACGGAGTTATTGACAGCGTTACCGATACCATAGGCTTCCGTGAAACAAAATTCGACCCCAACGAGGGATTTTTCCTGAACGGCAGAAACATGAAGCTGAAGGGCGTGTGTCTGCATCACGACCTTGGCTGTCTTGGCTCGGCGGTGAATTACCGTGCGATAGAGCGTCAGGTCATGCTTATGAAGGAAATGGGCGCAAATGCGATACGTACTTCCCATAATATGCCTTCGAGACAGCTTATTGAGATATGCAATAAGCTTGGTATGCTTGTTGTCAGCGAGTGCTATGATATGTGGGAGCTGGAAAAGACAAAGTACGACAACGCACGGTTTTTTAAGGAAACCGCCGAGTATGATGTTGAGTGCTGGGTGACCCGTGACAGGAACGCTCCCTGCGTTATTATGTGGAGCATCGGAAACGAAATTTATGATACCCACGCTTCCGTCCACGGGTATGAAATTGCGGAGAGACTCGTAAAAGCAGTGCGCACCTTCGACCCGAGAGAGAATGCAAGGGTGACTATCGGTTCAAACTTTATCGAGTGGGAGAATGCTCAGAAAATCGGTGAAATGCTTGGTATTTCGGGGTATAACTATACGGAAAAGTGCTATGACGAGCATCATAAAAAGTACCCCGAAACCGTTATCTACGGCAGCGAAACGTCATCGGCGGTACGAAGCAGGGGAATATATCATTTTCCTGTGGACGTTCCGATGCTTTCACATGACGACAGACAGTGTTCATCTCTCGGCAACAGCGTTGTAGGCTGGGGCAGAAGCGCCGATGACGCATGGATAAAGGACCGTGACCGCAAATTCTGTGCAGGTCAGTTTGTCTGGACGGGTATCGACTATATCGGTGAGCCTACGCCTTACGACACGAAAAACAGCTATTTCGGAATGGCTGATACCTGCTGCTTCCCGAAAGATATATACTATTTCTATAAAAGCGTTTGGACGGACGAGCCTATGGTTCATCTGCTTCCATACTGGGATTTCAATGAAGGTCAGGAAATTGACGTTATTGCGTATACTAACCTGCCAAAGGCGGAGCTTTTCCTGAACGGTAGGTCTCTGGGTGTGTGCGAGATCGACCGTGAACACGGTACAAAGCTTTACGGACAGTGGAGCGTTCCTTATGAAAAGGGAGAAATTCGTGTTAAAGCCATGGACAAGGACGGAAACGTTATTGCTGAAGACTTCCGCAGAAGCTTCGGCGACCCTGTAAGAGTTATGGCAAAAGCGGACAAAACTACTCTTTCCGCAAACGGTACAGACCTTTGCTTTATTGAAATTTTTACTGAGGACAGCGAGGGCAATCCTGTTGAAAACGCTCGTAACCGAGTATCGGTAGAGGTAAGCGGCGCAGGCAGACTTCTCGGCATGGATAACGGCGATTCCACCGATTATGAGCAGTATAAGTCGTCAAACCGCAGACTTTTCAGCGGCAAGGCTCTTGCGGTGATAGGTACGACATTTGAAGCCGGTGAGATACATATAAAAATTGCCTCCGAGGGACTCGCTTCCTGCGAGATAGTGCTTAATTCCGAAGCTGCGGAGCATTTCGGCGTTTCGGCACTTCAGAAGGTGGAGTATACCGTTCCCGAAAAGGACATACCGATAAGAAAAATCGAGCTGACCTGCAAAAATACGGCTCTTGACGAAAATAATAAGACGCTTTCGGCAAGTGTGAAAATTCTTCCCCCAAATGCAACCTTTGAAGATGTGACCTGCAAGCTTGTGAAGCCTAACGGTGTTGAATCAAATATTGCGGAATGTGAACTAAATAACGGAATAATAAATGTTACTGCGAAAGGTGACGGCGAAGCGATCCTTCGTGCTTATGCCGCAAACGGCGGAAAATATCCGCAGGTGATATCCGAACTGAAATTCAGCGTAACGGGTCTGGGCGATGCAGTAAGAAATCCTTATGCGTTTGTTAAAGCTTGTGAGTATTCTTTCGGAAGCGAGCCGCTTAATATTATTGAAAACGGCGCTCTCGGTGGATTTACAAATCGCATTTATGCAGGCTTTACGGCTCTTGATTTCGGCAAAACAGGCATGGAGAAATTCCGTCTGTATTTTGGAAACTGCTGCAACAAGGATATACCTATCGAAATATGGGACGGTGTTCCCGAGGGTGACGGAAGCGTGCTGCTGACCACGGCTATGTTCCCTCACAACAATGGCTGGGGAAGCTTTGAGCCTTATGATTTTGAACTTGGTACTCGTCTGAAGGGTATGCACAACCTGTATTTTGTGATTTCCGACAAGTGTATATTCGGCGGTTTTGAGTTTATTGCCGATGAAAGAGCCTTTGCAAAGCTTTCTCCTGCGGACAATGACGAGATTTACGGCGACGACTATTCCGTAAACGGAGATATTGTTGAAAAAATCGGCAACAACGTTGTTATCGGCTTTAAGAGTATGGATTTCGGCGCAGGTACAAGCCGTGTAACTGTCTGCGGAAGGACACCGAATGAAATCAATACAATTCAGCTCAGACATACTGCGGACGGTATTCAGAAAACGCAGATACTTGAATTCTGCAGGTCGGAGGACTATACCGAACAGAGTTTTGATATTTCTGCAATTAACGGTGTAAATGACATAAGCTTTGTATTCATGCCGGGCAGCAATTTTGATTTTGCTTGGTTTAGATTTGAAAAAACAGGTGACTGATATGAATGAACTTATTGTCAGACTGGTTATACTTACCATATGTATAATTCTTCTTCTGGCGGTGTTGATTTCCGTTATCGCAGGGGGAGGAGAGGACGAGCCTGCTTCGGCGGACATTCCTGCGGAAGCATACTATACCGAAGCTTACGAGTCTGTTTCGGAAACGACTTCCGAAACGGAGCAGGTCACCGTGACAACCGAGGTGGAGGTCACGTCCGCAACGACTGTCTCTGAGGAAAACACCGAACCGTCGGAGACATCTTCAAGCAGGACGATTATAACTAGCCGTCAGCGCAAGGATTACGACAACAACTCGGTTTATATCGATATGGAGAATATTCTTCAGCTTCCCGAGCTTCCTGTGGGCTGTGAAATTACCGCGCTGACGATTTTGCTTCGGCACTGCGGATTTGACGCCGAAAAGACAGACCTTGCGAAAAATTATCTTCCGATAAGCTGGGGCAACGCCCGTTACGAAGACGGCAAAACCTATAAGGACAGCTTTTTCGATTACTTTATCGGCGACCCGTTCGGAAGAGGCTACGGCTGTTTTTCGGGGGCAATTGAAAAGGCTGCAAATGCGTATATAGCCGACCACGGCGGAGGATTCACCGTGAAAAACATTTCCGGCTCACATCCCGACGTGCTGTATGATTATCTTGCAGAGGGTACTCCTGTGCTGTGCTGGGCTACCGACGGAATGATTGAGCCGGAGTATTATGAGACGTGGTACGACAACGAAACAGGCGAGCAGCTTGACTGGTATCTGAACGAGCATTGCTTTGTTCTTGCAGGCTTTAATATGGATGCTGATCTGGTTACTCTGAACGACCCAATGAAAGGTATTATAGACTACAACATAAACAAGTTCGAGACGAGGTATGACCAGATGCACCGTCAGGCGATAGTGATCCTTCCAAATGAGGAGCATACGGAGACCGAAACTGCTGTCGGAACGGAAATTGCATCGGAAACCGAAGATACTGCTTCTGAAACCCAAAATGAATAATTCAAATAAAGCTGTTGCAAAATTTAATGCTTGCAGCAGCTTTTACTTTTATGGATCAATTGTAAACGGCATGTTGCGATAAAACAATATTTTGCAATAAAGAATATAATAAATTGCAATATTTTTAAATACAATTGCTAAATTGGGCGTAAAATGAAAGTTATATATTTAAAAATTGCATAAATTTCAAAAAAACACTTGACAAATAAAACGATATGGTATATAATCAAATCATAGAAAACAGCAAGGGCGCTGTGAGAAAGCTGCAAAGGCGCAGCATTCTTACGGCGCTTCTTTTGTTTTACTTAAATGTTTAGGAGGGATAAAAGTTTGAAAATCAGGGATTTTCAAACTGCGAGTTTTGTCTTTTTTTGGACGGCAGTCTAAAATTTTCTGACGAAAACCGCAAAACTCAGAAAGGGTGGTTGTTAATATGGACGCAAATATTATGGAGACAATTTCAAGCGCTGTAACAAGCGAAGTTTTTGCAGTCTGGTTTCTGATCGGTGCTGCACTGGTATTCTTTATGCAGGCAGGATTTGCAATGGTTGAAACGGGATTTACCCGTGCAAAGAATGCTGCGAACATTATTATGAAAAACCTTATGGACTTTTGTATTGGTGTTCCGATGTTCATTCTGATAGGCTTTAGCCTACTTCTCGGCGAAGATGTTGCAGGTCTTATCGGAAAGCCAGGTTTTGACATCTTTACAAGCTACGCTGATTTTGATTGGTCGGCATTCGTATTTAACATGGTATTCTGTGCAACAACAGCTACTATCGTTTCCGGTGCAATGGCTGAAAGAACAAAGTTCCTTTCTTACTGCATCTATTCCGCAGTTATCAGCGCACTTGTTTATCCTATTGAAGCACACTGGATTTGGAATCCCGATGGCTGGCTCGCACAGCTTGGCTTCCATGATTTTGCCGGTTCCTGCGCAATTCACATGGTCGGCGGTATCGCTGCTCTTGTAGGCGCAAAGATTCTCGGACCCCGTATTGGCAAGTTTGTTACCGACAAGAAAACAGGCAAGGTCACAAAGGTCAACGCTATCCCCGGTCACTCCCTTACAATAGGTGCTCTTGGCTGCTTCATCCTCTGGTTCGGCTGGTACGGCTTTAACGGCGCAGCAGCTACAACAGGACCTCAGCTCGGTTCCATCTTCCTTACAACAACAGTTGCTCCTGCAGTTGCAACAGTAGTTTGCATGATCTTCACATGGATCAAGTACGGCAAGCCGGACGTTTCAATGTGCCTTAACGCTTCGCTTGCAGGTCTTGTAGGTATCACTGCCGGATGTGATGTTATGGATGCATTCGGTTCGGCAATGGTAGGCGTTGTATCAGGCCTGCTGGTAGTATTTGGTGTATGGCTCCTTGACCACAAGCTTCACATTGATGACCCTGTAGGCGCAGTTGCAGTACATATGATGAATGGTATCTGGGGTACAATTGCAGTAGGTCTTTTCGCAACAGAAACAGCTCCCGAATGTACAATAAACGGACTTTTCTACGGCGGCGGCTTCGACCTCCTCGGACTACAGCTCCTCGGTGTTATCACAGTAGGCGTTTGGGCAGCTATCACAATGACCATCACATTCCTTGTTATTAAGAACACTATCGGACTCAGAGCTTCCGTTGAGGAAGAAACAAGAGGTCTTGATATTACAGAACACGGACTTCCTTCCGCATATGCAGACTTTATGCCTGTACTTAACACAAATGCAATTTCCGTATTCACAGGCGAAACTACTTCTTCCGATGAAAAGCCTGCTGTACCTGCTTCGGCAGTTCCCGTAACAAATTACGAGAGACCTTCGATCGAACGTCTTTCAGACGCAAAGAACAAGTACACCAAGGTTGCTATCGTCTGCAAGCAGAATAAATTTGAAGATCTCAAGAGAGAGCTTGGCAGCGTTGGCGTAACAGGTCTGACGGTTACACAGATACTCGGTTGCGGTACTCAGAAGGGCGCAGGCGAGATGTACAGAGGTATTCCTGTTGAAGCTACGCTTCTTCCTAAGGTAAAGGTCGAAGTTGTAGTCTGCAAGGTTCCTGTTGAAACAGTTGTTGAAGCTGCACGCAAGGCTCTTTATACAGGTCACATCGGCGACGGTAAGATCTTCGTTTACGATGTTGAGGACGTAGTAAGAGTCAGAACCGGTGAAAGCGGATATGATGCTCTTCAGGATGCTGATGAATAAGCTTTGATATTACAAAGGCGCTTTTAGAAATAAAAGCGCCTTTATTTTTATGCTTCGTTTATCTATTATTTTGTAATTAATGTAATTTTTGTTAACGTTTTTTGTGTACGGTTATGCTGCTGCAACGCTAAAGACGTTTGTATGATTAAATTTATTATATTTATAACATCAAATAGCTTAACAAAGGTATTGTAATTTAAAAGAAAATATTGTATAATTATAGTGAAAAATATTGTCTGATGGGATTTGTTTAGTTGTATTATTAATCTACTGTAAAAAGGAATGTGCAGGTCATGTTTTTAAATAATCATGCCAATATGTCTGTGAATAAAGCAGATAAAAACAGCAATGATATTTCTGCCTATATAGAGGACAAGGAATATATTGCCAATACTTATGTTATGAAATGCTTTACGGTAACTATGCTGGTGTATACGATTACCTTTTTGCTTAATCTGGCGGGCATTTTTATCATTGAACAGCGGCTTATGCTTTGGGGATATATTCCGTCAATGGTGATATATACTGTCTGCTTTGCCGCGTCAAAATTTATCTCGATGTCAAACAAAAAATTTAAATATTTTCTCCTGCTGAGCGCTATATTGGTGTTTACTGTTAGCGGAGTTACCATTACATACCATGTAGTTCTTGTGTCGCTGCTTCCGTTTCTATATGCTGCCCTTTATTCGTCAAAGCGGGTTATGCGCTATGTTTATTTTCTGACGGTTATCAGTACCGTTATAGTCGTTTACGGCGGCTATTTCTTCGGACTTTGTGACGCTAATATGGTACTGCTGACTACCGGAGGAATGAACGGATATATTGTAGATGGGCATTTTACATTGAATGAGGTAAACAGCAATCCGTTTGTTTCACTTTTCATTTTCTATGTGCTGCCGAGATGTATTATCTATATTGCTTTTGTGTCGGTTTGCAGCAGTATTTATAAAATTGTCAGCGGAAGTCTTGAAAAGGCAAAGCTTACATCCGAGCTTGAAAAGGCAAAAATTGATGCAGAGAACGCTAACCGTGCCAAATCACGCTTTATTGCAAGAATGTCCCATGAAATAAGAACGCCTATCAATGCAATAATCGGTATGAATGAAATGATACTTCGTGAAAGCGAAGAGAAAAATATTCGTGAATATTCAGCTGATGTAAAGGATTCCTCAGCTATGCTCCTGAGCATAATAAATGAAATTCTGGATTCGTCAAAAATAGAATCGGGAATGATGGAGATCGAAGCGGTAAACTACGGGATCGGAAGTATGCTGAATGATCTGTATAACATGATAAGCATTAAGGCAAAGGAAAAAAATTTGGAATTGGTGTTTGATATCTCTCCTGATATTCCGAAAGAATATTTCGGCGATGATAAGCGCATAAAGCAAATATTGATAAATTTGCTTACAAATTCTGTGAAGTATACAAACTGCGGAACGGTTACGCTCAGTGTGAGCTGTACGCGTGATGAAAATAATGCGGTTCTTGATTTTTCCGTAAAAGATACGGGTATCGGAATAAAAGAGGAGGATATAGGAAAAATTTACGATGAATTCAGCAGGATGGATATTTCCAGAAACAGAAATGTTGAGGGTACCGGTCTTGGAATGAGTATTGTTCAGCAGCTGCTGAAGCTGATGGGCAGCGAACTTGAAATTCAAAGTGAATATGAAAAGGGAAGCGAGTTTTCATTTAAGCTTGCACAGAAAATCATAAATGCCGAACCGCTTGGAGATTTCCGTAAAAGAATATATGATGTCTCTGCCGGCGCTGAAGACAGGGCTGTTTATACTGCTCCAAAAGCGAAAATTCTTGTTGTTGATGACAATGAGATGAATTTAAAAGTATTCAATGCTCTGCTGAAACGTACTCAAATAAATGTGTGCGGTGTGCAAAGCGGAAAAGAATGTCTTGATATGCTGAAGCGGGAAACCTTTGATATCGTTTTTCTGGACCACATGATGCCCGAAATGGACGGTATAGAAACGCTTCACCATATACATGAGGATAAGCTTTGCAGCGCTCCTGTCATTATGCTGACTGCAAATGCCGTTGCCGGAGATAAAGAGAGATACATAAGCGAGGGCTTTGATGATTTCCTTTCAAAGCCGATAATACCCGATAAACTCGATAATATGATCCTGCATTATCTGCCGTCTGAACTTATAAACCATGAAAAAAATTCAAATAGTACAGACACAGAGCAGAATACTGTTCAGAATAAAAAAGAAGAGGGAATCGTGCCGGATCCTCATTCTGAGCTTGAAGAGCCTGCTTTTCAAGAACAGGCAGCAGGCGGAATTGAAGGGCTTCGCCGAAGGCTGCCTGAGATCAACATTGAAAAGGGTCTTGCAACCTGTGGATACGATAAGACTTTCTACATGGAAATATTCAAGGATTTCACCGAGTTGCCGATACGCAGTGAGCTGTTAAAATATCTTTTGAGCGGTGATTACAAAAACTACTGCATTCGTATCCACGGCTTTAAAAACAACGCTTATTCCATTGGCGCTGTAGAAACCGGCGATTTGGCTTATGAGATGGAAAAAAATTCGAAAAATGGATTTTCGGAAAAAATTTATGACCTTCAAAACAGTCTTTTTGAGCAGTATGATAATATTTGCAAAGGATACTGTGAAGTCATGGGAATAAAAAAACAGACGGATAAAAATAAAACGGAGGGGTAGTTTTTGAAAAAAATATTAAAAGCTGTTCCGGCTGTCGTCATAGGAGTAATTCTGAATATTGCCGGAAGATATATTGCGCATAGATTTAATATGCCAATTTGGTTGGATATGACAGGAACGGTCATTGCTTCATATTACGGAGGTTTGTGGGGCGGAATAATTGCGGGTTTGTTCAATAATGCTATTCTGGCGCTTTTTGATCAAACTGCATTGATATATTCTGTAACAAGCGTTTTTACAGCTGTTATTATCCATATTTTTACAAAAAGAGGACATATGGATAATCTGATTAAGGCGGTAATTTCAAGCTTTTGGCTCGGAGTGCTTTGTACCGTTGTTTCAACTCCTTTGAACATTATCTTCTGCGGCGGATATTCGGGAAATATCTGGGGAGATACACTGGTGGATATGCTGAAATGGTATGATGTTCCCCTTATTCCTGCGGCGATGGCGGGAGAAGCCGTAGTTGAAATTATTGATAAGCAGATATGTGTTTTGCTTGCGTGTTTGATAATATATGCCGTTAAATGGCTGAAAAAAGGAAAAAGCAAGCATATTCAGGCATTGTCGCTTTTGCTGGCTGTGGCAATGACCTCTGCGTTTGCGGTGCAGTCTTTAGATGTCAGCGCCGAAGAGAATACTTTATTTTCCGATAACTTTGTTGAAAAAATATACAACAACACCAACGGAATGGTTTCATCGGAGGCGAATGTTATCTGTGAAACCGATGACGGATACATATGGATCGGCAGCTATGCAGGTCTTACAAAATACGACGGAAATGAATTTGAATTCGTGCGTGAAGGCGGCCTTGTAAATGTTGTAAGCATGATGACCGACAGCAAGGGCAGGATGTGGATAGGTACTAACGATGCAGGTATCGCAAGATATGAAAACGGTGCATATACCTATTTTACCGAAGCAGACGGGCTTCCTTCAAATTCGGTTAGGTGCTTTGCCGAGGATAAGGACGGCAACGTTTACGTTGGAACAAGCAGTAAAATATGCAGGTTCAGCGCTGATGATAAAATTGAAATATTCCAGCATGATATTACATTTGAAACTTCTATGGTGGTATATAACAATATTCTGTTCGTTATCGACAATAACGGAGGCATATATGCTTTTGACGGTGAAAACAAGCTCGATATTGAAAATGAAGAAAATGCGGAACTGTTTTATTACTGTATTGCTCTGACATCAAACGGACTTCTGGTAGGCGCGGAAACAGGAGAGCTTTTTTCGGCTGATGTTTCCTCAGGAAAAATTGTGCTGAAAAAACAGACAAACATAGCTGTAAATCAGGTTTCTGCTATATTTGAGGACAGCAAAAACCGTATCTGGATCGCGTCCGGGTCCGGCTTTGGATATATCGGACAGGACGGCGAATACCGTGAAATGAACTTTGAAGGCTTTGATTCGTCTATCAGCTATTTTCACGAGGATTATCAGGGAAATATATGGATCGCTTCAACACGTTACGGTGTAATGAAGCTTTCGGAAAGCAAATTTATAAACGCTTTTGATAAAATCGGTGCGGAAAAACAGGTCGTTAACGCTGTTGCACGGTATAAAGGAAATTATTTCTGCGGAACAGACAAAGGTCTGGTCGTATTCAATGAAAACAAGCTCAGCCATGAATTCGACGAACTTACCTCAATGACTGATGGATGCAGGGTGCGTTCAATATTGGCGGATTCAAAAGACGGACTCTGGTTATGCACATACAGCGGACTCATACACTATTCTTCCGACGGCTCGATACGGTGCTACAACACCGAAACCGACGGCGTTACAAGCGACCGTTTCAGATGTATAACAGAGCTTTCAGACGGAACGATAGCTGCCGGAACTGCCGATGGTATAAATTTTATTGAGGACGGAAATATTGTCGGGACATTGAATTCAGACGACGGGCTTGACAATACACAGATATTATCTATCGTTGAAAGTAATGACGGTACGGTCTGGGCGGGAAGCGACGGCAGCGGAATATATATTATTTCTGACGGTAAGCTTACAGGAAATTACACTGTCGATAACGGCTTGTCATCAAATGTAATCCTCAGGATAGTTCCTTGCGGGAACAGGTTCCTTATCGTAACAAGCAACGCACTTTGCTGTATCGAACAAAACGGCGGAGTAAGAAAGCTTGCAAGTTTTCCGTATTTCAACAATTACGATATAATTATCCGCAATGAGACCGCTTATATTACTTGCAGCGCAGGTATGTACGAAATTGCTCTTTCCGAGCTTTTTGCCGATAACTGTGTACAGTTCAGACTTTACAGTGCAGGCGAGGGTCTGTTTTCGGGACTTACTGCAAATTCCTGGAATTACGTTTCGGATGACGGTTTGCTGTATCTTTGCAGCAACAGCGGTGTGATAATCTTTAATGAAGATGACAAATCATCAGAAGCAAGCTTGAAGTTCGGTATAGTATCCGTAGAATGTGACGAAACGGAAATTGAAATGACAGGTGAAAATTCCTTTATTGTTCCGGGAGACGCAAGAAATCTTTCCGTTTATGCTTCGGTGCGGAATTATGCTTTTTCTGACGTAAAGGTGCGATTCTTTGTCAAGGAGTTTGACGATAACCCGAAGGTATACAGATGGGATGAGATTGAGCCTATAAGGATCTTTAAGCCGGATTCTTCAGAATATCATATCTGCTTGCAGCTTCTTGACAGTTCAGGCGAGACGGTATTGCAGGAAAAGGTGTATACTGTCGGAACTGAAACAAGAGCGTGGGAAAAGCCTATGTTCAGGACGTATCTTATAGCAGTTTGTTCGGAAATATCACTTTTTGCGCTGATAAGCATTTTAAGCATGATCTTCTTTGTAATGAGAAAAAATGAGCTGGAGAAGCTTCGTGCCGAATTGGAAGACAAGATTACCGAACAGACCGGCGAGCTTATGACCAGACAGAAGGAAATAAAGGATCTTTTTATACAGACTGTTACTGCGCTCAGTGAAGCTGTTGACGCTAAGGACAGGTATACAAGCGGTCATTCAAAGCGCGTTGCGGAATATTCCCGTATGATAGCGGCGAGAATGGGAAAAAGCAAGGAGGAGCAGGAGGAGATATACCGTGCCGGCTTGCTTCATGATATTGGAAAAATTCGTATACCCGTTGAGATAATTAACAAGGAGAGCAAGCTGACCGACGAAGAGTACAATATTATAAAGATCCATCCGGTGACAGGTTATCATATTCTAAGAGGAATTTCAGGCAGCAAGCTTATTGCGGTTGCAGCGAAGTATCACCATGAAAGATATGACGGAAAAGGTTATCCCAATGGTCTTGTAGGTGAGAAAATTCCCGAAACCGCAAGGATACTCGGAGTTGCGGACGCTTACGATGCAATGACCAGCAACCGAAGCTACCGCAAAGCGCTTCCGCAGGATGTTGTACGCAAGGAAATAGAAAAATGCAAGGGGACTCAGTTTGATCCGCATATTGCCGATATCATGCTTCAGCTGATAGACGAGGATAAGGATTATATCATGAAACAGGCAGATTCGTTGCAGAGAAAAATCCTTACGGTCGATGACGAAGCAATGAATAATAAAATTATCGCACATATTATGAGCGATGAACCTATGTATGATATTGTTTCCGTATGCAGCGGAAAGGAAGCTCTTGAGATCCTTGAGCAGCAGACGTTCAACTTGATTCTGCTTGACGTAAAAATGCCTGATATGGACGGCTTTGAGACATTCAGAGCGATAAGGGAAAAGTATGATACGCCTATAGTGTTTATGACAAGTGATAAAGAACTTGAAGCGTCTGAAGAGTTTGCCGAGCTGGGATGCGATGATTATATCACAAAACCGTTCTTCCCGTTGCTGATTAAGGAAATTGTTCACAATATGACGGAAAGAACGAATATAGAAGAATAATTTTATCAGTGTTTGCCGTCGGGTTGAAAGCTTGGCGGCAAATGCTTTATGCTGATTTAATTGATCTGGTAATTGTATTGATAAAATTATGGAAAACAGACAAAATACTTGACAAAACGACTGTATTATTATAGAATTATTATAAGAAAAAATTAAGGAGATTATGAATTGTGAAAAAATTACTTCGTTTTTTAAGTCTGTTTGCAGCAGCGTGTATGCTTTTCAGCATTGCAGGTTTTTCGGTTTATGCAGATGAATTGGAAGCGCTGGAAACTCTTACTGACGAAACTTATGTTGATGACGATGACGAGGTGCCCTTTGATGGTGAAGAAGAAACCGGCAGCGAGGAGAGTTCCGAGGCTGAAACAGGTTCGGATAAAGAAATTGACGCTGCTGCCGGCAGCTTTAACGAGGGAAACCGTGAGGTAACTATACCTGCACGGAATATTCGCTTAAAGACCCCACAAAAAAATAAAGTTGTTCTCGGAAAGACATTTCAGATCGTATTTAAATTCAGTCCGTTAAAATCTGACGATTATGTTACATACCGTAATTTTAACAAAAACGTTGTCAGGGTAGACGAGAACGGTCTTGTAACAGCTATCGGATATGGTACTGCAAAGGTTCAGATCGAGGCTACAAGCGGCGTTAAAAAGAATATTTATTTTACCGTAACCGATGAAAACGGAAATACTCATGCTGATCTGGTAAAGGGTGACGCTGAATCGGTTGATTTTGTAGATAAATTTGCCATGATAAGAGTCGGCAAGACATTTCAGATCGAACCGATTTTTTATCCGCTTGGAATTTATGATAACGTAACTTATAAGTCGAGCAATTCAAATGTCGCTTCGGTAACTTCATCCGGACTTGTCAAGGGCTTGAAAGCCGGTTCGGCAACTATTTATGTAACAGCTGCAAGCGGTGCGTCTGCTGAACTTAGCATTACTGTCTATGACGACTTGCTTCGCGGAATAGACGTTTCAAAATGGCAGGGAACGATAAACTGGAAAAAGGTTTCAAGTGCAGGCGTTGATTTTGTAATGATAAGGAGCTCCTACGGAAGCCATCACACCGATGAAATGCTTGATAAAAACGTTAAAGGCTGTGAAAAATACGGCATACCATATGGATTTTATCATTATACATATGCTAAGAGTGCTTCAGAGGCAAGAACAGAAGCAAAATACTTTTTGAAAACAATAAAAGGATATGATCCGGAATATCCTATCGTGCTTGATATTGAGGAAGAATACTTCAAGAAAATGAGCCGTAAAAAGGTTACGGATATAATTGTAGCCTTTATGGAGGTTGTTGAAGAAGCAGGCTATTATGCAATGATATACAGCTCTCCGAACTTCATTAACGGATATGTTGACGCTTCAAGAATAGCAAAATACGATATTTGGATAGCTTGCTGGGGCGACGAGGAAAGACTTAACTCATATTATGACGGACATTACGGAATGTGGCAGTATTCGGCAACAGGAAAGGTAAAGGGAATAGACGGTGATGTTGACATGGATTATTCCTACAGAGATTATGCCGCTGTTATAAAAAAGAAAGGTTTGAACCGCAGATAAAAAATTGCTGTATATGTACACAAGGTACATATACAGCAATTTTTATGTATTTACTCAAACATATCAAAGGTGTACGCTTCAAGCTTTTTTGCCACGTCGGCGGAAATCTGACAGAATATTTTCTGAAACTGGCAGTTCCCCGACATACCGCGGTTACAGCCGTATTCATCAGAAAGACATCTGCTGAGGCGGTATTTCCCCTCAACAGTTTCAATAACGTCTTTCAGAGAAATATCTTTAGGCTCTCTGGCAAGCTCATAGCCGCCCTGAGTGCCCTTAAACGACTTTACAATACCGCTTGCAACAAGCTTGCGAAGAATTTTCAATGCAAATCTGAGAGTAACGGTCGTCTGTTCGGCAATTGTTTTTGCGTCGAGCCGTGTTTTGGATTTAGCCAGACAGTGGACTATCCGTATCGCATAATCTGCTTCTAAAGTAATGTGCATAAAATTTATTTTCTGCCGCTTTAGGTAAGTACCAATAAAGAAGTTTTAACGGTACCGAGCGACAAACTTTGAGCATCTCGCTAATTAGTGCTAACGAAATGACAAAGGGGTCGCCCCTTACGGCGAAACTCCTTTCCGCTTAATCAAGGAAGTCCTTGACCTTTTTGCTTCTGCTTGGGTGTCTGAGCTTTCTCAGAGCCTTTGCTTCGATCTGTCTGATACGCTCACGGGTAACGTTGAACTCCTTGCCCACTTCTTCAAGAGTTCTGCTTCTGCCGTCCTCAAGACCGAAACGCAGTCTGAGAACCTTTTCTTCACGTTCTGTAAGCGTGGAAAGAACTTCGCCAAGCTGTTCCTTGAGAAGAATAAGCGAAGCTGCTTCGGCAGGTGCGGGAGCGTCATCATCGGGAATGAAGTCGCCGAGATGGCTGTCCTCTTCCTCGCCGATAGGTGTTTCAAGGGAAACAGGGTCCTGAGCAATACGCATTATCTCACGAACACGCTCAACGGGCATTTCAAGCTCTTCGGCGATCTCCTCGGGAGAGGGGTCGTGACCGTTTTTATGAAGAAGCTGGCTTGATATCTTTTTGACCTTTGTAATAGTTTCAACCATGTGAACGGGGATACGGATAGTTCTTGCCTGGTCGGCAATCGCCCTTGTAATAGCCTGTCTTATCCACCATGTAGCATAGGTTGAGAACTTGAATCCCTTGGTGTGGTCGAACTTTTCGACTGCCTTGATAAGACCGAGATTACCCTCCTGAATAAGGTCAAGGAACTGCATACCGCGGCCTACATAGCGCTTTGCAATAGAAACAACCAGTCGCAGGTTAGCTTCGGAAAGACGTTTTCTTGCCTTGGGGTCGCCCTGAGCCATACGCTCTGCAAGCTCGATTTCCTCCTCGGCGGTGAGCAGCGGAACACGTCCGATCTCTTTAAGGTAAATTTTTACCGGGTCGTCAATGGCAATGCCCTCTGTTGAAAGGGACATTTCAAGGTCGTCCGCGGAAGCGTCAAGAGGAAGCGACAGGTCCGTGTCGATATTGAAGTCCTCAATGATTTCAATGTTGAGATTTGTACAGCTGTCGTAAAACGCCTCCATCTGGTCAACGTCATATTCCAGCTCCTCAAGAACATCTGTTATCTCCTTGGTCGAGAGCTTGCCGCTTGCCTTGCCCTGCTCCATGAGACTTTCAATAGTCCTTTTATTATTTGCCATAACGGTCATCCTTTCTTTACTTCTTGTTTTTCAAATCCTGAATATATTTCAAAAAATCATCGTTTGACATATCCTTTATATCTGCGGAATTGTCAGCGTTTGAAATAAGAATATTAATAAAATCATCAACAGCTGTTCTATTAATATTTACATCTTTGCTGTTGATTACAATTTCGGTTATTTTACCCATTTCATCGGCAGTAAATTCACTTTGCAGCGAAAGAATATCGGAAAAAGCCGAATTTTTCATTTTTTCAAGCATAACCCGGTAGATTTTTTTGTTGAAATCTGTCACAAAGTTATCCGGCGAAACCTGTGAGGAAATGTAGTCGGCTTCATCGGGGTGATTTGCAAGGTAAGCAATTATCCCTGTTTCTGCTTTATACTCTTTCGGGTGTCGGTAGGAATCCGGATTGGTACGCAGCTGCTTCTGAAATGTTCTTATCTCTGTCCATTCCTGACTTTTTGCCTTGTTGATCCTGCGCTTGATAACCCCGTCAACCTGCTGCAAAAGCATTTCCTTGCTGACCTTATTTGCGTCTGCAAGTCTGCCGATGTAAACCTCACGCTCAATAGGGGAGGTGATATCCGCCAGCACATTGACACAGCGTTTAAGGTACTCGATTTTTCCGTCGTCGGTAGAAATATCAAGACCGTTTCGGCATTTGTCAAGTTCAAATTCCAGCGCGCCGCCGGATTTATCCAGAAGCTGCTTGAAGCGCAAAGCACCGAATTTTTTTATGTATTCGTCCGGGTCCTTTGCACCTTCCATGTGAATTATCTTTGTCCTTACGCCGACCTCGGAAAGCAGATTTATCGCCTTGTGAGTAGCGTTCTGACCTGCACCGTCCGAGTCATAGGCGATAATTATCTCATCCGCATACTGGGACATAAGCCTTGCCTGCTCCTGAGTAAGCGCAGTACCGAGAGTAGCCACAACATTTTCAAAGCCTGCTTGATTTATGGCAATAACATCCATATATCCTTCTGCGAGGATAAGCCGTTTTTCTTCGGATCTCTTTGCAAAATTCAGCGAGAAAAGGTTTCTGCTTTTCTTGAAAACAGGCGTATCAGAGCTGTTTATGTACTTCGGACCGCTGCCGTCGATTATACGTCCGCCGAAAGCGATAACATTTCCTCGCAGGTCGATAATAGGAAACATAACTCTGTCACGGAAAAGGTCGAAAACACCGCCGTTTTTGCCACGTCCGCAAAGATTTGCTGTGATAAGCTCTTCTTCCGAAAAGCCTTTTGAACGCAGAAAATGTGAAAGTCTGTGCCAGTCGTCTGGAGCATATCCCAGACCGTACTTGGTGATCGTTGCAGGGGTAAGCTGACGCTCGGAAAAGTATCTCCGGCCCTTTTCGCCATCGGGGGAACGGGTAAGCGTGTCATAAAAAAATCGTGCCGCAGTTCTGTTTATCTCAAGCACACGGGACTTTATCCGTGAACTTTCGTTGTTTTTTGCATCTTCGGGCATAGCCATTCCCGCACGGTCGGCAAGAAACTTTATTGCCTCAACGTAATCGAGATTTTCGATTTTCATTATAAAAGTTATTACGTCTCCGCCTGCGCCGCAGCCGAAGCAGTAGAAGCTGCTGCTTTCAAGATAAACCGTACATGAAGGTGATTTTTCCGAGTGAAAAGGACAAAGGCAAACGCAGTTTCTTCCGCGGCGGATAAGGCTCACATATGACGACATCACGCTGTCGATAGGATTGTTCTGTTTAAGCTCCAGAATAAACTGGTCAGGAAACGCCATTAAATTTTCCAGCCTTTCGGTATAAACAATTCATTGTACAGATTTACTGCGTAAACGTCCGTCATGCCTGCGATATAATCGCATACGGCACGTTCTTTGTCAAATTTCTTCATGATTTTTTTGTACTCTTCAGGCATTTTTTCGGGATTGCGCAGGAAGTATAAATAAAGCTTTTCGACTAAAGCCTTTGCCTTGGCTTCTTCAGCCTTTGCAACGGAATTTTTGTACACATTGGCAAACATAAATGAACGCAGGTCATCGTGTGCTTTTTTGACTTCATCGCTCATGTGAATGTCCGAAACGCCGTTATCGAGTATAGAAGTGATAAGAGTAGTGATACGCTGGCTTTTGCTGTGACCGAGAATGTCCGTTGCCGATTTAGGCAGATCCTCTTCTTTCAGCATACCTGCACGGATAGCGTCATCAATATCGTGATTAATGTAGGCAATTTTATCGGCAAGGCGTACAATGTAACCCTCTTTTGTAACGGCGACCTTATTGGTATGGCAGGCAATGCCGTTTTTTACTTCGTATGTAAGGTTCAGTCCATTGCCGTTATTTTCAATATAATCAACCACACGCACACTCTGGAGGTAATGTGTGAAACCGTAGGGACAGATCTCGTTAAGCACATATTCGCCCGAGTGACCGAAAGGCGTATGTCCCAGGTCGTGTCCGAGAGCTATAGCTTCGGTCAAGTCTTCGTTCAGTCGGAAAGCACGGGCAATGGTCCTTGCGATCTGAGAGACCTCAAGCGTATGAGTAAGCCGTGTACGGTAATGGTCGCCGACAGGGGAGAGGAAAACCTGAGTTTTCTGTTTAAGCCGTCTGAAAGCGTTGCAGTGAAGGATCCTGTCTCTGTCACGCTGAAATTCGGTTCTTATGGGACATTTTGCCTCACTGCGCACACGCCGTCCGGTACCTTTTGATGTACAAGCGTCCTCGCAAAGCATACCAAGTTCCATAATTTCGGTTTGTTCGCGTATTGTCATTATCACACCTCCGACGTGCATCTGAATAATCGACATAAAACATTAATTAACATCTATATATACGATTTTAGTATAAAAAAAACCTCTTTTAAAAACCAATTTTGTATATATTCACAAAATATCAGGCAAAATTCTCAAAACATTCGTCAAGTTGCTCAAATAAAATATTTCCGTTGGTAATATCAGTAAGCTTTTCTTTGAGGGATTCTGCAAAATCGGTTTTAACAAGCATTTTTAAAGTAACGTCAGCAGCAAAGTCCGTATCAAGAATTTTTACCTCAAATTCGGGAAGAACATAACTGATTTTTCCGTACAAATTATAATCGACCGTAATATTAATCGGAAAACATCTGCACATAATAAGCCGTTCTGCAGCGTCCACAGCGATTTTGGCACTGTGGGAATATGCGCGGACAAGTCCTCCTCCGCCGAGAAGGATACCTCCGAAATAACGTGTTACAACGCAGCAGATGTCGGTAAGACCTTCCTTCTGCAAAACATCAAGGACAGGCACCCCCGCAGTACCCTGAGGTTCGCCGTCGTCGGAATAACGTGATGTGCAGCCGTCTCGGAGAATATAGGCGTATACGTTGTGAGTTGCTTTTCGGTGTTTTGCCCGTATCTCATTTATAAAATCCACGGCTTCGTCGTTGGTCTCAACGTGTTTGATATATCCGATAAATTCGGATTTCTTTTCAGTAAATGAAGCCTCGGCAAAGCCGTTTACAGTTGAATAATCATTGCTCTGCATAATGTCCTCCGTAAAAAATAAGCCTGCGTAAAAATACGCAGGCTTGTGGATTACTTATCCATACCAAAACGCTTCTTAAATCTGTCAACACGTCCGCCTGTATCAACAAGCTTCTGCTTACCTGTGTAGAAGGGGTGGCACTTGGAACAAATTTCAACTCTGATGTTCTCCTTTGTAGAACGAGTCTTGATCACGTTGCCGCAAGCACAGGTGATAGTAGTCTCCTTATAATCGGGATGAATTCCTTCTTTCATTAATAACACCTCATTTCTTTCCAATAATATTATGATTGCATAGCAGCCCATCACAATACATCGGACAGTAGTGCTAATAAATCACTTACGAAAATAAATTATACCATAAGAAAATATTTTTGTCAATAGCTTTCAATAAAAAAACTTGCGCACAGATAATTCCGTGCGCAAGAGTTTGGAATGAATCAGTAAATTACGATTACGAAGTCGCCGCCCTTGGTTACTTCTCCGAATGTGCACTTGCCGTTGTCCTGGATCTTAGAGGTATCAACGAGAGAGAGTGAATTCTTGGAAGCGTTGTAGCGGTACAGTCTTGCCTTGTAGCCTGCACGCTTAGTAGAGAACTTAACTGTAACGCTGGTTTCAAGTCCGAAAGAACCGTTTTCAATTGAGATCTGAGCGGAGCTTACAGCCTTGTTCTTCTTGTAAGCGGCCTTTACAAGCTTGGAAGGAACATTCTTTGTATTGTACTCTGTATCAAGGTTGATTTCCTTTGCAGAAGAAATATCTTTACCATTGATTGTGAAGGATACACCGTTGTCGAGAACAAATTTAACGGTAATATCTCTGCCCTTAAATGCTGCAATAACAGTAGAGGGAACTACAGTTTCCTTATTCATATCAACAGTAGTGCTTGAGCCGGATTTGAGGGACTTAATATACTTTGCAATGGATGTCCAGCCTTTTTTCTTTCCGATTGTTGCAGTAGTTTTGTCGGAAGTATCATTATCATTTTTATTGTTATTTTTCATGAGCCAATAGTAATAATAAGGATCTCCGTAGTAATAGCCGTCATAATAACTGAAAGTGTATACATTTGAAGCATTATTTCCGGAAGCGGCAAGAGCAGCTTCATATGTTGTATAATACTTACCTGTAACCTTGCTGAAGTAATTTGTCTTTGGTGCGCTGTAGTCTGCTACTTTTTCAATTTTGCTGTAATCATTTCCGGCAGCGGTAAGAGCAGCGCTGAGAGTAGGATAGTATACTCCGTTGACCTTATAAACATCATATGTATCATAATTGCTGTAATAGTGATCGTTATAGCTGCTGGAAACACCGTAAATGAGAACGCAGTCTGCTGTTTCTTTTACAGAAGAATACTGACCGTTTGCAGGGTTAAAGTATACATTTCCGTCAGGAGAGGTCGATTTTGCCAGTTCATAGCTGTAATCTGTCTTAACCTGCTGCTCAAGTGTAACACCTGCTGCATAAAGGCTGGAGAGATTCGGATAATACAAACCGTTTGAGCCGAGGTAAGTAAGACCTGTATTGGAAGCATAATGATAAGCGATATAAACGGAAGATGTATCGGATGAACCGCCTGTTGTAGTTGTATATTTGGTACTGCCGGTAGTATTTTGAGTTGAAACAACTCCGTTTGCGCTTACATAAATTGTTGAACCGTATCCGAAAACGGAAGTAACGTTCATAGGAGTAACTGTACCGGTACCCTTGTTAGCGTTTGCAATAGATTCAGATGAATAATAAGCGGTACTGGTTGTTGTTACACCGTTAGCTCCTGTTGTTGTGGTGACAACTTTATAAACATATCCGCTTGCAACGCCGGAATTTGAATCCAAAGCGCTTGCAGCAACGCAAACTGTAGGTATAGTCATAAGACCAGCAAGACTTACAGCTGCAACCTTACCGAAAATTTTCTTTTTCATTTTAATATCTCCTTTGCAAATATTTTCATGTTTTTCAGTATATATAATACTGCCTGAATACAAGTATACTATAATTTTTCATTTTTGGCAATAGGTATTTTAACAAAATATATTACAATTTTATGACGAAAAGCAAAAAGTAATGTCAAAAGGTTACAAAGCTAAAAAATAATGTAACCTTTTGACATGAATTTAAATCACTGAATTTCAATTTTTGCAGTAAAATCCTCTGCGCAGGGACGGATATTTCTTGAAGCCAGTCCGTAAAGATTTGTAGCGCGGTTTGAAATATCCGCAAATCTGTTTATCGGAGGCTTTTTAAGCTCAACAAAATCTTTAAGCGATGTACCGAACGGTATTGCAAGCTTGTTGCCTTCGGCTTTTTCACTTGCGGCTTTAAGTATCTCACTTCCTCTTTCGTTAAATGCGAGAACTCTTCCGTAAGGCGGCATTATCATAAGGTCGGTAGCCTTTGTGTTGATATACAGATTAAGAAGGATCCTTCTCAGTCTTGCCTGTGTAAGGTTTTTATTGCACGCTTTTTCGATAAATTCATCAAGAGAATTGGAATCTATTCCTGTACGGAAAATATAGTTTGCAAGTCCCTGATCCACATCGGGACATTCGGCAATTACAGGCGGAATAGTAGAACGGAGAACGTAAAGCAGCTCGCGTTCGAGGTTGTCGAAGTATGCAAGAAGCTCTTTTTCTTCATATTCAGCAGCAAGGTCAGCCATATCCTTCGGCACATATGCGCTGATGTCATCGCCGTTTTCGATCATTTCACGAAGCAGAGTACCGCTTGCAAAGCCGTCGGCAGCATTAAGGCTGTCATGCTCTGCGCCCTTGCGCTTAACGGTATAGGTTTCAAGCTCAAGACCGAGAAGCTTGATAGCTTTAAGATATTCAACTGCAAGAGTGTTGTTTGGAGAGTCAAAAACAGAAGCTATGATCGGACCGTGTTCAAGAGCGATAGCCTGCTGAACAGCCTGAGGGAACGACATTCCCTGTTCGAGAAGCGGCTTGATCTTTTCCGGCTTTGATGTGTTAAGCGAAGCCATTGCGGCATTTTTCAGCAGCTCGATATCTCCGCATTCGCTGCCGAAGGAAATCCCGTCAACGCAGCCGAGAGCGCCAAGCATCATTACGCCTGCACGGGCAAAATAGTTTGCGCTTGAAAGGGAGTATACGACAGGCATTTCTATAACGAGGTCAACGCCGTTATTTACAGCAACTTTGGCACGGGCGAACTTGTCTATCATTGCAACGTCGCCGCGCTGAACGTAGTTGCCGCTCATAATGGCAACAATGTGAGTTGCACCCTGTTTTCTTGTTTCTTCAATCTGATAAATATGACCGTTGTGGAACGGGTTATATTCACATATAATACCGTATGTTTTCATTTTGTTTTCGATCCTTTCGTTTAGGAAGTCGCACGGCATACCCTGAATAAAAATTTACCGTTAAATAAATAGCCGTACTTTAATATAGTATCTGATTTTACAGGCTGAAATATTGAATAATTATTATTATTTTCTGAAAATATTGTGAAACTATTGATTTATGGCGATTTTTGTAATAATATAATGATGTATATTGTATTCTTGAAAGGATTGTTTGTAATTATGATCATTCTCGTAGTAAACGCGGGAAGCTCCTCTCTCAAGTATCAGCTTCTCAACATGGACGACGAAAGCGTTATCGCAAAGGGTAACTGTGACAGGATCGGTATCGGCGGTCACGTTTCACATAAGACCTTTGACGGCAGAACAGTCGATATGGACTGTGATTTTCCTACTCATACCGAGGCTTTTGAAAAGCTTGTTGAAGTTCTTACAACAGGCGATGCAGCAGTTATCAAGTCAATGGATGAGATCTCTGCGGTAGGTCACAGAATAGTACAGGGTGCAGAGGTGTTCGATAAGACTACTCTCGTAACCGATGAAGTAATCCAGCAGATCGACGACCTTCAGGATCTTGCTCCGGTACATAACCACCCCCACGCACTTGCTCTTTGGGCTTGCAAAAAGGTTCTTCCCGAAAACGTACCTCAGGTCGTTGTATTCGATACAGCATTCCATCAGACAATGCCTCCCAAGGCTTATATGTACGGTCTTCCTTATGAGGACTACGAGAAATATCATGTAAGAAAATACGGTTTCCACGGTACATCCCACCGCTTTGTTTCCGCTGCTCTTGCCGAGGCAATGGGCAAGGATATCAAGGATCTGAAGATAGTTTCCTGCCACCTTGGCAACGGCTCTTCTATCACAGCTGTACAGGGCGGAAAGTCCATAGATACATCAATGGGCTTCACACCGCTTGACGGCGTTGTAATGGGTACAAGAACAGGCAGCGTTGACCCCTCTGCCGTAACCTTTGTTGCTGAAAAGCACCATTTTTCAACAAAGGAAATGAGCGATTACATGAACAAGAAATCCGGTTTCCTCGGGGTTTCGGGCGTATCCTCAGACAACCGTGATATCTCCAGCGCAGCCGAGCACGGCGACACGAGAGCGCAGCTCGTTTCCGAAATGCTTGTTTATGAGATAAAGAAGTATATCGGTTCTTATGCTGCTGCAATGAACGGTCTTGACGCTGTTCTCTTTACGGGCGGTATCGGTGAGAATGCTTCCGAGGTTCGTGAAAGCGTTTGCGCTGACATGGATTTCTTCGGTATCAAGATCGACAACGAGCTTAACAAGACTATCCACGGCAAGCTGCAGAAGATATCCACACCCGATTCCAAGGTTGAGGTTTGGGTAGTTCCCACAAACGAAGAGCTTCTCATTGCAAGAGATACTCTCGCACTTATTTCCAAGTAATCATAATAAACGTTCTTAGATTGAATAAAATATTAAGAGGTATCAATTAGGGAAGTACCGATAAAGAAGTTCTATCGGTACCGAGCGGCAAACTTTGAGCATTTCGCTAATTAACAAACGAAATGACAAAGGGGTCGCCCCTTTTGGTACCTCTTTTTGTATGTACAGATAAATTAACGGCAAATTAATTTGCTTTATAAAGAAAATCAAAGCTTCCGGGTTCTGTTTTCAGGCAAGTTTCAAGAACTCCTGCAAGAATTTTTAATTTAATGAGCATACTGTTATTGTCTTCGGGAAAAACAGTATCATCGAGAAAAAATGTAAGGACAGCAACGATTATTTCTGCGCTTTCTTTGGGTGTATCTGTTTTTATTGAACCTTCATTTATACCCTCTTTCAGCAGTTCGGTCAATACAGGTGAGATTTCCTGTATTGCGGCGCACTTCATTTTGTGGTGAAGAGTCATGTCGTCGTGGAGATGCAGCGTTATCAGCATATTTTTTTCGTTTCCGCTGAAATCTCTTTTTATGACGCTTTGAAACAGCTTTTTTATTTTTGCCAATGCAGAGTTTTCGGACGAAGTATGCAAAGTTTCAAAATATTCATGAACAGCACGGCGGTAGCAGCGTTCAATAACGGAATAAAGTATCTCGTCCTTGCTTTTAAAATAGTAATAAATGCTGCCCTTGCCTATACCTGCTTTTTTTGCTATCACATCTACGGAGATATCCTTATACGGAACTTCGGACATAAGCTTTTCCATTGCGTCAAAAATCAATTCTTTTTTATCGCTTTTCATATTTGATTACCGACCTTTACTGCATTGATTTTGCTGTTTTAATTATAACATATAAATATATACTTTACAATTAAAAACTTTTTAAAATACTTGACCGTTGGTCGAAAATATGTTAAAATATTTACAGATAAATTCGACTGATGGTCGAAAATGAAAGAGGCGGTCAAATGAATCCATTACTTATAACAGCCTGCGCAGCAGCCGGAGTTGCCGCAGCAGGTGCGGCAGGCGCTTTCGGAGGAGCAATGACTCTGTTTAAGCGTGTGATACCGAGACAGGATCAGGTCAGAGTAGATATAAGCGAAATGGCTGATATGGACAAGTGGGAGGAATATAAAAAAATAATTCACCAGAATAAGGATTGGCTTCTTCAGCGCAGTATGGAGCATATAACGATCAAATCACGGGACGGTCTTACACTCCACGGGGATTATATTCCTGCCGATGACCCTGCTGATACTATTGTTATATGTTTTCACGGTTATACGAGCTGCGGTATGAGCGATTGTTCTTCCATATCTACATATTTTCTGAAAAAGGGGTACGACAGCCTTATTGTTGACAACCGCGCTCACGGAAAGAGCGAGGGGGACTATGTCGGCTTTGGAATACTTGACCGTTTTGATTGTATGTCGTGGATAAACTATGTCAACGAGCGCTTTGACGGCAGAAAAAATATCATTCTTTTCGGCGTTTCAATGGGTGCGGCAACGGTTCTTATGGCGGCAGGCTTTGCAGAGCTTCCGCAGAACGTAAGGGCAGTTATTTCCGACTGCGCTTTTACATCTCCATATGACGTATTTGCACACATTTTAAAAAGGGACTATCACCTCCCTCCGTTTCCTGTTATGAATATCTGCGTCGAAATGTGCAGCAAAAAGGCAGGGTATACTTTTAAAGAATATTCCACCCTTACAGCTGTAAAGGAAACCAAGTGTCCTGTTTTGTTCATTCACGGCAGCGAGGATAAGTTTGTTCCTACATGGATGAGCGAAAAAAACTATGAGGCGTGCGGTTCAAAGAAGAAGCTTCTTATTGTCGAAAATGCAGGACACGCAGCAAGCTATTATGAAAATCCGCCGCTTTATGAAAAAGCTGTTGATGAATTTCTCAGCGAAGTTATGGCTCAATAATACATAGAAAAGGAGGATATGCTCTCTGTCGGGAGCATTGCCAAATATGAAAGAATTTACTATTAACGGTTCGACTATGAAATGTTATCCGCTTGCGGCTGCACAGAGACTTCATAATTACACTATTAAATATTGTCCGCGTCATCAGGTGCTTTGCATAGGCACAGGACTTTACGTTAAGGACGACGTAGATTTCAACGTCCTTCGCAAGGCTATCCACAAGGCTTACGAGCGTTTTGACTCAATGCGTCTGCGCTTTATACAGGACGAGGACGGCACGGTTTATCAGTATGTTGTACCGTTTGAGGAAAGAGAGATACCGTTTTTTGACTTCTCCAAATGGAATGAGGAGGACGCTCACAATGAAATGAGAAAGTGGACTGCCATTCCTTTTGAGAGATATAATTCTCCTATGAACAAGGTGGTAATGGTAAAGCTTCCTGGAGGCTATAACGGAATTTACCTTAAAGTCGACCATATGACTATGGACTCCAGCTCTATCATTGCTTTTGACAAGGACGTTCTTGAGCTTTACTGTGCGGAAAAATACGGCACTCCCGAGCCTGCGCCTATGCAGTCGTACATCAAGGCGCTGGAAAAGGATCTGGCATACGAAGAAAGCTCCGCTGCGCTCAAAAAGGACGAGGAGTTCTGGAAAAACGAGATCACAGGCAGCGAGCCTATGTATACCGACTTTACGGGCATGGGCAGACTTCTCACACAGCGCAGGGAAAGCGGAAATCCCGACCTGAGAAGCGCTGTTATAACTTCCAATACACTTGACGCAGCTATTTCCGTTTATCATCTTGAAGCTGACCCCTCCGACAGACTTATGAATTTCTGTATTGAAAACCAGGTCCCTATGGCAAGCCTGCTTCTTATGGGACTTAGAACAGTCCTTTCAAAGTTCAATAACGATGAAAAGGACGTATCAATGAAAACCAATGTGGCAAGAAGAGGAACACTGCTTGAAAAGCGTTCGGGCGGCACAAGGATACACTTCTTCCCTCTGCGTACAATAATCGAACCCGAAACCAAGTTTATTGACGCAGTCCGCTATATCCAGTCTGAACAGAACAGGATCTTCCGTCACGCAAATTACGACCCGATTCAGCTTACCCTTGAACGTGCCCGTTACCGCAAATTTGCTCCGGGCGCAAGCTATGAGAGCATAAGCCTTACATATCAGCCGCTTACTTTAAGACAAAAGGACGCAAACATTCCCGACATTGATTACAAGACCTACTGGTACTCCAACGGAGTTGCCGCACAGCCGCTTTATCTTACGGTTATGCACCGTGTTGAGGATAACGGTCTTAACTTTAATTTTGAGTACAAAAAAGATGTCGTTACCGAAGAAGAGATGGAATATCTTTATTATTACCTCTGCCGCGTACTGTTCAGAGGTATCGAGGACAAAGACCGCACAGTAGGCGAAATTCTTGAAATGATATAAAAAGGAGAGCTTGAAATGTTTGAGCAAATGAAAGAACTTATAGGAAATTATGTTGACGTAAATGCTGATGACGTTACTCTTGATTCAAAGTTTATCGAAGATCTGGGCTTTAACTCTTACGATTTTGTAAGCCTTCTCGGCGAAGCGGAAGAAATTTTTGGCGTTCAGATAGAAGAGCAGGAGGTCCTGAATCTCCATACGGTAGGAGACGCTATCGCATATATCGAAAAGCTTAAAGCATAATTTTAAAACATTACGGAAGGGAGGACATTTCCTTATATTTATATGGAAATGGCAATACATATGAACAAGGCTTCGGTCAAAACTCTTCAGGATCTGGTAAGGCTTTCCGCAGAGGAGTACGGTGAAAAGACTTTTGTCAGAGAAAAGGACGGAAATGACATTTCCGATAAATCATTTGCGCAGTTTTATGAGGACAGCAGACGTGTTTGCTCGTTTGTGCAGAATGCGGCAAATGGAGAAACCATTCATGCAGCAGTTATCGGTCCTACAAGCTATGCGTATCTTGCCGCTTATTTCGGAACCGTTATCGGAGGAAATACCATTGTTCCTATCGACGCACAGCTTGCCTGCGCCGACATCTGCGAGCTTCTTGTAAGAGCCGATATCAGCATATTTTTCTATGATATTCGCTATACTCCGATGATCCCGGCAATAAAAGCTGCCTGCCCGTCGATACATACCTATGTTTCGCTTCAGAGCGGCGAAGGTGCAGAGCTTTCACTGCCGTCTGTCCTTGAAAAATATTCTCCTGCCGAAATGACTGAGATACCCGAAAAAACAATGGCTTCAATTGTTTACACATCGGGTACTACGGGAAAATCCAAGGGTGTAATGCTTTCCCATGCAAACTTTATTGACAACGCAATGTGCCGCGACAACGAAAGCTCACCGGAAGACACTCTGCTTACCGTGCTTCCCATTCACCATGTTTATTGTTTTTCATGTGATATACTTCTTTCGCTCAGATACGGCGCAACTATATGTGTAAATGATTCAATGATGCGTATTGCACAGAATCTCAAGCTTTTCCAGCCTACAATAATTCTTCTTGTACCTATGATAGCAGAGACTATCTACAAGCAGATAATGGCTGCCGCAAAAGCAAAGCAGCTTCCGCCGGCAGCAGTTGCTCAAGCAGTTTTCGGCGGACGTCTGAAAGGCATTTACAGCGGCGGAGCTTATCTCAGCCCCGAGCTTATGAAAGCTTATGCCGAGCTTGGCATACCTGTTGCACAGGGCTACGGAATGACGGAATGTTCACCGAGAATTGCTTCTTCTTATCTTGATGATGTCAGCAAGGGCGATGTAGGTACTGTTGTCGGCGGCTGTGAGGTAAAGATAGAGGACGGCGAGATCGTGGTTAAGAGTCCTTCTGTTATGATTGGATATTATAAAGACCCGGAGGCAACAGCCGAAGCTCTGACTCCCGACGGCTGGCTCCATACAGGCGATCTGGGTTATGTTGACGAGGACCGCCGCGTATTTATAACAGGCAGAAAGAAGAACCTTATCATTCTCAGCAACGGCGAGAATGTTTCTCCCGAAGAGATAGAAAACAAGTTTGCTGCGGTAGATATTGCGGCTGAGGTTCTTGTTTACGCCGAGGACGGCTTTATCACTGCGGAAATATTCCCTAATGCCGAAGCTTGTGCGGAAATGAGCAGTGAAGAGATCGGCGAAGCGTTCAAGAAAATTATAACCGATATCAATAAAACGCTTACATCGGCAAAAATGATACGCCGTCTCCGTATAAGGGACAAGGAGTTTGAAAAGACTACCTCAAAGAAGATAAAACGTGAACAGCCTGAAAAGGGCGAAATGTCCATCCGTCTGTAATGTCATACTTTAAGAAAAAAAGAAGTAAATCCCGGTTTGATTTGGGATTTACTTCTTTCTTTTTGATTATTGACTTTTGATTTATCCAATACTATAATTATAATTAATTCAAATATTAATGGAGGAATTTGTATGTGTACAGCAGCAACATATAAAACAAAGGACTTTTATTTCGGAAGAACGCTTGACTATGAGTTTTCTTATGGTGATGAGATAACGGTCACTCCGCGTAATTATCCTTTTGAATTCCGCAGTATGGGAAAAATGGAAAAGCATTACGCAATGATAGGCATGGCATATGTTGCGGGAGATTATCCGCTTTACTATGACGCTGTAAATGAAAAGGGTCTGGGAATGGCAGGTTTGAATTTCGTTGGAAATGCTGTTTACAGAGACTATGCAGACGGAATGGATAATGTTGCTCAGTTTGAATTTATCCCGTGGATACTCGGTCAGTGCGCTTCTGTAAAAGAGGCAAGGGTATTGCTCAGAAAAATAAATCTTGTGAACATTCCGTTCAGTAAGGAGCTGCCGCTGGCTCAGCTTCACTGGATAATTGCTGACCGCAACGAGGCGATAACCGTTGAGTCGGTCAAGGACGGAATAAAAGTCTATGACAATCCCGTTGGCGTAATGACGAATAATCCGACCTTTGAGGAGCAGATGTTCAACCTGAACAATTATATGAATTTGTCGCCCAAGCAGCCGCAGAATAATTTTTCGGACAAGCTTCCGCTTCACACCTACAGCCGCGGAATGGGCGCATTGGGACTTCCGGGGGATCTGTCGTCCCAGTCCCGTTTTGTCAGAGTTGCATTCACAAAAATGAATTCCGTTTCGGGAGATTCCGAAAGCGAAAGCGTCAGTCAGTTCTTCCATATTCTCGGCTCGGTTGACCAGCAGAGAGGCTGCTGCGATGTAGGCGAAGGTAAATATGAATTTACGATTTACACCTCATGCTGCAATACCGACAAGGGAATATATTATTATACAACTTATGAGAATCATCAGATAACCGGAGTGGATATGTTCAAGGAGGACTTGGAGGTCAGCAGTCTTGTACGGTATAAACCCGTTACCGGCGAGCAGATAAAAATGCAGAACTGAAAAAACAAAGGGCGGCTCATACTAATTCCCGATTATAAAGTGGACAAAAAATCAAGCAAAAGCTTGTGTTTATGGGTTTTGCGCAGATTTTTTGTCTACACTTTAATAAGGGATTAGCATCAAAGCTGCCCTTTAAAATTTGCCTATAAAACCAAAAATAAGTACAGATCAAAGTCCGATCTTGCCGAGAATACCGCCGACCTTGTCTTTAACGTCGTCAACCGAGATCTTTGCCTTGATGCCGTCAATAAGCTTGTTTATCTGGTCGTCCGGAAGGTCAACGCCAACGACCTTTTCAACTGCCTTTACGGGGTCAGCCTTGAATTCAGCGGCGAAATTGCCGTCATTCTTGATTTTGTTGACGATCTCTTCAATTTTTGCTTTGATGTCCATTTGAAAAACCTCTTTCCGATTAAAAATTAGTATAAGACAATTATATCACATTATTTTAAAAACGGCAAGTATAAAAAATCCGTCCTCCACTATTGCGGAGAACGGATAAGCTGTTGGTGCGCTGCAAGGGACTCGAACCCCTGACCTACTGGTTCGTAGCCAGTCACTCTATCCAGCTGAGCTAGCAACGCTTCAATCAACGCATTTCATTATAACACATTGAAAGAAGCTTGTCAAGCTTTTTTTGAAATTTCTCACATAATATTTCAGAAATTATTTTTCTGCGTAACCGTCCGGGTGGTTTTTATGCCACTTCCATGCGCTTGAAATGATTTCCTCAAGGCTGTCGTGAACAGGCTTCCAGCCGAGAATTTTCTTTGCCTTTTCGCTTGAAGCGACAAGTCTTGCAGGGTCGCCTGCACGTCTGGGAGCTTCAACGGCAGGGATAGGGTGTCCGGTTACTTTTCTTGCAGTTTCGATAACTTCCTTTACTGAATAGCCTACGCCGTTGCCAAGGTTGAAAATATCATTTTTTCCGCCGTTCATAAGGTATTGTACTGCAAGGATATGAGCCTGTGCAAGGTCTGTAACGTGGATATAGTCACGAATGCAGGTTCCGTCGGGAGTGTCATAGTCAGTGCCGAAAACCGAGATAGCGTCACGCTTGCCGTTGGGAACCTGTAAAATCAGCGGAATGAGATGGCTTTCGGGATTGTGAGCCTCGCCGATATTTCCGCTTTCATCAGCACCGCAGGCGTTGAAATATCTGAGGGAAACATAATGCAGACCGTGAGCCTTTGCTGTCCAGTCAAACATTTTCTCCATAGCAAGCTTTGTTTCGCCGTAAGGGTTTGTAGGACAAGTCCTGTCACTTTCAAGAATGGGGATATTTTCCGGTTCGCCGTAGGTTGCAGCGGTTGAAGAAAATACGATCTTGTCAATACCGTTCTTAACCATTGATTCAAGGAGAACCTTAGTACCGCAAAGGTTGTTGTCATAATATTTCAGCGGATTTGTCACGCTTTCGCCTACCAGCGAATATGCCGCAAAGTGAATGACAGCGTCGATTTTTTCCGTCTTGAAAAGATTGTCGAGGAAGCCAATATCACGCAGGTCTCCCTGATAGAATCTTGCTCCTTCGGGAACTGCGCTGCGGTAGCCTGTTACAAGGTTATCGGCAATAACAACATCATTTCCGGCTTTTACAAGCTCCAGAGCAGTATGCGAGCCTATGTAGCCTGCTCCGCCCATAACGAGGATAGTACTCATAAAAAGGTCAGTCCTTTCAAAAAAATTATTCAGATTATATTGTAAACCATTTCAAATAATTTTTCAAGGACTTTCGGTAAATTTTACGGGTAAACTTTTAAAATATTGAAGGTACTGTTCAGCAGCAGATAGTTCTGCGGAAAAGGCCGCATAAGGTTCCAGTAGCCGCAGCCCCGTATCTGCTTTTCCCGTACAAGTCCGTATTTGGCGTTCATGCTGCGGACGTCCTCAAACCAGACAACGTGTTCGTTTCCGTCCGGGTCGGTATAGTAAAAATACGGGCTTTGCGCCGTTTCGTCGTACAGAATTTCGCTTCCTTTGGAAATTGCAAGGTCGACCGCAGTAACATTTCCGAGGGTGACTGCGCGGCTCACTCCTTTTTCAAAGGGCAGCTTCCAGTTGTAGCCGTAGTTTGGGATACCGAGAAAAATCTTGTCCGCAGGTATTTCGGTAAGCGCATATTCCAGTACCTGCCGCACGTTCGGCAGCGGAGCCACAGCCATTGGCGGCCCGAAGGCATAGCCCCATTCGTATGTCATGAGAAATACATAATTCGCCGCTTCTCCCAATAAAGCATAATCATGCGCCTCGTAAAGCGTGCCCTTCTGCTCGGCAGAGGTTTTCGGAGCAAGGTCAACGTGAACTTTAAGTCCTGCCGCATTAAGCTGATTTGAGGTGTTCTGTACAAATGCGGCATATTCTGTCCTGAACTGAGGAGGGATATACTCTATATCAATATCAAGCCCCTGAGCGTTTTTGTTATTTATAATTTCAATAAATTCCGCAATAACATTATTCTGAAAATCAATATCGGTAAGAAGCTTTTCGATTTTTCCCGAACCGAAGCTTCCGTCAGCGTTAATGCTTGTTAGACTCAGAAAAACCGCAGTCTGATACCGGTGCGCCAATTCTATAATATCCGAGTCGTCAACGGTTATAATGCTGCCGTCCTCATTGAAGCCGTACCCGAATATAATAAGGTATGTAAGGTAGGGCAGAGCAGATTCGAGAACGCTGCGGTTTATATAGCCGTATGCAAATCCGCTTGTTTGTACATCATAATACGGTTTGTCGGTGAAGCTTACCGTTATTTGCGTATCTTCCGGAATATACTCCGCACCGATAAGGGCGGGGTTGTTTCTGTAAAGCTGCATTACAGTCGTGCCGTATTCTTCGGCAATGGAAAAAAGCGTGTCTCCTGCGGCAAAAGTGTGGGATACTTCTGTTTGCAAAATCAATAGCGCCTGACCGACTGCAAGCTCGCCGACGGGAGAAAGACTATTGTCGGAAATAAGCCTTTGAACCGGCATACCAAAGCGTTCTGCGA
Organism: uncultured Clostridia bacterium; assembly: GCA_945876755.1. Classification (GTDB taxonomy): domain Bacteria; phylum Bacillota; class Clostridia; order Oscillospirales; family Ruminococcaceae; genus RGIG8773. Next base: position 132,271 of record CAMCPM010000002.1, read on the forward strand.
TTGAGTAAACTGTATCTCCTTGCTGTACAACATATATTTCCAAAAAAATGCACCTCTTTAAGTTAGTCGTATACTATATAATATATGCATATTTTTTAAGTGCAGAATGTATATTTTTTGTAAAAAAAGATTGCAATTGTCAATTTATTGTGGTATACTGTATGTGTATAAATGTTTCATAATCTGACTTTTTCCGACATCTGAAAGGGGATCTTATTATGACAAATAATCCTGCTGCTTCTGTTATTTGTCCGATTTGTAAAAATGCTTTTGAAGCGGACAGTTCAATTGCTAAATGTCCTGTGTGCGGATATACCGCTTCTGCTGAGTCTCTTATCGAAAAAAGCAAAACAGTGAAAAACTCCGGTGAAGATGTTGAGCTTTACAGACTTATGTCCTCTGCCGATGCGTTTTTCTCAAGGAAAAGCTATGACGAAGCTTATATAGGTTATAGTTCTGTACTTGACAGGGATAGAACCTGTCTTAAAGCGGATTTCAGACGTGAGCTTACGAGTAATTACCTTATGCTTGAAACTTCTGCGGCTTATTTAAGCTGCGACGGATTTTTCTCAAAGGTTGAAGAAATAAAAGAACATCTTGCTTCTATGGACGAAAGCGACCCGGAAACTCAAAAGCTGAAGCTTATGGTATGCAGAGATGTGACCGATTATATTTCGGTCCGCTCAGAGTATGAGAAAAAATATGCTTCGGCGCACAAAAACAGCAAGACCGTAGAGGTGTATATGTCAAACATTATCCTGCTGTTTGAATATACGGCGGACATAATTAAATATCTTAATGACCTGCAGGATCAAAGTATAGAAAAAAGCCGCGCATATCTTATCATAGATTGCTGTTCTCTCGGAATGAAGCTGAAAGGTATGCTTCTTGCAGGAGCGGAATATGTTGAAAATTCCGGAAAAATGAACGATTTAAGCGATGAAAGTTCTGCTAAAAATGTAAGCAGGATAAAGCGGCGTATGCTGAGTCAGGATGACGAGATACGCATAGAGACTATGGCAGGGAAAATGCAGAAAGCTAAAGACGATATGTTTGCTTCGGTAAGCACGGAGCTTTATGCTGAACTTAAAAACGCTAAAGAAAAGTCCGAAGAACAAGTTGAAAAAACGATACGCAGCGATGACGCAAAGCGTGCTGAGTATGAACAATGGCGCAGAAGAAATGAAGAGGAATACATAGCTGCCGATAAGAAGATACTTATTTTCGGTATTGCAGGAAAGGCGGCTCTGGTTCTGGTATTTATTATGCTGCTGGTATTTATTATAGAATTGATCGCATTCGACACATTTATAAAGGGCATACTTGTAATCGCTGCGGTTTTTGTTGCACTGAATATCGCTTTCAGCTTCCTGAAAAAATCCGCCGAAAAGAAAAAAGGCTTTTATTCCAAGGTCATAGAGGGCGACAGTGCGAATATCCGTTCTTCCGGCGGAGGTTTCGGCAGATAGATTTTATTGCCGCTGCGTATATTGACCGTGTTATCGGGAAAAATTAAACGTATATAGTGTAAATCCGTTTGTTTTACATAGAAGCAAATTTTAACGTATAAAATTTTTACGGAAAAATTTGTGGAAAATGCTTGACAAACGGATTTTTTACGTGTATAATAATCAAGTATGTGAGTGCCGAAAGGTGGTTCATGTAAATATTTGAAGAAAGGAGATAGTTTATGCCAACCTTTAACCAGTTAGTTCGTAAGGGAAGAACCGTTCTTGAGAAGAAGTCAACTGCTCCCGCACTTCAGAAAGGCTACAATGCCAAGAAGAAGGTTGCTATCGACCTCAGCTCACCTCAGAAGAGAGGCGTTTGCACAGCTGTAAGAACCGCTACACCTAAGAAGCCTAACTCCGCTATGAGAAAAATTGCCAGAGTAAGACTTACAAACGGTACGGAAGTAACAGCTTATATCCCCGGTATCGGTCATAACCTTCAGGAACACTCCGTTGTTCTTATCAGAGGCGGACGTGTAAAGGACCTCCCCGGTGTGCGTTACCACATCATCAGAGGTACACTCGACGCACAGGGCGTTGCAAAGAGAAATCAGGCACGTTCCAAGTACGGCGCAAAGAAGCCTAAGGCAGGCGCAGCTAAGTAAGCTGAAATGTCTTGAATATCCGGTAAACTCAATGAAACCGCATCATGATTCGTGCGGAGCATTCATTTTATATAGATGAATACCTCTGCATTGGTCGTGCGTGTCATCACCCGTTTTTACGGCGTGAGGTGAAACGAGTACCTATGATATCATTTTTATGAAGGAGGGAAGTATTGTGCCAAGAAGAGGTAATATTGCAAAACGTGAGGTTTTGTGTGATCCTGTTTACAATTCAGAAATCGTTACACGTCTTATCAACAACATTATGCTTGACGGTAAGAAGGGTGTAGCTCAGAAGATCGTATACGGTGCGTTCGACATCGTTGCAGAAAAGACAGGCAAGGACGCTCTTGAAGTTTTTGAGCAGGCAATGGAAAACATCATGCCGCTGCTTGAAGTAAAGGCTCGCCGTGTAGGTGGTTCCACATATCAGGTACCTATGGAGGTAAGACCTGAAAGAAAGCAGACTCTCGGTCTCAGATGGCTCACAACATATGCAAGAGCAAGAAGCGAAAGAACTATGAAGGAAAGACTCGCTGCAGAAATTATCGACGCTACAAACGGTATCGGCGGTGCTTGCAAGAAGCGTGAGGATACTCACAAGATGGCAGAAGCTAACAAGGCTTTCGCACATTACCGTTGGTAATAAGCACATAAACGTGACGGCCCTGCTTGACGGGGCACGAAATTGGAGGAAAAAATTATGCCAAGAGATTGTTCACTTGAACAAACCAGAAATATTGGTATAATGGCGCACATTGACGCAGGTAAAACAACCACTACTGAGCGTATCCTTTTTTATACAGGTGTAAACCATAAGATCGGTGAAACTCATGAAGGTTCTGCAACAATGGACTGGATGGCGCAGGAGCAGGAGAGAGGTATCACAATTACTTCCGCTGCTACAACTGCACACTGGGCAGGCCATAGAATCAATATCATTGACACTCCGGGCCACGTTGACTTTACAGTAGAGGTTGAGCGTTCTCTTAGAGTTCTTGACGGTTCTGTAACAGTTCTCTGTGCTAAGGGCGGTGTTGAACCCCAGACTGAAACAGTTTGGAGACAGGCTAATAAGTATATGGTTCCGAGAATGGTATACGTTAACAAGATGGATATCATGGGCGCTAACTTCTACCACGTTGTAGATATGATGCTCGACCGTCTCAAGTGTAACGCTGTTCCTATTCAGCTCCCTATCGGTTCTGAGGACACATTCAAGGGCATCATTGACCTCGTAGAGATGAAGGCATACTGCTACTACGATGACCTTGGCAAGGATATCAGAGTTGAAGAAATTCCTGCTGATATGCTGGACAAGGCAAACGAATATCATGAAAAGCTCCTCGAGGCTGCTGCTGAGCAGGATGAGGAGATCATGATGAAATATCTTGACGGCGAAGAGCTTACAATTGAAGAGATCAAGAAGTGCATCCGTAAGGGTACAATTGCTAACGCAATGGTTCCTGTTGTTTGCGGTACATCCTATAAGAACAAGGGTGTTCAGAAGCTTCTTGACGCAGTTGTTGACTATATGCCGTCTCCGCTTGATATTCCTCCTATCAAGGGTATCAACCCTGATACGGAGCAGGAAGAGGAAAGACCTTCTTCCGATGAAGAGCCTTTTGCAGCTCTCGCATTCAAGATCGCTACTGACCCGTTTGTAGGTAAGCTTTGCTACTTCCGCGTATATTCCGGTAAGGTTGACGCAGGTGCTACTGTACTCAACGCTACCAAGGATTCCAGCGAAAGAATGGGTCGTATCCTTCAGATGCACTCCAACCACAGAAAGGATATCGATACCTGTTACGCAGGTGATATCGCTGCTTGTGTAGGCGTTAAGAATACTACAACAGGTGATACTCTTTGTGATCCTAAGGCTCCTATCATTCTCGAATCTATGGAATTCCCTGAGCCTGTTATCCAGCTCGCTATCGAGCCTAAGACTAAGGCAGGTCAGGAAAAGATGGGTATCGGTCTTTCAAAGCTTGCTGAAGAAGACCCCACATTCAGAACATGGACAGACGAGGAAACAGGTCAGACCATTATTGCAGGTATGGGTGAGCTTCACCTCGATATCATCGTTGACCGTCTCCTCAGAGAATTTAAGGTAGAAGCTAACATCGGCGCTCCTCAGGTTGCTTATAAGGAAACAATCAAGAAGCTTGCAGACGTTGACCACAAGTACGCTCGTCAGTCGGGTGGTAAGGGTCAGTACGGTCATGTTAAGATCAAGGTTGAGCCTAATGAGTCCGGTAAGGGTTACGAGTTTGTTAATGCCGTTGTCGGCGGTGCTATTCCTAAGGAATACATCCCTGCTGTTGACAAGGGTATTCAGGGCGCTATGAAGGCAGGCGTACTCGCAGGCTATCAGGTAGTCGACGTTAAGGTTACACTTTATGATGGTTCTTACCACGAAGTCGACTCCTCCGAAATGGCATTCTCAATTGCCGGTTCTATGGCATTCAAGGAAGCTATGAAGAAGGCTGATCCCTGCATTCTTGAGCCTATCATGAAGGTAGCTGCAATTGTTCCGGACGATTATATGGGTACTGTTATCGGCGACCTTAACTCCCGCCGCGGACAGATCCTCGGTCAGGAGATCAACAACGGCGTTGCTCAGGTAGACGCACTTGTTCCTCTGTCCGAAATGTTCGGTTACTCCAACGACCTCCGTTCCAAGACACAGGGTCGCGGTCAGTATTCCATGGAGCCCGACAGCTATATCGAAGTACCTCGCTCCATCGCAGAAAAGATTATGTCTGCAAGAAGCAAGGGCAGCGAATAATAAAATTTGTAAAATTTGCATAAACTACTTGCAATTTTAATTATAATCTGATAAAATAAGAATATCAGGCTAATTTAATTTATTTATAAGGAGGATATTCCAATGGCAAAAGCACATTTTGAACGTACCAAGCCCCATGTAAACATTGGTACTATCGGTCACGTTGACCACGGTAAGACTACTCTGACAGCTGCAATCACAAAGTACCTCTCCCTTAAGGGTCAGGCTCAGTTTGAAGGATATGCTGATATCGATAAGGCTCCTGAGGAGAGAGAAAGAGGTATCACAATCAACACAGCTCACGTTGAGTACGAGACAGACAAGCGTCACTATGCACACGTTGACTGCCCGGGTCACGCTGACTATGTTAAGAACATGATCACAGGTGCTGCTCAGATGGACGGCGCTATCCTCGTAGTTGCTTCTACTGACGGTCCTATGGCTCAGACTAAGGAGCACCTTCTCCTTGCTCGTCAGGTAGGCGTACCTTATATCGTTGTTTTCATGAACAAGGCTGACCAGGTTGACGATCCCGAGCTTCTTGAGCTCGTAGAGATGGATATCCGTGAGACACTTGACAAGTATGAGTTCCCCGGCGATGACACACCTATCATCATCGGTTCTGCTTTCAAGGCTCTTGATTCTTCTTCCACAGATCCTAACGCTCCTGAGTATGAGTGCATCCAGAAGCTTATGGACGCTGTTGACGAGTATATTCCTACACCTGAGAGAAAGGCAGACCTTCCTTTCCTTATGCCTGTTGAGGACGTATTCACAATCACAGGCCGTGGTACTGTTGCTACAGGTAGAGTTGAAAGAGGTCAGCTCAAGACCGGTGACGAAGTTGAGATCGTTGGTCTTAAGGATGAAAAGGGCAAGACTGTTGTTACAGGTATCGAGATGTTCAGAAAGATCCTCGACTACGCTGAGGCAGGCGATAACATCGGTGCTCTTCTCCGTGGTGTTCAGAGAACTGATATCGAAAGAGGTCAGGTTCTTTGTAAGCCCGGCTCCATTCACCCCCACACTAAGTTCAAGGGTCAGGTTTACGTTCTGAAGAAGGAAGAGGGCGGACGTCATACTCCTTTCTTCAACAACTACAGACCTCAGTTCTATTTCAGAACAACAGACGTTACAGGCGTTATCACACTTCCTGCTGATAAGGAAATGTGCATGCCCGGCGATAACGTTGCTATCGACGTTGAGCTTATCACTCCTATCGCTATTGAAGAGGGTCTCCGTTTCGCTATCCGTGAGGGCGGCCGTACAGTAGGTTCAGGCGTTGTTACAGCTATCAACGAATAATTTCAGCTTTGTTCTGTAATTATTTAACCTAATAAAATTAAAGAGGTTTGAGTCTTATGGCTCGAACCTCTTTTTGTGTTTGCAGATAAAAATAATGGCAGTTCTTTGCGGAACTGCCATTATTAATATATTTTATTTTTCTTTCGGACGGAAAATCAGCGCAGATAAAAGTCCGAATAATATCGCCGCTGTTATACCTGCTGCCGCACCGGTCAGACCACCGGTAAGAACTCCAAGCAAGCCCTTTTCGTCTACTGCTTGCTTTACACCCTCAACAAGAACGTTTCCAAAACCGGTAAGAGGTACGGAAGCTCCTGCGCCTGCAAAATCTACAAGCGGCTTGTATAATCCCAATGCACCGAGAATTACTCCTGCAACAACGTAAGAAACAAGAATACGGGCGGGAGTCAGCTTGGTATAATCAATAAGCACCTGTCCGACAGCGCAGAAAAGTCCGCCGATAACAAATGCCCAAACGTAATCCATAAACATATAAAAACTTCCTTTCGTTTAATTTTCGCTGAGACGGCTTTCCGAAGATATGAAAACCGCATGTGAAATTGACGGTATGCTCTCTCCCTGCTGGGAAGCGGTAGTTGACATAAGCGCTCCTGTGGCGCAGAAAAGAATATTTTTCATTTCTCCGCTTTTTATTTTGGGCAGGAAATATCCGCAAAGAACTGATGCCGAACATCCGCAGCCTGAACCGCCTGCATGGACATCCTGATTTTCAATATCAAACATCATTACGCCGCAGTCACGGTGACATGAAGAAATATCCGTTCCCTCGCTTCGCAAAAGTTCAATAAGCAGCTTGCTGCCGACTGTTCCAAGGTCTCCTGTGATAATCGCGTCAAAGTCGGATGGCTCCATTGCTGTGTCCTGCAAAAATGTTTTTATGACATAAGCTGCTGCCGGAGCCATTGCTGCGCCCATGTTGTTTGCGTCGGTAACGCCCATATCTACGATTTTACCGATGGTAACAGCTCGTATGAAAGGGGCTGTACTCTTGGGGGACACCACAGCCGCACCGGACGCCGTGCAGGTCCATTGTGCGGTAGGTGTACGGACTGAACCGTATGAAAGCGGAAATCGAAACTGTCTTTCAGCTGTGCAAAAGTGTGATGATGTCGCCGCAATAACGTTTCCGCCTATTCCGCTGTCGGTCACAAGTGCCGCAAGAGTAAGTCCCTCGGACATTGTTGAGCACGCTCCGTAGATTCCCAGAAGCGGAATGTTAAGGTCTCGCAGACCGTAGGTAGAGGTTATACACTGGTTTAGCAGGTCGCCGGCAAACATATAATCAATATCATCCGGAACAAGTCCGCCCTTTGCTATCGCACGGACAACAGTCCGCTTTAAAAGTTCGCTTTCACCCTGCTCCCAGGTTTTCTGACCGAAATATGCGTCATCCGAAATTTCGTCAAAAAATTTTGAAAGCGGTCCTTCACCCTCTTTTTTGCCGACGGTGGAGGAAAAACTGTGTATAGTCGGCGGATTTTCCATAAGAAATGTATTCCGTGAAATTTTCTTTGCCATACAAAAATGCTCCTTTTCTGTATATTTCGGTTAGTTTTCCCTAAGTATAATAAAATATTCTTTTACGTATATTGCATTATACTTGTAATTTCGGAGATTTTACTGAATTCAGCAGATGGTTAAATTATTCATATATTCTTATTTGATTATACATATATATTGTGATATAATATTAAGTGAAACAGTGTATATTTTTGTGTGTAAATGAATTTCGGGATATTACAAAGGGGTGATACCGTGAAAAGAGGCAAAACAAAAAATAGCTTTATTTTGCGTATATTTTATGTTGCTGTGCTTTGCATCCTTCTTATCGCGGCTATGCTTTTTTATTCAAATACCCTCAAGGATAATCTTTATTCCGACAGCGTTGAAAAGCTCAGCGAAATTTCCGAGCAGAACGTAAAGGTCCTCAATACCCAGATAAACGGTCAGCTTGAATCTATGACTGAGGTTGCGGCAAGAATTGCTGTCCCTACAAATTGGGATATTGATTATACTATGTTTACTCTGAATAAGGTTATGAACCGTTATCCCTTTAAGAGAATGGGTATAATTTTTTCCGACGGAAAAGCGTATATTTCCAGCGGTGAGGAATATACGATGAGCGAACACGATATGGAATATATTGATGATTCCTTCAACGGTGAGATAATTATTTCAAATACAACAGTTGACGCTTTTGACGGCAGTAAAATAATTTCGCTCCAGGTTCCGGTGTATAAGGATGATGAAGTTGCTGCTGTGCTTACAGCTTCATATGAAACCGAAGTTCTTCAGGAAATGCTCAGCGTTTCATTTTTCGGCGGTCAGGGATATTCCTATATCGTTCGTGCAAACGGAAACGTTATTGCCGATTCAAATTTCCCCACAAGCTTTAAAAATACAGAAAATATTTTTGATTCGCTGAGTGCGGCAGACTCTTCAAATGCGGCTGCTGTCGAGAAGATGAAGTACAATATGCAGTTCAACGAGGACGGTTATATCCGTTTTAAAAATAACGTTAATTTTTATATGTACTATTCAAGTGTGGGGATAAACGACTGGTATCTTTTAAGCGTTATTCCTGCAAGCGTTATTGACTCAACAAGAAGCGACATCATGTTTTCAACATACCTTCTTTGTGCGGCTGTAGGAGCAATATTTATTGTTGTCGCAATTTTCTTTATAAGGTTTGAAAGAAAAAAACGCCGGGAGCTTCAGGATATCTTGTATGTTGACCCGATCACAAACGGATATTCTTTCCAGAGATTTTGTGTTGAGGCAAAGGAACGTCTTGCCCAAGACGACCGTCCTGCGGCAATTATCGTGCTTGATATTGAAAAATTCAAGGTAATAAATGAAATGTTCGGCTATGACGAAGGCGATAAGGTTCTGCGTTACATATGGTCTCTTCTTCAGAAATGGGTAAGAGAGGGAGAGATTTATTCCAGATGGATCGCTGACAGGTTTAATATTCTTGCTTATTATAACAGCGAGGAAGAACTGCTGAAACGTCTTAATGCTCTTGCGGCAGATATTATGAACGACCGTACCGAAAGACGTCAGGGCTTTGTTATACGTCCTGTTATCGGTGTTTACAGGGTAATAGACCGTGAGCTTGATATACAGTCTATGCAGAACTATGCTTCTATCGCTCACTCGACTATCAAGGGTGATGCAAGCAGCGGATGCGTGGCTTTCTATAACGAAGAATACCGCAATACTATCCTCAATAACAAAATCCTTGAAGACCAGCTTGTAAATGCTTATGAGAAAAAAGAATTTGTTGTTTTCTATCAGCCAAAGTATGACGCTGTTACCAAGAAGCTGGTGGGAGCAGAGGCTCTTGTGCGCTGGAAAAAGCCTGACGGCACTTACATTCCGCCGTTTAAATTTATTCCGGTAGCTGAGAAAAACGGTTTTATCATCAATCTTGACCAGTACGTTTTCAAAATGGTTTGCGAAGATCAGCGCAGATGGCTTGACGAGGGTAAGAATATCGTTCCCGTTTCGGTAAACCTGTCAAGGCAGCATTTATATACCCCTAAATTTATTGATGATTACAGTAAAATAGTGGAAAAAAGCGGCGTTCCTATTGACAAGCTTGAGCTTGAGATAACCGAAAGCGCCATGTATGAAAATCAGGAAGAATTTCTGGCTATTATCGACCGCCTGCATGGAATAGGTTTCCGTATCCTTATGGACGACTTCGGCACAGGTTATTCTTCGCTTATGATGCTGAAATCAATTCCCATCGACGTTATGAAGCTTGACAAAAGCTTTGTTGATGACTACAACGATGAAAAGGGCGAAAAGATAATTTCTTCGGTTACACAGCTTGCAAAGTCAATGCAGATCGAGGTTACTGCCGAGGGCGTTGAGACAGAGGAACAGTATGAGTTTATGAAAAATCTCGGATGTGATAATATTCAGGGCTTCTATTTTGCAAAGCCTATGCCGAGAGAGGATTTTGACTCGCTTCTTTAATATATAAAAAGAGGTTCAGGGAAATTAACCTGAACCTCTGATTTTTTATTACTCAAGCTCAAATGCGCCTGTATAAAGCTGGTAGTATTTGCCCTTTTCGGCGATAAGCTTGTCATGACTGCCGCGCTCGATAACCCGTCCCTGCTCCAGAACCATGATAACGTCCGAGTTCTTTACAGTGGAAAGACGGTGAGCAATTACAAATACCGTTCTGCCATTCATGAGAGCGTCCATGCCGCGCTGCACGACTGCTTCAGTGTGGGTATCTATCGACGAGGTAGCTTCGTCAAGAATCATAACGGGGGAGTCAGCAACAGCTGCACGGCTTATTGCAAGAAGCTGTCTCTGACCCTGTGAAAGGTTACTTCCGTTTTCGGTAAGAATCGTGTTATATCCGTTGGGAAGACGGGTTATGAAGTCGTGAGCGCCTGCAAGCTTTGCAGCATCCATACATTCTTCATCGGATGCGTCAAGTCTGCCATAGCGGATATTGTCCATGACCGTTCCCGTGAAAAGGTTTGTATCCTGAAGGACTATTCCGAGAGAATGGCGCAGGTCAGCCTTTTTGATTTTGTTAATGTTTATGCCGTCATAGCGTATTTTGCCGTCCGCAATGTCATAGAAACGGTTCAGCAGGTTTGTAATAGTCGTTTTACCTGCACCTGTTGCGCCTACAAAAGCGACCTTCTGACCAGGCTCTGCATAAAGAGATACATTGTGCAGAACAGTCTTGCTTTCATCATATCCGAAATCAACGTCATCCATAACAACGTCGCCCCGAAGCCTTGTGTAGGTAACTGTACCATCTGCCTGATGAGGGTGCTTCCATGCCCAGACGCCTGTGCGTTCCTCACATTCGGTAATAACGCCGTTTTCTTCTTTTGCATTTACAAGAGTAACATATCCGTCATCCACCTCAGGCTCACGGTCAATAAGGTCAAAAATACGCTCTGTACCTGCAAGACCCATTACAACGGAATTTATCTGGTGCGAAACCTGTCCTATGCTGCCGGAAAACTGCTTTGTCATGTTCAGGAACGGTACTACAACGCTGATGCTGATAGCCATTCCGGAAAGGCTGACGTTGGGAATATTGTTGATGTAAAGGAAACCGCCTGCGATAGCAACTGCAACATAGAGAACATTTCCCACATTGTTTAGGATAGGTCCGAGAATGTTTGCGTATTTGTTTGCACGCTCCGATTCACGGAAAAGCTCTTCGTTTATCTTATCAAACTCGGCTTTGCAGTCCTCCTCGTGGCAGAACACCTTTACGACCTTCTGACCATTCATTATCTCCTCGATATAGCCTTCTTCCTTGCCGATAGCTTTCTGCTGCTTTATAAAATATCTTGCCGAGCCTCCGCCGACCTTCTCAGTAATAATTATCATAATTACCACTCCTGCAAGAACAACAAGTGCGAGCCATACGCAGAAGTAAAGCATTATCGAGAAAATAGTCACTACCGTAAGAGCCGAAACGAGAAGCTGCGGAAAGCTTTGTGAAACCATCTGTCTGAGAGTGTCAATATCATTTGTGTAACGGCTCATAATGTCGCCGTGGTTGTTTGTATCGAAGAATTTTACAGGCAGGTTCTGCATTTTGTTGAACATTTCGGTACGAAGCTTTTTCAGCGAGCCTTGAGTGATTATCGCCATTGTCTGATTGTAAACAAAGCCCGACACCAGCGACAGAATATAAAATACTGCAAGTACCGCAACTGTGCCGAGAATAGCGCCGCCAACGTCCTCCCAAGCACCTGTCTGCCAGCTTGTTTCAACCGCCGAGATGACCTTCTGCATAAAAATTGACGGTATTGAGCTGACTATGGCATTGAAAATTATGCAGGCTAAAGTAAGCGGAAGCAATACGGGGTAATATCTGAAAAGCGTTTTTATAAGGCGCTTTACAGTGCCTTTTTTAACTCGTTGTTTCTTATTCATTATTTTCGCCTCCCGTCTTGTTCTGGAGCATATAGAGGTCCTTGTATATCTCATTTGATTCGAGCAGCTCGTCGTGAGTTCCGCAGGCGCTTATCGTACCGTTTTCCATTACAACTATAAGGTCTGCTTCCTGAACAGAGGAAATCCTCTGCGCAATGATTATCTTTGTTGTTTCGGGAATAAAATCGCGCATAGACTTCCTTATCAGAGCGTCAGTCCTGGTATCGACTGCGCTTGTTGAGTCGTCCATAATAAGGATCTTCGGCTTTTTCAGCAATGCACGTGCAATACACAAACGCTGCTTCTGACCGCCCGAAACGTTAGCGCCGCCCTGTTCAATATAGGTATCATAGCCATCGGGAAAACGGCTGATGAACTCGTCTGCCTGAGCAAGTCTGCAAGCTTCTTTCATTTCCTCATCAGTAGCGTCCTTGTTGCCCCAGCGGAGGTTGTCCTTTATCGTACCCGAGAAAAGAATGTTTTTCTGAAGCACTACTGCGACCTGATTTCTGAGAGTTTCAAGGTCGTATTCACGGACGTCCCTGCCGCCTACCTTTACCGAGCCTTCGGTCACATCGTAAAGACGGGATATAAGCTGTACCAAAGATGATTTTGACGAGCCTGTTCCGCCGATGATACCTACGGTCTGTCCGGATTTTATATGCAGGTCAATATCCGAAAGAGTCATTTTTTCGGCTGATTTTGAGTATTTGAAGTTTACGCCGTCAAAGTCGATTGAACCGTCCTTGATATCGTAAACGGGGTTTTCGGGATTGTGCAGCGAGCTTTCCTCGTCAAGCACCTCAACGATACGCTTTCCCGATTCGGCAGCCATTGTTATCATAACAAAAACCATTGATATCATCATAAGGCTCATCAGTATCATAAAGCTGTATGTAAGCAGAGCGCTGAACTGTCCTACATCAAGGTCAAGTCCTCGTGACGTAATAATTGTATACGAGCCGTAGGAAAGAACGAATACCATTACCGTATAAAGGCAGAACTGCATAAGCGGATTGTTGATTGCGAGAATACGTTCGGCTTTTGTGAAATCACGGCATACGTCCTCGGCGGCAGTACCGAATTTTTCCTTTTCGTATTCCTCACGGACATAGGATTTTACTACACGGATTCCTTTGATATTCTCTTGAATGGAGCTGTTCAGTGTGTCGTATTTTTTAAATACCTTGTTGAACAGCGGCATTGTTTTTGCAATAACAAGAATGAGTCCGAAAGCGAGAATGGGCGCTACAACAAGGAAGATAAACGCCATTCTTCCGCCCATAACGAACGCCATTACAAATGCGAAAATAAGCATCATCGGGCAGCGGATAGCCATTCGTATTATCATCATATAAGCCATCTGAACGTTTGTAACGTCGGTAGTAAGACGCGTTACCAGTGACGATGTGGAAAACTTGTCGATATTCTCAAAGGAAAAGTTCTGTATGCTGTAGAACATATCCTTTCTGAGGTTTTTTGCCAGACCGCATGAAGCAGTCGAGCAGGTCACTCCCGCAAGCGAGCCGAACATAAGCGACAGGCATGCCATGACTACAAGGATAAGACCGTACATTACGATAGTTTTCATTTCGCAGCCGTCCTTGATACGGTTTACAAGTTCTGCGATAATGAACGGAATTATACATTCCATTACGACTTCCATTGAGACCAGCAGAGGAGTTGCTATGGAAGCTTTTTTATATTCCCGTATGCATTTTACCAGTTTTTTTACCATACGATATACTTCTCCTTATCTTAATATTATTGATAATATTATAGCATATTTTCCGAAAAAAATCAAAGGATAATAAATTAACAATACAACAGATTATTAATACTTTTATACGTTTAAGTATTTAAATTTTAATAAAAAATTCCCCATTACCGTTTTAGGCAATGGGGATAGCTTCAGTTGAAAATATATTTTACTGCTATCATGGTAACTCCGAGAGTTGTGAGTACGGCTCCAACCGCACGGTTCAAGGTTTTTGCCGAAGCCTTGTTGGCAAATTTTGCGGCAATTGCGGCACCGATAAGCGTGAAAGCCATACACATTATCATAATGAAAATATCGGGCATTCCGCCGTCGATAACGAAGTGGGAGACAGCTCCCGTAAGCGCTGTGAAGGACATGATAAATACGCTTGTGCCGACTGCTTTTTTCAGCTCGTATCCAAGAACGCTTGTAAGCACGAACAGCATCATCATGCCGCCGCCTGCACCGATAAATCCGCAGATAAAGCCGATCATCATTCCACAGATGATCGACTTTACTGCCGCAGTTTTAGGGTCGGCTTTTTCCATTTTGCTTTCCGAAGTCATAACAGGCTTAACAATGAAGCGTATGCCAAGAAAAGTCGTCATCACGACGGAAAATCCGCCTATAGCGGTACTCGGAAGAAGCGAGGCGATATAGCTTCCCGCAAGGGTGAAGCAGAGTACAGATATCATCATTATTATGCCGTTTCGTATGTCAAGGTTTTTGTTCTTTCCGTAGGTGTACGCCGAAGCTGCAGAAGCGAGAACGTCCGAAGCAAGAGCGATGCCGACTGCCTGATAAGGCTCAACGTCAAGAAAGGTTATCAGCATGGGAGAGATAACGGCAGCAGCGGAAAGTCCTGCAATGCCTGTTCCCAGACCTGCCCCCAGCCCTGCAATGACGGTTACGAGGATTGTGATAAGTGTCTGCATTTAAAAGCTTCCTTTCATTTTAAAAAGTCGGCAAGCTCGCGTTTAAGCCTTGCTGCCGGAAGCCCCATGACCGTAAAGAAATCCCCCTCGATACCCTCGATAAGAACGCACCCTTCGCCCTGTATGCCGTAGGCGCCTGCCTTGTCCATAGGGTCGCCTGTGGCAATATAATCATGTATCTCTTTTTCTGTAAGCGGATAGAATTTAACCTTTGTTTCCTGAGAAAAGCTTTTTTTCTGTTTTCCCCGTGCAATGCATACTCCCGTAACGACAGTATGAGTTTTACCCGAAAGCAGCTTTAACATTCTTTCGGCGTCCTTTTCATTGGCAGGCTTTCCGAGGATCTCACAGTCAATAATGACTACCGTATCGCTGCCTATGACAACGCTTTCGGGGTACTTTAAGGCGATATGCTCAGCTTTTTTAACTGCAAGATATTCCGCACTTTTTTCAGCGGAGATCCCCTCAGGCAGCGTTTCATCAACATCCGCAGGGATAACTTCAAACTCAGATGTAACATATCTCAGCAGCTCTTGCCGCCTTGGAGAAGCCGAAGCGAGAATAATTTTCTCAGCCATTTTTACATTCCTTTCACTATATCATGTTTTAAAGTATATCACATTCGGAAAGCTTTTTCAATAACGTGTCAGCTAAAGAAAATTTTCACAAAAATGCGTCCACAAAAACGTTAAAATTTATACATATTAAACGTTTAAGGGAAAATGGGTTATACGTTTTCGAAAAATTTCATGTTTATAATAAACAGATTTATCTTAAAAGCAAGCTGAAATTCGTCAAAAATGCCGATATCGAATTTATAAAAACCCCTTTTCTTTTTTTTTTTATCTGTTATAATAGGGGATAAATGTTTGAAAAGCTTTTTTCGCTTTTTTACGGGAGGGAGATTATGTTTCAGATCAAGTGGATTTGGGAAAATATGAAAGGCTACAGAGGGAGATATATTCTCGCACTCTGTATGACTGTTGTGGGTCAGATAATGTATCTGACAAATCCGATTTTCGGACAGAAAATCGTCGACACATTTATTTATAACGAAAATGCGGCGGAAAACCTTGCAAACAACAGCCGTCTGCTTGTTATGCTCTGTCTGGGAATGGTACTGTTCACGCTGGTAAGAACGGTAATACAGTTCAATTCCAATATGCTGTATGAAAAATGTTCCCAAGGTATGCTTGCGAGAATCAGGAATTACCTCTTTGCGAACGTACAGAAGCAGGACATGACCTTCTATGACCGCAACCGCACAGGTGACCTGATGACCCGTCTTTCGGGCGACCTTGATATGGTTCGCCACAGCGTTGCGTGGATAATCAAAGCGCTGCTTGAAAGCATAGTCCTTTTTACAACGACTACGGTGTACTTCTTCATTCTTGACCCGATAATGGCTCTTTGCCTGCTTGCGCTTACTCCGCTGATATTTATTATCTCGGGTATCTTCCGCAAAGAGGTAGGACCGAAATATGTCGACCTGCGTGAAAGGCTTTCCCAGCTTAATACACAGGCTCAGGAAAATATCGCAGGCAACCGTGTTGTGCGGGCTTTTGCAAGAGAAGATTATGAAATTGACCGTTTTCAGGAGAAGAATTCCGAGTATGCGGAAGCAAATAAAGCTGCTGCAATGACATGGCTGAAATATTTTCCGTACATAGAAACAACTGCGCAGGGACTTAGCGTGGTCCAGCTTATCGCAGGCGGTATTTTTGTAATTACGGGCAGACTTACTATGGGCGAATATGTTGCTTTCAGCGGACTTATCTGGACTCTTTCAAACCCTATGAGAAATGTGGGTACACTTATCAACGACCTGCAAAGATTTATGGCTTCCGCTTCAAAGATAATCGAGGTGTATTATTCCCGTCCTATCATAGTTGACCGCAAGGACGCTGTCGAAATGCCCGACCATCTTAACGGCGATATTGAATTTAAGAATGTCAGCTTCAGCTACGGCGATAACGAAGTGCTGAAGAATGTCAGCTTCAAGGTGAACGCAGGCGAAACCGTTGCCGTTATGGGCGAAACAGGCTCGGGCAAGACCTCCCTTGTAAACCTTATTCCAAGACTTTATGATACAAATTCGGGTGAGGTGCTTGTAGACGGTGTAAATGTCCGCTTTATAAAGCTTGAAACTCTCCGCAGAAATATCGGTATGGCAATGCAGGACGTGCTTCTCTGGTCGGATACGATTGAGGGAAACATAGCTTTCGGCGACAGTGATATGCCTGACAGCGACATACGCACTTTTGCAAAGGCTGCCGACGCAGACAGCTTTATCAACAGTCTGAACGATGGTTACGATACAATTGTCGGCGAGCGTGGAGTAGGACTTTCAGGCGGTCAGAAGCAGAGAATTTCTCTTGCAAGGGCGCTGGCTATCCGTCCGTCGATACTTATACTAGACGACACCACCTCGGCAGTAGACCTTGAAACCGAAAAGACGATACAGGAAAACCTTGCTTCGCTTGATTTCAAATGTACGAAGATAATCATTGCCCAGAGAATTTCTTCCGCCAAGGATGCGGACAAGATAATAATTCTCAAGGACGGAAAAATTTCCGAAATGGGCACCCACGAAGAGCTGCTGAAGAATGAGAACGGTTATTATTCCGAGATATACAGACTCCAGCAGGGAAATATAGAGTAAGGAGGCGGTCTGAATGGCAAGAAATAAATATGATGTTGACGAACGCCTTGAAACCCCTTTTGACATACGTCACTTAAAGCGTGCAATGGTTTATGTAAGCCGTTACAAATGGCGCATGATACTTTCGCTTTCTCTGAGCGCGGCGGCGGTGATAATCGGTCTTTTCGCGCCTGTAATTACCCAGTACGCTATTGACAAGGTCATTCCGCAGAAGGATATCCCCAAGCTTATACTTATGGCAGCGCTTCTTCTGCTGACAATAGTTGTGAATATTATTCTTGCGACGATACGTTCAAGGATAATGACAAAGGTCGGTCAGGATATTATTTTCGATATTAGAACAGACCTGTTCGAGCATCTGCAGCGGCTTTCCTTCGAGTATTACGACAGCCGTCCTCACGGAAAAATACTTGTCCGCATCATCAACTATGTGAACAGTGTTTCAGACACGCTTTCAAACGGTATCATAACCTTTATCCTTGAGCTTTTCAATATTGTTTTTATAGTTGTGTTCATGTTTGCAATGCACTGGAAAATGGCGCTTGTTATCCTTGCAGGCGTACCTGTACTTATGCTGTTCATTATGCTTATAAAAAACAAGCAGCGTAAGGCGTGGCAGGCAGTTTCAAACAAAAGCTCCAACCTTAACGCTTATCTGCACGAAGGTCTTGTGGGCGTAAAGGTAACTCAGCTGTTTGTCCGTGAGGACGAAAATGCGGAAATTTTCGGCAATCTTTCCGAAGCATACCGCAAGGACTGGATGCACGCCGTTACGTTCAACAATCTGCTCTGGCCTACGGTAGACACAATTTCCGCAACGATAGGCGCTTCGATTTATCTGGTTGGACTTCTTATAATAGGTCCTGCATCGGTATCGCTTGGTACTATCGTTGCAATGTCGGGATACGCTTCACGCTTCTGGCAGCCTATCCTCAACCTTGCAAACCTTTTCAACAATTTTGTAAACGCAGTTTCCTACCTTGAAAGAATTTTTGAAACTCTTGACGAACCTGTTAAGGTCAGCGATAAGGAAAATGCCGAGGTGCTTCCCAACATTGAGGGAAATGTAGAATTTGACAATGTTACCTTTGCATACGATGAAAGCAAAACAATTCTTGAAAATCTTTCATTTAAGGTAAACAAGGGAGAAAGCGTCGCTCTTGTAGGCCCTACCGGCGCAGGAAAAACCACTATCGTAAACCTTATCTCACGTTTTTATGATGTAAACGGCGGTGCTGTTCTTATTGACGGTCACAATGTTGCTGACGTTACACTCAAATCACTTCGTTCGCAGATGGGTATAATGCTACAGGACAGCGTTGTTTTCAGCGGAACGATAGCGGATAATATCCGTTACGGAAAGCTTGATGCAACTATGGACGAAATCGTTGCCGCCTGCAAAACTGTCCGTGCGGACGAATTTATCAGTGAGTTCCCTAAGGGGTACGATACCGAGATAACCGAGGGCGGTTCAACTCTTTCACAGGGACAAAAGCAGCTTATCGCCTTTGCGAGAACCCTTATCAGCGACCCGAAAATTCTTGTGCTTGACGAGGCTACATCTTCTATCGACGCAAAAACGGAAAAGCTTTTGCAGGAAGGTCTTGACAGGCTTCTCGAGGGCAGAACATCGTTCATTATCGCGCACCGTCTTTCTACAATTCAGAACTGCGATAAAATTATGTATGTTTCCAACCGCGGCATAACCGAGTGCGGTACGCATGATGAGCTGCTTGCGAAAAAGGGAGATTACTACAAACTTTACAATGCAAGAGAAATGTGAGTCGGCGGCGTTTCGGGTATTGCAATAAAAAGTAAAATATGCTATAATGATGCTATTACGATTAATTTTGAAAGGATTGTTACCATGGTAGTTATCGAAATGGAAAACGGCAAAAAAATAAAGCTGGAGCTTTACCCCGAGGTCGCTCCCATCACAGTTGAAAACTTTGAAAAGCTTGTTAAGCAGGGCTTTTATGACGGACTCATCTTCCACCGCGTTATTGAAGGCTTTATGATACAGGGCGGCTGCCCCGATGGTACAGGTATGGGAGGTCCCGGATATCACATCAAGGGCGAGTTTGCTTCAAACGGCATCAAGAACGACCTCAAGCATACCCGCGGAGTAATTTCCATGGCTCGTTCAATGATGAAGGACAGTGCAGGTTCGCAGTTCTTTGTCATGCATATGGACGCTCCTCACCTTGACGGCGAATACGCTGCATTCGGCAAGGTCGTTGAGGGTATGGACGTTGTTGACGAGATAGCATCAACTCAGACAGATTACAGCGACAGACCTGTAAAAGAGCAGAAAATGAAGAAAGTTTACATTGAAGAATAAACTTATAATATTCAAGGCACAGAGTCGTTTTAAAGGCTCTGTGCTTTTTCTATTTTATAACGGTAATTCTGACGCTCAGTACACTGTCAGCAAGAAATGAGCTTTCGTTAAGGCAGTATTCGCTGTAAAGCTTCGGGCAGTCACGGCGCACAAGTTTTTTTATTCCGAAAATGTCGCATGAGTTATACCATACCGCTGAAGAAAATGCGCTTATGCAGGAGTCCCTGATATTTTCGCCGACAGCTTGTTCAATAAATGATGATTCAAGTCCGAAAGGATTTTCTGCGGTAACAATTTTTAACTTGATATCTGCATTAATGTTAAGTTTGCCGTCTTTTATCTCGGCTTTCAGACAGGTTTTTGAACCTGTGATAAAGACTGATGCGTGCTTGCCTTTATTTGTTACGGAAAGTGTTATCCTGTCGCCGCTTTCAAACATATCAAGAAGCAGCTTTGCGCCTATTGTATCCTCTTCGGAAAGCGTTCCTGCCGTGCCGTTTTTGCGCACAAAAGTCAGCCCGTCAAAGCGTATGCTTTCTCCGTCGGAGGAAATTACCGGCAGCGCCGCAGCACAGTTAAGCGCTCCCGTGCTTGCAGCCATTTCCGCAACCGAGGTATAAATGGTTTTTCCGTGGGCGGCTTCTTGGGACATCAGCGACATAATATGCTCTGCGGAAAAAGTTCCTTCCTCGGGAAGCGTTTCTATGACCGCAGCAGGGTCATCGGAATAAGCCATCGGGCAGGACGGCGACACGCTTCCGTCAAGGAAAAGAGAAAGCTCGTCCGCAGGATTTTTTATGCCGCTGCCGATAACGAGCATTTTTATGTGTCCGAGAAAAAGCTTCTTCCCAAGAGTGGTTTCGGCGTCGGAAAGTGCGGCATGAATTGTTGTTCCAGTTCCGTATGCGGCAGAGCTGTTTGCTTTGCTGACATCGGGTTCGGTATCGCTGCTTTCCGATTCGTATATCTGCAGGCTTACCATATAAACATCGTCCTCACGTTCAAGTCCCATAAGCTGTACGAATGCACGTTCTCCCACTTCCGTTCCGCCGAAACAGCCCGTAAAAAATATCATGGTGAAAATCAGTACCGCAGGCAGAAAAGCATTGTATCTGATATTATTCATGTTTTTTTTCAGCAACCTTTCTTTTTGAAATTATCAGTGCGGCAAGGGGAATTGCTCCGGTCAGAATAATTACCGTCCACCCCGAACAAAGCAGTGTAAATATGCCGGAAAAAGAAGTGTTTGTTACGGTAAAAAACATAGTTGCGGCGAATACGATGACCGCAGCTATTGTTGTGCGGAATTTCAGCTTCGGGAAGACCTCTTCGAGGAATCCTGCCGAAATGTGCAGAAAAAGCGCAATATTTATCACAGCGGTAATAGTCCATACTATTAGATAAAGCGAGTCGCTCCGCTGAATAAACCGCGCACCGCCCAATGTGCCGAGGGCAAGGAATGGGTAATCCGTCAGTGCGGCAAAATCACCGAGAACAGCGGTAATAGTCAGAATTGCCGCTTCGGCAAGAAGAAGCTTTGAAGCGAGCAGACCGTATACTCCGCATCGGAGCTTTTCCTTGACGTGCTTTGCAAGAAAAGCAAGGGCGCATATCTCTCCGTTGCGTGCAAGGTCGTCCATAACGGCAGGAAAAAGTCCGTCGGGAGTTACAGAATCGAAATACAGATTTGCCGTATTGAAGCTTTTCGCCGAGGAAAAGATCATAGCCGTTACTGCCGCAATAAAAAGCCAGAAAAGCAGTACAGCGCTTCTTCCGAGAGCTTCTATGCCAAGGCAGCCGCAGTAAACGCATACAATTAGAATTATCGCTATCCAGACGGTTATATCAGCATACTTGAAAAAGCGTTCGCTGAGAAATTGCTGAAAATGCAGCAGACTGTTGACAGTATATAACAGAAAAAATACAAGATATAATGCAGCGGCAAAAATTCCTGCCGGTCTGCATTTTTTCAGCAGTACGTCCGTTACGCTGTCTTTAAGGAGTACAACGGGTATGAGTATTACCGCCTGAATCGCTGCCGAAACAGCAGCTGCGGCAAAACGCACGGAAAGTCCGGTACCGTCCGCCGCAAACGGCACAAAGGTCATAATCGTAAAAACTCTGCACATGAAAAGCAGCAGGAGAAGCTGTCCCCAGCCGATATAGCGTTTGTTTTCCATTTATAATGCTTACCGCCTTTCACTTGTTCATATCAACGCCGTGAAGCTTTTCAACAGAGGCGCTGCCCTTTGCCATACGTCTGAAGCCTACTCTTGTCAGCACGTCACGCATAGCTTTCGGGGTAAAGGGCGACAGCGGAGACATAACAGGTGCGCCGTAATTTTCCGCTGCACAGATATTCACCAGCACAGCTGCCGCAAGCAGGGATATTCCGTAAAGTCCGCCTATACCGCCTGCAGCTGTTGCAATAAAACGAAGTACGGTTATCTGCTGATTAAGCGACGGGATAACAAATGAAGCCGTTACCGAAATCGCACAGGCAAGCAGCAGCGGATTTGAAATTATCCCTGCGGAAACAGCTGCGTCGCCTATGATAAGTCCGCCGACAATTGAAACTGCGCCGCCTACGCTTTTGGGAAGCCGCACTCCCGCTTCACGGATTATCTCATAAAAAATCAGTACGATGAACGCTTCCGCCGCAAGAGGCAGGGGAGCAGTCCGTTCGGCAGCGGCAAGGGTCACAAGCAGAGTGTGATTGAAAAGCTCGGGGTGGAACGTTACAGTTGCAACGTAGACCGCAGGGAGAAACACCGCCAGAAAGAATGAAAGATACCGTGTCCAGCGCAGCAGGAAAGCGTAAAATGGTCGGAAGTTGTAGTCGTCAAGAGTCTGGAAATTCTCGATAAAAAGCGACGGCATAACAAGAGCAAAGGGCGTGCCGTCAATGAGAAGTCCTATGCGCCCTTCAAGAAGCTTTGCGCAGAAAACGTCGGGGCGCTCGGTAACGGACACTCCCGAAAAAATCGTGTGCCGTGCGTGGTCGAGAAAAGGCTCTGCATAGCCGCTTCCGAGAATGCTTTCCAACGGAAGATCTTCAAGCTGTTTGCGTATCTTTTTTACCAGCTTCATAGGTACACGGTCTGTCATGTATGCGATAATAACGTCAACGTCCGAGGTTTTTGTCACGGGGAAAAGCTCAAAGCGCAGAAGCGGAGATTTGATACGTCTGCGCACAAGGGACATACTTGTACGGACGGTCTCAACAAAGCCCTCATGAGAGCCTCTTATATTTCCCTCGGAGGACGGCTCATCGATCCCTCTTGTGGCATACCCCTGCACGCCGAAAGCAAAAGCCGTGTCGCAGCCGTCGATTATCAGTACCGCAAAGCCGCTCATAAGTCTGCGTATCAGGTCGCCGTATTCGGTGCAGAAACCCCGGTCGATGGTGAGAAGCATTCTGTCACGGACGTGTTCAAAAAGCTCCTGCGAAGAAAAACGGTCGGTTTCAGCAAGGTCTGAAAGCGGTCTGAGAATAAGCTCGGTAATAGTTGAGGTCGATATCATTCCCTCAAAGCATACGAGATTGCAGGGAATGCTTCCTACATAAAAAGGGTTAAGCAGCAGGTCAGAGCTTTTTCCCAGAATATTTTCAATGTTTGTGATATTTTCTCTCAATGATTTTGAGACGTGAACTTTTTTATATTCAAAAGCGTCGGGCAGATTCATAAATATTCCTCCGTTGTAACTTTTTTCAAGCTTTATTATTCCTTATTCTTGAAAAAAAATACATGAATTTTTCCGTAAATACAGGGAATAATGTGTTCATATCGGAGGAAATTTTTATGTCTGTTGTATTTATTCGTGCGGTAATACTTTATCTGCTGCTGATATTTTCCGTGCGTCTCATGGGAAAGCGGCAGATAGGAGAGCTTCAGCCGTCCGAGCTGGCGATAACGATACTGATATCCAACATTGCAACGCTTCCCGTGGAGGACACGGGACTTCCGCTGCTGACGGGAATAATCCCAATAATAACCCTTGCAAGTCTTGACGTGATAATGTCATGGCTTGGAATGAAAAGCCGTGCCGTAAGACGTTTTACCTGCGGAACTCCCGTAATAATAATCCGTGACGGAAAGCTCGACCAAAAGCAGATGAGAGCTATCCGTTTTACAGTAGACGACCTTATGGCAAGCCTGAGAGGTCAGGGAATATTTGATATCAGCGAGGTTCAGTTTGCAATCGTTGAAACAACGGGCAGTCTTTCGGTATATCAGAAATATCAGTACAGAAACGTTACCAACGAGGATATCAATTTAAAAAACAAAAGTACAGACCCTCCCGAAGTCGTTGTTGCGGACGGAGAACTTATACGTGACGCAATGGCACGTTTCAGGCTGTCTGAGGAATGGATAGAACACATTCTGAAAAAAGAAAAAACATCCGTTGAGGATGTTTTTCTGATGACTGTTGACCCGAACAGAAAATATTCCGTGATAAAAAACGAGCCGAAAAAAAAGGAATGACAATATGAACCGTGTTATAACCGCCTGCTGCCTTATTGCAGCAATAATCCTGTATTCTGCTTCCGCAGCGCTAATAATCCGCAGTGAAAATGCGGAGCTGATAGAAATTATCGGTCAGATAAGCGAATGCAACGAAAAAGGCGATAGCGAAAATGCATCCGCTGCCGCCCAAAGACTTAATTATAAATGGCGTTCTTTTGAAAGAAAAATGAGCGTTTTTGTCCGTGATGACAAGCTTAATTCAATAAGCACGTCCGTCGCAAGAATATCCCCGTATATAGACGAAGCAAACGACGAACTTGACGCCGAGCTTCAGAATATCCGCCGACAGCTTACGCTTATTTACCGCGGAGAGCTGCCTGCGTGGTACAACATTCTTTAACGGCGCTTCAGGTCTATGCAGACGACAATAAGCTTTTTATCCTCGGTGTAAAAATGCGAGGAAATGGTCTTGCAGCTTTTGCCCGTTGCGCTTGATATGTACCATCCGGAAATGAACGGGTCCTCTATCTGCTCCTTAATGGCATAGAAATAATTCTTTATATCGTGGTTCACGCCCCGTATCGCAGGCATATATCCCGGCAGTATCTCGCTGCCCTCTGCCATAACGGTATCGGTTATCTGGAATCCCTTTTCGTCAATGAGAAATACGCATTCTATTTCCTTATGCTCGGTAACATAATTCAGCAGAACACTGTCATAATCGTTCTTAGCCGTACACATCAGAGTATTTATAAGGTCGTAAATTATGCGTTTGTAGGTCTCGATCTGGACGTTTACAACGGTTGGATTATTCTTTATGCTGAGATTGAGTCTGACCGCAGCGTCCTCAAGCTTGAGTCTTGCTTCGTTTGAGAAAAGATAGTTGAACTGTTCGGGACGTGAAAAATAGAAGCCCTGGAAGTAGTCCACTCCCATCAGCATACAGGTTATTACCTCGTCGACAGTCTCAACGCCTTCGGCGACGGTCATTGCGCCTATCTGCTTTGCAGTGTTGATTATCGACTTGAACACCTCCTGATTGTAGGTGTTGGACTCAATATTGCTGATTATTGCACGGTCGATCTTGATTATATCCGGGTTGATGAGCATTATTCTGTTCATTGTGTCAAGACCCGTGCTTACGTTGTCAAGGGCGATAAGGAATCCCTTTGAACGGTAAAAGTCCACAAACATCATCAGGTCATAGCTGTCCTTTACACGGGATTCATTAAGCTCGATAACAATGCTTTCCGGGGGGATATGGTTTTCTGCGGCGGTTTTAAGTATCTCGCCGTTCCCGGGAACAACGTCGTTAAGAACCGAGGTCTCAAAGTTAACGAACAGCGTGGGTGCAGATTTTTCCTTGGCAAAAGCGCTCATTGCCTTTTCGCGGCAAAGCCTGTCGGTTTCAAGTATGCTTCCGTTCTGCTTTGCATAGCTGAAAAGGAAATACGGGGAGACTATCTCGCCGTGGTAATCGCCTCGTGCAAGCGCTTCAAGACCGATTATCTTTTTTGTGTTGAGAGAATAGATAGGTTGAAATTCAACAAATATATCTTT
This sequence comes from uncultured Clostridia bacterium, assembly GCA_945876755.1. Lineage (GTDB taxonomy): Bacteria > Bacillota > Clostridia > Oscillospirales > Ruminococcaceae > RGIG8773. The sequence continues at coordinate 158,155 of CAMCPM010000002.1, forward strand.
ATTGTCAATAACTTCCTGAATGATTTCCGGAGTAATTTTCATGGCAGCCTCCAATTTCAACAATGGCGTTCAAGCTTTGCGCAGACTTTATCATAAAGCGCATAAAGCTTCTGCACGCCGTTTTCGAGAAAATAGTAATGAGCAATATACGGAATCAGCAGTACAAGCATAAGTGCAGCGGCAGCAAGCATTCCGAGGTTTTCTGAAACAAAAAACGCAATAAGGCTCATGAACATAAGTATAGCGAAAAGTATGGTAACAAGCAGATGTATAAGCCGTTCATGCTGCATGAATCCGATCTTTACAAGCATTTCGGCTTTCAGCGCAGAAAAATCGGTGCTGTCGTTTTCAAGAGCAGAAATGATATAAGCAATGTATTCGCTGAAATATTTTTTCAATTTGACCGCCCCGTTTGAACATTAAATGATTGATAAACACTTCTTTACAATATTATAACATAACTTTGTTTTTTTTTCAACTGCTTTACCGAATGTTTTATTCCGACATATAAGAAAAATTTTCAAAAAAGGTATTGAAATTTTTAGCCTTGCATGATATAATATTTAAATAAATGTCAGCCTCCATAGTTAAATGGATATAATAAACCCCTCCTAAGGGTTAGTTGTGAGTTCGATTCTCGCTGGGGGTGCCATATTACAGGGCAGCAGGGAAATATCCTTGCTGCCTTTTTGTGTACAAATTCACCTGTGAAATCATTTGTATAACTGCAATTAACGTCAATTTGCCGATTGCTTTATAAAGTCCGCTGTGATATACTATGTCTGTAAAGTCTGAGTAAATTTTTGTTGTTTTATGAGGAAGTTATGGTATGTCCGTTTCAAAAAAGCTTTTTTCAATAAATAAGGTCAATAATGCTCTTGAAAAGCACCCGTTCGCTTTCAGCTGCGGAGCTGCATTTGTGCTGAATTTTCTTATCGAAATGCTGAGTAGAAGAAGCTTTTTCGGAGGTTTTGAGGCACTGATATTTCATCCGCTGATGTTTGCGTATAACTCGTTTATCATCTCACTGACGCTTTCGGTAACCGTGCTTTTCAGAAGAAGGATCTTCGTAATTTCTTTGGTATCGCTTTTCTGGCTTGCCTGCGGAGTTACGAACTGCGTGCTTTTAAGCTTCCGTACAACGCCGTTTTCCGCTGTGGATCTTCAGATATTAAGCTCGGTGCTTGGCGTTATAAACGTTTATCTGAACGGGTTTGAAATGTTCCTTATCGCGGCAGCAGCAATTGCAGCCGTAATTCTGATGACAGTCCTGTACATAAAAACGCCGCGCACGAAAGGTCAGATACATTATGTTAAAGCCTGCTCGATAATAGGCGCTGCGATATGTACGGCATTTGCCATAAACAGCATTTCAATTGCTGCCGAAAGCGACTCCTCAAATTTCCCGAATATTGCCGACGCTTATGAAGATTATGGCTTTGTGTACTGCTTTTCAAACAGCATACTTGATATGGGCATCGAAGAGCCTGAAAATTATTCGGCTGCGGAAATGTCTGCGGCAGCTGCCGAGATCGGTAACGACAGGGGAATGCACGCTCCCGATGTACAGCCGAATATCATTATGGTACAGCTTGAATCCTTCTTTGACGTAAATCATGTTAAGAATTTAAGCTTCAGCGAAAACCCCGTCCCGAATTTCACATGGCTTAAAGAAAATTATTCAAGCGGATATCTTACCGTGCCGTCTATCGGAGCAGGTACGGCAAATACCGAATTTGAGGTGCTGACGGGTATAAGCCTTGACTTTTTCGGTGCAAGTGAATATCCGTATAAAACAGCCCTGAAGAATTCTCCCTGCGAAAGTATCTGCTATGACCTTGCGGATTACGGCTACTCTTCCCACGCCGTACACAACAATGACGGGACCTTTTATGACCGTCATCTTGTTTATCCTCAGCTTGGCTTTGACAGCTTTACTTCAATTGAATATATGCAGGATGTCGAGTATAATCCTCTCGGCTGGGCGGACGATTCCGCTCTTGTCCCGTCAATAACCGAAGCGCTTGAAGCTACCGAAAGCCGCGATTTTGTCTTTGCGGTCTCGGTTCAGCCTCACGGAAAATATCCGGCTGAAATGCCTGAGGGTTCGCCCGAAAAAATACATATCAGCGAAAAAGTTCCGGAAATGACCGATGAACAGAAAACGGCATTTACATATTATGTAAACCAGCTTTACGAAACGGATGAATTTGTCGGCGAGCTTATTTCGGCGCTTGAAAACTGCGGAGAGCCTTCCGTACTGGTGCTTTACGGCGACCATCTTCCGAATCTTGAACTTGACGAAACAAAGCTTGACAACGGAAGCCTTGTTCAGACAGAGTATGTGATGTGGAGCAACTATGACCTGCCCATTAAGGACGAAGATATTGCGGCATATCAGCTTTCGGCACAGGTTTGTGAAGCGCTCGGTTTCGGCGGAGGCTATGTGAGCAGCTATAACAGGAACTGCCGCGGCGATGCGGATTATCCGTCAAAAATGCAGGATATCGGATATGATATGCTTTACGGAGAGCAATATGCTTTCGGAGGATATGAAGCGACAGAAATGCGCATGGGCGTAAAGGATATTACTGTTGAATACTTTTCGGTAAAAACTAACGGAAACGAAAGAAGCATTTATCTTTACGGAAACGGATTTACGGAGTACAGTTTTGTCACTCTGAACGGACGAAAGCTTGAAACAAATTTTATCAGCAGCACGGTCATTGCAGCGCATGACGCTCCGCAGCTTGAAAACGGTGACGAACTCGCTGCCGGACAGGCAGGCGGAGACGGAGAGATACTCAGCTTTTCAAATGCGGCAGTAATTGAATAGCGTTAAATATCGCTTGATTAAATTTTATTTTCAAAGGGGGATACGGTAAAATGAAGATAGGTTCGATAGGCTATAATTATCCCCACGGCAGAGATTTTGTTATGGACAGACCCAACGGTTCGGGCTGCTATCTTATCCTGCTGATAAAAACCGCTGCGTATTTTGTCATTAACGGCGTCGAATACAGCGTAAAGCCTAACTCATTTGTCATGTTTTCCCCCGATACGCCGTACAGATACGGCCCGACAGAGGATATATACACCGACGACTGGATGTATTTTAATGTTGATGAAGGCGATATTGAAAAGATGCATTCGCTGAAGATTCCATTCGATTCGGTGGTACATCTGGGAAATTCGGACGAGCTTTCCCAGATAATGCACATTCTTGCATATGAGCATTACTCAGCAGAAAAGTACAGTGCTGAAATAGAACGCAGCTACACGGATATTTTCCTTTTAAAGCTGAGCAGGATAATTCAGTCAAAATCTTATATTTCCTCCGCTTCGTTTATTGAAAGAAATTACAAGCTTACTCAGCTCAGAACGAGAATTTTTACGATGCCGGAGAGTATTCCTGATATTGACGCAATGGCTTCCGAAATAGGCATGAGCCGTTCGGGATTTCAGCATCTTTATAGAAAAATGTTCGGCGTAAGCGTTATGACTGATGTTATAAACGGCAGACTTGACAGAGCCAAACGGCTGCTTTCGTCAACCAATCTTACCGTTAAGGAAATTGCGGAAAGATGCGGTTATTCCAGCGAATATAATTTCATGCGGCAGTTCAAAAGCCGCACGGGAAAGACTCCGACGGAATACAGAAAGTGCATATGATTGCACAAAAAGTCACCTTATTTGACTTCTGCGGATATTGTATGTGATATTATAACGGGTTATAATTGATGTATTAAATTGAAGCAGGGGGACTTTTTATGTCAAAAATCAAATTACTTCCGTTAATAACCGCTGTCTGCATGATGGTTCTGCTTATGACAGGCTGTAAAAAACAGGAGCCGGAAATGCGTGATATTTCAACTATGGAGCTGGTGCATGACATGGGAGTCGGAATCAATCTCGGAAACACATTTGAAAGCTGCGGAGGCTGGATAGACAGCAGCAATGTTCTCAACTATGAAACAGGCTGGGGCAGCCCTATGATAACATACGAAATGATAAAGGGCTATGCTGACTCGGGCTTCGGCGTGCTGAGAATACCCGTTGCTTGGAGCAACATGATGGGCGATGACTACACAATAAATGCAACATATCTTGCAAGAGTTACCGAAGTCGTAGACTGGGCGCTTGACTGCGATATGTACGTTATCCTCAATATCCATTGGGACGGCGGCTGGTTTGAACAGTTCGGAATGGATGATAAAAGAGAAGAAAGCTTCTATAAATACGAGCGTATCTGGACTCAGCTTACAGAGCATTTCAAGGATTACAGCGACAAGCTTATGTTTGAATCCCTTAACGAAGAGGGCTGCTGGGACAAAGTCTGGAACCGTTACAGCGGCGAGGGCGACAAGGAAAAGTCCTACGGCATACTTAACGAGATAAACCAGAGATTTGTTGACCTTGTGCGTTCTTCCGGCGGAAACAATGCAAAGCGCCATCTGCTTATTGCAGGCTATGCGACCGACATTGGGCTGACCTGCGACGAAGCATTTAAAATGCCCAATGACCCCGAAAACCGCTGTGCAGTATCGGTTCATTACTACACTCCGTCAACCTTTGCAATTCTTGAAGAGGACGCAAGCTGGGGCAAGGCTCGTACCGAGTGGGGTACTGAGGCAGATTACGCCGAGCTTGAAAAAAATATGAGCATGATGAAGACTACATTCATCGACAAGGGAATCCCCGTTATCGTGGGCGAATACGGTGCGGCAACAAAAAATAAAACTCCCGAAATGGTAAGAAAATATCTTACCTCGGTATGCAGCGAAGCATACAAGGACGGACTCTGCCCTGTTCTCTGGGATATCACCGATGTATTCTACAACAGGAACGAAGCAAAATTCATCGACCCCGAGCTTCTTGAGGGAATTATGGCAGTCAAGGAAAGCAAATAAATTTTAAGGAATGATTTGATTTGAAAAAGCTTAAAATGCTTGTGAACGCTTCCGATGTGAAGTCACATATCAACCGTGAGATATACGGACATTTTTCCGAGCATCTGGGAAGATGTATCTATAACGGTATGTACGTCGGCGAGGATTCCGAAATTCCCAATACAAACGGCGTTAGAAACGACGTTATAGAGGCGTTCAGGAACGTTAAAATGCCTGTTCTCCGCTGGCCGGGCGGCTGCTTTGCCGATGAATACCACTGGAAGGACGGTATTGGTGAAAAGTCCTCACGAAAGAAAATGATAAACACTCACTGGGGCGGAGTTACCGAGGATAATTCTTTCGGTACGCATGAGTTCTTTGACCTCTGCGAGGAGATAGGCTGCGAGCCGTATCTTGCGGGAAATCTCGGCAGCGGAACCGTCCGGGAGCTTGCGGAGTGGATAGAATACATTACCTTTGACGGGGTTTCGCCTATGGCGGAGCTTCGCCGCCGCAACGGCAGGGAAAAGCCCTGGAAGCTGAAATATCTCGGCATAGGAAACGAAAGCTGGGGCTGCGGAGGAAATATGCGTCCCGAATATTATGCGGACGAGTATCGAAGGTATCAGACCTATTGCCGCAATTTCAGCGGAAACGAGCTTTACAAGGTCGCTTGCGGTCCGAATGCGGAGGATTACAACTGGACCGAAATTATTATGAAAAGTCTGAATGAGTGGCATACCAAGGCAATTTCTCTGCACTATTATACCGTTCCCACAGGCGATTGGAGCAAAAAGGGAAGTGCCACCGATTTTACCGATGAGGAATACTACTCAACAATTGCAAAAACACTTTATATGGACGAGCTTATCACACGCCACTGTGCGATAATGGACAAGCACAATCCGAACAAAACTATCGGTCTTATCGTTGACGAGTGGGGCTGCTGGTATGATGTTGAGCCGGGAACAAATCCGGGATTTCTCTATCAGCAGAATACAATGCGCGACGCTGTTGTTGCAGCCTGCAATCTGAACATTTTCAACAATCATTCCGACAGAGTGGTCATGGCTAACCTTGCTCAGGCGGTGAATGTTCTTCAGGCGCTTATTCTTACCGAGGGCAAAAAAATGGTCAAAACGCCAACATATCACGTTTTCGACTTGTTCAAGACCCATCAGGACGGCGAGCTTGTTTACAGCTTCTGCGAAAACGACAAGGCAGGCGCTGAGAATATCCCTGCAATTTCGCAAAGTGTTTCCGTTAAGGACGGCGTGATGACGGCTACCATTGCAAACTGCTCCGTTGATGAAGAGTACGAAATTGAGTGCGATATATCGGGCTTTGAGGCGAGAGCCGTTTCCGCAAGAATACTTTGCGCAGACGTCCGTGCATACAACGATTTTGAAAACAGCGAAAACGTTGCTACCAAGCAGTATGAAGCAATGCTTGAATGCGGAAAGCTTGTCGTAAAGCTGCCGAAATGCTCGGTCGTTTCTTTGGTACTGGAATGAAACCGATATGCAAAAAATGTCTGCTTGCAGAAGCAGATATGAAAGGCGTTTATGAAAGCGTAAAGGGCTATATTGCGGCAATACCCCAGGAGCAGAAGGTTTCCGATGCGGTTTATTCCGCAAGGCTTGACATATGCAAAAAATGCGACGATTTGGTAAACGGGACTTGTGTAAAATGCGGCTGCTTCGTGGAAGTAAGAGCCGTTAAAAAGCGGCTTGGCTGTCCCGACGAAAAGGACAAGTGGGCGGAAATAAAAACGGACTGATACATCAGTATCAGTCCTGTTTTTTATTACTTTTAGGTTTGTTCGGGTTCTTTTTCGGCAGTGGCAAACTGATTGCTCTTTTCGTCATAGACATATCCGAGCTTTTCAAGCGGCACGGAAATTTCCTCAGGCGGAACATCAAGGTCCTCGCACAGTTCGTCAAAGCTTTTGTAATTGTCGCGAAGCTTCATGTTCACCACGCTTAAAAGCATATACGGGTCTTTAGGCAGCGTCATTTCAAATCCCTCCGGTTTCGGTATATTTATTATTACAAAGTCTCCGTCGCCGTCTTTTTCGGAAAGCTTATCGGAATACTCTGCAAAAAGCTTTGAAAGATCTCTGAAAATATCGTACTCTCTTGTATCTATCACAAGCATATCAAGGCTTGTCATAATAGTCAGCAGATAAGTATTTTCGCCGTACACAACAGCCATATCATGGAAATACCCCTCATACCAGCCGTATTTGCGAACTATCTCCGAGCCTTCGCCGCCGTAGATCATTGCGTTGCGGCTGTGGGTCATATGATACCGCAGATTTTCCGAGCAGGGATTGTTTTCTTCGATAAAATCATAAATTGCCTGTGAAAAGATCAGCGCACTTTCACAGCACAGTTGTGGCTGATTTTTCCCCTTTGCGTCGTCCTTGTGGGTAATGCCCAGAGAAAGCGCATATTGCTCATAATCCTCTTCCGGGTAAAGCTCACGCAGCATGGCAAACGCCGAATTGTCGCTTTCTTCAAGGCATAAGCCTATCAGCTCTTCAACAGTAAATTCCGTGCCGTACTCCATATTTTTCAGTACGCCCGTACCTTCACGGCGGTATTTTTCGGTATAAACAAGCTTCTGTTCAAGGTCAGCCTGACCCGACAGGGCAAGCCTGTATATGTAAAGCATATACGGCGCTTTTAGCACCGAGGCAGGATAATAATGCTTGTCCGGGTTGATAGTCAGCGTGTAGCCCGTTTCGATATCACGGTATGCAAGAGAAATATCGTAATAAAGGAAATGCGGATAGCTTTCGATTATCTCAACGAGCCGAGTGTAAAATTCTTCGGGCATATCATAGGCTGCTCTCCCTTCGACAATTATTTCCGCCGCAGGCAGACTTTCAGAAGTAATAACCGGAGCCTCGCTCACTTCCGGTACAGCCGTTTCGGAAGCTTCGGGCGCTGAAGTCCGGACAGCTTCGCTTATTTCCGTCTGCTGTACGGAGGAGCTGTATATTTCATTATCGGACGGTGTGCAGCCGCATAAAAGAGCAGCGGTAATTACAATCAGCATAGCCGCATATAGATATTTGATTTTCATGTTTCGGGTTTTGCTCCTTTCCGCTTGACAAAACGCAATTAATTGTTTATAATTTTTATAGTATAATTTATTGGGGGAATTATCTATGAAAAACATTTTAAAAAAGCTGCTGTGTATTTTTACAGCTGCAGTAATGGTCGCTGCGCTTTGCGCCGTACCTGCTTCGGCAGCGTCGGTCAAGCTTAGCAAATCAAGCACAAATCTTCCTATCGGCTATTCTGTTACGCTTAAAGTAACCGGTGCAAACGATGCAGTATGGTCAAGCAGCGACAGTTCGGTTGCAGCCATAAAATCCTCAAACGGAACATCAGCTAAGATCGTCGGCAAAAAAACGGGTACAGCTTATATTTACGCCAAAGCAGGCGGCAAGAAGCTGAAATGCAAGGTTACCGTAAAACAATCCTTTATTACTGCAAGCAATGACAGCCTTAGCCTTGAAAAAGGAAAGTCGCAGACTATTACGCTTACGGTCAAGGGCTCAAAGTCTATCGCCCTTTCAAACAGCGACAAGAGCGTCTGCACGACCACTTGGGGCAAATGGAACGACAATAAGATAAAGCTTAAAATTAACGCTAAAAAAGCCGGTACGGCAACAATAAAGATTTATGCCAAGGGCTATTCAAAGTCGACCGCTGAAACTATTACCGTAAAAGTAAAAAACAGTTCAAGCTCAGGAGGCGGTACAGGAATAATAATTTTCGGCAGCGATGGTTCAGTTTATATTGTTGAAGATGACGGCTTTTATACCGACACCGACAACAGCGAAATCAGTTGGGACAGTTCTGAAAATACCGCTGATTCTTCTAACACATCGGATTCATCAGATGTAACGGAAAAGGTTATAGCGCTTGTTAACAAAGAACGTGAAGCAGCAGGAAAAGCAGCCCTTGTAAGCGATCCTGTGCTTAACTCAGTTGCAGCTTTGCGTGCAAAGGAAATTGCAGAAAGCTTTTCACATACCCGTCCCGACGGCTCAAGCTGCTTTACAGCGTTTGAAGACGCAGGAATCATCAACGTCTACATGGGTGAAAATATTGCCGCAGGTCAGCGCACGCCGGCAGAGGTAATGAACTCATGGATGAATTCATCCGGACATAAAGCAAATATCCTCAGCGGAGATTATGAAAGAATAGGCGTGGGCTTCTGTCAGGTTTCAGGCGGATACGGCTATTATTGGGTACAGGTTTTCGCAAGCTATTAATTAAAGCTCATCCTTTATATCGGGTATCAATCCGCAGCTTATGGAAAGATTTCCGTTGCGGCACCGTATTTTGTCAAGCATTTCCTTTTCGGAAGCTCCCGAACGGAATGTGATAATGTAAAAAAGCTCATACATCGTACCCATGCGTATGGTTTTTACATGGTCAAGCTTGCAGGATACGGTGTATTCCTTGAAAATATCATCAAAAGCGCTGCTGTAATCCATGTCCTCGGGAATGATTATTTTCAGCAGCCGCATACTTGCTTTGCCGTGGGGAGGTATCAACCTTTCCGCGGCAATTATTACTATTGCAAGAATTACCGTGAATAATACAGCGTACCACGCATAACCCATGCCGCAGATAAGTCCCGACGCCATCGCAAAAAACAGTATGCAGATATCACGGGAGCTTCCGGGCAGGGAACGGAATCTTACAAGGCTGAATGCGCCTGCTGCGGCAACTCCTGCGCCAATGCTGCCGTTTACCATCATGATCACCGCCTGAACTATCGACGGAACGATAAGCGTCGAAATAACCATATATTTTGATGGACGGTCTGTTCCAAGCCTGTAAACAACGGCTATTATCGCTCCGCAGAGAAGCGAGATACAAATCAGAAGCAGCGCACTTTGAAAAGCGTTGGAGGTAAAGTCTGTTCTTGTGAAAATAAGTTCGTTCATATGTAAATTTCCTTTCTTTTGCCGTTGTTTCGCATAGATTCGTATATTTCCCCGTATTTTGAAAAAGATACGGGATAAATTTTCAGCCTTGAAAGAATTGCTGCCAGCTCTGCGGGAATTGCACCGGAGGACTTTATTTCCATAAGGCGGTAATTTTCAATACCTACGTCAAGCAGCGAGATATCTTCGTCTGATGTCAGAGTAAGGTCTTTAAAACGGCTTCGTATATTTTTGTCAAAGGTGACACGCAGTTCGGGGCGGTCTGTGAAATAGTACGCCTGCCTGTCGTAAGCAAGATAAAGCTTGGGCGATGGGCGGTATTTATTCATAAGATAGTCTATCTCGGAAAATATTTGGCAGTCGCGGTAGCTTTCAAGGCACGGCGGTCTTATACCGTTAATAACATAATTTTCAGCCTGTTCAAGCGGAATGGTTATCCTGCGCTTGTAAACGATCCCACTGACCTTCTTTTTTATCTCGAAAAATACTTTGTCACTGTCAGTGACATTGCCATAGCTTCGTATCCTAAGCTTTTCCTTGTAGGACGGACGGTCAAGAGAATGCTCAATGAAATAAAAATCCTCGGTATCGAGATAAATATTGCATATGCTGTATTCGCCGTGTGTATCCCGTGAAAGCATATTTCCCGTTTCGGAGATCAGACGTGAATATTTTTCGGCGTCAAGCAGATATTTGGTTTCATATCTTCTGAAGCTTTGAATAATTTCCATATTTGACCTTTCTGAAAATAATCGGTGATGAAAATTTACTTATATTTTATAATTATAACATTATAAACGATTCGATACTGTAAATTAACTGCTAAGATTTTGTAAATAATATGACCCAAGCAGTTTATGTAAAAAAACAAATATATTTTTTAGCATATTTTAATAAAATACTTGATTTTTTGCGGAAATTTTGCTAAAATAACTTTGTATTGTTTAATTTCAGAAACTGGGAGGAAAATATTAATGAAAATCAGTTTTTCCACTTTAGCTTGTCCTGATTTTTCGTGGACAGATATTTATTCCATGGCAAAAGACTTGGGCTTTAACGGCATTGAGGTAAGAGGTCTTGGCGACGAGATATATTCCGTAAAAGCAAAACCCTTTACCGATGCCAATATTGCTTCTACTATTGAAAAACTCGGCAAGCTCGGACTTGAAATTCCGTGCCTTTCAAGCGGATGCTGTCTAAAATATGCCGATAAGCACGATGAGATAGTTGAAGAGATCACACAGTATGCCGTACTTGCCAAAAAACTCGGCACTCCCTATATAAGAATTCTCGCCGACCTTAATCCTGCTCCGGAGGATGAAGTCGACGACAATGCGGTTGCCGCTTTGCTGAAAGAGGTTTCGGTTATTGCAGAAGAGAACAATGTTACGCTTCTGGTTGAGTCAAACGGCGTTTATTCCGATACTGCACGTCTGAGAAAGCTCCTTGACAGTGTTGACAGCAAATATGTAGCTGCTCTTTGGGATATGCACCACCCCTACCGCTATATGGGTGAAACAGGTGCTCAGACTGTTGAAAACCTCGGCGAATACATAAAGTACATCCACGTCAAGGACTCGGTCATTGAGGACGGCAAGCTTGTATATAAAATGATGGGCGAGGGCGACCTGCCTATCCACGAAATGCTTTCTGCTCTTCAGAAAATCGGATACGACGGCTATATCTCCCTTGAATGGGTAAAGAGATGGTCAAAAAATCTGTATGCCGCAGGTATCGTTTTCCCGCAGTTTGCAAATTATATGAAGCCGTATCTTATCGCAAAGAAAAGCAAGCTTCAGATAGATGCAAGAGGTACTGGCTATTATCCGTGGCCAAAGGAGCATCTTATCGACGAAACATTCCCCGATGTTCTTGACAGAATATGCGAGGAGTTCCCAGAACAGTATGCATTCAGATACACCGAGCTTGACTATACAAGAACATACCCCGAATTCCGCGAGGACGTAAGACGCTTTGCCAGAGCGCTTATTGCAATGGGTGTTAAAAAGGACGACCACGTTGCAATATGGGCAACCAACGTTCCTGCCTGGTATATTACATTCTGGGCGTGTACGACTATCGGCGCAGTTCTTGTTACCGTAAACACAGCTTATAAAATTCACGAGGCGGAATATCTTCTCCACCAGTCGGATACGCATACTCTCGTTATGATAGACGGCTATAAGGATTCCGACTATGTGGAAATAATGAAGGAGCTTTGCCCCGAGCTTGCTTCCTGTAAGCCCGGCGAGCTTAATTCCAAAAAGCTTCCTTTCCTGAAAAATATCATTACAACAGACTCAAAGCAGCCGGGCTGCTTCACATGGGACGAGGCAATGGCTCTTGCCGATTCCGTTCCTGAGTCGGAAGTTGACAAAATGCGCTCAAGGATCAACAAGCACGACGTTGTAAATATGCAGTACACATCGGGTACAACAGGCTTCCCCAAGGGCGTAATGCTTACTCACTACAACGTTGTAAACAACGGAAAGGCTATCGGAGACTGTATGGACCTTTCCACAAATGACAAAATGATGATCCAGGTACCTATGTTCCACTGCTTTGGCATGGTTCTTGCAATGACTGCAAGCGTTACCCACGGCGTAACCATGTCTCCTATCACTGCTTTCTCACCGAGAAAGGGTCTTAAATGTATCGACCAGGAAAAGATCACCGCTTTCCACGGAGTGCCAACAATGTTTATTGCAATGCTTGGTCACAATGATTTCCAGAAGACAGATTTCTCAAATATGAGAACAGGTATTATGGCAGGCTCACCTTGTCCGATAAAGACAATGCAGGAAGTTATCGAAAAAATGCATATGCCCGAGATCTGTATCACATACGGACAGACCGAGGCTTCTCCTGCTACAACAATGAGTAAGACCACCGACAGCATTGAAACAAGAGTTAATACAGTCGGCGGACCGATTTTCGGCGTTGAATGTAAGATCGTTGACCCCGAAACAGGCGAGGAGCTTGGCGACAATATGGACGGCGAGTTCTGCGCAAGAGGCTACAACATTATGAAGGGTTACTACAAGATGCCCGAGGCTACTGCGGCTGCTATTGATGAAGACGGCTGGCTCCATTCGGGCGACCTTGCAAGACGTACACCTGAGGGTTACTTCAAGATCACAGGCCGTATCAAGGATATGATAATCCGCGGCGGTGAAAATATTTATCCTAAGGAGATCGAAGAATTCTTCTACACACATCCTAAGGTCAAGGACGTTCAGGTCATCGGCGTTCCGGACAAGGCTTACGGTGAAGAAATTATGGCTTGTATAGTGCTCCGGCCTGACACAGAAGCTACTGTTGATGAAATGAAGCAGTATGCTCTTGAAAGACTTGCAAAGCATAAGGTCCCCAAATATATCGCTTTCGTCGAGGGTTTCCCTATGAATGCGGCAGGAAAGATTCTCAAGTATAAAATGCGTGAGTGGGCAGTTGAGTATCTCGGCTTGCAGGACGCAAGCAAAATAGTTACTGCATAATAAATGTTGTATAAAAGGTACTGAAAGTTAATTTCGGTACCTTTTGTGTATTTTGCCGTAAAGACAAGCATTTTAAACGTTTTTATATGTATGCTGCTTGTAAAAGTTACTAAAAAGGTTTGCGCGATATTGTTTTTATTCACAAAGAATAAAAATCTTGTTGGAAATTTTTTAAAATTCCTTGACAAAATCAAATAATAAAGGTACAATACTAATTAGTAATAACTGCATATTTGTGCCGTTGTCGTTAAGTCCGTTAAGATTGGTGGGAAGCAAATGAGCCGAATAGGTTCAGAAATCTATAAATCCGATTTTGATGAGATGAATTTTCTTGATGATAACGAGCTTGTGAAAATTTCCCGGAATGAACGTGAACCCGCTAAGGGCAGAGTCGCTGTAACGGTGCTGATATCACGTTATCTGCGGCTGGTAAGGAAAAAGGCTTACAGCTTTTCAAACGATTGCGCCGAGCCCGAAGATCTGGCGCAGGAGGGGCTTTTGGCTTTCCTTAATGCTGTAAATTCATTTGACCCTAACCGCGGAGCGAAATTTTCATCATTTGCAGATGTGTGTGTTACAAACGGTATCAGATCCGCTGTTGTCAGATTTGGCAGAAATTCCGGGGAGAGTCTTCCGGAGGATTACAGTGAAAAAGCTGATGACGGCTCCATTCCCGAGAATATTTGGGTGGAAAAGGAGAAAATGTCCGGTATTTACAAGGAAATTGAAACGCTTCTTTCAAAAAAAGAGTGGGAAATTTTCAGAATGTATCTGGGCGGACTTTCATATAAGGAAATTTCGGAAAAGCTTGATATTTCGTTAAAATCGGTTGATAATGCGGTTTTCCGTGTCAGGAAAAAGCTGAAAATGCTCTTTCCGAAGGAAAAGCACATTGATTAATATATGGCCAAGTAGCTTAAAGTCAAGAGCGTTGTTTTTTTCAAAGGCAAAGGTGTCGGTGCGAGTCCGTCCTCAGGTCCAAATTTTTATAAGCGAGGGAAATCGAAATGTACGAAGACAAGACATTAGTATGCAAAGAATGTGGAAATGAGTTCACCTTCACAGCCGGCGAGCAGGAGTTTTACGCTGAGAAAGGCTTTGTAAACGAGCCTCAGAGATGTAAGGCTTGCCGCGACGCAAGAAAGAACAGCGCAAAGGCTGAGAGAGAAATGTTTGAAGCAACCTGCGCTTCCTGCGGCGGAGTTGCAAAGGTTCCTTTCAGACCCAGAGAAGACCGTCCTGTATACTGCAGCGACTGCTTCGCTAAGATGAGAGAGGAATAATTTCCATAAAAAACGGCGGAACTTGCGTGTATGCGTAAATTCCGCTTTTTTGTACCACTTTGACTATGGTTGAGGAATATTTATTATACTAAGAACCAATTAAAAACTGTACAAAAAATCGAGCATAATCTTGCGTATATGGATTATGCGAAGATTTTTTGTCTACAGTTTTATTGGTTATTAGTATTATACAGCAAACGGGCTGTTGCACATAATGCAGCAGCCCGTTATATTACGGTATTTTATTCAAAAAATATATCGCTGTTGTAATCACCTTTGCCGCATTCTTCACGGATACGCTGAATCGTTTCGCTGTCGGCTTTAGCCTTTTGCTCGGCTCGTTTGCCCGAAGCCGAAAGCGTAAAAAGCAGAACAGCTATTCCCGACATGATCAGCAGGTCGCCAAACTCAAAGCCGAATTTTCCGCTGAGGACCCACATCAGCGCTGTTCCTATACAGAACAGAAGACTGCACACTCTGAGCAGAACTGACGGGCGTTCTTTTGGCATATAAACAAATCTCGGCTTATCATTATTGCTCATACAGCGCTCCTCCCGAAAACGGTTTTATAATTTGTTACTGACTGTCAGCGGCAGTCTTTTTACCGCGCTTTTTGGTACTTTTGTCAAGGTTGAATGACATTGTGAAAAGTCTGTCGGTAGTAAAGACCTTGACTGCAAGGAACATGCAAACCGCAAAGAATATGATCTGGTAAACCAGCCCTATCCAATAAGTAAGCATATCACCATTCATCAGATTTGTCAAGGCTGTATATGTGTGCGTAAAGGGAATTGCATAAACGATGAATTTGAATACTGTAGACATTGAATTTACGTCCATAAACATTGTAATGAAAAACGGTATCATTACCGCTATCATAATAGGCATTGTAAGGGTCTGAACTGACTTAACGTCGGTAGCCATTGCGCCAAGTATAAGCGAAATCGCAAGACCGATCGCAACCGTAAGGAAAAGTTGTAATGCGAAAAGTACATAGCTTACGGGAGTAAGAGTCAGTCCCAGCTCTGTCATACCCTGTGAAAGACTTGTTACACCTGCCATTGCCTGTTCGGGAATAGCTTCGGACGCAGTGCTTGAGATTTCATTTACAGCGCTGCCCATCATTCCCATCATATAGAATGCAAAACCTACACCCATAAATGCTGCATTGAGAAGTGCCGAAATTACTGCTGCAACCATTTTTGCTCCGAGAACGTTCAGTCTTGAAACGGGAGCGGAAAGCAGGGTTTCAAGGGTCTTGTCGATTTTTTCGGTAGATATGGCTGTCATTATCATCTGCGAAGCCATAAGCAGCAGAATGAAAATTACCATAGGCGCTATCATCGACTGCATCATTGTTACCGCGCTGAGCGCCGAAGCGGATATCTGCGAGGTCTTTCCGTTGAGAGTTGTGTACTCCACAAGCTGCATAGGTTCACGAATAAGCTTAATATCATCGTCATTCAGACCGTAATTTTTCAGCAGTACCTCGTCAGTGCAGACGCTTTCAATCGTACTGATAACATCGGAAGCCGAAATTGTACTCATTGATGAGGTCATACCGCCGTTCTGCATCTTGCTGACAAACTTGATCTGTGCAGGCTCTTTCTTGTCAATAATACTTTCGCCGTAGCCCTGCGGAATAATTACCACATTTTTTATATCAAGACGTTCAAGTTCCGTGGCATAATCATCGCTTTGAAGTTCAACATATTTGAGTTCTGTCCCCTTTGAAGCAGCAACCTTTTCAAGCATATCCTTTGTAAAGTCACTGTCGTCCTGATTGCAGAGGGTTATCGTTGAGGTGTCAAAGCCCTCAGCCATAGCGCCGCCTACGACCTGACCCATAACGATCAGAAGCACCATAGTGAATACCATACTGATGATTGCCTGCTTTGTGAGAAGCTCACGAAGCTCCTTTTTAAGAAGATTACCGAACTTCATGGTTCTTCACCACCCTTTCAAATACTTCTTCGAGGTTAGCCGCCTCGTATCTTTCTTTAAGTTCGTCTATTTTTCCCACGACCATAAGCTTGCCGCCTGTGATAATTCCCACACGGTCGGAAACATATTCTATCTCAAGCATATTGTGCGACGAAAGAAGGAACGCCATATTCTGCTCCTTGGCAAGAGCCTTTATCATCTTTCTGATTTCGAGAGCGTTGATAACATCAAGTCCAGATGTAGCTTCGTCCATAATTGCCAGCTTAGGCTCGGTCATTACCGCACGGGCAAGCAGAAGCTTTCTTATCATACCTCTTGAATAACCGCCTATTTTTTCTTCAAGACGGTCGCCAAGTCCGCAGATAGCCTTGCCTCGTTCAACGTATTTATCAAGGGTCTCCTTGTCTTTTGCGAAGAGTCCCGCCATAAAATTCAGATAATTGATACCCGTCATAGTTTTATAAGCGCCTGCCTCGTCGGGAAGATAGGTAATGCTTTCACGCACTTTGTCAGGCTCCTTGATAATACTGTGACCTGCAACAAGAGCGTCGCCTGATGTAGCCTGAATAAGTGTTGATATCATACGGATCGTAGTTGTTTTACCTGCGCCGTTCGGACCGATAAGCGCAAAAATTTCCCCCTCGTTTACGCTGAAGCTTACATCGTCAACGGCAAAGTTTTCTTTCTTGGGGTACTTTTTTGAAAGTCCCTGAACCTCAAGAACAGCTGCCATAATATAACCACCCTTTCATATATCATTGTATTAAGGAACTAATACAATGATACTACATAATTTATTTTTTGTCAATTAGCTATACTGTACAATAAATCGTCTGTATTTTATATTAAATATATTAATATTTCCGTGTGTAATAAAATTGAAAAGCAGTACGTACAAAAACAATAAAGAAAATAATAGCAATAAGCGTATACAATACAGTCATTGAGAAGAATGAAGCCACGACCGAAGCAACCGCCAGCGCCATTATTGTTACGCTGAAGCTTGACGACGCAGTCTTTTGAATTATCAAAGCCGTGCGTTCATCGGTTTCTTTTATGTACATTGCCTTCAGCTTTTTCTCATTTTTAAGTGCAGCGGCGCAGAAAATAGCCTTGATAACCGCAAATCCGACTATTGCCGAGCAGAAGCCGGTGCGGAATCCCGAGGTAAAATCTCCTTCTTCTGCGGCACCCGAAATGCTTGACGGAAGAACTGTACCCAAGGCATTGGTCATATCGAGAAAAGCAAACACCCCATACAAAATCGCCGACAAAACTGCCGTGATAATATATCCTGTCATTCTTGTTTTAAGTTGCTTTCTGAACTTTTCCATAATCAATAATCCTTTCTGCCGGCAAAAGGCGTTTCATGGTTTACAGCGCATATAACCACATAAATTATCCAGCATATCATGCAGGAAAGCTCTATGCCGTGGATAAAGTCTTTTAAAAAATCATCAAAATTGTCAAAAATATCTGAATTTGAAACAAGCATGGTAATATTTGCTGCTAAGAATACGCATTACATAAAAATCTTAAAACCTTTTTTGAATAAGAAATCAATTTTCAATATCCTGCACCTCCGAAAAGTCAAAAACCTCTTCAATTGGAAGTCCGAAATATTTTGATATTTTGTACGCCAGCACCAGCGACGCGGTGTACTTTTCACATTCCAGCGAGGTAATAGTCTGTCTTGTAACTCCTACTGCAAGAGCAAGCTCTTCCTGAGAAATACGTTTTGCTTTCCGCAGCTCCTGAATTCTGGTTTTCAAAATTTTCCTCCTTTCAATAACTTTGCAAAGCTTACTTTACATAAGTATAGCACGCTTTGCATAATTTGTCAAGCGTGCTTTGCAAAAAATATTATTTTTTTAATATAAATCCTGCTGTTTCGGGCAAAATAAAGAAAAAGCAGAAAGGATTGATTTTAATGCCGCTGATAGAACTCAGAAATATCACAAAGCTTTACGGTTCCGGGGAGAGCCAGGTTGCCGCGCTTGAGGACGTTTCACTTACCATAAACCGCGGAGAATTTGTTGCAATTGCAGGAGCGTCCGGGTCGGGAAAATCCACGTTAATGAACTTGCTTGGCTGTCTGGACATACAAACTTCGGGAGAATACAAGCTTGACGGAATGACTGTAAATGAGCTTTCGGATAAAAAGCTTTCGCAGATACGCAACAGGGAAATAGGATTTATCTTTCAAAGCTTTAATCTTATTTCAGGTCTGACCGCAAAAGAAAATGTAGAGCTTCCGCTGATTTACCGCGGACTTTCTTCAAATACAAGAAACGAGCTTGCAGTTCATGCGCTGCAAAAGGTTTCTCTTGGCAACCGGCTTAATCATTTTCCAAGGCAGATGTCGGGCGGTCAGCAGCAGAGGGTCGCAATAGCCCGTGCAATTGCCTCCGAGCCTCCGGTCATACTTGCGGACGAGCCTACCGGCAATCTTGACAGCAAATGCGGCAGAGAGGTAATGCGTATCCTTTACGACCTGAATGCGCAGGGGAAAACCGTTATCATTATTACACACGATGACAATGTAGCTGAACAGGCGGCAAGAACAATCCGCATTTCGGACGGACATGTTATTTCTGATATAAAACGTTCCTGTGGATAAAAAACAGCAGCCTATGTCAAAAGACATAAGCTGTTGTATATAATCTTTTATCCGTAATAAGCTGTAATTGTAATATCACTTGTTATGTTTTCAAGGCTCTTGTCCCAGCCAAGGAACTTATTTCCGTTGCTGTCGGTAATAGGCCAGTATGGAGGTGCGGCAGTTTCGCCGTCCTTTACCTTGACTGAGTAGAACTGACCGTCAATTATAAATGTTACCGTGTGGTAGTTACTGTCGGCAAAAACAGCGGTAATGGTCGTATCCATAATAATATTGTCAAGCTGTCTGTCCCAGCCTACAAATCTGTTTCCGTCATTGTCGACAGATGGTATATACGGTGGAATAACAGAGCCGCCGTGATCGGCTTCAACAGTAAATGTATCACTGCCGATAACAAATGTAACTGTATGTACGGCGCGTTCAAGAATAGCCGTAATTGTAATATCGGAAGTAATATTTGTATATTCTTTGTCCCAGCCTTTGAAAATATAACCCTCGATATTGAGCGTTGTGGGCAGATCGGCAGATTTGCCGTGTTCAACAAGTATAGTGTTAGACTTGTTTCCGATAACAACTGTAACCGTATGCATCAGTGTTTCGTTTGTTGTTGTCTCGTCGGAAATAATTTCGCTGAACATTGCTTTGATAATTCTGTCCTCGGTAACATTTTCAAACGAACCGTCCCAGCCGATAAATGTCAGACCTTCAATATCGGGGTCTGCCGGCTTTTCGGCATTCTGCCCGTGAAGAACCTCCTGAATAGTTTCTTCACTGTCAATAATAATGGTAACGGTATGATAGGTATTGTTTGAAGCAGTAACAGTTGTAGTAGATTCGGTTGTGGTTGCGGGAGGAGCTGTGGTAACCACCGGAGCTGCGGTAGTCGTGTGACCGGGAAGTGTTGTTTCGGTCGGAGGAGGTGCGGTAGTTACAACAGGTTCGGCTGTCTGTATCATATCGGAATTATCAATTCCGTCGGAAGCTGTTGTTTCTGTCGGTTCTGTGACCTGCTCATCAACGGAAATACCGTCGCTGTCATCTGATTTGGTATCATAAACGGCTTTCAGTTCAGCTGCGGTGTAAGGGAAATCCTCGCCGATAATTGCGGCAATTGTGAGCAGAGTTTTCAAGTCAAATGCAGTAAGCTCGTTCAGGTCGATATCAAGGTTTAGTGCTTCAAATGAAGGACCGTCCTCAGAAACTACGCGTCCCCATTTTTTCTGTATCTGCAATTCGGCATTGTTTACCGGATTTCCGAGCGCATCGTAAAGCTGTATCTCACTGCTGCCCATAAACGTGTATAAATCTGTATATGACATAAATTCATTGGTTGAATATGAGATCTTTGAAACGCTTTCAGCGGTAGTTATCAGCGAATCTGCTGTTCGGAGCTTAATTGAAGAGTGATCCTTATCCGCAAAATTTGCAATAACCGAACCGTTCCTTAGGAAAATCTCACCGTCGCTTTTGCCGTTGAATTCGCTCGATATCACAAGCTGAGTGTTTGCGTCGGCAACAAGATAATTCTTTTCGGAATTTTTCTTTCCCTTATAAGCAAGCGTACATGAGGATTTTTCTCCGATTGTGATGACATCGCCGTTTTTAAGAATGTCTCCGCTTACGGGGGCGGTCACGTTATCCGAATTTGTAACGCTTACGCTTCCGTAAACCGAAGTTATGTACAGTCCGTAATCGGAAGAAAAACCTCCCGTAACGACAATTAATGTAGCAATAATTGCAATAACGGCGCAGCCTCCCAGAATAATGGGTACTTTAAAATTTCTTAAAAAATCTTTCATGGCAATCAAAGCCGGAAACGGCTTTTCTCCTTTCAGTTTAATCTTGTATTGCGGAAGAGCTTCCTGTAACGGAGCTTTCCGGCTCTTCGGTAAACCAGTCGTCATAGTCATCGGTGCCGGTGTTTGAGTTTCCGGTCAATTCCCACCATTTAACTCCCGAATATGTCGTGTATTCATGAGTCTGCTGAGTCGTTCTCAGGGTATCGAATGATGATGTTTCCGGTTCGGGTTCAGTTACGGGAACTGTTGTTGAAGTTGTTTCCGAAACGGTTGTTGTGACAGCTGGAGAGCTTTCTGTTGTTTCTGTGGAAGCCTCTGTCATTGTTTCAAGCCTGCGCTGTTCGTCTTTCACGGCTTTATATGCCAGATTTATTTCTTCTGCCGAGTATGCAAGCTTGGTTTCCGTACCTGCTTTTATCAGTTCGCCGAGAGTTGTGCTGCTTAACGAAAGCAGGTCAAAGCTGTAATTAAGATAGCCGTACTTGCAAAGCTTTTCCGAGGTCAGCATCTGTGCTCCTGTGCGTTCCATAAGTATCATAGGCAGGTCAAACGGCTGCTTGTCTATATCGTAAAGCTGCAGCGTTACTGTTCCGTCAAAGTTCTGAACTTCGGTAACCATTACATTTTCGTACCCCATGTATTCGCTTTTCAAATCAAATGAAGCACGGAAAACAGTTCCGCGCACCGAAACGGTGCTGTTTGGGGTCTTGAGAACAAAGGACGCATTTTTTTTCAGCTCGTTGTTGAGCTGGCAAATTGCAGAGCCTTTAGTAAGATTTACCGAAATATCGCCTTTGGAAGCAGTATCGGTAAAATATATGTACAGCGAAGAATCAGGCTCGACAGTGACATATTTGTCATCGTCAATACTGATCCTGAGAGTGCAGTTTTTGTCAGTGGTGATAACGTCGCCGCTTTTAAGTCTGGAGTTAAGGTCTGCATTATATTTTTTTCCGTCCCTGCTGATATAAGCGCTGCCTTTAATGCTTGTGACAATAAGCTGCCTTGTTACATCTCCGCCGAAGTATAAGCTGATGACAACAGCGCCTGCAAGTATCATAAGTATAGTTATCAAGCCTATTAAAATAAGCTTTAGATTTTCAGAAAGGATTTTTATCAAGGCACAGCCACCTTTCCATACCGATGTGTATACATAACTATTATACATTATATCACATAACCTGCTTTTTGTCAAAGCATTTTGTCGATTTTCAGCAAATCATCACAATTGACGTTTTGGGAAATATATGCTATAATTTTCTAACTGAAGTAATACTGAAAGGGAAATATTTGTATGAGCAGTGTAGTAACTTATAAATATATAAAACAAAATCCTGATATACACACATATATAAAGAATGCCGATGCAGCTGTTGAGGTGCAGGGATATACCGAGCATTCCTTTGCTCATGTAGAGAAAACGGCAGTCTCTGTCGAAATGATTTTGTCAACGCTGAATTACGGAGAAAGAACTGTCGAACTTGGAAAAATCGCAGCGTATCTTCACGATATCGGAAACGTCATAAACCGTGTTGACCATGCTCAAAGCGGAGCTGTAATGGCTTTCCGCCTGCTTGATAATCTTAATATGCCGGCAGACGAAATATGCGCTATAATTTCAGCAATCGGAAATCACGATGAGTCCACGGCACAGCCTATCAACGCAATTTCTGCGGCGCTTATCATAGCTGATAAAACCGACGTCCGCAGAAGCCGTGTAAGAAACGCCGATATGATGAGCTTTGACATACACGACAGAGTGAACTATGCCGTAGAAAAATCCGAGCTGTTTTTCAGTGAGGATAAAACTGCGATAATTCTCGAACTTGAAATTGACAATAATATTTCGTCAGTTATGGAATATTTTGAAATTTTCCTTCAGCGTATGCTTCTTTGCAAGCGTTCTGCGGAATTCCTCGGAGTGAAATTCAAGCTTCGTATAAACGGCAGCTATATTATTTAACCCATGCCGTAGGTCTGAACAACTTCAAACAGCTCGCTTCGGAGAATATCATCGGGAGTAACTATCAGACCTTGATTTGAGTCTATGTCATAGCCGTGGGCAGCGTAGGCAAGCCATACAAGATGAGCGCACTGAGTTCCTGCCGCAAGTTCAAGCTCACTGTATTTTGCAGGAAATATCCCGATAGTGGCTTTATAGGGGATGTTGCATAAATGATCCATTGCGGAGCGTGCTATTTCGGCACGCTCTTTTTTTGAAACGCCTTTCAGCCTGAGCACCGCAAAGTTCGGATAATGCGTCCACTTGCTAATGTCCTGAGTTTTGGAATTTTTTCCGATAACGACTGCTTCAAGAGTAATTCCGTTTTCGGCGTCAACGACTATGGCGGCATGACCGTTCCGCCAGCTTAAAACGTGGGAGGAATTTGTAATAAGTATATCGCCGTCCTCAAGAGGAGCAAGGATTATCGGACTGTTCTCGACTCGTTCTTCAAATGAAACAGGGGAGTTCATACGGCAGGTGAAATCAACGCCGGCATAGCGGCTGTTCTGATATTCCAGAAGCTTATTCGGGTTTTCAATAGCGTTTACAGCCGACCTGCCGAGTCCGGTCTGGTTGTAAATAAAGCGGTAATCTTCATCGGAATAATTTTCACGGCTTTTCAGCAAGATATAAGATAGATCTGCCCTTTTATAAAGCGGAGGAGTATACGCCAGAGGCTCAATATAAAAAAGCGACGCCATGTATGTGGAAATTATTCCATATATAATACAAATCAGAAATACAATTTTTTTCATTGACATTTCTCCAAGTTCCTGCGTAAAAATATATTTATATTATCTGTATTTGAAGCAAAAAAATCCCCGGAAAGAATATTCTTCCCGGGTCTTGCATTAAAGTATAAAGCAGATAAGTCCGCCGCAGCCCTCGTTGATAATGCGCTCCAGCGTTTCCTGCAATTTTAGGCGGGCGTCAACAGGCATACGGTAAAGCTTGTTGTGCAGTCCTTCGTTTACAAGCTCGTGCAGGGATTTTCCGAAAATGTTTGATTCCCAGATTTTCTGGGGACTTTCCTCAAACTCTTTCAGCAGGTACATGACAAGCTCCTCGGATTGCTTTTCCGAACCGACAATAGGACTTACCTCGGTCACGATATCTGCCTTCATCATATGGATAGACGGAGCAGACGCTTTCAGGCGGACTCCGTATTTTCCGCCCTGCTTCACGATCTCAGGCTCTTCGAGAGAAAGCTCGTCGATAGTAGGCATTACAATGCCGTAGCCTGTCGCTTCGACTTCGGAAAGAGCATTTTCGATTTTTTCATACTTTTTCTTAACAGCAGTCAAATCTTTAAGCAGCGGCATAAGGTCGCTTTCGCCGTTTATCTCTATTCCTGTTTCCTCGCCAAGTATTTTAAAGAAAAGATTGCTTTGCAGGTCAACGCATATTTCGGCGCTGCCTTTTCCAAGATCTATGCCGGAAATCAATGCACGGCTTATGTTTTCGCAGTCTGAAATACTGTCCGCAACACCGTCTATGTCACGGACGTACCTGACGTTTTCCGCAGCTGCACGGATACTGTCAAAAACGTTGCTTTTAAGCCAGTGTCCCTTTGCAAGACCTGTTATCCACTTTGGCATACAGATATTGATCTCCTTAACGGGAAATGCGTAAAGTACCTGCTTTAATATACTGTTAATGCTTTCCTCGTCAAGATCAACGCAGTTTACGGGAATTACGGGCGTTTTATATTTTTCCGAAAGTTCAGAAGCAAGCCTTTTTGCCTCCGCCGAGTCGGGATAAACACAGTTAAGAAGCACCACAAACGGCTTGTTTATGGAATTGAGTTCGTTTATCACACGCTGTTCGGCTTCTTCGTATTCTTCTCTCGGGATATCGGAAATGCTGCCGTCGGTAGTTATCACCAGTCCTATCGTGGAATGGTCCTGAATGACCTTTCGTGTTCCGACTTCTGCTGCCATAGCAAACGGTATCTCCTCCTCAAACCAAGGAGTAATTACCATTCTCGGAGCCTCGTTTTCGATATATCCTATTGCGCTTGGTACGATATATCCCACGCAGTCTATCATTCTTACATTGAAGCGAGCCTTGTCGCCGATGGTTACTTCAACCGCTTCTTCGGGAATAAATTTCGGCTCGGTAGTCATAATGGTTTTTCCCGCTGCCGACTGTGGAAGCTCGTCAACGGCACGCTCACGCCTGTAATCGCTTGAAATATTCGGGATAACAAGCTGTTCCATAAATTTTTTGATAAAGGTTGACTTTCCCGTGCGGACGGGTCCCACAACACCGATATAAATATCGCCGTCGGTACGTTTCGCTATATCGCAGTAAATATCATTGTTTGTCATTACGGTATACCTCCATTAAACTTTTTTAAACAATCGGAATAAGTATCATTCCGCTGCCTGAAACCATATCGTCCTCAATTTCATTTTCCTCCATAATTGCCGAAACGGAGGTGCCGTATTTTTTTGCGATTTCCCATAAATCTTCGCTTTCATCGGTAAAATAAAGCTTTAATGCATAGCTGCTGTTACGGTTCAGCGGCTCGGATTCGTCAATGTTAATTTCGGTAATCCCGTTAAGATTTACACTGTCGGAAACAGTACCGTTTATTTTGATTTCCGCCTTGGCTTCAACGCTGCTGTCCGAAGCAAGATTATATGAGCAGGAAACGGGGGTAAGCTTGAATTCCGCAGTTGAGCTGTCTGTTATGCCTTCTGCCGGAACCGAAACTGTAAAGGGTTCTTCCTTTTCAATAACCACAGGAGTGCCCTCGCTGTTTTTGGCCATGACTGTATAGGAAGCGCTGCCGTTGATGAGCATCTGACCGTTTTCCGGGTCGGGTCTTGAGTTAACCCCGTTTATTACGCACCATACGTCGTAAATGCAGTCAAGACCTCCGTCGGGGTAGTCAAGAGAGCCTTTTACCACAAACGATGAATTGACCTGCTGCGGCGGAAGCTCAATTTTTACATCGGATTTCAAGCTGTCGGTTTTGTACACAGTTGAATACTCGTCAACAGCCAGATCGGCGGAAGATGTACGGTGTGCCGAACAGGTGATAAGAATTGCAAGAGTACATTCCGCAAGCTTGGAGTTTCCGTCACCGTCGGAACGAGGTTCTATATCACAGGAAACAACCTCGGCGTTCACCGAGCAGGAGTGCCTTTCGTCTATGCCCTCCATGTCGATTATCTGCGAAAATGGCAGAGTAAACTGCATTGCTTCCATACCGTCAGCGCCGTCCTTTTCACAGCTGTAAAGCATATTAATGTATACCTCGCCCTTTGCGATAAGCTTGTTGGCGATAACTTTTTTGTCGTTTGAAGCAACCACGGCGCTGCTGCGCAGAATGTTTATTATCGGCGGCTTTGAAAGTCCCAAATCAAATTCCTCATTGACGGTGATGCGTTTAGTAGCGTAAAGTCTGTTTGAAGGGTATGTCACGGGTATTTTTTTAAGCTGTATTCCTCCGCCGAATGCGTCGCAGACTATTTCCTTTTTGCTGAGGTCGGAAACCTTGATTTTTATTGTTACCGCACCGCGGATATCGAGCCTGCGCTGATTTACCGCACGGCAGTTTATATAGTCGGTCTGAGGAGCGATGCATACTCTCGGGTCGCTGCACGTCCTGCCAAGATCAACAGTTTTGGTATATGTAAGCTTCTGGTCAACGGACTGAACGGCACTGCTGTTTTCACTGCAATAAAGTATTCTTACGCACACCTGCATTTCATATGTAAGCCTGTCTCCGTTTGTGCTGTACGACAGAATTGACGGTACTGTAATGCACTTCAGTATCTTGAATATCTCCGGATAATAATCGGGCAGTACATAATCAAGCTCGATTGACTGCTCCTGAGTGCCGTCAAAAATCAGCTCGGATGATGTTATTTCTTCTCTGTTGACTTTGAGATCCATATATATTCCTCCTTGTATTGCGTGTTTGTCACAGCTGCTGAAAAACGCTGACCATTAAAAGGCTGCTTCGCATTAATCAGCTTTTTTCTTAACACATTATATTTACTTGGCAGAGCTTGTATGCCTGTAAATTTACTTTAATTATGAATAAAAAGTTAAAATTTGCAAACCCCTTGCAATTTTTATGTATATGTTGTACAATGTAATCAATTACATAGCAAAGGAGTTTTGTTCATGAAGTTTGCAGACGGCTTTTGGCTTAATAAAAGAGGCTTTGAAGTAAATTACGCTTCACAGGCTTATGAGATCAAGGCAGGTAAAAACTTTATCAACGTTCTTGCCACATCTACATATATCCAGAACAGAGGTATGACTCTCGGCGGTCCTGTTCTTGATATTACTTTCTCTTCAACTCAGAAGGACGTTATCAAGGTTACTATCGACCACTACAAGGGCACTCTCGATAATATGCCCAAATTTGAGCTTAATGAAGATCAGGGCTATACTCCGGAGATCAAAGAGTATGACGAATACTGGGAGCTTGTTTCCGGCGGCACAAAGGTAAGGATCGGCAAATTCAGCTGGAATATCCAGTATTTCTACAAGGATAAGAAGCTGACAGGCGGCGCTTGGAGAGCTACCACTGTTGTAAATGAAAACAAGTTCAGCGTTTCTACCCGTCTTGCACATACTCAGGACGAGACCTTCTGGAGCTATCCTCAGGACGAGCGCAGCACTTATATGCGTGAGCAGCTTACTCTCTCTGTTGGTGAAAATATTTACGGCTTCGGCGAGAAGTTCACCACATTCGTTAAGAATGGTCAGAGCGTTGAAACATGGAACTCCGACGGCGGAACCTGCTCCGACCAGTCCTATAAGTGTATTCCTTTCTATGTTTCCTCGAGAGGCTACGGCGTATTTGTAAACAGCTCAGACAAGGTTTCCTACGAGGTCGCTTCTGATACCGTTTCAAAGGTTTCTTTTACAGTTCCCGGCGAACACCTTGAATACTTTATGATCGGCGGCGAAAATCTTACAGAGGTCCTTTCAAACTATACAACACTTACAGGAAAGCCTGCGCTTCCTCCTGCATATACTTTCGGTCTGTGGCTTACTACATCGTTCACTACAAAGTACGATGAAGAGACCGTTACTTCCTTTATCGACGGCATGGCTGAACGTGATATTCCGCTTCAGGTGTTCCACTTCGACTGCTTCTGGATGAAGGAGTTTGAATGGTGCAACTTTGAGTGGGACAAGAGACAGTTCCCTGACCCAGCCGCTATGCTGAGCAGACTCAAAGCAAAGGGTCTTGAGATATGCGTTTGGATCAACCCTTACATTGCACAGCGTTCAAAGCTTTTCGACGAGGGCAAGGCTAACGGATACTTTATTAAGAATCTTGACGGCAGCGTGTTCCAGTGCGATATGTGGCAGCCGGGCATGGCTATCGTTGACTTTACAAATCCCGCTGCCTGCGAGTGGTACGCTTCCAAGCTCCGCAAGCTCTGTGAGATGGGCGTTGACTGCTTCAAGACCGACTTCGGTGAGAGAATTCCTACCAAGGTCAAGTATTTCGACGGCTCAGACCCTATCGCAATGCACAACTATTATACATACCTTTACAATAAAACCGTATTCAACGTTCTCAAGGAATATTACGGCGAAAACAAGGCTTGCCTGTTTGCACGTTCCGCAACAGCAGGCGGACAGCAGTTCCCCGTTCACTGGGGCGGCGACTGCTCGGCAGAGTACACATCTATGGCAGAAACTCTCCGCGGCGGACTTTCTCTCTGCCTTTCCGGTTTCGGCTATTTCAGCCACGATATGAGCGGCTTTGAGGCTACCGCTACTCCCGATATTTACAAGAGATGGGCTGCTTTCGGTCTGTTCTCATCACATTCACGTCTCCACGGCAACAGTTCTTACAGAGTGCCTTGGCTCTTTGACGAGGAATCCGTTGACGTTCTCCGCTTCTTCACAAAGCTCAAGGGTAAGCTGATGCCTTATATCTGGGCACAGGCTATCAAGACTTCTACTGTCGGCGTGCCTATGATGAGAGCTATGGTTATCGACTATGCGGACGACCCTGTTTGCCTCAACCTTGACCGCCAGTATATGTTCGGTGACAACATTCTTGTTGCTCCAATCTTCAATGAAGAGGGTACTGCCGAGTTCTATGTTCCTGCCGGAAAGTGGACTGACATCATTTCAGGCAAGCAGTACGAGGGCGGAAAATATTACAACGAAAAGTTCGATTATTTCTCTCTTCCTTGCCTTGCAAAGCCTAACAGCATTGTTGCTTACGGTAACTTTGATAAGAACTTCGAGTATGATTATCTTACCAATACCGAGTTCGTTATTTACGAGCTTGAGGAAGGCAAGACTGCTGAATGCAATATTTACAATACCGAGGCTGAAAATGTATTTACCCTTACAGCAACAAACCACGGCGGCAAGATCGAAGTTGCATACACAAATACAACTTCTCCGTTCAGCGTAAAGGTATTCGGCAAGGAATCTGTTGCAGTAAATCCTACTTCCGAGGGCAAAGTCATCATTAACCTTTAAATAGAAGCCGAAAGCTGTTGCCAGTTTTCGTATAAAAAAGCTGCTTTTGATAGTAAAGTCAAAAGCAGCTTTTGGTCTATTTCGGATTTTTCTTATTAAATTTATACGATTCCAAACTTTTTCGATTGAGCAGCTTTTTTATTTAAAATCTATTGAAATTATGTATAAAATGTTATATAATATTTATATACCTTGCGAAACCCGCAAAATTTAAAAGGAGTTGTTACATATGGGTCTTATTAAAGCTGCGATTGGTGCTGTAGGCGGCGTTCTTGCCGACCAGTGGAAAGAATTTTTCTATTGCGAGGCTATGGACAGCGATGTGCTTGTTCAGAAAGGTCAGAAGAAAATCAACGGACGTTCCTCGAATACAAAGGGAAGCGACAACGTTATCACACAGGGTTCGGGTATTGCTGTTGCAGACGGTCAGTGTATGATAATCGTTGAGCAGGGCAAGATCATTGATGTCTGCGCCGAGCCGGGCGAGTATACCTTTAATATTTCGGGAGAACCCTCCATATTTGCCGGCGATCTGGGTACAAGCATCAAGGAGACTTTTGAAAGCATCGGAAACCGTTTTGCTCACGGCGGCCAGGCTTCAACCGATACCCGTGTTTACTATTTCAATACAAAGGAAATACTTGGAAATAAATACGGTACCCCTACTCCCGTTCCGTTCCGCGTTGTGGACAGAAATATCGGACTTGATATTGACGTTTCTATCCGCTGCAACGGTGAGTATTCCTATAAAATCGTTGACCCTTTGCTTTTCTATACAAACGTGTGCGGAAACGTAAACGGCGTTTATCGCAGAAGCGAAATAGACAGTATGCTTAAAACCGAGCTTATGACTGCGCTTCAGCCTGCATTTGCAAAAATTTCCGATATGGGAATAAGATACAGCGCACTTCCGGGTCATACTATTGAAATTGCCGACGCTCTCAATGAAGTTCTTTCAAAGAAGTGGACTGAGCTTCGCGGCATAAAAATTGCTTCATTCGGAATAAATTCCGTAAGCTGCTCGCCTGAGGACGAGAAAATGATCAAGGAGCTTCAGCGTACCGCTGTAATGCGTGACCCGTCAATGGCTGCTGCAACAATGGTAGGCGCTCAGGGCGATGCAATGAAAGCTGCTGCAAAAAACAGCGCAGGTGCAATGACAGGTTTTATGGGTATGGGTATGGCTCAGCAGGCAGGAGGACTTAACGCTCAGGCTCTTTTCGGAATGGCAGCTCAGCAATCACAGCAGCAGGCTGCTCCTGCGGCAAACGGCTGGAAATGCTCCTGCGGTGCTGTTAATACGGCAAAATTCTGCTCCGAGTGCGGAAGTCCAAAACCATCAGCCGATGGCTGGACCTGCTCCTGCGGTGCGGTAAACAAGGGTAAATTCTGCGCTGAATGCGGAAAACCCAAGCCGGCGGGAGAACCTCTTTACCGCTGCGACAAGTGCGGCTGGGAACCTGAAGATCCGAAAAATCCTCCAAAGTTCTGTCCCGAATGCGGAGACCGCTTTGACGAAAATGATATAAAGTAAAATTATGCGGCAGAGGCTAAATCTATAGCCGCTGCCGCATTTTGTGCGAAAGGAGCTTTTTATGGCGGCTCTTACTGAATATAAATGTCCGTGCTGCGGCGGTGCTATCGAGTTTAACAGCAATACGCAGAATATGAAGTGTCCGTACTGCGACACCGAATTTGAAATTGAAGCTATAAAAGAATATTGCGAAGCTTCAAATGATGTGGGAGACGACCTTTCATGGAATACTCCCGATTCGGAGTGGAGTGCAGGAGAGCAGGACGGAATGAAAATTTACACCTGCAAAAGCTGCGGCGGTCAGATAGTAGCAGACGAGAATACAGCTGCTTCAGCGTGCCCGTACTGCGATAACCCGATCGTTATGACCGGACAGTTTGACGGCGGTCTAAAACCTGATTTGATAATTCCGTTTAAAATTGACAAAAACGGAGCAAAGAGCGCTCTTGAAAAGTACCTGAAAGGTAAGTTCCTGCTGCCGAAAAGCTTTTCAAACGAAAACAGAATTGAAGAGATCAAGGGTGTGTATGTTCCGTTCTGGCTCTATGACTGCGATGCCGACGCTTACATCAGATATAGGGCAACCAAGGTCAGAACATGGAAGGCGGGCGATTATCTTTATACCGAAACATCGCACTTCCTTATTGTTCGGAACGGCGGCATAAGCTTTGAAAAGGTTCCGGTTGACGGCTCAACCAAAATGCCCGATGAACTTTCCGAAGCTATCGAGCCTTATAATTACGGTGACTGTACAAAGTTTGAAACGGCTTATCTTGCAGGCTATATGGCTGATAAATACGACGTTGACGCAGAGGCAAGCGAGAAACGTGCAAACGAGCGTATCAGAAAAAGCACTCAGGAGGAGTTCAGAAATACGGTTATCGGATATGATACCGTTATTCCCGAGGCGGCAAATATTCGGCTGAAAAGCGGAAAAATACGCTATGCTCTCATGCCTGTGTGGATGCTAAACACCAAATACAAAGGCGAAATGTATAGCTTTTCAATGAACGGTCAGACAGGAAAATTTGTGGGAAATCTACCTACCGATAAGGGAAAATTCTGGGGACTTTTCGCAGGTGTTTTTGCCGGTGTGACTGCATTGGCGTTTGCAGTTCAGGCACTGCTGTAATCATATGGAACGGAGGTACGCTTCTGCTTGGAAGCATGGTTATATAATGAAAATCAAGAAATTATTTTCCGTATTTCTTTCGGTAATAATATGCGCAGCGTTAACTTCTGTAACGGCTTTTGCGGAGAATGCAGATAAGGTCGCCGATAATGCAGACCTGCTTTCCGACAGCGAGGAAAAACGCCTTGAAAGCGATATTATGGATATTATCGAAAAATATAATTACGGTTATGATATTGTAGTCGTTACAGTAAATTCTACTCAAGGCAAGTCTCCGGAAGCTTTTGCCGACGACTATTACGACTATAACGGTTACGGCTATGACAGCGAGGGAAGCGGTCTGCTTCTGCTTGTTGACATGGGCAACAGAAAATGGCATATTTCAACAAAGGGAAAAGGTATAAGAGCTTTTACCGATTATGGTATAGATTGTATAGGTGAAACGGTTGCTGACGGACTTGGCAGCGGCGATTACTGCGGCGCATTCAGTGATTTTATTTCACTTTCCGATAAGTATATAAATAAATACGAAACGGACGGCAAGCCCTACGACATAGGAGATAAACCGAAAAACTATGCAGTAATTTTTCTGATTTCAGCAGGAATAGGTCTGATAGCAGCGTTTATTGTCTGTTTTGCTATGAAATCACAGCTTAAAACCGCAGTACGTCAGGTCAACGCACGCAGCTATATAAGCAAGGGCAGCATGAATATCAAGTACGCAAGAGATATTTTCTTATACAGAAACGTTACTGCCGCAAAAATTGAAAGCAGCGACGGAGGCGGCAGCAGTACCCATACAAGCTCCAGTGGAAGCACTCACGGCGGAGGCGGCGGAAGCTTCTGATTTCATTCTGCATAATGTCAGATATTTTTTCATATTTTTATGGAAAATGGTTTGACTAAACGTATACGGTGTGGTAAAATATATAGTAATAACCGTTAGTCAGTTTTGATTATTAGTATTTAAAGCGCTGATCCTGTCAATTTGGAGGTATCATAATGTTTAAAGGCAGAAAAGTTATTGCAGTCTGCATACCTAAAGCGTTCAATTCGGATTCGTTCAGGTATATAAAAAAGCTGAATGAGTATGCCTGTGAAAAGGATTATAAGCTTTTTGTGTATCAGACATGTACTGATCTGTATATGAACGACAGTAATGACAGCGGTGAAAAATACGTTTTTGATTTAATTGATTATGATGCTGTCGATGGTGTAATTATTTTTACCGAGATGCTTAAAGACAAGGCTTTGTCGCGCAGGATAGCAGATAAAGCAATTGCAAAAGGCAAACCCGTTGTTTCTGTTGATGCTCCTATGGACGGCTGTATAAATATCTGCTATGACTATGGCGATTGCTTTGAGAAAATTGTGCGGCATATTATTGTTGACCATAAGCTTACTAAGGTCAATTTTATTGCAGGCTTTGAGGGCAACGATTTTTCCGAGGAAAGGCTTAACGCATACAAACGTGTACTGGAAGAGCAGGGAATACCTTACGACCCGGAAAGGGTAGGCTACGGAAATTTCTGGGAGATGCCTGCAAGGCAGGTTATGGAAAAATTTCTTGCGGACGGAAAAGAACTTCCGGAAGCAATTATTTGCAGCAACGACGTAATGGCTATGACAGCCTGTAAATGTCTTCAGGAAAAAGGTTATTCCGTTCCCGATGACGTTATCGTTTCAGGCTTTGACGGAATTGAAGATGAGCGCTATCATTCTCCCAGACTGACTACCTGCCGAAGCAGCGAAGCAGAGATGTCAAAAAGTACGATAGAACTTATCGACAAAGCAATAAACGGAGAAAAAGTACCCGAAAATACCGTTATAAGCTTTGAAATGGTTATTTCACAGTCCTGCGGTTGTGTGCAAAAAAATGCAGAAGACGCTTCAGATATGATAAATGACCTGCACAGCAGACTTGTAGGCTATATGCAGAGAAGCTATGCTATGACCGGACTTATGACAACAATAAGCAGTATAAAAGTCCCGGAGCTTATGGTTGAGCATTTTACCAATAAAGATGAACTGAGCGATACATACTGCTGCCTTAATTCTGATGCGCTTAACCCTAAGAGCGGAGTTATGGACAGCATCTCAGATAAGCCTTTTACCGATGAAATGATAATGGTTTATCACGGTGTATATGGTAAGAAAACTACTGAGATAATCCGTTTTAACAGAACAGATATTGCTCCGGGAATTGAAAGGAATTATTTTGAATGGAATGTTCCGGTTGTGTTTTCCGTTCTGCATTATCTTGATATTCCTCTGGGATATCTCTGTATGATAATTCCGCTAGAACCTATTTATTATGAGCGTATTCAGCAGATTGCCGAAGCATACGGCAATGGCTTTGGTAATGTAAGAATGTATAAAGCAATGGAAAGGCTTTATACTCACGACCCGCTTACGGAGCTTTACAACAGACGCGGTTTTTACCAGCTTATTTCATCAAAATTTGAAAAGGCGGAAAAAACAGAAAATGCTGAAATTGTTATTGTTTCCGCCGATTTGGACGGACTAAAGCCTATCAACGATACCTACGGACATTCCGAGGGTGACAATGCAATAAAAGTAGTTGCTCAGGCTCTTGAAAGCGCTTCGGTCAGCGGTGAAATATGCGCACGTTTCGGCGGAGACGAGTTTGTTGTTGCAGGCATAACAGTTGACGGCAAGGATTATGCCGAAAGCTTTAAAAAGCGTTTTTATGAGTTTATTGATAATTACAATAAAACAAGCGGCAAGCCATATAAGGTTGCCGCAAGTATAGGTATAACCTGCAAAAAGCCGGACAATTTACAGATAGACGATATGATAAAAATGTCAGATGATTTGATGTATGCTGATAAGGCAACAAGAAGAATCGTTCGCAGCAGACCGCGCGAAAATGATTAAACCAGCCGGCATATAATTTCATTTGAAACGAGGCAGCCCTCAGGCGTAAGCTTGAGAGCGCCTTTTTCTTTTTTTAGGAGTCCGTTTTTTATGAGGATTTCCGCAGGCTTTTCAGCTTGCGGGTAATCGTCAAGAGAAAGTCCCTCTTTTGTAAGCCGCAATGAAAGCATTGCTTTTTCTTCGGCAGAACCGCCGTTATCAAGAGTAACTGTTTTCTGTACGTCCGAAGAGATAAATTCCGAAAGATTTTTCGGACAGGCAAAACGTTTTCCGTCAATAAAGCTGTGTGCCGCAGGACCGATCCCAAGGTATTCCTCACAGCGCCAGTATTTCAGATTGTGACGGCATTCAAAACCATCTTTGGCAAAGTTTGAGATCTCATACTGTTCAAAACCGCTTCCTTCCAGCGTTTGGACTGTTTCAAGATACATTTCCGCAGTATCATCCTCATCAGGGATTTTTGAGAGTAACTCTTTGTCGGCGGCAAGGGGAGTACCCTCCTCAACTTTAAGCATATACGCTGAAATATGGGTAAGCGGAAGCTTTGAGATAATGTCAAGATTGCAGCGCAGACTTTTGAAGGTCTGTCCCGAAACAGCAAGCATAAGGTCTGCGCTGATATTGTCAAATCCGAGTTTTGATGCGGCAATAATCGCATTTACTGCCTGTTCCGAGCTGTGAAGCCGTCCAAGCATTTTAAGCTCATCTTTGTCAAATGACTGAACTCCGAATGAAAGGCGGTTTACTCCGGCAGAATGAATCTCTTTAAGGTAATCCGCAGTAACGCTGTTAGGATTGCACTCCATTGAAATTTCAGCGTTTGCAGTAATTTTAGCCGCAGAAAGAACTTCATAGATCTGCTTTGCGGAAAGCAGTGATGGAGTTCCGCCGCCGAAATAAACGGTATCGAAACAGCAGTCCGCAGCATTTATGTTGCGGACAACAGCAGCAGTATAAACGTCAGTCAGAGACAAGTCCGTTATGGAATAAAAATCGCAGTAGCTGCATTTTCTTACACAAAACGGAACGTGAATGTATAAGCCTATAGGTTGCATATGACCTCCGAAATTATTTATGTAAGGCTTGTAGTCAGTCCGTTGATTGAAATGCTTGGATCGTCAAGGTCGATAACAAGACATCTTCTGCCGTCAATAACGCTTGTTCGTACCTTGTCAGTCGCGTCACGGCTTATGTTTATGGTAATTTCGGGAGTTGAAAGAACGGTTTTATTTTCAATAAGATTTTCTGCGGTAAGACCGTCAGCTTCGCCGACTTTTTCTTTGAAAACGGCAGGAAGAGCGTCCAGCTTGTCGCTGCTTACTCCTGCATCGAAAAGAATATTATGCAGCTTGTTATCGTCGATAAGCGGCATCTCGGTCTCATTTTTTGACTTAGTCACAATTTCCCTCAAAGACTCGTTTACCTGCGTGATGACCGTATAGCTAAGCTCGTCTCCCACAACGTCTGTCAGAACCTGCTGGAATGTTTCCTTTTCATTTTGACAAGTCATAATAAAATTACAGCCAAGAACATCCTCGATAACGGAAATGTTGGGCTTTTTCGGCGTTTTGGTAAAGTACATGACTCTGTTGACATCGGGGCTTCTGTCGCTGAAAACGGGATAGAAAAATCCGTCAGTAGGTGTGCGGCTGATGATCAGGTCAGTGTTGGCTTTCTTGACGATAGTGTTGCTTTCGCTGTCAAACATTAAGCCGTCATCGCCGGTGCAAACAGGGCAAACCGCAGTTACAATAAAGTTGTATTCTTCGGCGGCTTCGTCATAGGTCTCGTCGTTTTTGTCCTTGAC
Organism: uncultured Clostridia bacterium; assembly: GCA_945876755.1. Lineage (GTDB taxonomy): Bacteria > Bacillota > Clostridia > Oscillospirales > Ruminococcaceae > RGIG8773. The sequence continues at coordinate 195,012 of CAMCPM010000002.1, forward strand.
CATAATGCTGTACGAGCAGTAACCAATTATCAGCGTATATGCCATTTCATATTCCATATTGTTGACAATTCGCTCGATCAGCTTAGCGTTGGAAGCTTCATCTTCAAGCTTGCCCTTAACTGCGGCGTAAAAAATGTTCTGCGCACCGTCCTCCTGATATTCCTCGTTAGGGAAGCTGTATTCCACAAGATTTTTTCCAACGCTTCCGCCGAGGACTTTTTTCAAGGACTCCAGCATAACAGCGCCCTCGTCCTCGGGAATAAGGGAGTAGAGCTTGTTTTCGCTGCATCGAATGTTTTTCTGCGGGTCAACATATACGGAAACAATATGATTCAGCGTAAAAAATCCGCTGCTGTCGGTAAAATTCTTTTTGATTTCCGCAACTTCTTTTTTATTCATTTGTGTGATGTTCCTTTCTTTTTATATAAAAGTGAAATTGTTTTTTATATTTAAAATTACCACGTCCAGTCGGACATAAACCGTGTTAGTTTTGTATCCTCGCCGCTGCGCTTTTGCTGCTTTTTAAGCTCGTTCACAACTCCGAGAGTTATAAGTGCCGCACCCGTAAGCGCAAGGTAAACAAGCCATGCGATACTGTCACGCTGACCGAAGCTGAGAAGTACCGCCGAAGCCACCATTGAAGCTACCGCAAGTACAAACCAGCGCTTTTTCTTGATGATGAACGATACCGCAAGCATAATGAAAAGCACTACTCCTATAAAAACTGCGGCAAATGCTTCGCCCGAAGTGAGCGAGTCGATAAACAGAACCACGAGTGAAAATATAGCTGCAACAAATGAGAAATTATCGACCTTTTCGGGAACGTCCTTCCATATCAGCCTGAGCAGTACACAGAAAATCACCACGGGAAGCAGGTTGAACTGTACGTCTATCATATCGGGAAGTTCAAAGAACGGCTGTACCCACACAATCGGGAAAATGAAAGCCGAAGAAGCTGTAAGGCAGACTTTATTTGCGGCGGAGGAATATTCACTCCTGAGCAGGTTTAACGTAACAAGTGCAAGAATTATTAACGCAAGCCAGCGCTTTAGGTCGGTTTCGGCATTGATAAGGTATATGACTGACGGCACAAATGCTCCAACTGAAAATACGTCAGAGTAAAGATTTTCAAACATTTTTTTGCGGAAAAGTATGTGTCCGCAGATTGCCAGAACAGCTGTAAGAGCAAGCATCGCCTCCAATTTATCGTAGGAACAGGAAACACATATTGCCGAGAAAAGCGGGAAGATCATGTTCATAGTGTTTCGCCGGCAAATGCTTGTAAACAGTCCGCCAACCATAAGTACAATGCCGATAATACATACCGCAAGATTTGCTTCATCATTGCCGACAAAGAGCATGATTCCGCCCAGAATCGAAGCGGTGTACCACACAAAATGTTCTATGTGTTTTTGTGTTTTTTCAAATACATCAAAGGCTATGCCGATAAGATACGCAGCAAAAATCAGTATTACGACAGCGGCAGGGAAGCAAAGCAGGTAAACGCTGTCGGTAACTCCTGCGCCAATGAAAAGCGATGTCAGAACGATTACTGCATTAAGCAGGTTAATGTATGAATATTTTCCTTGGGGGAATGCAGATTTGGCAAGATACAAAGCGGTATAAGCCGTTACCGAAAGCATCGGCAGGAAATAATATGTCTCCCACAAAATTGATGAAATGCCAAATATGGGAATGACCGCAATTACCGCTATTCCGTATGAAATCGCATAGCTGCGTGCCTTTGGGATAAAAAGCATTACCGAAGCAATTATGCAGATAAGAATTACCGTAAGCGACATTGCCATAGCGCCGTTTTCGGAGAATAGATTGTAATCCTCGAAAATCAGCGAGAGCGGCAGCGTAAGCTGAAAGGTCAGCACGGGGCAAACCGCCGCAGAAATTTTTCCTCTGTTTGAGAAAGCTGCGCAGATTATTCCTGCCAGAAGAATGGCAATTGCGAAAAATCTGCCATCGTATTCGGTACAGCAAAGACGGGAGCATATAAACGCATATATCGCAATTATAATGTCGTTTACCGGAGTGTAAAGCGATTTTTTCAGTCCCGTAAATCTTGTTGCGGCAAAGTATGCAAGCATTACTGCATAAGCTATAACAAAACCGATACAGCCAAGGTCTGTTTTATGTGAAATGAGCAGTACAATGTCAGCTGAAAGCCAAAGCATTGCTCCGAATGACAGCGCCTTGTACGCAGTTGTTTTGTGCCGCAGAGTAAGCATTAGCAGCTGAGTGTAAACCGCAGCAGCGGCAATTACCAGCTGCCACGACGGAGCTGAATTTTCGGAAATAAGAATAATATTTTCAGAAATTCCCAGAATTCCCGAAACGCAGGCAGCGGTAATAGCAAGTATCTTCATTATTTTACGCAGTATTTCGGGGAAGATACCCATTGCGGAAAGTACTGCATAAATCAGCGAGGTTGCGGCAATTACACAGGCATAACCGGATACCTCGTCCGGTTCAAAGCCCGAAAACAGCGAAACTGTAATGAAAAACGCAAAGGAAAGCGCTCCGAAAGTGCCGCTTTTTTCGGTAACATTTTTTGTGAGAAAGCACACGGAAAATACTGCAAACGCCGCAAGAGTGAGAATACCGTTTCTGTCGCCTGCAAAGACCGTCATAGAGATGATTCCGAGAATCGCTGCATTTACGGCGGCAAAGCGGCTGTATACTGCCGAGAAAACGTTGTTTTCTCCGAAAAGCCTGTCAAAAACCTTTTTTACAGCAGGTTCGGCGGCGGAAAGTATCAGCGCAAAGATCGAGCATATAAGTATCGAAACGTCTCCCGACGGAGAAAAATGCCATATCAGAGATATTACAAACGCCGAAAAGCTGCAAAGGAAAATATCTGCAAACGGCTTGCTTTTGTAGTCATGCGCACCCTTTAGGAAAGGTATGCACACACTGAGGAATATTGCGGAAAGGACAAGCCGCCACCCATCTCCCGAGAAAGAAAGGTACTCTCCGAAAACCTTGAGTATACCTGCGGCGGCAACTGCGGCAGGCAGGAAAATGCTTCCCAATACATAGAAGACCCGACCTGTCTGAGCAAGCTTCAGCTTGCGTTCGGTAAAGGAATGGATACCGAAGAATACCGCCGAGAATGACAGCAGAACGACTGCTTTGAAAAACGTGTTCAATGCGCCCCATGCGGCAACAGCGAAGATAACTCCCGAAAGGGATATGAGCAATGCGCCGAGAATGAGTATGATGTTAATGGTACTTACGCTGTTTTTCTGTTTAGGTACTTCCGTGACCTTCACAGGTTCAGGCATATTTGCGGGAGCTTCCTTTGAAATTTCTTTCGGCTTTTCGGCATAAGCATTTACGGTCTGCGGTATGGCATAAGGCATATCATACCCAAAAGTGTTCTGCGGCGGAGAAGCAGGCTCACAGACCTGCTCTGCCACGGAAGAGCTTTCCGTTGCTTTAGTTTCTGGAACAGGTCCTTCCGTATGTAAATCGGGCTGAACAGGTTGAGCAGCCTGAACAGTATTGACTTCGTTTCCTTTTTCGGAGATCAGTTTGTTTATTTTCTCGTTAAGTTCTTTGTTCACGCGTTTCAGATCCGAAGTCTTTGAAAGCTGAACAAGAAAAAGAATGAGCAGTACTATCGGCGAAATAAGCCATAAAAAGATAAAAATCATAAGCGTCGCTCCTTACGTCGGTAATTAGAAAAATATTGATATAATTATAACCCTAATTGTCGGAAATGTCAACAAGCAGCGAAAGTGCAGAGCTATATATTTTGGTCATAGTGTAAAAATAAAAAGATAAAATGCAGCAAGTTAAAAATATATATTGACAAGTATATTATATGTGGTATAATATACAATGTGGATATTGAAAACAGTTTAACAAAAACTTGAAAGGACGGTTATTAAGTGGAAACGATCCCTTTTATTGAATTCAGTCTTTACGAAATGTTTCATATATTTATTTTCTGGGCGTTTATCGGCTGGTGCATAGAGGTCTGCTGGATGACCCTTGAAACAGGAGAATACCAGAACCGCGGCTTTCTCAATATGCCGATATGTCCTATATACGGCTTCGGCGTTATAATGGTCACCGTATTGTTCCGACCGCTTTCCCACACGGTATTTCCTCTTTTTATCGTAACGAGCGTGCTGTGTACTGCCTTTGAACTGCTGGTGGGACTTGGAATGGAAAAGCTTTTCCATGCACGCTGGTGGGATTATTCCCATGAAAGGTTTAATTATAAGGGTTACATATGTCTTAAAATTTCAATATTGTGGGGACTTGGCTGCGTTATCGTTGTGCGCCTTGTCGAACCAATGGTTGAAAAGGTTGTCCGTCTTATGCCGGTTGAGTTGGGGCTTGCACTTATTGTAATATGGTCGGTGCTTATTGTGATTGACCTTATTTCGTCAATATGCGCCGTAAACAAGCTGAACAACCGCCTGAAGCAAATCGATGAGATCTCAAAGGTCATGCTCCTCAGCGCTGTTAAAATCGGCGAGAACCTTTCTCAGGAAACCCTTGAAATAAAAGAAAAGTATGATAAGCTTGCAGAAAAAGCGGACGAAAAGACCCAGTCTTTTAAAGAAAAATACAATCATTATATTTCTTCAAAGGAGGGACAGTCCAAATTTGCTGAAATTAAGGAGAAATACGGCAAGATAGTTGAATCCGCCGATTTTAAACTCAGCGAGTGGAAAGAAAGATACGAAAAGCTTATAAACCTCCGTGACCGTTCGGTTGAACGTCTTTTGAAAGCGTTCCCTTATATCCGTTCAACATCTTATTCCGAGTCAATGGAGGAACTGAAGATACGCATACGCGAGATAAATATCCTGCAAAAAAGAAAAAAATCCGAACCCGAAAAATTGCTGCCCGATGACGAAGAAAAAGAGTTTTCTGCGGAGAAAAAAATGTGATTTTTTTGTAAAACTACCGAAAAATCTGTTGACAGCTTGTGCAGAATGTGGTATACTGTTAAAAGCTTGGACAACCTTTAAGTTGATCCCGTGAGATTGACAAGGCAGTCGCTTATAATAATTCTTCGGCAGGTGTTAGCGTATCTTTCGTATGATTTCGGGGAATGCTGTATCTGCATGATATGTAAAATATAAGTTGATTAATACCTGTCTGTGTCAGTTCACGGACGGGTATTTTATTTTCAGGAGGTGCGTAATGAGCAGCTTGCAGCTTAACCAGAAAGCCGTTATTATGGATGAAAATGCCATGTCAAGAGCAGTGGCAAGAATATCCTATGAAATTCTTGAGCGCAATAAGGGAGCGGACAGTCTTTGCTTTGTGGGTATACTTTCAAGGGGCGTTTACCTTGCTGAAAGGATCGCGGAAAAGCTCCGTGAACTTGAGGGCGTTGCTCCCGAAACCGGCATACTTGATATAACAGCTTACCGTGACGATGAAAAGCACTCCGACAGTGGCGACAGAACGGACATCCCTTTTGATATAAAGGACAAGCGTGTGATAATTGTTGACGATGTTATTTTTACGGGACGAAGCGCAAGAGCGGCAATGGACGCCGTTACAAAACGGGGAAGACCGAAAAATATCCAGCTTGCGGTGCTTGTAGACAGAGGTCACAGGGAACTGCCTATCCGTCCCGATTATGTAGGAAAAAACGTGCCTACCTCCCGTGACGAGGCGGTCAAGGTCATGATGAAAGAAATAGACGGCAGCGACAAGGTCGTAATTTTTGAATAATTAACGGAGGTACAGATGAGCATACTTTTAAAAAATGTCAGAGCAGCTGATGATATATCCGACAAGATATGCGATATTTTCATTGACGGGGGAATTATAGCCGATATCGGTGAAAATCTTTCGGCAGACGCCGACAGGGTAATAGACGGCGGCGGAAAGCTTGCAGTCATTCCAGCACTTTTCGATATGCACGTTCACTTTCGTGACCCGGGTCAGACCCATAAGGAAACGGTTGAAACGGGCTGTGCGGCGGCTTTGGCAGGCGGCGTAAGCGGAGTTGCCTGTATGCCAAATACTTCTCCTGCTATCGACAGCAGGGAAACTGTTGAGTACATTCTCAAAAAGGCGGAAAACACAGGCGTTGACGTTTACCCCGTGGGCTGTATAACAAAGGGCATGAAAGGCGAAGAACTTTACGATTGGGCGGAGCTTGGCGTCAAGCTTATTTCAGATGACGGCAGACCCGTTGCAAATGCGGAGCTTATGAGACAGGCTCTCGAAAAGACTAACGAAAACGGCTTGCTTGTGGTTTCTCACTGCGAGGACCTGAACATAATAAACGGCGGCATAATCAACAAGGGCGCTGTTTCCGATAAGCTTGGCGTAAAGGGTATGGACAGAGCCTCGGAAGACAGTATTACCGCCCGTGAGATAGCTCTTGCGGACTCTTGCGGCGCAAGGATACACATCTGCCATGTTTCAACAAAGGGCAGTATGGAAATTATCCGTGACGCTAAAAAGCGAGGAATAAAAGTCACCTGCGAGACATGCCCCCACTATTTCACATATACCGAGGAGAAGCTTCTCTCTCGTGACGCGGATTACCGTATGAATCCTCCGCTTCGTACCGAGGAGGACAGAGCTGCGGTTCTGGAGGCTGTTCTGGACGGAACGGTAGATTGTATCGTTACCGACCATGCTCCACACGCCGCTGAGGAGAAGGCGGATTTCCTTAAAGCTCCCAACGGAGTCGTTGGACTTGAAACATCGCTGGCAGTAACTCTTACGCAGCTTTACCATACGGGAAAGCTGACCCTGAGCCGTATTGCTGAGCTTATGGCGGTCAATCCGAGAAAGCTGCTTGGAATTGATTTTACACGGATAGAAAAGGGAGCAAAGGCTGACCTTGCCGTTATCGACCTTGAAAAAGAATGGACGGTCAATCCGGACGAACTTCACTCAAAGTCACACAACACCGTATTCAAGGGCGAACGGCTCAAGGGAAGAAATATTATGACGATTACTGACGGTGAAATTCGTTTTTCAATTTGATTTAGGTGGTATAAAAATGAAGGTGATTTATAGCCGTGAACAGTATACCGGTATGGTAATTGGGGGCTTTTTTGGAGGCGCTATTCTTGTGCTTCTGATAGTAAGTCTGATTTTATATGGTATCACAAAGGAAAGCGCCCCGGGCTGCTGCGGTGCTTTGCTTACGTCAGCTATGTTTTTAGGCGCAGGAATATATTCGACCAAAAAAGCACACAGATACAGAACCGCGAGAAAAAAGCTTGTCAGTGAAGGCAATTGCTGTGATGGTGAGGTCATTGACTTTATATACAAAAGGCATGGCGACAACAAAAAAACTTATATGCAGGTCAGATATTTCAGTACCTTGCTGAACAAGGAAGTAGTATTTGAAACGCCTGCAATTTCAATGTCGATCCGGGAAGAACAGGGCATTAAATGTACTGTGTATGAAGCATACGGCGATGAACCGGAACCTATGAATAAATCGATGGTGCTATTGAACGTAAGAGATTCAGAAGACAACGTCATTAATTATAACAAACGTGAGTCAGATGGTATAATACATATTGTGGACACGTTGGATGAAACAACAGTTAAGAGTACAAAATTAAGCAATATGTTGTTCCTGATAGGTGTGATAATATTTTTTATAGTTGTCGGTTATTTCTGCCTGAAGCAATAAGGCAGCTAAATAAAGTTAAAAATCAAATTTATATAAGGAGTGGTACAAATGTCATTTGACAGACTTATCGCAAAAATTATCGAAACGGGAAATCCTACTGTTGTGGGACTTGACCCCAAGCTGGACTATGTTCCCGACTTTATCAAGGAAAAAGCATTTGAAGAAAAGGGAAGAGATCTGAAGGGTGCTGCAAATGCGATCTGGCATTTCAACAAGGCGCTCATAGACGCAGTATGCGATATTGTTCCTGCGGTAAAGCCACAGGCGGCTTACTATGAAATGTACGGCTGGCATGGTGTGAAAACTCTTTACAAAACTATTGAATACGCTAAGGAAAAGGGTATGTTCGTTATCGTTGACGGCAAGAGAAACGATATCGGCGCAACTATGGAGGCATACACAAACGCATATCTCGGCAGCACCGCTGTTGACGGCAAAAGCTTCGAGGGCTTCGGCGCGGACGCTCTTACTGTAAACGGCTATCTCGGCACGGACGGTATCGCTCCTCTTACGGCAGTTTGCAAGGAAAACGACAAGGGCATTTTTGTGCTTGTAAAAACATCTAACAAGTCCAGCGGCGAGCTTCAGGACAGAAAGCTTGACGACGGCAAGACAATTTACGAGACAATGGGCGATATGTGCGAAAATTGGGGCGCAGACACGATCGGCAAGTATGGCTACTCCGCAGTAGGCGCAGTAGTTGGCGCAACCTATCCCGAACAGCTTGCGGAAATGCGCGCAAAGCTTCCCCACACATTCTTCCTCGTACCAGGCTACGGCGCACAGGGCGGCGGCGCAGAGGGCGTTGCCAAGGCGTTTGATGAAAAGGGTCTGGGCGCTATCGTGAATTCCTCCCGTGCGGTAATGTGTGCATATCAGAAGGAAGGCTGTGACCCTAAGGATTTTGCCGGCGCAGCAAGACGTGAATGTATCAGAATGAGAGAGGACATCACAAGCTTTGTAACTGCTCTTAAAAAATAACAATGTGCAGCCGCCAAACGGCGTGCTTAAAATAAGGAGGAAACAATATGTCTTTATTCAACATGGGCGATAAGGCGTACCTGATGCTTGCCGACGGAACGGTATTTGAGGGCTATTCCTTCGGCGCAAAGGGTACCTCTTTCGGCGAGATCGTTTTTGCAACGGGTATGACGGGCTATGAGGAAACACTCTCCGACCCAAGCTATTACGGTCAGATAGTTACGCAGACCTTTCCGCTTATCGGAAATTACGGCGTGAACGACGAAGATTACGAGTCCAAGACCTCGGTTGTAAGCGGCTATGTGGTAAGGGAATGGTGCAATGCCCCCTCAAACTTCCGCTGTGAGGGCAACGTGGACGAATTCCTCAAAAAGCATAATATTATCGGTATTCACTCTATCGACACGCGCTGTCTGACGAGAATTATCCGTGAGCACGGCGTTATGAACGGTGTTATAACGACTGAAAATGTGTACGAGAAAAAGGACGAATTCCTGAAAAAAATCAGCGAGTTCAAGATAGTAAACGCGGTGAAATCAGTTACCGTCAAGGAGCAGGAATTTTTCAAGGCGGATAACCCGAAATATAACGTTGCGCTCTTTGATTTCGGTTATAAATTCAATATCAGACGGGAGCTTGTAAAGCGTGGCTGCAACGTTACCGTTGTTCCTGCGGATACAACTGCCGAGCAGATAAAGGCGCTTGCCCCCGACGGAATAATGCTTTCAAACGGCCCCGGCGACCCTGCGGAAAATGTTGAGGTCATCGCAAATCTCCGTGAAATAAACAAGCTGGGTATCCCAACCTTCGGTATCTGCCTCGGACACCAGCTTACCGCACTTGCAAACGGCGCAAAGACTGAAAAGCTGAAATACGGTCACCGCGGCGCAAATCAGCCCGTTATCGACATTGCACTTGACAAGACATTTGTTACCTCCCAGAACCACGGCTATGCCGTTGTAAGCGACAGCATTGACCCCTCCGTGGGTGAGGTCTCCCACAAAAACGCCAACGACGGCACCTGCGAGGGCGTAAGATATAAGAGCTTCCCTTGCTTCACGGTGCAGTTCCACCCCGAAGCCTGCGGCGGTCCTCAGGATACTGCCTATCTTTTTGACGAATTTATTGATATGATTAAAAAGAACAAGGAGGACAACTAAAATGCCGCTTAGAAAAGATATAAAGAAAGTCCTCGTTATCGGCTCGGGACCAATAATCATCGGACAGGCTGCCGAATTTGACTATGCAGGCACACAGGCGTGCCGTGCGCTGAAGCAGGAGGGCCTTGAGGTCGTACTCATCAACTCCAACCCTGCAACAATCATGACCGACAAGGCTATGGCAGACAAGGTCTACATCGAGCCACTTACCCTTGACGTGGTGAAGAAAATAATCGAGATAGAAAAGCCTGACAGCGTTCTCTCCACCCTGGGCGGACAGACGGGTCTCACACTTTCCATGCAGCTTGCGGAGTGCGGCTTCCTTGAGGAGCATAACGTCAAGCTTCTTGGTGCAAACCCCGAGACTATCCACAAGGCGGAGGACAGACAGGCTTTCAAGGATACTATGGAAAAAATCGGAGAGCCGTGCATTCCCTCAAAGGTCGTTGAGACTGTTGAGGACGCGGTGGATTTTGCCGAGGTCATCAGCTACCCCGTAATCGTCCGCCCTGCATTTACTCTCGGCGGAACAGGCGGCGGTATCGCATACAACGAGGACGAGCTTCGTGACATCGCAACAAACGGTCTCCGCCTTTCGCCCATTACACAGGTTCTTATCGAGAAGTGCATAAGCGGCTGGAAGGAAATAGAGTTTGAGGTTATCCGCGACAGCAAGGGCAACGTTATCACCGTCTGCTCCATGGAAAACTTTGACCCCGTCGGCGTACACACGGGCGACTCTATTGTTATCGCACCTGCGGTAACTCTTACCGACAAGGAGTATCAGATGCTCCGTACCGCGGCGCTGAACATTATCTCCGAGCTTAAAGTTGAGGGCGGCTGCAACTGTCAGTTTGCGCTTCACCCCACAAGCTTTGAATACGCCGTTATCGAGGTAAACCCAAGAGTTTCACGTTCCTCCGCCCTTGCTTCAAAGGCAACGGGTTACCCCATTGCAAAGGTTGCAACGAAAATCGCTATCGGTTACAGCCTTGACGAGATCGTAAATCAAGTAACGGGCAAGACCTACGCTTGCTTCGAGCCTGCGCTGGACTATGTTGTTGTAAAATTCCCCAAGTGGGCGTTTGATAAATTCGTGTATGCAAAGCGTACTCTCGGCACTCAGATGATGGCAACAGGCGAGGTCATGGCTATCGGTACTTCCTTTGAGCAGGCAATGATGAAAGCCGTCCGTTCGATAGAGCTTGGCATGGATACCATGAACCTGAAAAAGCTGGAGCGCCTTGACGATACCGAGATAAAGAACCGTCTATATAACGTGGACGATGAGCGCTCATTCGTGGTATTTGAAGCGCTGAAACGAGGTGTGCCTATCGAGACTATCCACGAAATTACCAAGATAGACTGCTGGTTCCTTGCAAAGCTGAATAACCTTGTCGAACTTGAAAAGCTTCTTAGTGACGGCGAGCTTACAGAGGAAAAGTACGACCTTGCAAAGAAGTACGGCTACCTTGACAGCACCATCGAGCGCATCAGCGGACAGAAATGTCCCAAGCGGACAAGAGCCGTGTTCAAAATGGTTGATACCTGCGCAGGCGAGTTCAAGGCGGAAACGCCATATTTCTACTCCACATTTGACAAGGAAAACGAGGCAAAGCAGTTCATTGAACGCACCGACAAGGGCAAGAAAAAAATCATTGTTTTCGGCTCGGGTCCTATCCGTATCGGTCAGGGTATCGAGTTCGACTACTGCTCTGTACATTGCGTATGGGCGCTTAAAGAAATGGGTTACGAAGCGGTCATCTGCAACAATAACCCCGAGACCGTTTCTACCGACTTTGACACCGGCGACAGACTTTACTTCGACCCTCTAACCAAGGAGGACGTTGAAGCTATCATCGAAACGGAGCAGCCATACGGCGTTGTAGTACAGTTCGGAGGTCAGACGGCTATCAAGCTGACAAAGCATCTGTCTGACATGGGCGTGAATATTCTCGGTACTTCCGCCGACAGCATCGACGCGGCAGAGGACAGAGAGCGCTTCGACGAGCTGCTTAACAAGTGCGGAATACCCCGTCCCGCAGGTCATACCGTAATGAACACCGAGGAAGCGCTGAAAGCCGCAGAAGAACTTGGCTATCCCGTGCTTATGCGTCCGTCATATGTTCTGGGCGGTCAGAACATGATAATTGCCCACTCTAATCAGGACATCATCGAGTACATGGAGATAATCATGCGCGGCGGACTTGAAAATCCCGTGCTTATCGACAAATATATGATGGGCAAGGAGGTCGAGGTCGACGCAATTTGCGACGGCACAGACTTCGTTATCCCCGGAATTATGGAGCATATCGAACGTGCAGGTATCCATTCGGGCGACTCTATTTCCGTGTACCCTGCACTTACTCTCACAAAGAAAATTCGTGAGACGATTATTGAGTACACACGCCGTCTTGCAATGGAGCTTCACGTTATCGGTCTGGTAAATATTCAGTATGTTGTCTATAACGATGAAGTATACGTTATTGAGGTAAACCCTCGTTCGTCAAGAACCGTGCCATACATTTCTAAGGTGACCGGCGTACCGATGGTAGATATCGCAACCAAAATTATGCTGGGCGAGACTCTTAAAGAGCAGGGCTACACCAGCGGACTTTACAAGGAAGCCGACTTTATCGCAGTAAAAGTTCCTGTATTTAGCTTTGAAAAGCTCCACGACGTTGATACTGCTCTCGGACCTGAGATGAAGTCCACAGGCGAGTGTCTTGGCATTGCAAGAAGCTTTGAGGATGCCCTTTACAAAGGACTTGTTGCGGCAGGCTATAGCCTTGAAAAGAAACAGAACGGCGGCGTTTTGATAACCGTCCGCGACACTGATAAGCAGGAGATAATCTACGTTGCGGAGAAGTTTGAGCATCTTGGCTTTGATATTTACGCAACAAGCGGTACTGCTTCAATGCTGAACAGGAACATGGTTGCGGCAAACGTGGTAAGACGTGTTTCTGAGGAGAAGCCAAACGTTATGACTCTCCTTGACAGTGGCAAGATCGACTATGTTATCTCCACTTCCGCAAAGGGACGTATACCTGCATTCGACAGCGTAAAGATACGCCGCAAGACTGTCGAGCGCTCGATTTGCTGCCTTACCGCTATCGACACAGCAAACGCCGTTGCGGATATTCTTATGATGGGCAAGAATATCGACGAAATGGAAATGGTCGATATTACAAAGATTTAAATTAATTGCAGAGTGCGGAATTTATATTTACAATATTCCGCACTCCTGATTTTAAATCTTATGAAAAATTCTGTGCAAACGGTTTATACTACAACAAAAGGAGGTCAATAAATGAAATACACACAGGGTAAATATCTTATTCTTTCAAAGAAAACTCTTGCAAAGGAGATATACGACCTGACTATACTCTGTCCCGACGTTGCCGCAGCTGCAAAGCCCGGACAGTTCGTGAATGTCAAGGCTGACGGCTTTATGCTCCGCAGACCGATTTCCATTTGCTCCATTGATAAAAACAAGGGTACTCTCCGTATCATTTTTGAGGTTAGGGGAGAGGGTACAAAGGCTATGTCGCAGCTTGCGGAAGGCTCAATGATAGACATTGTCGCACCTCTCGGCGGCAGAGGCTTCAAGCTTGAGCAATACGAAACTGCTGTAATTATCGGCGGCGGTATCGGTAATCCTCCAATGCTTGCCGTTGCGGAAAAATTCGGCGCAAATGGTACTGTGATAAGTGGTTTCAGAAACGCTGCCGCAGTAATTCTTCAGGACGACTTCAAAGCCACAGGTGCAGAAACTATTCTCTGTACCGATGATGGCTCGGCAGGAAGAAAGGGCTTTGTTACCGATGCATTAAAGGAAGTCCTTGAAACGAAAAAGCCTGATATCATCTACGCTTGCGGACCCGATGTGATGCTCCGCAGAATTATAGAAATTGCCAAAGCCAACGGCATAAAGTGTCAGGTCTCTCTTGAAGAAAGAATGGGCTGCGGCGTGGGTGCGTGTCTTGTATGCGCCTGCAGAACTATCCGCAATGGTGATGAGTATTACGCTCACGTCTGCAAAGACGGTCCCGTTTTCAATGCCGAGGAGGTGCTTTTCGATGAGTAATACTAACAAGCTTGCCGTGAATTTCTGCGGCGTTGATTTTAAAAATCCGCTTATCCCGGCTTCGGGCGCATTCGGCTACGGACGTGAATTCGAGCATTTTTATCCGCTGTCTACATTGGGAGGAATTTCCGTCAAGGGTACTACCGGAACAAAGCGTAACGGAAATCTTCCTCCGAGAATTGCGGAAACTCCAAGCGGAATGCTCAACAGCGTTGGGCTCCAGAATCCGGGCGTTGACCATTTCATCAAAATTGAACTTCCTAACCTTAAAACAAAGGATACTGTGATTATCGCCAACATTGCAGGTTCTACTGCGGACGAGTACCGCGAAATTGCGGAAAAGCTTGATAAAACCGATGTTGACATGATTGAGGTTAATATTTCCTGCCCTAACGTAAAGGCAGGTGGCGCAGCTTTTGGCGTGACCTGCGAGGGTGCAGCTTCTATCACAAAAATCGTCAGAGCCGCAACAAGCAAGCCCGTTATGATGAAGCTTTCTCCGAATGTTACCAACATTGCGGAAATAGCAAAGGCTGTTGAAGCTGAGGGCGCAGACGCAGTATCGCTTATCAATACACTTCTTGGTATGCGTATCGACATAAAAACACGCCGTCCTATTCTTCATAACAATGTTGGCGGACTTTCCGGTCCTGCGGTTTTCCCCGTTGCGGTAAGAATGGTGTGGCAGGTAGCAAATGCGGTAAATATCCCTGTTTGCGGCATGGGCGGCATTTCACGCTGGGAAGATGTTGTTGAAATGATGATGGCAGGCGCCAAAACTATACAAATAGGCGCCGCACTGTTTGCCAATCCGATGGCTCCCGTAGAAATTATTGAGGGTCTGGAGAAGTATGTTTCCGATAATAACCTGAACAGCTTGCAGGATATTGTAGGCACAGTCAAACCGTGGTAAATTTGTATCATTAAACAATAATAAAAAACCTGAGAGGAAAATCTTCTCAGGTTTTTTGTCGTTATGCTGTTTGATAAATTTTACTTTGCTTCCGAAAGAGTGATCCCGTTGTCACCGAGAGGAATTTCGTGGTCAAGTCCGACAAATTTGCCGTTCTGCTGCCAAAGAACTTCCTTGACAAATGCGTACTTTTCCTCGTCCCACGTGGTGAAGTCGTCAAGGACAAGTCCTCCCGTGTCGCCCGAATTTGAATTGAAGCACCAGAAAGTATGATTGATCTTATTGTCCTTGATAAGCTTTCTGAGGTATGTCATCCATTTTAGATTGGGGTCTCTCATAAAGCCGCCCCATTCGCCTATCAGCAGGGGAGCAATGTCCTGCTTCTGAATATAGAACCAGTTATCGTGCCAGCAGTCTTTGTAAAGGCTGTCAAATGAATAGCTGCCCTTGAACCACGGCTGCTCATATACGGTAGGTCCGTAGTCATGAGGAGAGTACACAAGCTTGTTCTGATATTTGCCAAGGTCAACGGGATTATCCTTTACACCCCGGAGATTTCCTCCCCACCATGTGCAGTAATAATCTCCCATGTTTGTTGAAGTGAAATTACCGTTTGACTTTGTATCGGTAGGATAAATTTCAATACCTTCAACCATTATTAGAACATTCGGATTTTTGTTCAGTACCGCTTTTGCCGCCTTTTCGGCTATGTATTTCCAGTTGTCGGAATCTTTTGAATTATCCCATTTTGCACGTGGAGACTCGTTTGCCTTGCCGTGAGGCTCGTTTTCAAGGTCAAACGCTATAATTGTGTCATCGTTTTTATATCTTGCCGCCATCCATACAAGTGAGTCGAGGAAGTCCTGCTCGCTGATGTCACCCTCATACCACATATTTTTCATGTGACCCATAGCGTCGGTTTTGGCGGAATGAATGTCTATCATAATTTTTATACCGTTTGCACGGCACTGACCTACAACGTAGTCGAAAATTTCAAGGCTGTTCATTCCCACAAGATATGAATTGGTAGCCTGATTGAAATTGGCATTGGGGTAATTTCCGTTGGACCAGTTTTTGATAAGTTCGGTTGAAATGGGAATACGCAGAAGATTGAAGCCTCTGTCGGCAATTGCGGAAATTGATGTGTTCAGGTCGCAAGCCCACAAGCCGTCAAAGGTGTTCGTACCCGTATTATATCCGAACCAGTTTATGCCTGTCAGCCAGACTTCTTTACCGTCCTTGTCAAGAATTCTGCTTCCGTCGGTGTGGAGCCAGTCGTCTGTTGTAGGCTCAGGAACATCCTTTGCCTGCTTGATTTTGGGATTGTTGTTTCCGACAGAGCTTCCGCCTCCGTTATTGTTATTATTATTGTTGTTGCTTCCGCCCGAAGAGCCGGAAACAGTAGTCGTACCGAATTTAACGGTTGCCTTTGAACTGTCGATAGAACCTGCGTTGCAGAGTATCATACCGAATGTTCCCTCGCTTCCTGCGTCGACATTGCTGTTGTAATCCACAGGAGTAACTGTCAGAGTGCCGCCATTGACAGTTATTGAGCAGTTCCAATTCTGGTCGACTCTTACTCCGTTTGCAGCTTTGATCGTAACCGTCCAGCCGCCTATTGCACTGCTGGAATTGTTTTTGACTGCACCATCAAGCTGTGTAAACTTGTCGCTGCCGTTTTCCCAGCTGTTTGAAGTATTAAGCTCAAGAGAAACATCGGATGATGTTTTATCGGCTTTATCCGTACTTTGGGCAGCTGTTGTTTGTACAGCTTCAGTTTGATTTTTAGCTGTTGTTACGGCAGGAGTTTCCTGATTTGCAGCTTCCGTTTCAGATTTTGCTTCTGAAGCTGAGCTGTAATTATCCGAAACAGAACCTCCGTTTGTTTCGGGAGTATGTTCTGCCGCAACTGCGCCGTTGCCGCCATATGGGTCGTAATCCTCTGCAAACGGGTCGTAGTCATCACCAAAAAAGTCAACTGTTTCGGCGTTATTTTCTGTTTCCGTTTCGGAAGCAGTTGTATTTGCCGTTGAAGAATTTGCTTCTCCCGAAGTATTTTCTTTTGTTTCGCCACCGCATGAAGAAAGCATTGTAAGTATCATTGCCGCCGAAATCAAAAGTGAAATTTTCTTTTTCATGTTATCCCTCCATAATATCAGTCAACACGCCAGTCGATAGGCTCCATTCCGTGTTCGGAAAGAAATTGGTTTGTCTTTGAAAAATGTCTGCACCCGAAAAATCCGTTGAACGCCGAAAGGGGACTAGGGTGAGCCGCTTGTAAGATCAAATGGTTCGGATTGGTTATCAGCCGCATTTTTTGCTTGGCATTGTTTCCCCACAGCAGAAAAACTATAGGCTTTTCACGCTGATTAAGAAGCTCTATAACCTTGTCGGTAAAAATTTCCCAACCCATACCTCTGTGGGAATTAGCCTGACCCTCACGAACGGTCAGTACCGCATTCATAAGCAGAACGCCGTTATCAGCCCACTTTTTCAGATAGCCATGATTTGCGGGAGGTATGCCCAAGTCGGAATATATCTCCTTGTATATGTTTTGTAACGACGGCGGAATTGCAGTACCTTTTTGTACGGAAAAGCAAAGCCCGTGTGCCTGACCTGCTCCGTGATAAGGGTCTTGACCGATTATTACCGCCTTGACGTCGGAATAGGATGTATATTTCAGCGAGTTGAAAATATCGTACATATTGGGGTAAATATGATATGTAAAATATTCTTTTTTCAGAAATTCCCTCAATTTCAAATAATATTCTTTTTGAAACTCGTCTTTGAGAAGCTCGTCCCATTCATTGCCTATATTAACCATTTATATTCCTTCCCTGTTTCTGATTTGTACAAAGGCGGCGTCAAGAAGAGCGATAGTGTCGTTCCATCTGATATCGGACGCCTTTGCACCGAAAACAATGCAGATCACATCATGGTCGAAACGCCTTGCAGTTGCAACAACACAATATCCGGCTTGGTCAGTCATACCGGTTTTCATACCGTTTGCGTACATATAATAGCAGTCGCTGTATTCATGCAGCAGCTTGTTTGAATTTTCCCATGATATCTGTTCGCCCGAAACAAAGGTAGCATATGTATTCGCCTTGCCTGCCGATTCCATAAGCTGCGGCTTGTTCATGGCATAAAGCGTAATTTTCAGCATATCCAACACAGTGGTATAATGGTTGTCGTCGTGAAATCCATCGGGATTTGCAAAATGTGTGTTTTCCGCACCGATAAGCATAGCAGTCTTGTTCATTTCGTCAACAAAAGTTTCTACTGCCTTTTCAGGGAGGATAGTGTCACTGCCTGCAATCAAACGTCCTGCGTTTGCTGCCGCCATATAAGACGCGTCATTTCCCGACGGAAGCATTATTGCGTCGATAGTTGTAGGCAGGTCAAGAATATTTCCCTTGCTGATATGTGCAAGGCTTGATTCGGGATTTACAAAATCAAGCTCGTCACCTGCGGTAAACTGAAAATCCTCAGGTACATTATCAAGCAGAACCGAAGAAGTGAGGATCTTCGTTGTGCTGGCAGGATAACACTTCTGGTCTGCATTTTTTGCAAAAAGCACCTCGTCTGCCTGAACGTCATAAACTATCGCATATTCGGAACGGATTATCATATCAATAGGATATTCGCTTCTCAGCTTAGGCTGCTTGATTTTATATTTTGACAAATCAACATCAAGCTCAGCGAAAGCGTTCTCAGAAAGCTCATCGGTATCTTCAAGCTTTTCTGAACCGTCCGTCATTTCGGTTTCCGAAGTGATCTGATAATAATTTTCAGCATTTACGGTCAGCGGAACTTCAATAGATTTATTAAGCTGTATCACTCCGAAAACCGTTCCGACAACAAGAACAAGCACCAGCAAAGCCCGTATTCTCGCAGCGGCAGCTTTTCTTTTTCTGCGTTTTGCTTCGGAAGAAAGCTGTTTATTTTTTTTACGTTTTTTGCCCATTATTTTTATTATGCTCCCGTAAGAAAGCATATCCTCCATTCATATTAGGGTACAAATACACAAATTATTTTTAAATATATTACAATAGTAACATATATTTGCTTTTATTTCAAGAGAATTTTCTCAATAATAAAAATAATTTATATTTTTTTTAATTGACATCGGAAATAATATGTGTTACTATAAAAAATAAGTGATTTGTTGTAAAAATAATGTTTTTTCATAAAAATCAACGGAAAGGCTGGTCATATTTATTATGGTACTGTCATTTGTTCTCCTGATAGTAGGATTTGTGCTTCTTGTAAAGGGTGCAGATTTTTTTGTTGACGGAAGCTCGTCCATTGCAAAATTCCTGAAGATACCTTCCATTGTTATCGGACTTACAATAGTTGCATTCGGGACAAGCGCTCCGGAAGCAGCGGTAAGTATTATTGCAGGTATAAACGGTTCAAACGGAATTGCAATAGGAAACGTTATCGGTTCTAATATGTTCAATCTTCTGGTCGTTGTGGGAATAAGTGCTGCTATCAAGCCTATTTCAATAAAAGACCAGATAATATCAAAAGACTATCCGTTCATGCTGCTTGCTACGGCGGCTCTGCTTGTAATGTCTTACGATGTCGTTATCGGCAGCGGAACGGAGAACGTAATTACCCGCGGCGAAGCTATCATACTGCTCATGTTTATGGGGATTTTCCTGTATTATACAATTGCCTCTGCACTTCGTTCAAGAAGGGAACACATTGACA
This sequence comes from uncultured Clostridia bacterium, assembly GCA_945876755.1. Taxonomy (GTDB): domain Bacteria; phylum Bacillota; class Clostridia; order Oscillospirales; family Ruminococcaceae; genus RGIG8773. The sequence continues at coordinate 214,517 of CAMCPM010000002.1, forward strand.
GCGATGATGACGAAAAGCCTAAGTACGGTATTGCCAAAAGTATAATTTTCACTATCGGCGGACTTGCCGGAATTATCATAGGCGGTCAGTTCGTTGTTGACAGCGCCGAAAAAATCGCACTTGGATTCGGTATGAGCGAAACTCTTGTGGGTCTGACAATCGTTGCTGTGGGAACGTCTCTGCCTGAACTTGTTACAAGCATTGTTGCGGCTAAAAAAGGTGAAAGCGATATTGCCATCGGAAACGTTGTCGGCTCGAATATTTTCAATCTGCTGTTCGTTCTCGCTGCTTCGGCTGCGATAACACCGATGAGCATCAGCAGCCAAAGTCTTACAGACCTGCTCATTCTCACAGCAGTTACTCTCGGAACCTATGGCTTCTGCGTTACAAAAAAGCGTGTAAACAGGGCAGAGGGCATTATTCTTGCATCTGTTTATGTTATCTATCTTGCATATGCAATTATCAGATAACCTTACCTGCATTTAATATTATGAAAGGTTGCTGAAAATATGTACAATCAGCCTGCAAGAGTTGCCGCTATACACGATTTATCGGGTATTGGCAGATGTTCTCTTTCGGTTATCCTGCCTACGCTTTCGGCTCAGGGGATACAGGTCTGTCCCGTTCCGACGGCTATTCTGTCCGCCCATACAGGCGGCTTCGGAGATGTCGTTCTGAGGGATCTTACCGATTACATCTCTCCTGCTTTGGAGCATTACAAAAAGCTTGATTACAAATTTGACTGCGTTTACAGCGGCTTTCTTGCTTCTACAGAACAGATCGACCATTGCCTTGAGTTTTTCGATTGCTACAAAAGTGCTTTAAAAGTGGTTGACCCGGTTATGGCGGATCACGGCAAGCCGTATAAGACTTGCACCTCGGAGCTTCGCTCAAGAATGGGCGAACTTGCCGCCATTGCAGACATTATTACTCCTAACATAACGGAAGCGGCAATGCTGCTTGGTGAAAATCCTTTTCAGCCGGACGTGACAATGCAGCAGATAAAAAGCTTTCTTGTAAGACTTTCAGAGCTTGGCCCCCGTATCGTTGTGATTACAAGTGTTTTTTCCGACGGAAAGGCTTACAATGTGGGTTACGACCGTGAACACAGCAAGTTCTGGCGCATACCGTTTAATCTTATCAATGCAAATTACCCCGGAACAGGAGACGTTTTTGCTTCGGTACTGACAGGCTCGATACTGCGAGGAGACAGCCTGCCGATAGCAATGAACAGGGCTACGGCTTTTCTTGAACGGGCTATCAAAACAACTTACAGCTATTCAACCGATACGCGCGAGGGTATCATGCTTGAAAACTGCCTTGATTTTCTTATTACAAATCCTACTCTGTGCGATTATGAACAAATGTAAGGGGCGATCAATATCAATAATCTTAATATTGTTCTTGTAGAGCCGCAGATACCGCAGAATACCGGAAATATTTCCCGCACCTGCGCAGTTACCGGTGCAAGGCTTCACCTTGTCAGACCCCTTGGCTTTGAGGTCACGGATAAAAATCTGAAGCGTGCCGGACTTGACTACTGGAACGAACTTGACATTACATACTATGACGATCTGGACGACTTCTTCTCAAAAAACAGCGGTAATTTTTTCTTTTTTACAACAAAAGGGAAAAATACATACAGCAAGGTCTCATATCCCGACAACAGCTATCTTTTTTTCGGACGTGAGGATGCCGGACTTCCCGAGTCTCTTCTTGTGAAAAATCCCGATACCTGTCTCAGAATACCTATGAGACCTCGGCTGAGAAGCCTTAATCTTTCAAATTCCGTGGCTATTGCAGTCTATGAGGTGCTTCGGCAATGGGATTTTCCCGACCTTGCTGCCGAGGGTAAGCTTACGCAGTATACATGGGATTAAGGTTTGACAAGTAATATTACAGAAAGGATTGATTTTATGAGTAAAATTAAGCTTATGACCGACTCTGCTTCGGATATCCCAAAGGAGCTGGAGGCAAAATACGACATAAGAATACTTTGCTTTCCTATTACACTTGGTGAAAAGTCTTTTTATGACCGTGATTACGATTATGTAGAATATTATGATATGCTTATAAATTCCAAGGATTTTCCGACTCATGCGCAGATAACGGCATTTGAATTTGAGGAGATATACAAGGAATACTATGAGCAGGGCTATACCGACCTGATTTACGTTGCTATTGCTTCGCTTGGTTCAAACACTTACAATAATGCTGTTATGGCAGTTGATACGTTCTTTGAAAACACCCCCGAAGCAAAGGACAAGTATAATATTCACGTTATTGATTCGGGAAACTACACCGGTGTTTACGGATATCCGCTTATCCAATCGGCAATCAAGATATCAAAGGGCGCTTCCGCGGAAGAGGTCATTGCATATATGAAGGACTGGCTTTCCTGCGCAGAAGTACATTTCGGCTGCTATACACTTGAATTTGTTAAGCGCTCGGGACGTGTCAGCACCGCTGCGGCTTTTGTGGGCGAAATGCTGGGACTCCGTCCTGTTATCAAAATCAAGGGCGGCGTTTCCACTACCGACGCAAAGGTGAGGGGAGACAAGGCGATCATTCCCAAAATCGTTGAAATTACCGCTGACAGGATCATTCCGCAGACACCTTATTGCCTTGTTTACGCTTACGATGAGTCTCAGGAGAAGGAGCTTGCAAAGGAGCTTACCAAAAAGCTTGGCTATCCGCCCGAAATGTCTTTCAGAATAGGCGGAGTTATCGCTGCAAATGCAGGTCCTAAGCTTGTAGGCGCTTTTTTCAAAGCTAAAGATTGATATAAAAACAGTCCGGCAGGAATTTCATAAAAATTCTTGTCGGATTTTTTTTATTATGTCTTGAATGTTGGCGAAAAATCTGCTACAATAAATTGATATATTATTGAAAGGTAGTTTGATTATGATCTCAAAATTCACTAACCTTATTGATTTGAACGATATGCCTGTCAAATGGTGGAACGAAGTTATATCTCTCGGAGCAAAAATCGCCGACGATCCCTCTGTCTATGCGCATGAATGTGACGGAAAAATAATGGCTACGCTTTTTTATGAACCCTCCACACGCACACAGATGTCATTCCAGACTGCAATGCTGAAGCTTGGCGGAACTATTATAGGCTTTGACAATCCTGCAACGTCGTCTGTTGCAAAGGGCGAAAACCTCAAGGACACAACAAAGATCGTATCAAGCTACGCCGATATTATGGTAATGCGCCATCCCCTTGAGGGCTCTGCAAAGGCAGCGGCGCTTACTGCCGACTGTCCGGTAATAAACGCAGGAGACGGCGGACACCTGCACCCTACGCAGACGCTCACCGACCTGCTTACGCTCTCAAAGGAAAAGGGGAGACTTGATAACCTTACTATTGGATTGTGCGGAGACCTGAAAAACGGCAGGACCGTTCATTCGCTCTGTAAGGCGCTTTCCTGCTATAAAAACAATAAGTTCATTCTCATCTCCACACCCGAACTGCGCCTGCCGTTCTACATAAAGGACATTCTCAATGCTTCAAACAGCACTTTTGAAGAAGTTGACTCTATTGAGGAGGCTATCGGAAAGCTTGATGTACTTTATATGACAAGGATTCAGAGAGAACGTTTTTCTTCTCCCGAAGAGTATGAAAAACAGAAGGACGTTTACAGACTGGACAGGGCAAAAATGCTCAAAGCAAGAAACGATTTGTGCGTGCTTCACCCTCTTCCGCGCGTTGATGAAATTGCCGTCGAGATTGACAGCGACCCCAGAGCGCTTTACTTCAAGCAGGCTAAATACGGAATGTATGTGAGAATGGCTCTTATCCTTACAGTGCTTAAAAATGAATATCCAACAACGCTGCTTACGGGAAAAGCCTCAGCAGGAAACGCCTGCACCAATCCCAACTGCATTACACAAAAGGAAGCCTATCTTCCCAAAAGCTTCCGCGGAAAGGGAGATACGCTTGAATGTGAATACTGCGACGAGCGTTTCCTTCAGAAGCATTGATAACACCGGACAAAAAGATAACTCCGTTTCCCGAAGAAAACGGAGTTATCAGATTTGTTATTGTATAATTAATTAGTCAACGATGAATTCCTTGATCTGAGCGAAAAATTCGGAAGCATCGTCTGTGTGAGCTTCAAGCTTAATCGGCTTAGAGAGATCGAGGCTGAAAATACCCATGATAGACTTTGCGTCAACTGCATATCTTCCGGAAATAAGGTCAACATCGTAGTCACACTGTGAAACAACTGTCACAAATTTCTTGACATCGTTAATTGTACCTAACATTACTGTAGTCTTGTTCATAATTTGTCCCTCCAAATAATGATAATTTTACCTTCTCGGTATGTATATAGAATAACAGCTTTTTTCCATTAAGTCAAGAGAATTTGCAAAAGTTTTTTATTTATTGTATAATAGTATTGATTTTCAAACTGATTAACCTGTTTGAACTATGTCAGTTTGCACAAAATAACAATGAGGTTTTTATGAAAATTTACTTTTTAACCTTTGGCTGCAAGGTAAATTTATATGAGACAGAAAATATGAAACAGCTTTTTTCTGAAAGCGGTCACAGTGTTTGCAGCTCCGAAGAAGAAGCCGACGCATTTGTAATAAATTCGTGTACCGTTACGGGTACGGGCGATAAAAAGCTAAAAAAAGAAATAAGGCGGCTCAGAAGAAATTACCCTCAGTCGGTGATCATACTTACAGGCTGCTTTCCACAGGCTTTTAAATCGGAAGCAGATATGATAACCGAAGCGGACATTATAACAGGCACCAAAAACCGTGTGGAGCTTCCAAAGCTTCTGGAGGATCACATTTCCCAAAAGCACCGTATCACAAGCGTGTGTGAATACGGCAGAAACGAACAGTTTGAGCATATGTCCAACAAAAGCTTTGAAAATAATACCCGTGCTTTTGTGAAAATTCAGGACGGCTGCGGAATGTTCTGCACCTATTGTATTATACCCTACTCACGGGGAAATTTCCGTTCAAAGCCGCTTGATGATATTGTTTCCGAGATTTCGGAGCTTGCAGCGTCAGGCTATCGGGAAGTGGTTCTGGTTGGGATCAATTTGTCGTTCTACGGTATTGATTTCGGGAAACGCCTTGCCGACGCGGTTGAAGCAGTGTGCGGGATAGAGGGTATTGAACGGGTACGTCTCGGTTCTATCGAGCCTGAAATGATAACTCCTGACGATATTGAAAGACTTGCAAAGCTGGACAAGCTTTGTCCTCAGTTTCATTTATCGCTGCAAAGCGGATGCGATAAAACTCTGAAAGCTATGAACAGACGTTATCTTTCTGCGGATTATGAAAAAATTGTAAATCTTTTGAGAGATAACTTTGAGGACTGTTCCATAACCACTGATATTATGGTGGGATTCCCGGGTGAAACAGACGAGGATTTCAGGCAGTCTCTTGAATTTGCAGAAAAAATCGGATTTGCCAAGGCACATATTTTCCCTTATTCTCCCAGAAAGGGCACTCCGGCGGCAGAAATGGCAAATCAAGTACCCGAAGACGTCAAGCACAGACGCGCCGCACAAATGGCTGATGCTATGGAAAAATGTCGTGTGAAATTCCTTGAAAGTCAGGTGGGAAAAGAATTTCCCGTACTTTTTGAGCGTGAAAAGGACAACGGAATCCATCACGGATATACGCCGAATTACACACAAGTAAAAATTTTAACAAAAAGTTCAGAGAAAAGTTTGCGTAATCGTCTTTTTTATGTTAAAATAATAGGGTTAGGAAATGATTGCTGTATCGGCGAAATTTTATATTGTAAATAATATCTGATTCAGATAAAAAATAAGGAGCGTAAAATTATGTCAGTATTTCGTATCTATGTTGAAAAAAAGCCCGAATATGCTGTTGAAGCAAAAAATCTGCTTTCAGACGTCAAGACTGCTCTTCGTCTTGATAATCTCAGAAACATCCGTATTCTGAACCGCTATGACGCAGAAGGTCTCAGCGATGCTGATTTTGCTCTTGCCATTGGAAATGTTTTTTCCGAGCCTGCTGTTGACACCTGCACACGGACTATGCCTAAGCTTAACGAAAATGAAACAGTTTTTGCTGTGGAATATCTTCCCGGTCAGTTTGACCAGCGTGCTGACTCCTGCGAACAGTGTATTCAGATACTTACACAGGGCGAACGCTGCAAGGTAAGAAATGCCCGTGTTTACATTGTAGAGGGCAAGCTTTCCGCAAGCGAGCTTTCACAGCTGAAATCATATATAATTAACCCTGTCGAAAGCCGTGAAGCTTCCCTTGAAGAGGTTGAAACCCTTGCTTCCGATTATGATATTCCTACTGAGGTCGAAACTCTTACAAACTTTATTTATCTTGAAGAAGTCGATTTGGTAAACTTTATAAATAAGTACGGTCTTGCTATGGATCTTGACGATATCAAGTTCTGCCAGAAGTATTTCAAGGAAACCGAACAGCGTGACCCGACAATTACCGAAATAAGAATGATCGATACATACTGGTCCGATCATTGCCGTCATACAACGTTCTCAACCATTATCGATGACGCTGTTATCAATGCCGATTATATCAAGAAGACCTATGACGAATACATCAACGTAAGAAACGAGCTTGGCAGAGGCAATAAGCCGATAACTCTTATGGATATTGCTACGATTGCTGCTAAGAAGCTTAAAAAAGACGGTGTTCTCAAAGACCTTGACGAGTCGGAGGAGATCAACGCCTGCTCCGTTGAGATAAAAGTAGACGTTGACGGCGAAATGCAGGATTGGCTCCTTATGTTCAAAAACGAGACCCATAACCACCCAACTGAAATCGAGCCTTTCGGCGGTGCGGCTACCTGTCTCGGCGGTGCTATCCGCGACCCGCTTTCGGGACGTTCCTATGTTTATCAGGCTATGCGTGTAACAGGTGCGGCTAATCCTCTTGTTCCCGTTGAGGATACCGTTCACGGAAAGCTTCCCCAGAGAAAGATCACAGTCGGCGCTGCAAACGGATACAGCTCCTACGGTAACCAGATAGGTCTTGCAACAGGTCACGTATCCGAGATTTATCATCCCGGATACGTTGCAAAACGTCTTGAGATAGGCGCTGTTGTAGGTGCTGCTCCAAAGTCCAACGTAATCCGTGAGGTTCCCGACCCGGACGATGTTATCATCCTTCTTGGCGGACGTACAGGCCGTGACGGCTGCGGCGGTGCAACAGGTTCTTCCAAGTCACACACAGAGGCTTCCCTTGAACACTGCGGCGCAGAGGTACAGAAGGGTAATCCTCCCGAGGAGCGCAAGCTTCAGAGATTGTTCAGAAATCCCGATGTTACAAAGATGATAAAGCGCTGCAACGACTTTGGCGCAGGCGGCGTTTCCGTTGCTATCGGCGAGCTTACCGACGGACTTGTTATTGACCTTAACAAAGTACCCAAGAAGTACGACGGCCTTGACGGTACAGAGCTTGCAATTTCCGAAAGCCAGGAGCGTATGGCTGTTGTTGTACGCAAGACCGACGCTGACAAATTCATTGCCGAGGCTGCAAAGGAAAACCTTGAAGCGACACTTGTTGCAGTTGTTACCGCAGAGCCTCGTCTTAAAATGACATGGAACGGAAAGGTCATCGTTAATCTTTCAAGAGAATTCCTTAACTCAAACGGCGCTGAAAAGCATACGACCGTTGCTGTTCCCGTGCCTGTTACAAAGCAGATAAAGACATACAGCGATACTCCCGAAAGCTGGGAGCAGCTTATGACTAACCTCAACGTCTGCTCGCAGAAGGGCCTTGTTGAGCGTTTTGACTCAACAATCGGCGCAGGTACTGTTCTTATGCCTTACGGCGGCGCTTATCAGCTTACTCCGACTCAGGCAATGGCTGCTAAGATACCTGTACTCAAGGGCGAGACTGACACCTGCTCTATTATGGGCTGGGGCTTCAACCCTTACGTTACCGACAGAAGCCCTTACCACGGCGCAATGTTTGCAGTAATTGAATCTATCGCAAAGGTCGTTGCAGCAGGCGGAAGCTACAAGCACTGCTGGCTGACCTTCCAGGAATACTTTGAGAGAACACAAAATAATCCTACACGCTGGGGCAAGCCTTTCTCCGCACTTCTCGGTGCTTTCAAGGCTCAGCTTGAACTCGGATGCGGAGCTATCGGCGGCAAGGATTCCATGTCGGGTACATTTGAAAACATCGACGTTCCCGCAACTCTTGTTTCCTTTGCTGTTTCCACCGCTTCGGCAAAGAAGATTATTTCCCCCGAATTCAAAAAGGCAGGCGACAAGGTCGTTCTTATCGTTCCCGATCTTGACGAAAACGGTCTGCCCGTATTCGACAGCGTGAAATCCTGCTATGAACGTGTTGAAAAGCTTATTGCAGACGGTACTGCCGTTGCTGCATGGGCTATCGGCTTCGGCGGCGTAGCAGAAGCAGTTGCTAAAATGTCTCTCGGTAACAGAATAGGCTTCAAGTTTGACAAGAAGCTTTCCGACGACCTGCTGTTCTATTCCAGATACGGAGCTTTCGTTGTAGAGCTTGACGGCGACCCGTTCACCGTTGAAAATGTTATCGGCGAAACAATTGCAGAGTACAAGATAGACTGCAAGAATTACACCGTTGACATGGCTGATATTCAGAAGAAGTGGGAGGATAGACTTGAACCGGTATTCCCATGCAATATCAAGACCGAAGATAAGCCTGCAAAGATATTCACATATACCGCAAAGGAAACTGTTCAGCATGCTTCCGCATTTGCTAAGCCACGTGTGCTTATACCTGTATTCCCCGGTACAAACTGCGAGTACGATACCGCAAGAGTATTCGAGCGTGCAGGTGCAGTTCCGGAAGTAGTTGTTATCAAGAATCTTTCAGCTGCTGCTCTTGAGGACAGCGTTTCATATTTTGAAAAGGCTGTAAAGCAGTCCCAGATCATCATGATTCCCGGCGGATTCTCAGGCGGTGACGAGCCTGACGGTTCCGGTAAGTTCATCACTGCATTCTTCCGCAATCCGCGCATCAAGGACGCTGTTCACGACCTTATGGACAACCGTGACGGACTTATGCTCGGTATCTGTAACGGCTTCCAGGCGCTTATCAAGCTTGGTCTTGTTCCCTACGGAAAAATCGTGGATATGACCGACGATTCGCCTACGCTTACATTCAATACCATAGGCAGACACCAGTCAATGATGGTAAACACAAGGATCGCTTCAAACAAGTCTCCATGGCTTGCAGGCTGCGAGGTAGGTGATATTCACAGAATAGCAATTTCTCACGGTGAAGGACGCTTTGTAGCTTCTCCCGAGCTTATCAAGCAGCTTGCCGACAACGGTCAGATAGCTACTCAGTATGTTGACCTTAACGGCGCTCCGACTCTTGATATCCGCTTTAACCCCAACACCTCATTTGAGGCTATCGAGGGAATTACTTCCCCCGACGGACGAATCCTCGGCAAGATGGGTCACAGCGAGAGAATCGGTTCTGAGATATGCAAGAACGTTCCCGGCAACAAGGATCAGAAGATCTTTGAAAGCGGCGTTGCTTACTTCAAATAATCCATATGCTTTGAGGGCGTCCTATAAATCAGGATGCCCTCTTTTTATAATAAATGATAATTTTACTGCTTGCATAAAATGCGGAAATGTGATATAATTTGAAAAAATATATCATTATTCGGAGATTGAGATGAACGATATAACGGACGTTAAAACAAGTGCGGAGAAAACTGCTCCGCACGGAAGATTTTTTAAGCTCCCCGTGAATGCAGCAATAGCGCTTACGGCGGTTTCTCTTACGGTAATTACAAGCCTTTCCGTGGCAGTTGCCTTTCTTGCGGCAGGTATCGGTAAAGCTGAAGAAACTCCACATGAGACCGAGCCTGCTGCTGAGGAGTTTGTACCCGTTGTGAACAACCGTGTGTACGACTTCTATTCCGAGGACGATGTTATCCTGCTGGACGACTCATACTACGGCGATATATGGATACCGGCATTTACAAGCGTTCCGAGGCATACATATGATTACGGCGGACTTGCTCTTGAAAACGGCAGGTATACATATTCCGAAAACGGCGAGATAGTCTCAAAAACAGGCATCGACGTTTCATACCATCAGGGTGATATAGACTGGAAGCGTGTTGCTGCTGACGGAATTGATTTTGCAATAATGCGAGTCGGTTACCGGGGCTATGAAAGCGGAGCGCTTAACCTTGACGAAAAATTCCATGAGTACATGAACGGCGCTCTTGACGCAGGTCTTGATGTGGGCGTATACTTCTTTTCACAGGCGGTAACAGCCGATGAAGCTATTGAAGAAGCCAACTTCGTAATGGAGCAGATACAGGGCTATGACGTAAAATATCCCGTGATTTTTGACTGGGAGATAATGGAGTCGGAATTTGCCCGTACAAACGAAATTGCTCCCCATATCGTTACCGAGTGTGCCGCTGCATTCTGCGATACCGTTTCGGACGGCGGATACCGTCCCATGGTTTACGGAAGCAGAAGGTTTGCCCTGTTGAAACTGGATATGAGCAAGCTGTCGGATTACGGCTTCTGGTATGCCGAATACAAGGACGGACACAACGAGCCTGTGTATCCTTATGATTATCAGATATGGCAGTACGCCAGCGACGGCAAAGTTGACGGCATTGACGGTGACGTTGATTTAAATATTTGTTTTACCGATTATTACGGTGTTACAAATGTGGCTTTAACATAAAATTAATTTGAAAGGAATGTTTTTTATGCAGGTCTTTATTTCATCCGAAAGCGTAAAAGCTGTTGTGGACAGCTTCGGCGCAGAGCTTCATTCCATCAGGGATTACAATGATACCGAATATCTTTGGCAGGCGGCTCCGAATGTATGGAAACGTCACGCTCCCGTGCTTTTCCCGTTTATATGCAATACTGTTTCTAAAAAATATACTTATGAGGGCAGGGAGTACAAGCTTTCAAATCACGGCTTTGCCCGCGACAGTGAGTTTGAGGTACTTTATTCAAAAGCGTCCGAAACCGAGCTTGCGCTGAAATCAAGTGAAGCTTCCAAGGAGATATACCCCTTTGATTTTGAACTGTACATAAAATATTCTGTTTCGGGAAATAAACTTACCGTGACCTATACAGTCAAGAACAGCGACAGCAAAGATATTTATTTCTTTATCGGCGGACACCCTGCATTCAGAGTTCCTCTTGACGGCAGGGACAGCTTTGAAGATTACTATGTTGAATATGAAACCAACGAGAATATCATTCAGGAGTTTAACGGGAAAAGTACAGTCATTCTGGACGGCGCCCAAAAAGTTCCGCTTAGTCATGAGCTTTTTGCAAACGACGTCTTTATGAAGGATGCGCCTAATTCGTCGTGGGTCGCACTTGTCAGCAAAAAAACGGGAAAGAAGATCAAGCTTAACTATAACAATAAAGGCTGCATAGCAGTATGGTCTTCGTATTTTGAAGATAAGACGCTTACGGAGCAGGCACAGTTTGTATGCCTTGAACCTTGGAGCAGCGTTCCGGTGTACTGCGACAATGAGGAGGATATTACAAAAATGCCTCACGCAATAAAGCTTGCACCCGAGAAATCCTACGTCTTTGCATACAGCATTGAAATTGAATAACAGCATAAAAAATCCCCCGTGCGTTCAATTAACAGATGAACAGCACGGGGGATTTTTATATTCCGAAAAGCGAAACTGCAAAAATTACGGCAATCAAAGCAGGAGCTATATAGCGTACCGTTACGCCGAAAAGCTTTCTCATGCGGAATTTCAATCTGCCGCCGTTTGAAATTTCGTGTGACGCCTGTGGGATACCCCACACATATCCCGTAAGAATACATATGAAGAAGCCGCCGAGGGGCATAATGACTTTATCGGAGAAGAAACTGAAAAATTCAAAAAGACTCATGTTACCTATGGCAATATCCGGTATCGCTCCTATCGACAGTGAAGCAAAGCAGCCTGCAATAAAAATCAGAAGCGTGACGATTATAGCCGCCCATGTACGGGTAAGCTTTGTCTTTGTGCAGACCCATGCAACTATCACTTCCAGCAGAGAGATTGATGACGTAAGCGCCGCCAGAAGCACAAGTACAAAGAAAATTGAAGAAATGAATGTTCCTCCGCTCATTCGGGAAAAAACTGCCGGAAGGGTCTTGAAAATAAGTCCGAAACCCTCAGTCGGTTCAAATCCGAAGGAAAATACCGCAGGCAGGATAGCAAAGCCTGCAATCAGAGCGATAGCTGTATCAAGAGCAACAATTGTTATTGTACTTGAAGTAAGATCGTTGTCCTTGGGAAGATAACTGCCGTAGGTTATCAGAGTGCCCATTCCGAGGGAAAGCGAAAAGAAAACCTGTCCCATAGCGTTGAATACTATGCGAATAAAGTCGGAAAATCCGTTAATAGCAGAAAAATCGGGTACGATAAAAAATTTTACGCCCTCGATCGCATTTGGGAGAGTCAGACTGTAAATCATTATTCCCACAAGAAAAACTATCAGTATGGGAAGCAGCACTGAGCTTACGCGCTCAATGCCGCCCGAAACGCCGCCTGTTACAATGGCACAGGTCAGCAGAAGGAAAACCGCCGTCCATATAAGCGGCTCAAAGCTTTTTGAGGAATATTCCGCAAAATAGTCTGCACTCATTCTGCTGTCGGTAACACTGTTTATGATGTAGCGTATTACCCATCCGCCGACTACGCAGTAGCTTGCCATTACACCGAAAGCGCCGATTATTCCGAAAGCTCCGGCAAAGCCCCATTTACTGTTTATCTTTCTGCATGAGTCTATCGCGTTCATACCTGCAAAACGTCCTATGGCAAGCTCGGAGAGAAGAATGGGTATCCCAAGTAAAATGAGAAAAATTATATAAACTATTAAAAAAACAGCGCCTCCGCTTGTACCGGTAATATACGGGAACTTCCACAGGTTTCCCAGACCGATAGCCGAGCCTGCCGCCGCCATGATAAATCCGAAACGTGATGACCATTGTTCTTTGCTTGGCTTCATTTTATTTTTTCCTTTCCGGCAAAATCTCATCTGTTGAATTATTCCCGTAAACCATCTTTTTATACCGTCTTGATATGCGCATTTAAAATTATTATAAAAGTGTTAAAAATGAAAAATGGTACTTTCATTCAGACGGCGTATGTGCTATAATAATTTTGAAGTTTAAATGTTTTAATTTTGTTTACGTCCTTATATGATTTACTGCTTTTAATCGGAATACAGGACGGCATGATCTTACTTTATAGACCGCTTACGGTCTGCTTCAGTACATTTGGGAGGTTTTTATGGCAAACAGACTTGATTTTACAGGGGCAAAACGAAAGGCGCTGGAGAAGTATTTCGACCGGCTTAATGATATGCAGAAAAAAGCGGTGTTTACCGTTAACGGACCGGTTCTTATTCTTGCAGGTGCAGGAAGCGGAAAAACTTCCGTGCTTGTAAACAGAATTGCAAATATGGTCACATTCGGCAACGCTTATGCTGACGAAAACGTTCCGGCAGGAATAAGCGATGACGATATCGCTTTTCTCGAAAAATATGACGGAAGCATGGAAGATCCCGAAGTTTCACGCCTTGCCGATATTGTTGCGGTAAACAGAATAAATCCGTGGAATATCCTTGCTATTACCTTTACAAATAAGGCAGCAGGGGAGCTGAAGGAACGTCTCCGTTCAATGCTTGGCGAACAGGCAGACAGCGTGTGCGCAGCAACTTTCCATTCTGCTTGCGTGAGGATACTTCGCCGTGAAATCGACAAACTCGGCTATACTTCAAGCTTTACGATTTATGACAGTGATGACAGCCAGAGACTGCTGAAATCCTGTTATGACCCTCTTGACCTGTCAGATAAAGCATTCCCTCCCAAAGCGGTTCTGGGTGTGATATCTTCGGCAAAGGATAAGCTTATTACTCCCGATGAATTTGAGTCGGCGGCAAAGGGCGACTATCGCAAGATGGGAATTGCAAAGCTGTATAAGCTTTATCAGAGCCGTCTTCATGACGCAAATGCGTTGGATTTTGACGATATTATCAGACTTACAGTGGAGCTTTTTGAGAAAGAACCCGATGTGCTTAACCATTATCGGAATCTCTATAAATACGTTATGGTTGACGAATATCAGGACACCAACCAGGCACAGTTCAGACTTGTTTCGCTGCTTTCGGGCGAGCATAGAAATTTATGCGTTGTGGGCGATGATGACCAGTCTATTTACAAGTTCCGCGGAGCGACAATTGAAAATATCCTCAGCTTTGAGGAGCAGTTTGAAAATTCTGCGGTTATCCGCCTTGAACAGAATTACCGTTCAACACAGAATATCCTCAACGCCGCAAATTCGGTTATTTCAAACAATCTTTCCCGTAAGGAAAAGAAACTCTGGACAGGTGCAGGCGACGGTGATAAAGTCACAATTTTCAAGGCTTGCGACGAATCGGCGGAATCAAGATTTGTTGCGGGAAAAATTCTCGACGGTGTTAAGGACGGCGCAGAATACCGTGATTTTGCCGTGCTTTACAGAATGAATGCCCAGTCCAACAGCCTTGAACGTACATTTACACAAAGCGGTATCCCGTATAAGGTAATCGGCGGTATGCGTTTCTATGACCGCAAGGAAATCAAGGATATTACCGCTTACCTTGCCGTGCTGAATAATAATCGTGATATGCTCCGCTTCAAGAGGATCATCAACGAGCCTAAGCGAGGCATAGGCGATACTACTATATCAATGATAGAGCAGATAGCAGGGGACTTGAATATGTCTCCCATTGAGGTCATGAAAAACAGCGAAAGCTATCCGCTGCTGTCTAAAAAAACAGCTGCACTTATCAAAACTGCCGATATGTTTATATATCTCAGCGAATTTGCCGAGACTCATTCTCTTGGAGAACTGCTTGACGAGCTGCTTGACAAAACGGGCTATGCAAATGTAATGAAGGCTCTTGGAGACGAAGGCGCAGGCAGAATGGAGAACATAAACGAATTGAAAACGACTATGGCACAGTATTCGGAAGCAAACGGAGATGAAGCAAGTCTTTCGGGATTTTTGGAGGAAATAAGCCTTTATACCGATGTTGACAAGCTTGATGACGGCGATAATGTTGTCTCAATGATGACCATGCACAGCGCTAAAGGTCTTGAATTTCCTACTGTGTTTATTGTGGGCATGGAGGAGGGAATATTCCCTGGGGTCCGCAGCATGAACAGCCTTGAGGATATGGAGGAAGAACGCCGCCTTGCATATGTTGCAATAACCCGTGCCAAGAAAAAGCTTTACATTACCCATGCAAAGCAGAGAATGTTGTTCGGTTCAACCAATAGAAATCTTATTTCGCGGTTTGCAAAGGAGATTTCCGCCGAATACGTTGAAAAAATTGACAGTACGGTAAAAATGCGTGAGGAAAACGATGATGTAATTGTACAGAGTGTTCCGAAATACACACTGCAAAGCGAGCTTGCAAACCGTAAGGTCGAACAGGCAAAGAAAAACGCCTCAGCGGATTTTTCCGTTGGTGAGCGTGTAAAGCATAATGTTTTCGGCGAAGGTACGGTCCTTTCGGTCAAGAAGATAAGCAACGACGCTATGCTTGAGGTTGCGTTTGATACGGTCGGGACAAAAAAGCTTATGGCGAATTTTGCAAAAATCATGAAAATATAAAAATTAGGCTGCCGCAGAAAAAAATTGCGGCAGCCATTTATGATTTGTCATATAGTCGTTGAAGGACGTCAAATTTCTGTAAAAATGTCATTTGAGCCCCATATTGTGCAGCTTGTGACATTTGCGCCGATTGTAATATTTCCGTTTGCAAGGAACGTAATGTAATAATAGCATTGCTTGGCAGTTTCGTCATAAACAAAAGGAAACGTCTTGGACTGTCCAACAGTAAAAGCTGTGCGCTCAAAAATCATCATTCCGGTAGTTGTATTTTTATTATTGTTGTCGATTTTTATTATCAGATATTTGTAGTTAGTGTACGGACTGTTAGGCGTATATGCTATAGATTCAGTCTGAGTTTTTGTTATCGAGAGCAGCTTTGTGATTTTCGGACTTCCTCCGGAAGCGACAGCAGAAATTACGCCGCTTTCATCCGCTGTAATAGTCGTACCATCCGGTTTAACACCGCCTAATGTTTCAGCTGAAGCAGCAGGAAGAGTATAGACAGTATCGGTGAAAACAGCGTCCTCGGGAACGCTTTTTCCAAGAGTTTTTCCTCCGACCGAATTTACCGTAACTGTGCCGTCAGTGCTTACAGAAATATCGTCGCCCGATTTTACACCTCCGAGAGCGTCCTCAGAAGCAGCAGGAAGAGTATAGACAGTATCGGTGAAAACAGCGTCCTCGGGAACGCTTTTCCCAAGAGTGTTTCCTCCGACCGAATTTACCGTAACTGTGCCGTCCGTGCTTACGGAAATATCGCCGCCCGATTTTATACCACCGAGTGTTTCTTCGGAAGCGGCAGGAAGAACATATTCATTTGCGGCGTTCAATGCGGAAATTACGCCGTCTGCGTTTGCTGTAATAGTTGTACCGTCAACTTTTACAGCGCCGAGAGTTTCTTTCGATGCTTTCGGGAGAACAATGTTTCCGTCTGCGCCGCTTCCGCCTACGACCGATATAACTCCGTTTTTGCTTGATGTGATAGTTGTACCGTCAACTCTTACGCCGCCGAGAATATTTTCCGTTGCAGCGGGAAGAACATATTCCTCATAGTTGCAAATTGATGATATCCTGCCGTCCTTGTCAGCGACTATGGTAGTTCCGTCAACCATAACTCCGCCTATGGAATCTTCTGTTGCCGGATTGATTTTAAAGCCTGCATCAGCGGCTTTTTCAGCACGTTCGGCAGCATTGACAGCTTTTTGTACTTCAAGCTGGACTTGATTGTACGCCTGCTCAATAAGGGTAGGCGAGTCAATAAATTCAAGACGGCTGTCATCATTGACTGAAACAGGCTGTGAAGTAAATTTGATTTGTACCGTGTTGTCCTGATTTACACCTGCAAGAATGAGCGTGACCTCGCCGCTTGCGGCAGTAAAATCCGAAGTAACGGTCCAAAGCAGATGTATCGTATCGTCCGTCGTACCGTCTGTGATAAGAACCTGTTCTGCAATTGCATTGCCGCTTTTGGCGACCGAGGTGATCCTGAAGCTGAAAAGCGACAGGTCGTGCTTGCCGTAATAGCGCGGAACCGTTATCCCCACAATATCGGCACCGTATTCGCCTTCGGTGACAGTTCCGTCAAGTTCGGGAATGATAAGACGTTTGCAGATAACCTTTAATTCCATAATAAAATCCTTTCGCAGTAAAATAATGTGCGTTCCGCCCCTTGCGCTTTAACGGTACGGAACGCGTTCCCATATTTTCAGTATATCCGCGGCTTCGGATATTTTCAAGACTTCAAGGATATTTTTGGAATAAAAAATAATAGTTGCACTGCGCTTTCATTCGGATTTTGTTGATATATGAGGGCTTTTTTTACAAAAACTCTTGACAATAAAGCACGCGGGGTATATAATTATATCGGATAATTTTTATTTGTTCGGAGTATTTTAAAGTATGAAGACTGTTAATTCTGCTCTTGGCTTTTTAAACTTTATATTTTTTGAAGACGCAGGCTTTTACTTTAGCTTTGGGTTTTATTTTCCGCGCCTGAAAAAAATATATTGCCGGTAACAGAAGCAGAAAACTGTTTTTGCTCAACATATTGTTTGTAACTGTCTGCGGCAAAATTGTCACAGACTTTTTTGTTTTTACATCTTTTGGAAAGGGTTGACTTTATGAAGCTGAAAATTCAAAATGCAGTGTCTTTAATGTGTGCTGCCGCAATGGCTATTTCCCTGACAGCCTGCAATAAGGGAGACGACGCTTCTGCCGAGGCGGAAACTTCACTTGATGTATCGGGTTACGAATCGCGTATAAGCGAGCTTGAAAGTCAGGTCGAATCGCTTAAAGCTGAGACTGTGCCGAATATTTCATACAGGGATAAGTCCGATTATATTCTCGGAAAGGACAACCCTGCCGTAAGCGAAGCAGCCGCAGTAAAAGAAGAGGCAATGGCTGACCTGCCTGAGTTTATTACTATCAAGGGCGTAGAGTACAGCACATCGCTTACTACGCTGACACTAAACAATATGGAGCTTGAAGATGAGGATATCAAGGATTTGAAGTATATGGTAAACCTTACCGAGCTTCACATATACCAGAATAACATTAGCGATATTACTCCACTTAAAGGTCTGACCGGACTCAAAGTTCTTTCGCTTTTCAAAAATAATATAAGCGACCTTTCGCCGCTGGCAGGACTTGTTTCGCTTGAAGACCTGTACCTTAGATCAAACAATATAACCGACATTTCACCGCTGGACGGTTTGCTGAATCTTACGGCGCTTGACCTATCCGAAAACAGTATTTCTGATATTACACCACTTGCCGAGCTGAGAAATCTGACTTTGTTAAGACTCAATGACAACAGTATTTCTGATATTTCCGCACTCAGCGGAATGAAGTATATGGACAGGCTCCATCTTCAGAACAACTTAATTACCGACATTACACCCGTGACAAATATGGCTGAGCTTACCGAAATTTACCTTGAAAACAATATGATATCCGATTTGGAACCGCTTATGCCGCTGACCTCTCTCGGCTGGATAAAGCTTGGAGGAAACCCTGTTTCAAACCTGACGCCGCTTACAAATATTGCAGGTCTGAAAAAGCTTTATATTGAGAATACGGATATTTCCGAGGAAGAGCTTCAATCTGTTCAGGATAAGCTTCCCGATGTTGTAATAGTTACAAAATAAAAACGTTTCGTGCAGGGAATATGTACAAAGGTTTTTAAATATAATATTTATTTTTCGGAGGAAAAAATATGGTCATTATTCTTAAAAAAGACGCTCAGGCGGAATCCATCCGCAGACTTGAAGAATCCCTCAAAGTAAAGGGGATAAGCGCCAATCACATTGAGGGTGCAAATCAGAACATTATCGGACTTGTCGGCGACACATCCGGCATTGACGTTGAGAATCTTCTCGCTCAGGACTGCGTTGAAAATGTCCGCCGCGTTCAGGAGCCTTTTAAAAAGTCTAACCGTAAGTTTCATCCCGATGATACGGTTATTCCGGTAAGAAATACCGTTATCGGAAACGGTTCGCTTCAGGTAATAGCAGGTCCTTGCTCGGTTGAAAGCGAAGAACAGATAATCACTACCGCTATCGCCTGCAAGGAAGCCGGTGCAACAATGCTCAGAGGCGGCGCTTTCAAGCCAAGAACTTCTCCGTATTCTTTCCAGGGGCTTGGCGGAGAGGGCATAAAGCTTCTTGTAAAGGCTCGTGAAGAAACAGGACTTCCTATCGTTACCGAAATTATGAACGGTGCAGATCTTGACCTTTTCGCCGATGTTGACGTAATTCAGGTCGGCGCAAGAAATATGCAGAACTTTGAGCTTCTCAAGGCTCTCGGAAAGTGTGATAAGCCTATCCTCCTCAAGAGAGGTCTTGCAAACACTATGGAAGAACTGCTTATGTCGGCTGAGTATATCATGGCAGGCGGCAATATGAAGGTTATCCTCTGTGAAAGAGGTATCCGCACATTCGAGACAATGACGAGAAATACCCTTGATATCTCGGCTGTTCCGCTTCTCAAGGAAAAATCACACCTGCCGATCTGTGTTGATCCTTCTCACGCAACAGGCATAGTTTCTCTTATCGAACCTCTTTCTCTCGCTTCTGTTGTTGCAGGTGCCGACGCTCTTGAAATTGAGGTACACAACGACCCGAAGAGCGCTCTTTCCGACGGCGGACAGCAGCTTACTCCTGCAAAATTTGCCGAAGTAATGGCAAAGATCAAGGATATTGCCGCATACCTCGGCAGACATCTCGGCAAGTAATATAAATACAGCTGCGCCGGGACGGTTTTTGCTGTTCCGACGTTTGTTTCCATAAAAAATATGATTGGACGGGATAATATGGCGCTGAAAAAAATTACCGTTACTGCTTCGGGAATATACGACGTTCTTATCGGCGGCGGACTGCTCCGTTTCTGCGGCGGTTACGTTAAAAATGTTACAAACGCCGAAAAGCTTGCGGTCATTACGGATGACACTGTCGATAAGCTTTACGGGGACATTGTTGTATCTGCTCTTGAAAGCGAGGGCTTTTCTGTTTGCAAGTTTGTTTTTCCACACGGCGAGCAGTCGAAGTCTACCGATACCCTTGTTAAGATATGGAATTTCTTGTGTGAAAACAATATAAGCCGAAGTGACTGTCTTGTTGCTCTCGGCGGAGGCGTTGTAGGCGATATTACAGGTTTTGCTTCGGCGACATATCTCCGCGGAATTGATTTTATACAGCTTCCCACAACCTTGCTTGCACAGGTGGATTCATCTGTTGGCGGAAAAACCGCAGTAGACCTTGAGGGCGGAAAAAATCTTGTGGGTGCATTTAAACAGCCTAAGCTTGTGCTTTGCGATACCGATACGCTGGATACCCTTTCAGACGAATTCTTTATCGACGGAATGGGCGAGGTCATTAAGTACGGCATGATAAAGTCAGAGGCTCTTTTCTCCGAATTGGAGCAGTACACAGTCGAGTCACTGAGAAAAAGCAAAAACGCCCTTGATGATATTATCGCCCAGTGCGTGACCATCAAGCGCGACGTTGTCGAAGCGGATGAGTTTGATACAGGCGAAAGAATGCTGCTTAATTTCGGTCATACTCTCGGTCATTCAATAGAACAGTATTACAACTATACGGGAATTACCCACGGCAAGGCGGTAAGCGTAGGAATGAAGATGATAACTTCTGTTGCCGAAAAGAACGGTATTGCCGAGCCGGGTACATATGCCCGCCTGAAAAACTGTCTTGATTATTACGGGCTTGATATCGAGGTCGAACCAAGCATGGCGCAGCTTGCAGGTGCGTGCCTTAACGACAAGAAACGCTTCGGTGAAAGTATAAATATAATCGTCTGCTGCGATATCGGTGCGTCCATGATAAAGAAAATGCCGGTTGAAGCTTTCTTTGCAATGCTTTCCGAGGCTTCGGATACACACTGAAAGGAATGACCGTTAATGGAAGTTAAAATTATGCCG
This sequence comes from uncultured Clostridia bacterium, assembly GCA_945876755.1. Classification (GTDB taxonomy): domain Bacteria; phylum Bacillota; class Clostridia; order Oscillospirales; family Ruminococcaceae; genus RGIG8773. The sequence continues at coordinate 235,585 of CAMCPM010000002.1, forward strand.
TCAAAGCTTATCGGAAGGGTAAACGCCCCCTCGTCCAAAAGCTTTTCCCACCGTATGCTTATTGCTGCGGCTCTTGCAAACGGAGTTTCCGAGGTTTCCAACATAAGTGCTTCTGAGGACATTGACGCAACGGTTGACGCTCTTACTGCACTCGGCGCAAAAATTTTTCGTGAGGGGAATACCTATACGGTAATAGGTATAAAAGATCCGTCTGAAAAAGCTGTGATAAATTGCCGTGAAAGCGGCTCCACACTTCGTTTTATAATACCGATTGCAGCAGCTTTCGGCTGTGAATGCGAGTTCCACGGTTCGGGAAAGCTTCCCGAACGTCCCATAACCCCATATATTCGTGAAATGGGCAAAAACGGAGTAACAATAATCCGTGAAGAGGGCGTTATGCCTTTTTCAATGAGCGGCAGACTTACCGGCGGAGAATATTTGTTGGAGGGTGATATTTCCTCCCAGTTTATTACAGGACTCCTTTTCGCACTTCCGCTTTGCAAAGAAGATTCCGTTATACGACTTACGTCAAAGCTGGAATCAAAACCGTATGCCGATATGACTTTGAGCGCTCTTGAAAGCTTTGGTATTTCGGTTGACGAAAGCGAGGACGAAAACGGCTTTCCTGTTTACAGCATAAAAGGCGGACAGAAATACTGTCCTGCCGATTGCTCCGTTGAGGGTGACTACTCACAAGCAGCATTCTTTTTTGTGGCAAATGCTCTCGGTTCTGAGATAAGCGTTGACAATCTGAACGAAAAATCTGTTCAGGGAGATAAAAAAATCCTTGAAATTATACAGAAAATAGGTTATAATAATATAAACGGTTCGGGACAGAAGCTTGCTCCGTTTATAGTCGATGTTTCCGATATACCGGACCTTGTGCCTGTGCTTACCGTGCTTGGCTGCTTTACAAGCGGTACAAGCCGTATTATCGGCGCAAAACGGCTCAAGATAAAGGAGAGCAATCGTCTGCTTGCCATTGCAGAGGCGCTTAATTCCGTCGGAGGAAAGGTCACGGTTTATGACGATTCCCTTGAAATTCAGCCTGTGGAACGCTTCCATAAGGGGAAGATCAACGGCTGCAACGACCACAGAATAGTTATGGCTTCTGCAGTAGCTTCCACTATGTCGGACGGTGAATTCATAATTACCGACGCCGAAGCTGTAACAAAGAGCTATCCCGAGTTCTGGCAGGATTTTACTTCTCTTGGAGGAAAATCCGAGTTTATCAGAAATTAATTTCCTTATCTGAAAGGACTGATTTTGCATATGTCTTCATTCTGGAACCATAATCTTACAGTGTCGATTTTCGGCGAATCACACGGACCGGCGATCGGCGTTGTGCTTGATAAGCTTCCGTCGGGCGAATATATCGACGCCGAGGAGCTTCGCTGCTTTATGGCAAGACGCGCCCCTAAAAAGGACGCAACCTCAACACCGCGCCGCGAAAACGATATGCCGAATATTCTTTCGGGAATTTACAATAATTATACAACAGGTACGCCGCTTGCTGCTTTTATTAATAACAGCGATACACATTCTCAGGATTACGGCAATATAGCCAAGCTTGCACGTCCGGGTCACGCCGATTATACAGGCGCTTTGAGATATAAGGGCTTTAACGATGTCCGCGGAGGAGGTCACTTCTCAGGCAGACTGACAGCTCCGCTGTGCTTTGCAGGCGCAATCTGCGGACAGATACTTGAGCGCAGAGGAATTTACACAGGCGCTCACATTGTTCAGATACACAATATAAAGGATAAGAAATTCAATCCCTGCGAGGTTTCCAAGGAAGATATCGTTGCACTTCGCCATAAGAAATTCCCTGTGCTTAACGATAAAAAGGGCGAAGCTATGGTTGCGGATATTACCAAGGCAAGAGAATGCGGCGACAGTCTTGGCGGAATTATAGAATGTGTTGTGACCAACGTTCCTGCCGGAATAGGTTCGCCTATTTTCGAGGGACTTGAAAACAGTATTGCACAGCTTGTTTTCGGTATTCCGGCAGTTAAAGGCATAGAGTTCGGCGCAGGCTTTCAGGTCGCAGAAATGCTCGGCAGCCAGAATAACGATGAATTTTATGTAAACGAACACGGTCATGTATTGACCAAAACCAATAACCACGGAGGTATTCTCGGCGGTATTTCCTCGGGAATGCCCATAGTGTTCAGAGTGGCGTTCAAGCCTACTCCGTCTATTTCAAAGCCGCAGGAAACAGTCGATATCACATCGCTTAAAAATGAAACTCTCGAAATCAAGGGCAGACATGACCCCTGCGTTGTTCCGAGAGCAGTTCCGTGTGTTGAGGCAGCGGCAAATCTTGCAATCCTTTCGCATATGCTTAATTATCCGAATTTCTAACAGTACCATTGCCGACAGGAGGGGATAGTATGGCTTCATTAAAACGTGAAGAGGAATTTTATGCCAATCATGAACGTTATGTAAAGCTGAAAAATCACTTCAAGTTTGCATTCTGGGCGGCGATGATACCTTCGGGAGCAACATTTATTGTCATGTCGCTGTACTATTTTATCAGAGCGCTTGCTCTTCTTGCAGGAGCAAGTATGGTAATCGGTCAGCACCTTGCAAATCAGATTACCGGAGAAACTACAACAACAGGTCTTGGTTATAAAGTTCCGTATCTGTATATGTTTTTCATTTTTTCGATTGCTGCTCTGTCCTTTGTCGCATTTTTCTTCAAGCTGAGAAAGCCTCATTATGTCCTTATTGGACTTTATGCGGCAGGTGCGGTTTACGGGCTTGCAGGAATGATTTTTAACTGGTGCAGTATCCCTATGGGACTGTACCTGCTTGCTTACGGCGGCTACGGAATATGGCTTCAGGACTTTATCCTGAGGCTTCATAAGGAGCTTGATTATCTTTCTCTTCAGGAGGGATTTCCGGATTTTATCATTGCGATAAACGAGCCGCGTCCTATGGCTAATACAAGCGGTATGCATTATAAGCAAAGTGAGTTTATAAAACGTCAGCAGCGTCAGCGAATTGAAAACGGCGAAGTCCCCGAGCTTCCGCAGCCTGCCGAAATGGACGAACTTACAATAGATACGCCGCTTCCGAAAAGCAGCCGTAAAATTGACAATATGATGTAATTATTTTGGAGTAAACTTATGAATGATTTTAACAACGTCGAGCTTAATTCGGTACACGATGTAAAGGTGTTGATATGCTATCTGCTTGATAAGCTTAATCGTCCTGTTACCGAGGAACAGCTTTACGAGATCGCCTTGAACAGCGAGGTCATAAATTATTTTTATTATACCGAAGCAATGGGCGACCTGCTGAAAAATCAGTCAGTGATAAAGGTACAGCGCGGGGAAGAAACATATATTGAGCCTACTGAAAAGGGAAGATTTGGTGCAGACTATTTTAACGAATCCGTTCCTTATTATTTTCGTAAGCAGATTCTGAAGGCGGCAATGTATTATTTTGCAAGACTTAAACGTGAAAGCGAAGCGGATATAGAAATAGCCGAAACACCGAACGGATGCGAAGTAAACTGTAAAATTAAAGATACCCGATTTGATTTGATGCGGATATCACTTTATGCTCCCGATTATGACCAGGCAAAGCTGATAAAGGATAAGATACTGCTTAATCCTGCTGATTTTTATAGTAAAGTAGTTGGGTTCGCCCTTGAAAACGAAGAGGAAACTATTCAGATAAATGTGGATTGACGCAGCAGATTTTGTATTGTCCACTAATAATTTTATATAAAAAACAAACCGACAGCTGATATTGCATCAACTGTCGGTTTTGCTATGGTGCCGGTGGCGGGGGTCGAACCCGCACGGGGGTTAGCCCAACGGATTTTGAGTCCGTCACGTCTGCCAATTCCATCACACCGGCAAAAATTTTTACTACGTTATTTTAGCATATTTTTTCTGAAATGTCAAGTAATTTGCTTGTTTTTTATTTTTGCGGTAGATTTTGCAAAAGGCATAATTTGTTCTGTGTAACTATTGATATTGATTTTTCATAAAATAGGTCAGAGGTTACAGCTTTTGCATAACCGGAAAGGAGCAGTTATGTATAACAATGCAAATTTACTGAATAACAATAACGGAAATGAGTTAAGTGCATTTCCTGCCGAAACTCCGATTGGAATGTGCTATGTACCGTTTCAGCAGTGGGAGATACCATATGCGGAAAACATTGCTCTTGAACGCGGTACAATTTTTCCGAGTCTTGACCTGCCATTCTTAGGAAAGGAGATTTCAGACAATGAACGGAAATAATCTTATGCGTGCTATACAGATGTATGATTTTTATTTAGATGAACTTAATCTTTATCTGGATACGCACCCCAACGACCGTCAGGCATTGGCTATGTTTAAAAAGTACAACGAACTCAGGACAGCTGCATATGAAGCATATGTAAAAAAATACGGTCCTGTAACCGTTGACCAGTCATCAACTGATTCTCATTTTAATTGGGTGGACAGTCCGTGGCCTTGGGAAAGGAGCGCTAATTAATGTGGCAATATGAGAAAAAATTACAATACCCGATCAATATCAAAAACAGCAATCCTAAGCTTGCACAGGCTATAATTAGCCAGCTTGGCGGTGCAGGTTCCTTAAAGATACGATATATAAAAACTCGCCCTGCAGGAGAGGTTTAAACCAATCCCACAGGGCAAATTTTTGT
>CAMCPM010000003.1 GCA_945876755.1 uncultured Clostridia bacterium
GGTTAAAAATGACGCGGCTCCGTTTTTGGGTGTTGGGGGATTGGTTGGCGGATACCCTGAGGAGTCTACCAATGCCAAACAATCAACGACGAGGGGGCTAAAAAATTGCATAACCTTTTCTTGATGAGTTATTTCGCTAAATAAAAGTTTTGCGAAATTGAAATCCTGAATAAATAAATACATCTCCATTCAAAGCTGTATTTATTTATTCAGGATTTCATTATAAATTTTTTCTTGTACATCAAGCTGTTCAGAAGCATTATCAAGTGTTATCTTTGTTATATGTTCACCTCCGAGTATACGTGCAATTTCAGCAACACGCTGTTCGCGATTTAATTGTGTTACAGTAGTATATGTGCCATCATCGTGATTTATTTTCTCTATAAGCAAATGATTGTCTGCCATTACTGCAATTTGTGACAAATGAGTTACACACAAAACTTGTCTGGATTTAGAAACCTGACGAAGCTTTACTCCTATTTTTTGTGCAGCACGTCCGCTTACACCGGTATCAACTTCATCAAAAATCATTGTAGGTATTGCTTCTTTTTCCGCAATAACATTTTTTACAGCAAGCATTATTCTTGACAATTCTCCTCCGGAAGCAATTTTTGCAATAGGCTTCGGAGGTTCTCCTGGATTTACTGAAATAAGAAGTTCCATTAAATCCATTCCAATCGCAGTAAGTTTACCTTTTTTATGTTCAAAAAATATCTTTACGTTAGGCATATCAAGAAATTTAAGCTCTTCGGTTATTTTTTGAATTAGTTTTTCAGAAGCGTTTTTTCGCATTGAAGACAGCTTTTCTGCCTTTTCAGAAACCTCGATTAAAAGCTGATTTTTACGGCTTGTAAGCTCTTCAATTTCTTTTGAATAACCATTGATTTCATTTACTTCACTGCTATATAAATTGTACCTCGAAATCAGTTCACTCAGCGTACACGAATATCGTTTCTTCACATTATACAGTTTTTCACGTCTTTCTGAAAGATACTCAAAACGCTGTTCATCAACATCTATGCTGTCAAAAAGACGTAAAATTTCATTTCCTATATCAGAAATTTCAATTTTAGCATTTTCAAGACGGTTTGCAAGCTGTGAAAGTTCAGGCATTATATCGCTGTAATCTGAAAATTCATTAATAATATTATCAAAACTTTCGTTAACACCAGAGACATCTTCATTTCCGCAAAGTACCAAATGAGAACGTGAAAGCATTTCTGCTATAACATTACTGTTGTTAGCAACTGCAAATTCATTCTCAATATCTGTATCTTCGTTTTCATTGTCAATTTCAAGTTCGCCTACATCAGAAATAAACTGATTCAAGTATTCGACACGCTGCTGCTTTTCTTTCTCCATAACCGCAAGCTGTTTTATTCTGCGTGCTGTATTTTGAAGCTCCTTAAAAGATTTTTGATAATCACTTAGATATTCTCCCAATTCAGCATAACTGTCTACTATATTAATATGCTTTTCAGGATACATAAGTATTCTGTTATCGTGCTGTCCATGAACATCTATGAGAGTTTCTCCTATCTCGCGGATCGCCGATACTGGTGCTGTTTTTGAATTTATACGAGCCGAACTTCCCCCATCTGCATATATCTCACGGGTGATCATAAGTTCATCGTCTTCACAGCTTATTCCCAATTCTGAAAGCTTTTTTATAGTATCATTAGTCAGATGACGAAACATTGCAGTAATAACTGCTTTTTCACATCCGGAACGTACGATATCTTTATTGATCCTTTTACCAAGTACAGCGTTTATTCCATTAATAAGAATTGACTTTCCTGCACCTGTTTCTCCGGTGAAAACATTAAAGCTTTCCGTAAACGGTATTTCTGCTTTTTGTATTACCGCAAGATTTTCAATATATAATTCACTTAGCATAATCAACCGTCCTTTTAATAAGAATTTATTCAAATAGAAAGCTTTTCAGCTCATCAGTAAATTCAGAAGCAGCAGCTTCACTTTTCATAAGTGCAAAAATTGTATCGTCCCCTGCTATTGTCCCTACAATTTCAGAACAATTCATTTTATCAAGCGTTGCACACGCAGCCTGTGCCATACCTGTATGGCACTTTATGACAACTGTATTCATTGCATAAACTATATCAACAACAGCGTCCTTGAAAATAGCCGGACATTGAATTTCAGCTTTAGGCACACGGACATAAATATATGCTCCAGAAGCTGTAATTTCTTTTTTTAAGTTAAGTTCATTTATGTCTCTCGATAAAGTAGCCTGTGTAACTGCAATGCCATTATCTTCAAGATGTTTTTTTAATGCCTCTTGAGTAGTTATTTCATAATTTTCTATTATCTCAATAATTTTATTTTGCCTTTGCTTTTTCATTTGAATAAATCCCTCACTTTATAGGATTCATAAGCTTATTGTTAACTGCATCAAAAAAAGAATGTCCTTTTATGTCAATAAGCCTTAACTTCTTAATAGACTTATTTATTATAAGCTTATCTTCTTTTTTCATTTCACATCTTGATTTTCCATCTACAGAAAAATAAACGGAATCATCGGCATAATGCTTTACTTCAATTGTTCTTTCTGCAGTAAACACCATTGTCCGTGAGAACAATGAATGCGGACATATGGGTGTAAGCTGTATACATTCTGTTCCGGGTTCCAAAATCGGACCTCCAGCCGAAAGTGCATAAGCAGTTGAACCGGTAGGTGTTGCAAAAACTACACCGTCTGAACGCATTGAACTGACAATCATACCATCGGTTAATATTTCATAATCTGTAATTTTAGAATACGGTCTTGCTACAACTATATCATTTAAAGCCGTATGTTTTGAAACAATTTGATTATCACGGATAAGTGATGCATCAAGCATCATTCTTGTTTCAACAACATAGTCATGTGTTTTGAGCTTTGAAAGGTTTTCAAGTTCATCCGGTTCCATAGACGCCATAAATCCCAGTCTGCCCGTATTAATCCCAAGCAAAGGCTTATCATTATCAGATGCGTAAACAGATGCTTTTAATATAGTTCCGTCACCGCCTATAGCGATAATTACGTCACATTCCCGAGTTATGTCATCTATTTTTCCATAGGTAACAAAATTCTTATCGGAAAATTCCTCTTTATAACATTCTGAAATTAAAATATCTATTCCAAGCTTATTTAAAATGTCACAGCATTTAAGCGCCGTTGGAAGAGCATTTGCTTTTCTGAAATTAGGAAACAAAACAATTTTCATAAAAACCTCCGCTATTTTAATTTGCTGAAAGCAATTGAAACAAGTTCTTTGATATTGAAATCATTAGTTTCGCTGCCGTGTTTCAGATGCAAAAGATATTCAATATTACCGTCACCGCCTGATATAGGAGAAAAAGTAAGTCCGACAGCTTTAATGTTTAACGAACTGCAAAATAAAATTATATTCTCAATAACTTTTATATGTACTTTCGGATCTTTGACTATACCATTTTTCCCTATTGATGACTTACCAGCTTCAAATTGCGGCTTTACAAGAACGATTGCTTCGCCATATGTTGGAAGAAGTTCTTTTATTTTCGGTATTATTTGAGTCAAAGAAACAAAAGATACATCAGTAGAAATAAAGGACGGATTTAACGGAAAGTTATCAGCGGTCATGTTTTTTATATTGTTTCTTTCCATATTGCATACGCGCATATCGTTTTTCAATCGAGTGTCAAGCTGGTCATGTCCGACGTCAACCGCATAAACATATGAAGCTCCATTTTGAAGCATACAATCAGTAAATCCACCTGTCGATGCACCTATATCAATACATATACGGTTGCTTAAATCTATGTTGAATTCCGTCAACGCTTTCTCAAGCTTTAATCCGCCTCTGCCGACATATTTAAGCTGTTCACCGGTAATTTCAATATTAACGCCATCATTTACATCAACAGAGGGCTTAGATATAACTTTACCGTCAGCAATGATCTTGCCTGATTTAATAAGCTCTTTAGCACGTTCACGGCTTTTGACAAGACCTTTTTCTACAAGATATAAATCAATTCTCAATATTCACACTCTCGTTCAAATTCAGTATTTTTTTCATGCCTAAAACACTTAATTCATATTTATCAAGACAACTTGATACAGAAGCTTGCTTTACAAAACCATTTACAGCAGTAATAACAAATTTTCCTCTGTAACCATGTTCATACAAAATAGCAAGAAGCCTTTCTGCCAAGCCTCCGGCTTGAGAACTTTCCTCAAAGAAATAAATCTCTTTATAATTCAAACAAAGTTCAATTACAGATAATTCAATAGGATATATTTTTACAAGCTTTAACACATCACAATCAGTAGCTGCATACAAATTATGAACAATTCTTCCATAACTTACCGCAAGTTTATCACTTCCGTTTTGGAGTAAACTGAAAGAATCTGTATCTTCAATACCAATAGTTACTGTCTCCTCCCCTTTTGGATAACGAACAGCAGCAATTCCATCTGTTTTGTATAAAGCACTTTCAAGACACATTTCAAGTTCCTTATATGTTGACGGAGAGTATACCGTAGTATTGGGAATTGTAAGCAGCATTGGTACGTCAAGCAATCCTTGATGTGTTTCTCCGTCCTCCCCTACAAATCCTGAACGGTCAATTCCAAGAACAATATGAGTTTTTTCAATAGACGCGTCATGTATCAGCTGGTCATACGACCTTTGCAAAAAGCTTGAATACACTGCAAATACAGGTATTTTTCCTTCACAGGCAAGACCTGCAGAAAATGTTACTGCGTGCTGCTCAGCAATACCAACATCGTAAAATCTGTTCGGATGCTTTGAAGCAAAATGCTGCAAACCTGTACCATATTTCATTGCAGCTGTTATTGCACATATATTGGAATCTTTATCAGCCAGTTCGCAAAGCTTTTTTCCAAATATTTCAGAAAAAGAATTAGTTACATTATTATTGGGATTTTTCTTGTCATATCCGCTTGACGGAATTGCATGAAAAGCACCCGGATTTATTTCAGCAGGACGGAATCCCTTTCCTTTTATTGTATTAACATGAACAAATACAGGCTTATGAAGCTTTTTGGCTGCTCTTAAAGCTTCTTCAAGTTCTGAAATATTATGACCGTCAATAGGACCAAGATATACGAAACCCATATCTTCAAACATTGTTGAATGATAAACAACCGATTTTATAGCAGTTTTAGATACAGACAAAAAATTCTTGATAGGTTCGCCAACGATTGGAGTGTTAGCAAGTATCTGCTCAACTTTTTTCTTTGCATTAATATATGCTGTGTTTCCGCGTATCGAAGTCAGATATTTTGCAAAAGCACCAACATTTTTTGATATTGACATATCATTGTGATTTAAAATTATTATAAGATTATCATTGCTTTTTCCTGCATTATTAAGGCCCTCATAAGCGAGTCCTCCGGTAAAAGCACCGTCACCGATTATTGCTATTGCATGATGTTTGTTCCCGTTTTGTTTCATAGCTTCGGCAAATCCAAGAGCTGCCGAAATTGAAGTGCTGCTGTGACCACTTATAAAAACGTCGTGTTCGGATTCTCCTGGACGGCAAAAACCTGATATACCGTTTTCTTTTCTCAAAGATGAGAAATTGTCATATCTTCCTGTCAGAAGTTTATGAGCATAAACCTGATGACCTACGTCCCATATTATTTTATCGGCAGGTGAATGAAATACTCTGTGAAGCGCAACTGTAAGTTCGACAGTTCCAAGATTTGACGACAAATGTCCTCCGTTTTTTAATACGGTTTTTATTATTTTCTGTCTTATTTCTCTGCACAGATATTCACATTGAGGTATAGTAAGTCTGCCAAGCTCCTGAGGCAAAACAAGATTGTTTAATCTGATATCAGAATTATTCATTTCTATTTTCCTTTATCCAATTGTCATAGGTACGAGCATTGCGATCAATATACCAAGAAGGGCTCCTCCAAGAACCTCAAACGGAGTATGGCCAAGATATTCTTTGAGTTCCTTTTTCTTTTTGTCATTTGGTTTATCGTTGCATTCTTCTGTTGATTTTATTCCTCTTACTGCGAAAATTCTGTTAATCCTGTTAATTTCTTTTGCATGGAGTCCTGCTGAACGTCTTACTCCCATCGCGTCATACATTACGATCATAGAAAGAATAAACATTAAAGCAAATTCGGACGAACCAAATCCGCATTTTCTGCACATTGCAATAGTTGCCGAACACACCAATGCTGAATGTGAACTTGGCATACCTCCGGCTCCGAAAAGACGTTCAGGATTAAATGATTTTGTTTGTATAAAATGAATAAGAGTTTTGATAATTTGTGCCGCACACCATGAAATTATTGCGGAAACAAGTACATAATTGTATTCAAGTGCATTCATTTTCTTCATTCCCTTTTTAATAATTACGTTTTAACAGATAGATTGTAAGCTCTTTAAGGAATTCATTGTCACTGAACTTATCAAGAACAAATATCGCATCATCTGTCAATTGCTTTGCTTTGAATTTTGCCTTTTCTATTCCGACAAGTGAAGCAAAAGTAGTCTTTCCGCATTCTTTGTCACTTCCGATAGGTTTTCCTAATGTCTGTTCATCTCCTGCTATATCAAGTATATCATCAATAATCTGAAAAGCAAGTCCCAATTTTTCTGCATATATATCGGCATATTCAAGCATTTTATCTGCTCCTGCCGCTATGCATCCTATTTTGCACGCTGATTTAAGCAATGCACTTGTTTTCATTGAGTACATTTGCAAAATAGTTTTCTCATTAAGTTCTCCTGTATAAGTTGTATCTATAACCTGTCCGCCTATCATTCCGTTTATTCCGACTTGTTTTGAAAGTTCGGAAATAACAGCGACTTTTATTTCAGGCGTAATATTTTCATCACGGCTTATTATTTCATATGCGAGGTTGAGAAGTGCATCTCCGGCAAGAAGAGCCTGAGCTTCTCCATAAGCCTTGTGACATGATGGTTTTCCGCGTCTCATATCATCATTATCCATGCAAGGCAGATCATCATGTATCAATGAAAATGTGTGTATCATTTCCAAAGCACACGCTGCTGACAAAGAATTGTCAATATTACCTCCGCAAATTCTACAAAACTCAAGTGTCAAAACAGGACGTATCCTCTTTCCGCCTGCCATTAACGAATACCACATTGCTTCGATAATACCGCTTTGTTCAGATGTTCCTGATAAACAGCTTTTTCTTAAACACTCGAGTTTGTTATTAATAATATCCAAAAGCATATCAAAATGTTCTTTTGCTTTAGGAGTAAATTCGTACTCACTCAATTGTACATCCTCCAGTCATAAAGTATCAGCTTTCCGAGTCATCAACTGTAACCACAAGTTCAGCCTGTTCGAGCTGTTTACGGCAGTTTCCGAGTAATTCAACGCCTTCTTTATATATATTAATTGATTCTTCAAGTGAGATCTCGTTATTTTCAAGCTTTGATACAATTTCATCAAGTCTTTTCAGCGATTGTTCAAAATTCATTTATACAACCAACTTTCTCTAATTTATAGTTGCAGATAATGTTCCGTCTGTCATTTGTATTTCAATATTTTCTCCCGGAGACAAATCTGTTGTTTTATTTATAAGCTTTCCGTTTTTGCGTACAAGCGAATAACCTCTTCCAAGCGTTCTAAGTGGACTCAAGCTTTCCAGAGCCGCCGCATTTTCAGCAAGTTTTCCGCTAAATTTCTGAATTTGAATTTTATATGCCGCAGCCAGTCTATCTTCATAAAGTCTGAATTTTTCTTTATATGAAATTATTTTGACCGACGGAGTAGCGTTTTCAAGCCGTTTTGAAATTAAATCAAGCTTGTAAAAATTATTTTTAAACAAATCTGAAATCCCGTCAAATAAGTTTTTTTCCAAAGCATTCAATCTGTTATAAATCATAGTAATGTCGGGAACAGCCAGTTCAGCGGCAGCAGAAGGTGTAGGCGCACGCAAATCTGCAACCAAATCAGCAATGGTTGTATCTGTTTCATGTCCTACTGCAGAAATTATCGGCGTATTGCAGTTATAAATACATCTCGCAACTTTTTCATCATTGAACGCCATCAAGTCTTCAAGCGAACCGCCGCCTCTTCCGCATATAAGCAAGTCCATTCCGCTGTTATCTGCATGAACTATCGCTTTACAAATAGATTCAGGAGCGTTAATTCCCTGAACAAGTGACGGAAAAATTATTACCTCAGCAATAGGATAACGGCGTGAAAGAATATTCAGCATATCCTGAAGAGCCGCAGCGTCAACCGAAGTAATTATTCCGATTTTTTGAGGCATATTCGGAAGCGTTTTTTTATGTGCTTCATCAAAAATTCCTTCATAAAGAAGCCTTTCCTTTAACTGTTCACAAGCAAGATACAATGCGCCTAAACCGTCAGGCTGCATATCCGATACATATAACTGATATATACCATCACGTTCAAAAACTTGAACATTTGCAGAAACAATTACTCTCATTCCGTTCTGCGGCATAAATGTTAGTCTTGAAGCCATGCTGCTGAACATCACAGCTTTTATTGAGCTTTCATTATCTTTGAGAGTAAAATACAAATGCCCTGTTTTGGCATGATTTGTAAAATTAGAAATTTCTCCAACTGCCAAAATTCCATGCAGCTTTTTATCTTCTTTAAGCTTAAATGATATATATCTGTTTATCTGTGAAACAGTCAAAATACTGCTCATTTATAATTCCCTTTCAATGCTGCAAAAACTGCGGTTCCAACTGCGTTATCGCATGAAAAAGCAGGTTCTGCAAAATAAGCTTCATATTTATTTTCAATCTGTCTGCGTATAATTTTATTGGACATTACTCCGCCTGCAAAAACTATAGGCAGTTTTCCATTGCATTCAATTGAATAATCCGCCATTCCGCATATTGCCGAATAAATATACTGAAGACAAAACATAGCAATGTTTTCCCTATTTTCTCCGTCATCAAGCATTTTACGGCATTTATTTTCTACCCCTGACAAACAGCAGTTTCCGTTTTTAAGCATAGGTTTTATTTTATATTTTTTTATACACTTTTCTGCAAGAGATTCCACTTGATTTCCGCATGGAAAATCAAGCCCGAGCATAAGTCCGACCCGGTCAACAGCTTGTCCTGCTTTTAAATCAAGAGAAGTTCCTATTTCTGTAATTTTTAAAACAGTTTCATTATCCGGTTCAACAAGTAAACAATCTGTCGTTCCCCCACTCACATGAAATGCAATAAACCGCTTATTTACAAGTTCAAGCTTTTTTGCCGAATATAGTGCAGCAAGAATATGCCCGATCTGATGTGAGGTTTTATATACGGGAATACCATTTAAAGCAGAAATAGAATCTGCAAGTCCCTCGCCGCATAAAAAACACGGCATATACGATCTGTCATTATTTCGCGGTTTAACCGAAACTCCTATTGCATCGGGAGTTACAGAAAGACTGTCAAATAACTCTTTAAGCATTGCAGGAAGCTGTTTTGTATGGTGAAAAACAGCGTCGCTTTGACGAAGTCCAAGTTCACCTTTTTTTACAGGCAAAAGCTTTTTTGCCTGTATAACATTTCCTGAATCTGTATCAAGCAATGCAGCTGAAGTAGTATAATTACTTGTATCCAATCCTAAAATTTTCATTATTCTTTATTTTCACCGTTTCTGCTTCTGAAAAATGCTCCAAGCAAACCATTTACAAACTGCACATCAGGCTCATAAGCAAATTTTTTGGATAAAATAACCGCCTCGCTTATTGCAACATTATCCGGAACTTTATCATCATATAGCATTTCATAAATAGCTATTCTGAGTATTGCAACTGATACCTTTGGAATACGGCTGAACTGGCGCTTTTCACTGAATCTGGAAATAATATCATCAAGTTCGGGAGCCTTACTGTCAACAGCTTTGAAGAATTTTTCAACATCTTCGTTTATTTCAAATTCATCAACCTCATATGCCGTATCAATTATTGAATCGGCAGTATCATTACTAAAAAGTTTTTCAAATGTCAGAAAAAACACAGCTTCTCTTACTTCACTTCTTTTCAAATTTGTTCAATCCTTTCAATTATAAAAATTACGCAGAAAAGCAAGCCCCCTCCATAAGAGAGCCTGCTTTACATATTACTCATTCTCAAAAATTATACCTTCAATGCGTACATTGACCTTGGTTACTGCAATTCCTGTCATATTCTGGACATCATCCTTAATACGCTGCTGAACCTTTTCAGCAACACTTTTGACTTTACAGCTGCTCAAAACATTGATTCCCAAAGAAATTTCAACAGAATCACCGTTAACATCTATATCAATTGCAGACATTTTTTCCGGTTTAACAAACAAATTTGCAAAGTTGATTTTGGAATTTGCAAAGCTGCTTACTCCGTCTATATCTACGGCAGCAAGTTCAACGATCTTTGTAATTACATCTTCAGAGACTTTGAAACAACTGTTATTGGAATCTGCAGTTCTGTTCATAATGATACCCTCCCGCTGTATCAGCCGACGGTTATCATATTCGTCAGCCTTTCAATAATTTATGTATAATACTATTATACCAAATTTTTTTGAAAGACACAACTACTTAACCTCAAAAATTCTAATATTTTCTGCAGGAATTGTAACTTCTGTTAACAAAATATCTTTAATTTGAGCTGCTTCCGCAGGAACTAACCCATCTGACTTAACAACAATATTAGCTGTTGAACCGTTAAGGTACACAACGCAATCCTCAAATCCCTGCGCCTTGATCAGGCTTTCGATAGTGCTTTCACTTTCAGAAAGTGCAGAAAGCGTTATTGCTTCGCTTGTATATGCAGCATTTTCTTCATCTGAAAGGTCACCTCCGCCTAAAATTGCTGAAAGAGTTTCAACAGCTTCATCACGGGAAGTCATTCTTGCAAGACGGATCTGGGCAAAATAATCATTCTCGCCCTCTGCACTTACAAATGCAGCGTCACCGTAATTTGCCGCTTCCATACTGTTTGACATTGCATTTTCGGCAGTAATTTCTTCTTCAACAGATGAAAATGCATAATTCATATAAATAGCTACTCCGAGAATCAAGGTTAAGCAAGCAAGAATAATGTGCTTTTTTCCGATAATTAAATTGGGTTTTCTCATAGAAATTCCTCCTATTTCATTTTTGTAACATAAATTTTACTCGTAGAAATATTGAGTGCAGTAGATACTGCCCTGTAAATTTTTTCACATATTCTTGGGTCATCGCCTCCTTCACATACAATAACAACGCCTCCTATTGACGGATTTTTTATTTTTTTTACCAACGCCTCCTTTTGTGAACCATTATCTATTATTACATATCCTGTTTCAGATTGTGAAGTTCCTTTTTTAACAGTTTCAGCGTAAATATATTCTTCTGTTGATGTTATTGTAAGCATTACATCAGCTTTTCCGACGCCTTTTATTGACATAAGAACAGTTTTTAACTGGCTCTCCATATCTGAAGCATATGCATCAGCAGTTACAAAATTGATTTCCTCATTCGTATGATTGGAATCGTCTTTTTTATTATCGGATAAATCCGAAATCAGTATTAAAACTATAACTATTATACCTACTGCTGTAGCAGCTTTTAGAAAAACAGGCCTTTTAGCTAACTCCTTAAATCTTTGAATATATTCATTCATCAGTACCTTGACCTTCTTTCTTATTTGCGACCACAATTATATTTGCAGTACCCTCTGTTTTTTTGTCTAAATATTTTTTAACAGCTTCCGCATTTTCTGCATTATCAATTGTTACTTTAACTTCATTAATAGATATGCTGTTATTTTCAGAAATATTAATACTTGTCTTAATTTCTTCTATGTATATTCCATTCTCTTCAAGATAATATTTTAATGACGAACTTATATTATTTTCAATTGAATCAATAAAATAATTATCTGCATTGTCTTTTAATTCCGAATAATATTCCGATGATGCAGAAACTGTTTCAGATATTTCCGGAAATTCAATACTGCCGTCAATAACAGGTTTAATCAAACATAAAATAAAAATTAATGAAAATGTGATTTTGAGCTGTTTTGCAAACTTTTCCGAAGGATAAAGAGAATTAAAAATAGTTATTACTATTCCAAGAAAACACGCTGTAAATGATATTGAACGGAATGTTTCCATAAAGCACCTCTTTAATTACGATATATTCAGTCCTACAAGCATTAATATTGCTGTTGAAATAATAAGCATTACAGAAAAACATATTAAAATGCTGAAAATCGTTGCTAAGATCCAGTTTGTGTTTTTTACTAAAATCTTTACCTGAGATGCTCCGAAAAGCTCCGATACAATATCAGCAGCCATAAATATCAGTCTCATTGACACTATTTCCAATATAGGCGGCAAAATCATTATAAATATTGCTGCGATCCCTATAAAGCCTACTCCACCGCGCAAAAGACCCAAGCTATGTTTTACTGTAGTGTAAGTATCGGCAATCGCTCCGCCCACAACCGGAACACAGTTTGAAACCATGTATTTGGCAGCCTTAACTCCTAAAGTATCCGCAGACGCTCCAACTATACTTTGAAGAGATAAAAGTCCGATAAAAACCGTCATTATCAATCCCATTGCGAATGATACTGTTTTTTTTACCGCTTCGGTAATTCCCGAAAGCTTGAAATCAGGATTAATTGCTTCTACAATTCCAACTGCCATACATACCGAAAGAGCTGGCATAATAAGCTCACCGGAAAGCTGAACGGCAGTCTGAGAAACAAGCAGGATCATCATATTATACGAAACGGCTGACGTAACACTGCCGGATGAAGCTGTTATTCCGGCAAAAACAGGAACATAACCTATCATAAAAGTTCCACCTGAATTCAAAGCATCAGCTGCAGTTTTTATGCTGTCTGAAACTGAACCTGAAATAATTCCAACAGAGATCAAAACGCATATCACTCCGAAAATTCTTGATATTGACTTATTTGATATACTGTCCTCCATACTTTCAATTAACGAAGCTATAAGAATTACCGCAAATAATGATACAAATATTTTAAGATGTTTAAGCAGGCTTGCTTTGAATTGATCCCATATGTATATCAAAACTTCTTTAGGTGTAATTTTCGTCATTGCTTCGGTATTTTCAACCGTAATATTTTTTTCTTCTATAAATTCACGAACCTCGGGAGTAAGATTTTTATTAAGACTATCCGTATTAATTTCAAATTCGTCCGCAATATTTATATCTTCCTGTGCTGAAACGTTAAATTGCGGAAAAAAGGTCATCATAACAATGGTAATAACTATTGATATTATTTTTTTCATAACTACGTCCTCATATAAGTTTTGTGACAATATCTGTAAGTGTATTAAAAAGCGGAAGCGCAAGAATAATCAATGCAGCTTTTCCGGCAAGTTCCGCTTGTGATGCAAGAAGCGCTTCTCCGCTGTCCTTGCACAAGTCACAGGCAAATTGTGTAATATAGCATATACCGAGAGCTTTAAAAAGAATCGTAATATATTCCTCGTCAGCTCCGGCTTTTTCATAAATATTATGTATAGTTTCGGCAATAGGAGATATAAAAAAGATTATTACAGTCATTACTGCCAAAGCTGATGCAATCTTAATATATAAAGCATATTCTTTACCGCTGGAATCAAACAGTTTGCATAAGATTGATGCAAGTATACATATTGCAGCTATTGAAATTACATTTAAATCCATAATATTTACGAAGCCTCCGTTTGAAACATCTTTTATTTAAAATCCGAAAACTGTTTTAACTGTTTCAAATAAAGCCGCTATCTCATTTATTATCATTGCGAGTACAACTATCAATCCGGCTATAGTTACTATCAAAGCATATTCGTCTCTGTCTGATTTTTTCAGAAGCAGATTAAGGACCGTAACAATTATTCCGACTCCGGCTATTTTAAAAATTAAATCCAGTTCCACGATTTAACCTCCTTATTCGTTAACTTCAAATCAGCATAACTGATATAAATGCACCTGTCAGGACTCCAAGAGAACGATACAACTTTGCTTTTTGCAAATAATCCTTTTCCGCTGATGAAATATATGATGTCAATTCAGCTTGCTGAAGCGCCAATGTGCTTAGCTGTCCTTCAAGGTCACTGGTTCCAAGTTTTCTGCCAATATCTGCAAGAAGTTCAACATCACTTTTTTTCATTCCACACGGGGAATAGGACAAAACAGAATTATACCAGCTTTGTTGAAAAGGAGACTTACTATCTATTTTATCAAGAAATTCAAAATCAGAAAATCTTCCGCTGCTTTTCAGAATTTCTGATATTTCATAAACCGTAGATGACTTAAAGCGAATCATAGTCGTTATTTCATCAATCATATAATTTATTTTTTTTAAATTAACTACTCTAACTTTAAGCATATTTGAAAAATAGTTCCCTGTCAGAGTAGTGACAATAATTATAATAATAATCCCTGCTGCTTTAAGCATAACCCTTTTCATTCCTCCGTATTATTTGAGATATTTTTCCGCAGCCCGATAAAATTACAATTTTGTCAAACATATCAAGCTTAATGCCTTTACACTTTAACTCTTCAACACTTCCGGCATGAATTGAAGCTGCTGTATAAACTCCACAATTGGAAGCGTTATTTAGTGCTGTAAAATCCGCATCCGAACCTATTTCATCGCATATTATTATTTGCGGAGACATAACTCTAATGGCAGTCATAATTCCTGTGGGTTTATCATACCCGTTAAAAATATCGGTATTGATTCCCACATTATTCTGAGGTATACCGTTCCATACAGCGGCAATTTCACCGCGTTCATCAATAACGGATACTTTGTATTTTTCTCCAAGAATACGAGACAAATCACGCAATATAGTTGTTTTTCCGCTTGACGGAGTACCTGCAACAAGAACGTTGCACAAACCGTTTGCAAATACGCTATTATACAGCTCGTCCGCACAGCCTGTAATCTCCCGCGCAATACGGAAATTAAGAGAGCTTATATTTTTTACATACTCGGCTCTTCCGTTTTGGATGACAATAGTTCCGCAGATACCTATTCGATGCCCTCCGCGGACGGTTATAAATCCGTCTGTTATTTCACGTTGAAAGCTGTGTATCGAATATTGGCAAATTGCTTCAAAGGTATGACATATGTCCTGTTCTGATACTCTAACAGCAGATTTTGCATTATATGTAAGCTGCCCGTCAGCCGTTATAAAACATACTTTATTGCCTGTCCAAACAGAAAGCGGCTGATTTACTCTCATTCGTATTTCCTGTATATCTTCAAAAAAAGCGTCGAAGATCCTGCATATTGCGTTGCCGGTTTTTCCGTTAAAATAGTTTATAATCCCGTCCTTTTTCACGTCTGCCTCTCCTTTTTATTGGTATGTTTAATATTATGTGAATTGGGACAAGTTTAGAACAAAAAGCCCTCACTAATTTGTGAGGGCATAATGCATTTCTTTTGTAATTGACTTTTTTATATTGTTATGCTAAAATTAACTAAATGGTAAATCGGGATTTGTAAAGAGGTTTCATAAAAATGAAAGAACACATTATGAATTTAAATCCATCTCCAATGGAAAAGATTAGAGATGGAAAGAAAACAATGGAACTTCGCTTATATGATGAAAAAAGAAAATTAATATCTATCGGCGATACTATAAAGTTTATTAATACAGAGAATACGAATGATACCTTATATGTAACTGTCATTGATTTATATATTTTCAAATCATTTACTGAACTATATAATAATTTGCCATTATTGAAATGTGGTTATACTGAGGAAAACATAAATACTGCATCACCCAGTGATATGGAAATGTATTATTCAAAAGAAAAACAAAATCAATATGGAGTAATAGGAATAGAGATATCCCTTATATAACTTCAAATTTTTTATGGGGATATAAAAATAACCTGAGAAGAACAAAATCTTCTCAGGTTATAATTCTTTATTATTCTCTTTAATCAATTATTAAATTCAATCAACCCAGACCGTTTCAGCTTCGTGACGCTTCGGTCTGCCCATAAGATTGTTTACGGCTGCCTTGCTGCTCAATCCATGGAACAGAACGTTATTGCACTGCTCGGTAATAGGCATATCTATACCGACTTTTTGTGCCAGCTCGTAAGCAGCTTTTGTACAGATGTAGCCCTCAACCGTGCCGACCTGTTCAACTGCTTTTTCGGGAGAAACACCCTGACCTATAAGTATGCCTGCTCTGCGGTTTCGGCTGTGCATACTGGTACAAGTTACGATAAGGTCGCCTATTCCGGTAAGACCTGCAAAAGTTTCCTCCTTGCCGCCGAGAGCTACTCCAAGACGGGCAATTTCTGTGATTCCGCGAGTCATAAGAGCAGCTTTTGTGTTGTCGCCAAATCCCATTCCGTCGCATATTCCTGCACAAAGGGCAATTACATTTTTCAACGAACCGCCAAGCTCACAACCTACCAGGTCATCGTTAATGTAAATCCTGAAGGTGTTATTTGACATTACACTCTGAATATAATCCGAATATTTTTTATCCTTTGAAGCTGCCACAACAGTTGTAGGCATACCGAGAGCGACCTCTTCGGCATGAGACGGTCCGCTGAGAACAACGATCGGGCTATCGGGAAGCTCTTCCTCAAGAACCTCGCTCATTCTTTTAAGTGAGCCTTCTTCAAGACCTTTACCGGTATTTACTACAACTGTATTTGGAGAAATATACGGTGCCGCCTTTTTAGCAACTTCTCTTACTTTTTTAGTTGGAATACCGAAAATTACAATTTCAGCATTTTTTACCGAACTGATATCATCTGTAAGCTGGATCTCATCGCTGATTTTAACTCCCGGCAGTTTTTGTTTATTCTCACCATCACGGCGGATATCTTCAATTTCCTGCTTGAATGCAGACCATACAGTTACGTTATGTCCAAAATTATTAAGCATAACTGCAAGGCTTAATCCAAAGCCGCCCATACCCAAAATTGTAAAATCAGCCATTTTTATCCTCCTTTTTCTTTCCGAAGAACTTGTTTTCAGTACCATTTTTCAAACGCTGAATATTGGTTCTGTGCATATAAATAAGCAACACGCTTGTTATCGCTACCAAAACCGTATGAATAATACAAAGATTTAAATCAACATTTTCAGCAAAATAATGCAGCAAAAATGTAAGGATAGGATAAAATACCGCAGCCGAAATTGAAGCAACTGAAACATATTTTGAAATCAGTAAAACTACTGCAAAAAAAGGTATAATAATTACAAATGTAAGCGGATCAATTACAATGAGGATCGAACAGGAAACCAATACACCCTTTCCGCCTTTAAATCCGTAATAAACCGGGAAAATGTGTCCGAGTATAGCTGCAATTCCTGATATGTAGCCTACTGTCATACTGTCAAAACTGCCTTTTCCTAAAATAAGATTAAACACAAATATGCTCAGCAGAACTGATACTATTCCCTTTCCAAGGTCTCCAATAAGCGTGATCAATGCAGGTATTTTTCCATAGCACCTAAGAGTATTTGTAAGCCCGGCATTTTTACTGCCATGTTCTCTTATATCTTCATGCCTTAAGAGACGTACCGTTATTATTGAGGAATTACAGCTTCCAAGCAGATATGAAATCACAATTGAAATAACACCCGCAATAATCATTTTTATCATAATAAATCTCTCCCGTTATTTATCATCATTTCTTCCGCGCTCACGAATTATAAAACGCACCGGAGTTCCCTCTAAACCGAATGTTTGGCGTATCTGATTTTCAAGATAACGCTGATATGAAAAATGGAACAGATCTGCACGGTTTACAAAAACTACAAATGTAGGAGGTTTTGTTGATGGCTGAGTCATATAATATATCTTCAACCGTCTGCCTTTATCGGAAGGAGGCTGAACGCGGGTCGTAGCATATGAAAGTACATCATTAAGCATACCCGTGGAGACACGCATACTGTTCTGACGGTAAACATCATTTATCATATCAAACAAATTCTCAACACGCTGTCCGGTTTTTGCAGAAATAAATATGAACGGAACATATGACATAAAGCTGAAATCCTCTTTCAGCTTATTTTTAAATTCGTCCATAGTATTAGTTGTTTTTTCTATTGCATCCCATTTATTGATAGCAACAATGCAGGCTTTTCCCTGTTCATGTGCATAGCCTGCAACCTTTGAATCCTGCTCGGTAAATCCAACAGAAGCATCTATAAGAATTACGCACACATCGGAACGGTCCACAGCCATATATGCACGCAGAACGCTGTAATGCTCAATTTTTTCAAGTACCTTTGATTTGCGTCGTATTCCTGCCGTATCAATAAAAACATATTTACCGTGTTCGTTTTCAACAATGGTATCCGTTGCGTCTCTTGTTGTACCTGCAATATCGGAAACAATAACACGTTCCTCACCTGCAACACGGTTAATAAGCGAGGATTTGCCAACATTAGGTTTACCGATAACAGCAACCTTTATATAATCCTCATCATATTCTTCATCTGTATTTTCAGGAAAATATTTAAATATTTCATCGAGCATATCTCCTGAACCATGACCATGTGCAGCAGATATTGCAATAGGGTCACCGAGTCCAAGATTATAAAACTCATAAAATTCAGCAGGAGGCTCTCCTATTGAGTCACATTTATTAACACAGAGAACAATAGGTTTACCGCTTTTTCTAAGCATTCTTGAAACGTCGTAATCATCGGCAGTAACACCGGTGCGAAGGTCCGTCAAAAACACGATTACATCGGCACGCTGAATCGCCAGTTCTGCCTGACGGCGCATCTGAGAAAGAATAACATCATCACTTTTGGGTTCAATACCGCCGGTATCAACGACCATAAACTTCCTGTTTCTCCATTCGCATTCCGAATAGATACGGTCACGTGTAACTCCGGGGGTATCTTCTACAATCGAAAGTCTTTTGCCGACAAGTTTATTAAAAAGTGTGGATTTTCCGACATTCGGTCTGCCAACTACTGCAACGATCGGTAAAGCCATATTATCATCTCCATTCTTTTAATTTCCTGTAATTGCGTCAAAAAGTTCAAATCCGTCATTGTTTACCATTCGTATTTTTATATTCAGTGCTTTCTCAACATCAGAAATTGTATAATCATCAAGAAACAAGTCGCTGTCTTTCTTGATCATATTTGATGAAATAAGCAGAGTATCTCCCAAAGGCTTGTCTTTCAGCTGAGCAATCAAATCCTGACCTGTTATAAGACCTGTAACAGTTATTGTTTCACCAAAAAAGTCATTTCTTATTTTATAGACTTTACAATTTATATTATGCCACTTTTTTTCTGTTTTTTCAATAAGTTCGCAAATATATTTATATGAAAGTTCACCTGTTGCAATAGACGTACTGCATGGCTTTATTTCATCATCTTCTGCCATTTTAAAAGCGCTGTCATATTCATCAATAAGTGAGCGAATCATTCCTACACCGTTTTCATACTGAGAATAATCCTCATATTCTTCTCCGGATGGAAGCGGACGCTCTGCTGTAATATAAAACTCATCTGCAGGGAAAACAAGTCTCGTACCGTATTTTTTAAGAAAATCTCTGCGAAAATCTTCAATAAGATCAAGAGCTTTGCCTGCACTCTCTTTATCAAAAAGCTTCAGCGGATATAAGCCGTCTCTGAATTTTGTGAGTCCCACAGGTACTACTGCAACACTCTGTATACTAGGCATAAGTTTACCTAAATCGGTAAGAGTACGTTCAAGTTCAGCTCCATCATTAATTCCGGGACAAAGCACAATCTGACAGTTCATTGAAATACCTGCCTCTGCAAACTGTCTGAGATAATCAAGCTTTTCGCCTGCAAAACGGTTATTCATCATTTTACAACGAAGTTCGGGATTGGTAGTATGAACAGAAACATTTATACTAAGCTTCATTTGTATGATTCTGTCAATATCCTTTTGGCTAAGATTTGTCAGAGTAACATAATTCCCTTGCAAAAAGGAAAGTCTTGCGTCATCATCTTTAAAATAAAGGGTTTCACGCATATTGGGCGGCATCTGGTCTATAAAGCAGAAAATACATTTATTGCAGCAGCTTTGCTTGCTATCCATAAGAAATGTTTCAAACTCAAGACCCAAATCATCATATTCACTTTTTTTTACAAAAACGGTATGCTGTTTGCCATTACGTTCTATAAGAAGTTCTGTATTTATTTCCGCAGAATAGTACATATAATCAAGAACATCGGCAATTTCATGTCCGTTCACAGCTATAAGCGTATCTCCTGATTTTACATCCTTTTTGTAAACCGGTGAACCTTGTACTATCGACTTGATTTCAACTGCCATAAACAATTTCCCTTCATTGACATTTTACAAAAAAATAGAGGAAGATTTCTCCTCCTCTATCCCTTTGAAAGCAAGATTACGCTTCCTTCTTAATAACTTCAACGCCCTTATAGAATCCGCAGTTCTTGCAAACCTTGTGAGGAGCAGTCAGCGCTCCGCAGTTTGTGCATCTTGAGAACGCAGGAGTGTCCAGCTTCCATACAGCTGAACGTCTTTTATCACGTCTAGCTTTTGATACCTTTCTCTTTGGTACTGCCATTATTCAGCACCTCCTTATCCATTACAGTCGCATTCATTTTGATTCAAATCAGTTCCGCAAACAGGACATAAGCCTAAGCAATCCTCTTTGCAAAGCATCTTTGAAGGTAATTGCAACAGACAATCGGTTAATGCAAGCTCGTCCATATCCAACTTATCTGATTCAGTAACAATATACTCGTCATTTTCACTGTTAAGCAAACGAACAAGAATATGTTCAAAATCGAAACTGTAAGCACGGTCAAACTCAATGAGACATCTGTCACAGCAAGCATGCAGAGTAAACGCCGCAGAATATTTAAGCGTTACAACGCCTGCACGGTTTACGATTGCACCTTTAATTGTTATAGGGCACGAAAAGCTATAACCCTTAATTGAATCCAACTTCTGAACATCGACAGCATAATCAAGCAAAAGCTTTTCACCTGTAATATCATAAAGCTGTTTTAAGTTAATAACCATAGTACACCCCAAACATAACAAAAATTATTATAACATATACATTTTAATATGTCAATACCTTTGCATGAAATTATTTAACAGAATATTTTGAAACGCTTTCGGGAAGGTCATTGATATCAGCAGAAACTGTGAAAACAACCTTTACCTCGTTACCTGTAAGTTTGTCAATTTTGTTAAGCATTGCTCCAAGAGCTTCAAAATCAGCGCCGCCAACCTTGAGAATGGAATCAACAAAAATTTCTTTAATGTCGTAGTTGCCTGCAACAAGACCTGCAACAAGACCATAGAAAGCTTCAAAAGAGTAAATATTGTTAACATCTGTGTCAACAATTCTTACAGAATGAGGAATATCATATCTGAGTTTTTCACTCTTGTCAATGCAAACTACATAGCCGCTTGTTGATTTTGCAGCATTATTAATCATATCAATTAGGATTTTGGTTTTACCTGTACCCTTAGTTCCTGCAATAATTTTTACCATAAAAACACTCCGTTCCGCCTTTTGTCGGCATATTTTATTAACACTCCGATTTCACTCAGGGTGATAACAGACTTAATTTTTATCAGCCAAGCTTTGCTTCAAGAGCAGCTTTCTGATCCTCATATCCCGGCTTGCCGAGAAGCGCAAACATATTCTTCTTATAACTCTCAACACCAGGCTGGTTAAATGGATTCACTCCGAGCATATAACCGCTTACAGCACAAGCCTTTTCAAAGAAATAAACCATATAACCAAAACTCTTTTCGGTTGTATCTTCAAGTTCAAGAACAATATTCGGAACTCCGCCCTCTGTATGAGCAAGAACCGTTCCCTCAAAAGCCTTTCTGTTTACAACAGACATATTCTGATTTGTAAGGAAATTGAGACCGTCAAGATTTTCAGAATCATCCTCAAGGAAGAAATCCTGCTTAGGCTTCTTGATATCAACAACAGTTTCAAACATAACTCTGGAGCCATCCTGAATAAACTGACCCATTGAGTGCAAATCTGTAGAAAAAATTGCCGATGACGGGAAAATTCCTTTATTGTCCTTACCTTCACTCTCACCGAAAAGCTGCTTCCACCACTCTGCCATCATTGCAAAGCTGGGATCATAAGAAACAAGCATTTCAACTGATTTATTCTTGGAATAAAGAATATTTCTGATTGCCGCATATTTATAGCAGTCATTGTTATCAAAATCAGCACAAAGCTCGTCCTGAGCCTGCTTAGCGCCAGCCATGATAGCGTCAATATCGCAGCCTGCAACTGCAATAGGAAGCAGACCTACTGCCGTAAGAACCGAATATCTTCCTCCTACATCATCTGCAATAACAAAAGTTTCATAACCTTCAGTATCAGCAAGCTGTTTGAGAGTTCCTCTTGCCTTGTCTGTTGTACAGAAGATTCTGTCCTTAGCACCTTCTTTGCCGTACTTCTTTTCAACCATGCTGCGAAATACTCTGAAAGCAAGAGCAGGTTCTGTTGTAGTTCCTGATTTAGAAATTACGTTTACAGAAAAATCTCTGTTCTCGCAAAGAGAAATGATCTCATTAAGATATGTCGGACTGATATTGTTTCCTACATAATAAATCTCTGGTGTATCCTTTTTAAGATTGTTATACAAAGGTGATTTAAGAAGCTCTATTGCAGCTCTTGCGCCAAGATATGAACCGCCGATTCCGATTACGATAAGAACATCGGACTGCTTCTGAATTTTAGCCGCAGCAGCTTTAATTCTTGCAAATTCCTCTTTATCGTAATTAGTAGGAAGTTCTACCCAACCGAGAAAATCATTTCCTGCACCTGAGCGCTCAGAAAGAATTTTTGCAGCCAATTCAGCAGAAGCCTTAGCAGACTCCATTTCATGAGGTGCAATAAAATTTTGTAAATATTTAGTATTTAATGAGAGTGACATGATCTTTCTCCTCCAAAAATAATTCCTAAATTAATATTACTATAAATTCGCAGATTTTGCAATAAGTTTTACTAATCTAAAATCGTCCCAGCACAAGTTTTAGTTATTCAGACTAAAATGTTAAAAGTTTTTTGAGCATTATGCCCATAGCTTTTTTTATATTTATCTCATCTGCATTTTCTGATGTAACCAAATTAACCCAAAAAAGTATTTTGTCATTTCTCAGGAATTGTATCTCCCCAACTTTTTTTCCTTTTTTTACAGGCGCATAAACAAAATCGGTTATTATTACTCTCGATGTAACAGAATTTACAGCACTGTTTGGAAGAACAATTTTTCTGACATTTTCGCATTCTATCGGCACATTTTTTATAATTCCGCCTTTAACGGCTATTTCTGTCGGAATATTTTGCGGAAGCTCAGGCATAAAAACTTTATATTGGGAGAATCCCATATTCATAAGCTTTTTAGCTTCAGAAAAGCTGTCATATTTATCATCGCAGCCTAAAATCACAGAAATATATGTTATCCCGTCACGTTCAGCACCGGAGGCAATACAGTATCCTGAATTTTCCGTGTACCCTGCTTTAAATCCTATAATTCCGTCATATGTTTTAACAAGTTCATTAGCGTTTACAAGTTCGGTTTCATTATTTCGAACAAAATCGCGCCAACAAACAAAATAATCCTTTAAAAAATCATATTTTGAAAGTTCTGCACAAAGTATGGCAAGATCATATGCCGTGGAAATCTGCTTATCATCATCATAGTATCCATTGCAATTTGTGAATTTTGTTTTTTTTAATCCAAGTTCTTTCGCACGGCTGTTCATCAACTCTGCAAATTTTTCTTCAGAACCTGCAATTTTTTCCGCAAATACAACGGAAGCGTCATTTGCATTGCCGATTACAACCGCCTTTAAAAGTTCATCAACAGTTATCTCCTCACCCGGCATTAACCATACCTGAGCACCCTGCATACTGTTCGCATAAACTGATGTTTTAAGCTTTTCATCAAATTTAAGCTTTCCGTTTTCAATATTTTCAGCGGTAAGAAGTATTGTCATAAGCTTTGCCATAGTTCCTACAGGAATCTGCATTTCCTCGTTGCTGCCCGAAATAATAACTTTACTTGAAGCTTCAATCAGCACTTCACACAGAATGTACTCCTGTTCTTCAGCAAATACTGTCATGCAATTTAAATGTAATATAGTAATTATTGCCAGAAATGTGCAAATAATCCGCTTTATTATAAAAACACGCATAATATCCCTCCAATAGTTACTATTGAAGTTTATGCGGACAAACCAAGGTTTAGAAAAGTATCCGTCAAAACTTTATATTTAAATATGTCAAGCCTATTGACTTTTATACATAAAAGTGCTAAAATATTGCTATAATTAATTTAGGAATAGAGGATTGCTTATGAAAATTACGGCAGTTGGTCTCGGACTCATCGGCGGTTCAATGTGTAAAGCTATAAAAAAACACACAAACCACACAGTTTATGGTATTGATATAAACAAAGAAACTATTGCTATGGCTCTTTCACAGAATGCAATTGATAAGGAGACAACTGAGTTGGGTCTTGCAGACCTTACCATTGTTTCTCTTTACCCTACCGATGCAATTGACTATATCACCGAAAATGCTGATAAATTCAAAGAAGGCAGTATTGTTATAGACACCTGCGGTATAAAAAAAGAAATTGTTGATCGTGTTACGCCTGTTTTAGATAAATACGGAGTTACTTTTATCGGAGCACACCCTATGGCAGGACGTGAATTTTCCGGTTTTGAGTATTCTCTGGACAATCTTTTTGATGAAGCAAGCTTTATCATCACTCCGTCACAGTCAGTACCTCAGGCAAAACTTAATCTGCTTGAAGATTTTGCATATTCAATACACTTTAAAAAAGTAGTTTTTGCTTCTCCCGAGGAACATGACCAGATCATTGCGTTTACAAGCCAGCTTGCACATATTGTTTCCAACGCTTATATTAAAAGTCCAACTCACCAGAAACAGCTTGGATTCAGCGCAGGAAGCTTTCAGGATCTGACCCGTGTCGCAAAGCTGAACGAAGTCATGTGGACTCCCCTTTTTATGCTTAATAAAGAACCTCTTTGCTTTGAAATTGATTTTATAATCGACCGTCTTACGGAATACCGTGATGCGCTTGTAAAAGAAGACAGCGAACGCTTGAAAGAATTACTTAAAGAAGGCCGTATACTTAAAGAACAAACTAAAAAGCTATAAAAAATGCTTGTACCCGTTTTGTGCATTTGACAGGTACAAGCTATTTTATTTGAATTTTCTCAAAAATGTAGGACGGAACCATTTTTTGTAACAAGAAATAATAAGCGTCAATGTATAGTCATAAAATATAAATATGAGATTGCCAACCGTTAACAATGCAGGAATAAGCCATTCATTGTAAAATCCAAATTCTTCAAACAAGTCAACTGTTCCCAGAATATTCATTGTAACATAGAAGATTATTATTATTGAAATGTTAAATGCCGCAAGCTTTCCAAGCCAACAGAAAAGCTTGCTTTTTAATCCCTCAAAAAACGATTTTGCTACAGGATAATATCCAAAAAAGAAAGTAAAGAAAAGCCATGCCTCCTTATCGGGAGTAACAAAAAATGAAAGTACCGCTACAACAGCATATGTTACAAAAGCCCATGAGCAGCTGACTTCAATCGCTACTACAGTTATAAGCATTCCTGCAAAAAGAGGAAGTGTTATATTAAGCGGAGGAAAAACAGCAGTAAGGAACATCATAAGCAGGCAAAGCGCAGCTACTATCCCTCCAAGTGATACTTTATAGCTAACCTTTTTCATAATCGAGTCCTTTTCAAATCAATCAGCAGCATCCGATAAGGTCGCCGCCCATACACTCACAGCAGCAATCTGCACAGATCAGTCCATTGCATATGTCACAGGCATTACATCCGCAGACACGGTTTCCGTCACTGTATACCGGCTGCTCGTTCGGGCTGCCCTTCATAAAGCCACTCTTACTTTCAGCCATATGTCTTAATGCAGATGAATATTCCTGATTGTAAGGCTCCATTTTACACGCTTGCGAAAAATTTGTGTAGGCGTCGTTCAGCCAGCCTTTGGCATAACACACGCTTCCCTTTAAAAAATACCATTCAGCTGTTTTTTCGGTTATAGCTTCAAGCATAGTATCCGCATCGTTATAATTTCCGTTTTGAAGCTGATGGCGGATCTCCGTATATCCGTCTGCGGCAAACTGTTCAAAGCTTCCTCTGCGCATATTCATAATGGCATCAAAAGCTTCCGTTATTTCAGAAACTTTTTTTTCATTATCTGAATATTGCTGTATAAGACTTTTATATGCCGATTTAACCTCTTCATCTGTTGCCGATGGCATTATACCTAAAATTCTGTATGGGTCGTTCATACTTTAGTTATACCGTTTTTAACGGTATTCTCCTTTCAAATTTATTTTTCCTGTTTTTCTTCTTTTTTCTTAATTATATCATAAAAACTATTTTTCAATCCAAGATAAACTATATTATCCAAAATAGGCTTATATTTTTTTATATCAAGCTGAACATAAGCATCTGCAAGAGCACCCAGAGTAAAATTAACGCTGTCTTCTGTTTTTTTCTGAATTAATGGCAAATCAAGTTCATTTACAGTAGAATCCCCCAAAATAAGAGGATTAAAGCCACGCGAATGAAAATCCTTTTCTAAATCATCAAAAGCATCTGCAATATAGATATATCTGCCGAGAAGATATCCAAAGCGTCGAAGTATACGCTTTTGTTCCTCATCTTTGCTGAGTCCGGAAGCAATTTCTGAAAGTATATTTGACGATGGTTCCGAAGCACGGTCTATTGACTTACAGTTTTCTTTTTCAAGCTTTTCCTGCTGTTTCATTTGTTCGGCAATATATTCAGCAAGCTGTGGATATTTTTTTTCTGCTTTTTTATAAGCATTTTTCGTTATCCTGATCATAAACAACGAACCTATTTTTCCCAAAAAATGTTTATCAGTAGCATCATCTTTGAATTTATTATATATCAAAATTGATGCAGCGGCAGCAGTATAATCAAGTCCGTCAGGAGATTTGAGACACGGTGTTTTACGGAAAGGGTGTGCAATACAACGCTGTGGTTCAAGTTCGGCTTCACTTTCGTTTATTGCCAATGCCATTAATCCAAGGAAAGCAAAATCATAGCTTAAAGTCATTCGTGCCATTAAGCCATAGCTTTTCCCGAGAATTTTACATAATCCGCAGTATACAGCCTTATATGTTTCAAACTCGCAAATTCTCATATGCGGTTTAAATGGCTTTACATAACCGAACATAAACTTCCCCCAATATTTTTCTTAATATAAAATTATAACACAGCATTCTGATTATGTCAAATAAACAGGCAAGAATTTCAACATATTATCACATATTTGCAATATAAAAGTTTTAAACCAGCTGTTTATCGCTGAAAGATACAATTTAAAAAGCAAACTACATCGAATTTATTATAATTCCATAACTTTTAGGAATGTTAGTTCATAAAAAATACATTGACAATTGTATTTACACATGATATTATATAAGCAATATGTTAAATGCTTTGATGAGGAGCAAAACAGCATACGAAATCTTTCAGAGAACTGCCGTTTGGTGCGAGGCAGTATTTTTCTGCTGATAATATATCACCTCGGAGCATTCTGCCGAACGGTTATTCTTAGTAGGACGGAACGGGTTTCTCCCGTTACAGAGAAGCGCATTGTCTGATGCGGCAAAGTGCGGATTTTTATCCGAACGAGAGTGGTACCGTGGATGTATTTATTACCTTCACCTCTTGATTTTTTCTTGAGGTGAAGGTTTTTTATTTTATTACAGGGAGATTTAAATATGGTTTTAAACGGTTCGCAGATTATTCTTGAATGCCTTTTGGAACAGGGTGTGGATACAGTATTCGGATATCCGGGTGGTGCTGTGCTGAATATTTATGACGCTTTGTATGATTATAGCGATAAAATCACACATATTCTTACTTCTCATGAGCAGGCTGCTGCTCATGCTGCTGACGGTTATTCACGTTCAACAGGCAAAACAGGCGTTGTTATTGCAACATCCGGTCCCGGTGCGACAAACCTTGTTACCGGTCTTGCAACAGCATATATGGACAGTATCCCTATGGTAGCCATTACAGGAAATGTTGCTACTTCCCTGCTTGGTCTTGACAGCTTTCAGGAGGTTGACATAACAGGAATAACTATGCCTATAACCAAACATAATTACATTGTAAAGGATATTGCCAATCTTGCAGATGCTATAAGAAATGCTTTCTTTATTGCAAATGACGGTCGCAAGGGGCCTGTACTTATTGATGTTCCCAAAGATATTACTGCGGCAGT
This sequence comes from uncultured Clostridia bacterium, assembly GCA_945876755.1. Taxonomy (GTDB): domain Bacteria; phylum Bacillota; class Clostridia; order Oscillospirales; family Ruminococcaceae; genus RGIG8773. The sequence continues at coordinate 28,300 of CAMCPM010000003.1, forward strand.
TTATGAATATGAGCCGCAAAGTCTTAAGCAGCATGAATATTTTATAAATAATGAAGAAATATCAAAAGCGGCAAAAATGATTTCAAAAGCGGAAAAACCGTTTATATATGCAGGCGGCGGTGTTGTTTCCTGCGACGCATTTGACGAACTTGCAAACTTTGCAGAAATTATTGACGCACCGGTTTCTCTTTCCTTAATGGGACAATGTGCTTTTGACAACAAAAGCTGTCGTTATACGGGCATGATGGGTATGCACGGAACAAAAGCTTCTTCTCTGGCACTTACAGAATGCGACCTGCTCATCGTACTCGGTTCACGTTTTTCCGACAGAGTAACCTGCAACGCAGGAAACTTCAGAAAAGCTGCTGAAAAAGCAACTATTCTCCATGTTGATATTGACCCTGCCGAAATCAATAAAAATATTACAGCCGACCTCAAGGTATGCGGTAACGTTAAGCTTGTGCTTGAAGAACTTAACAAATTAATTACTCCGCGTAAACATAAGGAATGGATGTCTGAAATTGAAAAATGGAAAAATGATTATCCGCTTTGTCAAGTTTCCGATGAGCCCGATGACGTTCTTCCGCAGGATGTGATTGAAACCCTTGACGAACTTACTAACGGCGAGGCTGTTATCAGCACGGAAGTCGGTCAGCATCAGATGTGGACTGCCGAATTTTATAACTTCCGCAAGCCGAGAAGCTTTTCTTCTTCCGGAGGACTCGGAACAATGGGTTACGGTCTTGGAGCGGCAATCGGCTGTAAAGTCGGAAATCCGGATAAGGTCGTTGTAAACTGTGCAGGCGACGGAAGTTTTTACATGAACATGAATGAACTTACCACTTTGGCAAAATATCAGCTTCCCGTTATAGAGCTTGTTTTTAATAACAGCGTACTCGGAATGGTACGTCAATGGCAGAAGCTTTTCTATAACGGACATTTCTCTCAGACTACTCTTGAAAAGCCTACCGACTTTGAACTTCTCGGAAAAGCAATAGGTATTGAAACCTTTACCATAAAAAGCAAAAGCGACATACGTCCTGTTCTTGAAAAGGCAATTTCGCTTAACAAGCCTGTACTGATAAACTGTATTATTGACAAGGATATAAATGTTCTGCCTATGGTTCCTGCCGGAGCTTCAATTGCAGAACCTATACTTGAGATAAAGTAAACCGAAGGGAGATTAATTATGAACAAGGTTCAGATATTTGATTCAACTTTGCGTGACGGTGCGCAGGGAGAAAACGTTAATTTTTCGGTTGAAGACAAATTCAATGTTATGAAAGCCCTTGACGATTTCGGAATAGACTTTATTGAAGCAGGAAATCCCGCTTCAAATCCCAAAGATTTGGAATTTTTCAAAAAAGCAGAATCGTGTCCGCCGAAGCATTCAAAATTAGTAGCTTTCGGTTCAACAAGGAGGAAAAACACCTCATGCGAAGATGACGCAAATCTTAACGCTCTTGCAGACACGAATGTTGAATATGTTTCAGTTTTCGGGAAAAGCTGGGATATGCACGCAACAGAAATCATAAATACTACCCTTGAAGAAAATCTGAATATGATTTCCGATACTATTAAATATCTTGTCTCCAAGGGTAAAAAAGTCTTTTTTGACGCTGAACATTATTTTGACGGCTACAAAGCTAATCCCGAATATGCGCTTCAGACTATCAAAGCTGCTGAAAACGCAGGTGCGGAAGCTGTCATTCTATGTGACACAAACGGCGGTTGTTTTCCGGATGAAATTTCAGAAATTGTTAAAGCTGTAGTTTCTCATGTAAGTATTCCCGTTGGTATTCACTGTCATAATGATACAGGCTGTGCAGTTGCAAATTCACTCGCAGCTGTAAAGTCAGGTGCTTTACAAGTTCAAGGAACCTTAACAGGCATTGGAGAACGCTGCGGAAATACAAATCTTTCAACTGTTATTGCCAATTTACAGCTCAAAATGGGTATTGAATGCATTCCTTCAGGCAATGCTGTAAAGCTTACTCAGCTCGCACGTTATATTTCAGAGATCTGCAATATGAAGCTTACAGGCAATATGCCGTATGTAGGTAAAAGTGCATTCGCTCACAAAGGAGGTATGCACGCTGACGGAGTTAAAAAAAATCCCCGCAGCTTTGAGCATATCTCTCCCGAAGCTGTGGGAAATAAACGAAATATTCTTCTTTCAGAGGTTGCAGGACGTTCCGCTATTCTTCATCGTATAAATGAAATTGCTCCCGAGCTTACAAAGGACAGTCCCGAAACAAAGGCTATCATCGACCTGCTTAAAGATATGGAATTTAAGGGATATCAGTACGAAGCTGCTGAAGCGTCATTTGAGCTGCTTGTAAAAAAATATCTTGGAAGAATAGAAAACTTCTTTGAAATAAATTACTTTAAAATTATAGGAGAAAAATCCGGAGAACTTCAGAATCCTTCATCTGCAATTGTAAAAGTTGCGGTAAATGGCAAAACAGAAATCGCAGCAGACGAGGGAGACGGTCCCGTAAATGCTCTCGACAAGGCACTTCGTCAGGCACTGACTGTATTTTATCCGTCAATTGCAGATGTTCACCTTACCGATTATAAAGTTCGTGTAATAGACGGAAGCGCAGCAACTGCCGCAAACGTAAGAGTTCTAATTGAAAGTACCGACGGAAAAGACATATGGACGACTGTCGGTGCATCAACAGACGTTATAAATGCTTCTGTTATTGCACTTATTGATAGTATGGAATATAAGCTCATAAAGGATAATTCTCGTAAAAATTCTTAAATCTTTCCATTGCAAGGGTAGGTTTTGTGTTTTTTATATATGCAAAGCCTACCTCTCTTTTATTTATTGGTACAGACAATGGTATCTCAATAAGACTTCCTTCATCAAGCTCTTTTTGCACAAAACGCTTTATTACACAGGCTACTCCTATACCTGTTTTGGCGAACTCAATAAGCATATCCATTCCGCTGACCTCAAGAACGTGTTCAGGAACGATATTGTTTTCCTTAAAATAGCGGTCAACGTGCATACGGGATACATTTGCTCCGTCAAGAAGCATAATGTTGGCTTCTTCAAAAACTGTTGAATCCCCGCGAATGTGAAGATTATCAATATAAGACTTTGTCGCAATAAAAACATCTTCAATTTCACCGAGAGAATAAAAATTAATATCAGATTGGTTTTCAGGCTTTACCATAAGTGCAATGTCAATTCTTCCATCAGCAAGAAGCTTCATAATTTTTGATGACGACTGACATTCAACCGTTATTTTTATATGCGGATTTTCAACTATAAATCCCTTAAGATAAGGCAGAAGCATATGCTTGCACAAAACAGCGCTTGCCGCCAGACGAAGCCTTCCAATACCAAGCTCGTTAATACGGCGTATAGTATCTTCACCGTTTTTTATAAGCTCAAATGCGGCTTTAAGCTGCTCATACATTATTTTTCCTTCATCGGTAAGGCTCACTCCTCTGTGGTTGCGTATAAAGAGCTGGGTTCCGAGACTTTCCTCCATTTTAGTAATAGCCTTGCTTATTGCCGGCTGACTTATATAGTTCATCTCTGCCGCACGTGAGATGCTTTCGCATTCGGCAACTGCACAGAACAGACGGTAACGGTTAAGATTGCTTTCTGAAATCATATATTACCTCTCCTTTTTGTTTTTATTTAGCATATCAAAAATTCATATCAGATATTCATATTATGTATTTGAATTATATCATATTTTATGTTATAATTCAACTGTAATCTAAAAAAGAAAGGTTGAATTTTTATGTCTATGACAATGACTCAAAAAATTCTCGCTGCACACGCAGGTCTTGACAAGGTTGAAGCAGGTCAGCTTATCAGATGTAAGCTTGATATGGTGCTGGGTAATGATGTCACAACTCCTGTTGCTATCAATGAATTTGAAAAAGCAGGATTTTCAGGCATTTTTGATAAAGATAAAATTTCTCTGGTAATGGATCACTTTACCCCCAACAAGGACATCAAGTCCGCTGCGCACACAAAGCAGTGCCGTGATTTTGCTTCAAAGCTCAAAATCAAAAACTATTTTGACGTTGGTGACATGGGCATTGAACACGCTCTGCTTCCCGAAAAAGGTCTTGTAGCTTCCGGCGAGTGTATCATTGGTGCTGACAGCCACACTTGTACATACGGCGCTCTCGGTGCTTTTTCCACAGGCGTAGGTTCTACGGATATGGCGGCAGGCATGGCTACGGGCGAGGCATGGTTCAAAGTTCCCTCCGCAATAAAATTCAACCTCAAAGGCAAGCTTAACAAATATGTTATGGGCAAGGATGTTATCCTCCACATCATCGGCATGATAGGCGTTGACGGCGCGCTTTACAAGTCCATGGAATTCTCGGGCGAGGGGCTGAAAAGCCTTTCTATGGACGACCGTCTTTCAATGGCAAATATGGCTATCGAGGCAGGCGCAAAGAATGGCATTTTCGCAGTTGACGAGGTCACTAAGGCTTATCAGGAGGGCAGAGTTGACCGTCACTACACCGTTTACGAAGCTGACCCCGACGCTCCTTATGATGCTGTTTATGATATTGACCTTTCTGAAATCAAACCAACAGTTGCTTTCCCACACCTTCCCGAAAACACAAAGACTATTGACGAGGTCGGCGAGGTAAAAATAGATCAGGTCGTTATCGGTTCCTGCACAAACGGAAGAATGGAAGACCTTGAAATGGCTGCTGAAATCATGAAAGGCAAAAAAGTTCACGATGGAGTACGCTGCATTGTTATTCCTGCAACTCAGAAAATTTATCTTGAAGCTATGAAAAAAGGCTTGCTGGAAATCTTCATTAATGCAGGCTGCGTGGTTTCGACGCCTACCTGCGGTCCGTGTCTTGGCGGTCATATGGGTATTCTTGCGAAGGGCGAAAGAGCTGTTGCTACTACCAATAGAAACTTTGTCGGACGCATGGGTCATCCCGAATCCGAGGTTTATCTCGCTTCCCCTGCTGTTGCTGCGGCTTCTGCAATTACAGGCAAAATCAGCGATCCTGAAGAGGTTCTGTGAAAGGAGTATCTAATATGAAAGCATTCGGTAAAGTACATAAATACGGCGATAATGTTGATACAGACGTTATTATTCCTGCAAGATATCTTAACTCAGCAGACCCAAAAGAGCTTGCTTATCACTGCATGGAGGATATTGACAAGGACTTTGTGAACAATGTCAATAACGGTGACATCATGGTCGCAAACCTTAACTTTGGCTGCGGTTCTTCCCGTGAACACGCTCCAATTGCTATCAAGGCAAGCGGAATTTCCTGCGTGATTGCTTCCACATTTGCAAGAATTTTTTACAGAAATGCTATCAACATCGGCTTGCCTATCCTTGAATGTGACGAAGCTGCCAAAAATATTGAAAACGGCGACGAGGTCGAGGTTGACTTCGACACAGGCATTATCACAAATAAAACGAAAAATCAGACATATCAGGCACAGCCATTCCCCGAATTTATGAAAGAGATCATCAATGCAGGCGGACTGCTTAAATCTTTGAAGAAGTAAAGGAGCGATCACTATGACTAAAAATATTGCAGTTATAAAGGGTGACGGAATCGGTCCTGAAATCGTAACCGAAGCCATCAAGATTCTGGACAAAGTTGGCGCTAAGTTCGGACACACTTTCAAATACACGGACGTACTAATGGGCGGCTGCGCTATTGACGCGACGGGCGTTCCCCTTCCGCAGGAAACTATCGACATCTGTCTTGCTTCCGATAGTGTTCTTCTTGGTGCAGTCGGCGGAAAGAAGTGGGATAATCTCCCCGGAAATCTCCGTCCCGAGGCAGGTCTGCTCGGAATCAGAGGTGCGCTGAAGCTGTTTGCAAATATTCGTCCAGCAAAGCTGCTTGCTCCCCTTGCTTCTGCTTGTCCGCTTAAAAAGGAAATCACCGATTCGGGTCTTGACCTTGTTATCGTTCGTGAGCTTATCGGCGGTGCATATTTCGGCGAGAGAAATACTTACACCGATGAAAACGGCATTAAGCACGCAAGCGATTCTATGGCGTATGCGGATTATGAGGTCGAGAGGATATGCCGTGTTGCATTTGACATGGCAAGAAAGCGCCGCTCAAAGGTTCACTCCGTTGACAAGGCGAACGTTCTGGACTCTTCGCGTCTTTGGAGAGAGGTTTTCCACAAAGTCGCCGCCGAATATCCCGATGTTGAATTTCAAGATATTTTGGTTGACAACTGCGCTATGCAGCTTGTAAGGAATCCAGGACAGTTCGACGTACTTGTTACAGAAAATCTCTTCGGAGATATTCTTTCCGATGAAGCTTCCATGATTACAGGCTCTCTCGGTATGATACCGTCTGCTTCACTTGGAGAAACATCTCTCGGTCTGTATGAGCCTATCCACGGTTCTGCGCCGGATATTGCAGGTCAGAACAAGGCTAATCCAATTGCGACAATTCTCTCCGCCGCAATGATGCTGCGCTACTCCTTTGATATGTCCGCCGAAGCTGACGCTATCGAAAATGCGGTTAACACCGTTCTCGAAAAGGGTTACCGCACAGCTGATATCATGTCTGACGCAGATGGTCTTAAGAGCGTAACCTGTACTGAAATGGGCAACCTTATTGCTGCCGAAATCTGAAGTTAACAATACATAAAATAAAATCACTTTTGACAAAATATTATGTCAAAGGTGATTTTTATTTATAGTATATACAAAAATGTCCGAGAAAAATCTTCCCGGACATTTGGCTTTTTATTTCAGTAAATTACTGTTATTGATCGCAGAAACAAGTGCGTTCACAGAAGCTACGATGATATCCGTATCAATTCCTGTTCCCCAGAATACTCCGTTATCGGTCTGTATTCCCACATATGCTGCCGCTTGTGAACTTGAACCGTGTTCAAGAGCATGCTCTTTATATGTCAAAATTGTATATGAAATTCCAAAAGCATCTTTAATTGCATTTGATACAGCGTCAAGACGTCCGTTACCACTTGCTTCACGGGTTATGAGCTTTCCGTTGCATGACACAGTAACTGTTGCAGTAATACCGTCTTTCTGTGCAAAGTGTGCTTCATCGACCTTGAAAAAGTCCGTTTTGTTAACATAACGCTGGGTAAATACATCATAAACCTCAGTAGGCATAAGCTCCTTGTGAGCATGGTCGGAAACGCTCTTAACTGCATATCCGAAATCCTCACGCATTTTAGGCGGCATATCAATTCCGTAATTCTGCTCCATAAGATAGCCGATTCCGCCCTTTCCGGACTGACTGTTGATTCTGATAACATCTCCTTCGTATTCTCTGCCCACATCCTTTGGGTCGATTGCAAGGTACGGTACTGTCCAGTATTCGGGGGATTTTTCCTCACGCCACTTCATACCCTTTGCAATCGCATCCTGATGAGAACCGGAAAATGCAGCAAATACCAATGCTCCGCTGTACGGCTGACGTTCATAAACGTGCATACGGGTCATCTTCTCGTATACCTCAGTGACTTCCGGCAGATTTGAAAAATCAAGTTCCGGATCAACTCCGTGTGTAAACATATTCATTGCAAGTGTAACAATGTCAACATTACCGGTACGCTCGCCATTCCCAAAAAGAGTACCCTCAATACGGTCTGCACCTGCAAGCAGTCCCATCTCGGAATCTGCAACGGCGCATCCTCTGTCGTTATGAGGATGAAGCGAAACAATTACGTTTTCGCGTCTGTTCAGGTGCTTGCACATATACTCTACCTGGCAAGCGTAAACATGAGACATACTTTCCGCAACCGTTACGGGAAGATTGATTATGACTTTGTCATTTTCTGTCGGCTCCCATATGTCAATTACCGCATTGCATATTTCAAGCGCAAATTCCGGCTCTGTTCCTGTGAAGCTTTCAGGGCTGTACTCAAAACGGAAATTACCCTCTGTTTTTTCTCTGTACTCCTTGCAAAGTTTTGCTCCAAATGTTGCAATATCAATAATTTCCTGCTTAGACTTCTTGAAAACCTGCTCGCGCTGTGCAACTGAGGTACTATTATAAAGGTGTACTATTGCATTCTTGCAGCCTTTGAGGGCTTCAAAAGTTTTAGCAATGATATGCTCGCGGCTCTGAGTAAGAACCTGAACCGTTACATCATCCGGAATGAGGTTTTGCTCGATCAGCGCACGGCAGAAGGCATATTCTGTTTCACTTGCTGCCGGAAAGCCTATTTCTATCTCCTTGAATCCTACTTTAACAAGATATTTCCAAAACTCTAATTTTTCTTCCAGCGACATGGGAATAATCAAAGCCTGATTTCCATCACGGAGGTCAACCGAACACCATACCGGTGCTTTGTCGACACTTTCTTTTTTTACCCAGTCATAGCAGGGTTCCGGAGGCATAAAATAACGTTTTTTGTAGCGGTCATAATTCTTCATAACAAATCTTTCCTTTCGTTTTGCGGTTGGGTCAAGAAAGGCTTCAGGCAATAAAAAAAGCTTTCATCTCAATTAAGAGATGAAAGCATAACTTCCACGGTACCACTCTTGTTCAGACATTTGTCTGCGCCTCACCGCATCTCAATCTTTTTTGATATCCAATGCGTATCTCTGTAACGGGAGAACCCGTTCCAACCTACTTACCTGTGCACAAGATGTTCAGCGGACTGCTCAAGGACGAGTTATAACCAAAGTTCTTTACTGCCTTTCACCGCACGGCAGCTCTCTGAAAAAGTAATTCGGCTTTTATTCCTATCAGCGCATTTGAAATATTACAAATAGATTGTACCATATAAATAAGCATTTGTCAATAGCCTTAATATAACTATTTTTCATACCTGTTAAACATAAAATCATATTTTTTGCTAAAATGCTGGACAAAACAAAAAAAATATGATATAATAATTTGTATTTATAAATCTATGGAGGTTTTACGGACTATGTCTTTATTAAAAAAAGCATCAGCTATTGCCCTGACTTCCGCTATGGCGCTTTCACTTGCCTCCTGCGGAAAGGACACAACATGGGGCGCAAATATCGACGGGACTCAGCTCAGAGCCGGATTGCTCATTTATTTTCAGTCTGACGCAGTTTCACAGGCTTATAACTATATGATTGAAACTGATACAGACGTTCTTGCTATTACAATTGAAGATAAGCCTGCAAAAGAATGGATAAATGACAAAGCTGTTGAAGGTATGCAGGAATATGTTGCTGTTGAAAATAAATTTAACGAGCTTGGTCTTACATTTGAAAATAATGAAGATAAAGCAGCGTCAAATACTGTTGACCAATGGTGGGAGTATATCGGCGAATATTTTGAAGGTATCGGAGTAAGCAAGCAGTCTTATCTTGATGTTGTTCTTAATGGCGAAAAGCGTTCCGCTATTTTCAACTATTATTATGGAGAAGGCGGCGAGTTTGCAGTATCTGATGATGAGATCAAAACATATCTTTCAGAAAATAATGCAAGAATAAACTACATTAAAATGGAGCTTAGAGACGGTGAAGGCAACTTGCTGAAATCCGACGGCAAGGCTGAAATCAAAAAAATGGCAGAGGATTATATCGAACGCATAAAAAACGGCGAAGATATGAATCAGGTTGGAAGCGAATATAACGAATACTATCAAGGTCTTATCGATGCAGCAAAGGAAGCTTCATCAGAAACAACCGAAGCAGCTGCTGATGAAGGTACACAAGTGTTTACCGACAACACTACAGTTATTTCAAAGACCGGTAATTTACCGTCTGCAAAGGTTTCGGAAAAGGTTTTTGACGGTACTGTAAATGCAGGAGATGTTTTCCTAGTGGAAGAAGACGAAGTTTATTATATTGTACAGAAACAGGATCTATTTGCGGACGAATCTTATTTAAATAACCAGAGAGAAGCTGTAATTAATACCTTGAAGGGCGAGGAGTTTAACTCAACCGTTAAAAGCTGGATCGGCAATCAGACTGTTGAGCTTAACGATGCGGCTTTTGAAAGATACAAGCTTGAAAAGCTGACAAAAGAATAATTATTAAGGCTGTCCGTTAATTCGGGCAGCTTTTTGTATCTTCCTGAAAATATTTGCATATAATGAATCAGCGCAGATGTTTATTATTGCTTCTGTGCTTTGACATTACCGATAAGGAGGATCGTCTGCACTTTTTTATTTGCAGATATGATTATATTATGCCAAGTGTATTTTTAAGTCCGTCTACTCAGGAATGGAACAAATATATAAACGGAGGAACAGAAGAACAGTACATGAATCTGATTGCCGATGAAATGGAGCCTTATCTGCGTTCATCGGGAATTGAATATACAAGGAATGACCCGTCTCGGGACGTAAAAGGAGCTATTAGTGATTCAAACGCCGGAAACTATGATGTTCACCTTGCGCTTCATTCAAATGCCGGCGGTGGTCAGTTTGCAGGGAAATTAAGAGGTATTGACATTTATTATTCGCCCTATTCATCTCAAAGCAGACAGCTTGCCTCAATTATTGCCAATAATCTTGAATTTATTTACCCCGACCCTGCAAAAGTAAATACGCTTCCGACTACATCATTAGGTGAAGTTACAAGAACAAGAGCTGTCGCAGTCCTTGCAGAGCTTGGCTATCACGACAACTATGAGGACGCAGAATGGATAAAAGCTAACATACAGCCCATAGCACGAAATCTTGTTCAGTCATTATGCGATTATTTCGGCATCCCATTTGTAGAAGCGGATCCTATAAGACGCGGTATAGTTGCTACAGACGGTTCAAATCTCAACATAAGAAGCTATCCCTCCACTGACGCTGCGATTATTGGGTCAATTCCAAACGGAGCCGCAGTTTCAGTTTATGGTCAGACAGGAAACTGGTATGTTATCCGATATAATTCTACCGACGGATATGCTGCTGCGGATTTTATTGTCATTGAATAAGTTATATTTTATACAGAAACAGGAATACTTTTTCCTGTTTTTGTATTATTATAAAAATATAGTTGCAGTTTCAATTAAAATGTGATATAATAAATTAATAACGCCTATTTATATTTTAAATTATAATGTATATATGATTATGTATAATCTTTAAAATCATAAAATATTTGAAAGGAGTACATATTCCGTTTGTGGGAATATGGTCGTACTTATGTCAAAAATTAAAGTTGCTGTTCTGTTCGGCGGTGTTTCAAACGAGCATGAAATATCACTGATTTCTGCATCTAATATCATCTCTGCTATTCCGTCAGATAAATACGAAGTGATCCCAATCGGCATCACTAAAAAAGGCCGCTGGCTTTTTTATCCCGGAGACGTAAGTCTGATTGCTTCCGGTGCATGGGAATCTCACCCCGATTGCGTTCCTGCAGCTATTCTTCCCGATCCTATGTACAAAGGCATACTTAAAATATCAAACGGTGCATACACGATATCAAAAATTGATGTGGTATTCCCTGCCCTTCACGGTCAGAACGGTGAGGACGGAGCTGTTCAGGGTCTTTTAAAGCTTTCGGGTATCCCTTATGTCGGATGCGATATTATTTCTTCAGCCAACTGTATGGACAAGGCAGCTGCTCACACAATTCTCGAAGCCAACGGAATAAGAATGGCAAAATGGCGTAGCGTTACAGTTTCCGACCTTAACAGACTTGATGAGGTTTGCGACAACATTGCCGGAGAACTTGATTATCCTCTTTTTGTCAAACCTGCCAACAGTGGCTCATCGGTAGGTGTTAACAAAGCAACATCATTTGAAGAACTGAAAAATGCAATAAAGCTTGCTTTCAGTCACGACAAAAAAGTTATAATTGAAGAATTTATTCAGGGTCATGAAGTTGAATGTGCTGTATTCGGAAAGGAAAACCCGTTTGCATCCGAGGTCGGTGAAATCAATTCCTGCAATGAGTTTTATGATTATGAGGCAAAATATATTCTTGGTACATCGGGACTTACTATCCCTGCTAACATTCCCGAAAATGCTTCCCGTGAAATTCGTGAAACCGCTGTCAAGGCATTTAAGGCTATGGGCTGCTTAGGTCTTTCAAGAATTGACTTTTTCCTGAAAAACGATGGCACGGTTATTCTCAATGAGATCAATACTATGCCCGGATTCACACAGATAAGTATGTACCCTAAGCTTATGGAAAATATAGGAATTTCACAGTCCGAACTTATCGACAGGCTTATTACTTTAAGTCTTGAAGGCTGACAATAACTTATAAACATGGAGGCTGCTATGAACAATAACGCTATCGGAGTTTTTGATTCCGGACTTGGCGGACTTACTTGTCTGAAAGAACTGAACAAGCTTATTCCGAATGAAAATATTATTTATTTCGGAGATACGGCAAGAATTCCTTACGGAACACGCAGCCGTGAAACGATTATTGAATACGCAAATCAAGATATTGCATTTGTTAAAAAACATAATGTAAAGCTGATTATTGCAGCTTGCGGAACTGTCTCTTCAGTTCTCGGAAGCGGAAAAATTTCTGACGGCGACATCCCGTTTACGGGAGTTCTACTGCCTGCTGCACAGACTGCGTGCAGTATTACAAAAAACGGCAAAATCGGTGTTATAGGCACTGCTGCAACAATAAAATCAGGTTCATACGGCAAAGCAATTCGCGGAATAAGACCTGATATTTCAGTTATAGGAAATTCCTGTCCTTTATTTGTACCGCTTGTTGAAAACGGATTTACCGAAAGGAACAATCCGGTTACAAAGCTTGTTGTTGAACAATACCTTGCACCAATAAAAAAAGAAGGCGTTGATACTCTTATTCTCGGATGTACACATTACCCGATCATAAGAGATGTCATTGCTGATTATATGGGCGAAAATGTTACTATTATTTCCTCCGGCGAAGAGGTAGCTAAATATGCTTATAACCTTTTGATGAGAAAAGAAATGCTGTCAGACCGCAAAGAAAATGGAAAAAATATTTATTATACTTCGGACAGCGTTGAACTTTTTGAAGAAAATGCTCATGCTTTTCTTGGAGACTCTATTAACGGTGAGGTACATAAGGTTGGAATTGACGAACTGATTTCAGCCGAAATATAATTTAATCGAGGAATAAAATGGAAAAAGAAGTTATAATTAATTTAACAAGTATTAATACTGTTGACTCCGAAAGCACGAAAACGGAGCTTTCCACAGAGGGAATTCTTAAACAACTTGACAGCGGTGCTTTTGAACTTAGCTATGAGGAATCAGAGGTAACAGGTTTCAAAGGTTCTACGACTTTTCTGACATTCAACGGTGACAACCTTGTTAATCTGAAGCGAACCGGCACTGCTCCGTCAAACCTCATTCTTGAAACAAACAAGAAGCATCATTGTCATTACGGAACACCGTACGGTGACTTTACAATGGGGATTTTCACCCATTGTATTGATAATAAAATCAACAGCGACGGCGGCGAAGCTTATTTGAAATACACGGTAGATATTAATTCAAGCTATGTTTCCGACAACGAAATTTTCATTAAAATCAACTGATTTGTAAAAACTGAAAGGATGAATAAAATGACCAACCCTATCAAATCCGCATCTAATGAACTTCGTGAGCTGCTTATGAGCGCTCTCGGCAGACTTGTTTCTGAAGGAAAAATCGAAGCTGTTCCCCTGCCTGCATTTAATATTGAAATTCCTCAAGATAAATCACACGGCGATTTTGCGTCAAACATTGCCCTTGCCTGTGCAAAGCCTTTGAAATCTGCTCCGAGGAAAATTGCCGAGCTTATCTGTGAAGCTCTTATCCTTGACGGTAGCTCATTTGAACGTGTGGAAATTGCAGGTCCGGGATTTATTAACTTTTTCCTGTCAAGAAGCTGGTTTTCAAGTGTTATTAAATCAGTTTTAAATGAAAAGGATAGTTTCGGCAGAACTGATACCGGTGCTGGAAAGAAAATCCTTGTTGAATTTGTTTCAGCCAATCCGACAGGTCCTATGCATATCGGTAATGCCCGCGGCGGCGCTATCGGAGACTGCCTTGCTGCTGTTCTTGACTGGGCAGGCTATGACGTACAGCGTGAATTTTATGTAAACGACGCAGGCAACCAGATTGAAAAGTTTGGAAATTCTCTCGACCTGCGTTATATGCAGCTTTGTTCCGGCGACGGACAGGCTTTTATCGCAAAATATCCGGAAAACGAAGAGCTCTGTCAGGCAATCTACAATGCTTCAGAAACGTTCCCAATGCCGGATGACGTTTACCTCGGTGCTGATATTATTGCTCACGCAAAGAATTTTTACGATATTAACGGCACTTCTTACGCTGATAAAGTTGCTGAAGAACGCAAGGATGCTTTAGTTTCATTTGCGCTTCCGAAAAATATCCAAAAGCTTGAGGACGACCTTAGAAAGTACCGCATTGAATATGATACCTGGTTCCGTGAAAGCTCGCTTCATAACAGCGGCGCAGTTGCGGAAATTATCGAATTGCTGAAAAAAAGCGGTTACACATACGAACAGGAAGGCGCGCTCTGGTTTAAGTCTTCTGAATTGGGTGATGAAAAGGACAGGGTTCTTGTCCGTGCAAACGGTATTCCCACTTATTTCGTGCCAGATATTGCTTACCATTACAACAAACTTGTTACACGCGGTTTCGATACGGCTATCGACATTCTCGGTGCAGACCATCACGGCTATATCCCCAGAATGAAGGCTGCTATGCAAGCTCTCGGAGTTAACCCCAACCGCCTCGATATGATCATTATGCAGATGGTTCGTCTTGTAAAGAACGGTGAGACCTATAAGCTTTCAAAACGTTCCGGCAAGGCTGTAACTCTTGAAACGCTGCTTGATGAAATTCCCATTGACGCTGCACGTTTCTTCTTTAACCTCCGTGAAGCTAACTCTCACTTTGAGTTTGACCTTGACCTTGCTATTGAGCAGTCATCTAAAAACCCTGTTTATTACGTTCAGTACGCTCATGCAAGAATTTGTTCAATTATCAGAAATCTTGAGTCTGAGGGTTACTCAGTTAAGGAGCTTTCCGCAGAACAGCTTAATGTTCTTGACGCTCCCGAGGAAATTGAGCTTATCCGCTTTATTGCGTCTCTTCCAAACGTTGTTGACGCTGCTGCAAAGGATTACGACCCGGCAAAAATTACACGCTACACTCAGGATCTTGCAACGCTGTTCCATAAATTCTACGATAAATGCAGAATCAAAGGTGCTGAGGATGAACTTCTTTATGCAAGGCTCAATCTTTGCCAAGCCGTAAAGATCACATTGAAAAATACTCTTGATATGCTTAAAATCACCTGTCCCGATAAAATGTAAGCGGAGGCTTTATTTCAATGCAAATAATGATTGAATGTGAATACTGCAATTCGGTTTATGATTATAAAGAAAATCATTCCTGCCCGAATTGCGCTGCTATTCCGAATAAAAAGCAGATCACCGCGGCAAAAAACGCTGCAAGATCCGAAATGAAATCTCCTTATGCAATGCCAGGAACTTCTGTACCTGCACCTAAAACAAGCAAGTTTATGTGTGCTATCGTCAAGCTTATCCCACTTTGGATCGCTGTAATTGTTATTTGTACATTTATTCCCGGTATTGTTGAAAACAGCATTGAAAGCAACGCTGTCAAACACTTGCAGACAATTGATGAGCCGAAATATGAAGAACACAATATGAATGAAGATTTTGTTTATGACGGAATTATTAATCTTAATATTGATAACGCTTTTTTTGCTGACAGTGAAATTATAAATGCGCTTGTTCCGAAGGATATGTCACTTCTGGTAATTCATATTAATTCTTCAGTCAATAACAGCGATGATGTTGTAAATGATTATTATAACATTGAACCCTATATTACAAACGGTGAGTATTGTCGTCCAATGATATCAAGTACAGCATTAAATTCATGCCCCGATGCTTTTGCACAGAATATTTTTCGATTATCTATACTGCGATACCGGAATGCAAGTGACGGATATATGTGTTTTCTCGTTGACAATAATTCCACCGAGTTCAGTCTGTGTCTTGAAGAAACAACTGATGTCGGATATGTGCGTCAGCTTGAATATATACATAAGATTTCAATTGCTGTTGAACGGGAGGAAAACATATGATTAATACAAATAAAAAATCCTCCAAAATAATAGCTGTCATACTAATGATAATTGCTTTTATTGTACTTTTAAGCACTTTCGGTATAGTAGCTGATATGAAAAACATGACAAAATATGATAATTATTACGATTGGGAAATTGTCGGAGCAAGTTCCGAAAGGCAGGACGATGGAAAATTTCTGATTACTCTTGACATTAAAAATACAAGCTCATACCAGACTCAAATCAGAAATAATACAATTAACATTGAGTACGGGAACGGAAGCCGTCTTGACAATGAAATGCCTGTATATCCTGACGGATATATGTACGAATCGCTGAATTATATCATGCTTCCTGCCGGACAGACAATCAAGCACCAGCTTCTTATTGAGCCTCCGAAAGATGTTAACATAGTTCGTTTAACATACTTAGGAACATCATATAACAAAAGTGAGGCTTTAGGCGAAGACTATGAGCATAAAACTTATTCTGTAAAACTTTATTAATTTCCAAATTTTTTTGATTTGTCAGAATAAATTCACCAAAGCTGTCAAAACTATGCTTGAGGTGAATTTTATGAGTAATGCAAAATTCAAAATCGGCAATCTTTCAGGCAAGGGACTTATTATTGCGGTTGGCGCTTGTATCGTTGCTACCGCTGCAGCAGGACTGTATTCTTATAACAAGATTTCGGACAAGCTTAATGCTGAAATTATTGGAAGTAACAAAGATACATTTTCTGCTGACGGGGAATCTGATAACGATACTCCTGCCAATGCAGCACAAACTGACATCTCAAAGTCTGCTGAAACAACAGTTTCCAAAGCTGAACCTGCTGAGGACGCAGCTGTTGTAACAGAAGCTGAAAAATCTAAAGAGAATGACATTCAGCAACAGGCTATGGTAAGACCTCTTAACGGAGAGGTTATCAACGCTTTTTCAGACGGAGAGCTTGTAAAATCAAAAACGCTTAATGTTTGGAAAACACACGATGGCGTTGATATTGCGGGCGCGCTTGACGAAAAGGTAAAAAGCATGACAAGCGGTACTGTTACAAAGGTTTACGAGGATCAGATGTTGGGGGCTTGTGTGGTCATTGACCACGGAAACGGTCTTGAGGGTTATTACTGTAATTTAAGTAAGGATATCCCGATTGCCAAGGGACAGAACGTTTCTGCAGGGACGGTTATTGGTGCTGTTGGAAATACTGCTGAGGGAGAAATCAGTGAAGCCCCTCACCTGCACTTTGCCGTTAAGAAAAACGGTGAATGGATCGACCCCATCGCTCTTATTTCAGGTGAAGGAAGTTAAAAACAATGAGCTGCTGCAAAAAATGCAGCAGCTCATTGTTTTTATATTATTTGAATTATACCTGATTGTCACTTGGCATAACCAAAGCAGCGATAATATATGCTGCTATACCAAAGCCCGAAAGGCACAGAATAGCCCAGATAAGACGTACAACTGTTGTATCAATATTAAGGTAACGGGCAACGCCTGAGCACACTCCGCAGATCTTTCTGTCTGATTCACATCTCATAAGCTTATTCATAATCATATTCCTCCTCAATAAAATCAATATTACATTCACCGGCAGTTATTTTAATATCAATGCTGCCGTTGTTTTCATCATTAGCTGTTGTTGTCTCTGTCAAAGTAACATTTTCTGCTGGTGTATCGGTAATTAAAACTTCAGTATATGCTGTTTCAGTAAGTGTTGTTACTGCATAACCATATTTTTCACTCATACCGTCAATATTTACTTCTCCTGCTGTTTTGTCAATATTTATCTTGTAATCTGAACGTTTGCCAATAAGAGTCATATTAAGCTCGCCTGCTGTCATGTCAATACTGTTATCTCCGCTGAGTCTGCAAACATCAAAATTCATATCTCCGGCAGTCATTTTTATGTTTGCATTATTAAATTTGCTGTTGATAAAATAACATTCACCTGCGGTCATTTTTATCTGTGCAGACTGTGAAGCGCTAACATTTTCAAATTGTGCATCTCCGGCAGTAAAATCAAGAATAAAACGATTTGAAGAAATATTCTCAACATTCAGGTTTCCTGCATGAACAGAAAAATCAATACTTTCATAAACCTTTTCGGGAACAGTTATCGTAATTTCCGATTGATTGCCTATATTTGTAAAATCAAAGTTCATCAGATATAATTCAGGAGAATAATCAATTGTCAAACAACCGTCTGTTACTTCACATCTAAGACTTTCAGCATTAATTCCATCGGCATAAATTGAAAAGCTTTCTCCTTTATTAACAGTAAAATCTCCAATACTTACAGTAATATCCAATTTGCTGATATCATCGGCAGAATAATCAAGCGGGATAAATACATCGTTACTAACAGCTGTATCTGATGAAGGTTGCTTGATTGGCAATTTTAAAGGCTGAGTAAGTAAACCGTTAAAACCAAGAACAGCTAAACCTACAATACCTATTACAATTAATGTTAAACCTGTTGTCAGAAGCTTTAAACACGATTTCAGCATTATGCAGCCCTCCTTTTATTGAAAAGCTTAGCAATTCCTTTTACAATCCAAGGAATAAGTTTAAAGAAGAATGCAAGTGAAGCGGAAAGAAGGATCAAACCTATACCTGCAACCAAAAGACTTGCAAATATGAATCCCAATCCGTTTGGAACAGACGACGGTATCTGCATAATTCCTGAAATAAGTACAATTATTGCGCTGATAAGGCATACAGCGGACACAAGACCAAAAGCAAACATCACTACGATAATTGCGAGTATTACTGGAATAACTGCACACGCAAGTGGGAATCCGATAAATATTCCTAAAAACGCCCAGAATATGATCCAGCCTGCACCGAGAGGTTCTTTTTTTGCCGGCGGAGGTGTACTTTCGGTTTGTCCTTTTGAGTAATACTCATCAAACATTCCATTGCTGCCATTTCCGTTTGGAATAGCGTCCTGCTCTGAATTTCTGCCGTCAGCATTACTTCCCTGAGGCATTATATCCTCAGCAGTATCTTCCGAAGCGGCATTGCTGTCTGCAAAAGCATCGGGTTTTCTGAGCGAAGCAAAAACACCTGTACTGTTCTGAGGCATTGGTTTGCTTTCCTTATATTTGAGATAAACCATGCTTTTGGAATAAGCCGATGTTTCACCTATAATGCTTCTTGCAAGGGCAAAAGGCTTTCCAAGGTCGGCAATGACCGCCTGTTCGTTTTCGGGACCTGCTTCATCAAAATATTCTTCATAAAAGCTAATCGCCATATCTCGCTCCTCTTTAGGAAGCGAAATAAGGTGGGAATCAAGCTCCGCTAAATATTCCGCACGAGTCATATGTTAACCTCCTTGTCCGTATGACCGGAAATCAAACCGTTGATTTTGTCTTTATACAAAATCCATTCTTCTCTGTAAATTTTAAGCTGTTCTCTTCCTTTTTCTGTTATCTGATAATAACGCCTGTTCCTGCCAAGATATTCCTGATCATAGCTTGTAAGGCATTCACTTTTTAAAAGCCTTCTCAAAACAGGGTAAAGAGTAGATTCAGACATTTCCATGGCTTCACGAATTTCCTGAGTAATTTTATAACCGTAAGTATCTTCAGCTTCCACAACTGAAAGCACAAGCGCATCAAGAAGTGCCGCACTGACCGGAAAAACCATAATAGTCCTCCTTTATTTTTTATCTGCAATTATATTATACAACATATAATATAATTTGTCAACACATATTTTGAAATTTTTATTAAAATTCTTCCGATAATGCGACCCATTCATCCTCATATTCCGAACAAAGCTTTTTCATATTCTCTAAAGAAGCGCACTTCTCCTGCATAAGCTGATAATCCGAACAAACCTCAGGGTCTGAAAGTTCTTCTTGAATAACAGACATTTCAGCTTCAAGGCGTTCAATTTCATTTTCAAGTTCTTTAATACGGTTTCGTTTTTTGGCATCGGCAGCACGCTGTTCTTTGGAACGATATGCCTTAACCTTGTTTTCATCGGCAGTTTGTTTAGCTTTTTCCTGCTTTTGACGTTCGGCAATCAGCTGTATTTCAGCTTCCTTTTCACGCTTTACAGAAATATAGTCATCAAAACCGCCGTTATAGCTTTCAACAGAATTTTCTGTAATTTCGATAATTCTTGTGGCAAGCTTGTTAAGCAGATAACGGTCGTGGGATACAAAAATAATAGTACCGTCAAATTCGCAGAGAGCCTGTTCGAGAACCTCTTTGGTATCAATATCGAGATGGTTTGTAGGTTCGTCAAGAATCAAAACATTTCCTCGTTCAAGCATCATTATTGCAAAACAAAGCTTGGCACGTTCGCCTCCGCTTATTACTCCGACCTGCTTGAATACATTTTCTCCGATAAGTCTTACGCAGCCAAGCAGTGAACGTATTTCTCTGTCAGACATAGTTCTGTAACGGGAATGTACCTCATCCATAACAGTTTTATTTGGGTCAAGCTGTGCGTTTTCCTGGTCGAAGTAAGAGATTTTTACATTTTTCGTCCATTCAATAATTCCGTGGCTGCACGGAAGCTTCCGCTGTATAATTTTCAGCAGCGTTGACTTGCCGATACCGTTAGAGCCAATTATGGCAAGCTTTTCTCCTCGCTTAACGTCAAATGAAAGAGATTCAACAAGCGTTTTGCGTTCAGAACCTTTTCCGACGGAAACATCAATGTTTTTTACTGTAAGCAAATCTATCGGCGGTGTAATATCGTACTCAAACTTTATTTTAGCTGATTTTTCATACAGCACAGGCTTTTCGATTATTTCCATGGATTCAAGCTTTTTTATACGGCTTTTTGCCATATTTGAAGTCGAAGCCCGTACAAGATTTCTGTCTACGAAATCCTGAAGCTTAGCAATTTCTTCCTGTTGTGCTTCATATTCTTTAAGCTGACGGGCAACATCTGCCTGCTTTTGCACCGTAAACGCAGAATAATTTCCCTTATAACGCTTCAATACTCCACGCTCAATTTCACAGATTGACGTAGTAAGCTTATCAAGAAAATAACGGTCATGCGAAACAATAAGAAGTGCGCCCTTGTATTCCTGCAAATATTCTTCAAGCCACATAATTGTCTGAAAGTCAAGATGGTTGGTAGGCTCGTCCAGAATAAGCAGCTTGGGGTTTTCAAGCAAAAGCTTTGCAAGAGCAAGCCTTGTTTTTTCTCCTCCGCTTAATGTGGAAATAACTCTGTCGTAAGTTTCAGGCGGAAATCCCATACCATTAAGAACTTTGGTAATATTAACATTGATCAGATAGCCGTCATTTGCTTCAAAAAAAGCAGTTTTTTGTGCGTACTCAGCAGATATTTCAGCAAAATACTGCTCGTTGTCATGAGCGCTCGGTTCTGCCATAAGCCTTTCAAGCTCACGCAGACGCTCAGAAATTTCAAGCATATTTGAAAAAACAGACCGCATTTCCTCTATAATAGTACATGAACGGTCAAGTCCTGTGTTTTGTTCAAGAAAACCGATAGTCATTCCTTTAGTCAGCGAAATTCTTGCAACGTTTGGTTCCGGTTGAGTTTCGGGAATTTCCTTTCCGGTTATAATTTTTAGAAGCGTTGATTTTCCGCAGCCGTTAATGCCGATCAATCCGATACGGTCGTTATCTTCAATAGTCAATGCAATATTTTTCAGCACTTGATTTCCGTTATAAAATTTACTTATATTTTCAAGTGAAATAACCATTTTTATCACCTTTACCAAAACATAATAATCCATTATAATTATATATATAAAATGATTGTTTGTCAATAAGGCTTAAAAATAAAGCAGCTCCGTACTTAATTTAATAAGTACGGAGCATCTTTTATTTTGTCATTTCAAGAAATTCCTGTTCACTTAGAATTGTTATACCAAGTTCCTGTGCTTTTGTCAGCTTGCTTCCTGCGTCCTCACCAGCAACGACATAGCTTGTCTTTTTAGATACCGAGCCTGCCGCCTTACCGCCAAATTTTACAATAATTGCTTTAGCCTCGTCACGGGTCATTGTAGGTAATGTTCCCGTAAGAACGAAGGTCTTACCCTCAAAACGGTTATCGCCGCTTTCCTGCTTTTCATAATTCATTTTTACGCCAAGCTCTTTCAGTTCAGTAATAACATCCGAAAAATGCTTGTCCCTAAACGCCGAAACAACGCTTTCCGCCATAATGTCACCAAAACCGTCTATCGCAGAGATTTCTTCTGCGGAAGCGTTCATTATTGCGTCAATGCTTCCGAAACGATTACACAAAAGCTTTGCACCGTTCTGACCGATATTGCGTATTCCAAGTGCGAAAATTACTCTCTCAAGTGAATTATCTTTGGAATTTTCAATCGCATTAATAAGATTTTCGGCAGACTTTTTGCCAAAGCGTTCCAATGCTTCAAGCTGCTCGGCTTTGAGTCTGTAAAGATCCGCAACACCGGAAATTATATTATTATCAACAAGCTGTGTAACAATTGCTTCACCCAAACCATCAATATTCATTGCACCCTTGCTTGCAAAGTGGATAATATTCCGCTTCAGTTGCGCAGGACAGTCAACATTCGGACACCTCAGTACGGCTTCATCTGCGTATTTTACCACCCTGTCACCGCAAACAGGACAAAATTCAGGCAGCTTGTATGGTACGGAATTTTCCCCGTGAGAGACCGATTTCAGCACCTCGGGAATTATTTCCCCTGCCTTGCGCACAAGGATTATGTCTCCGATGCGGATATCCTTTTCCGTAATAAATTCCTGATTGTGAAGCACCGCACGGCTCACACTCGTTCCTGCCAGAAGCACAGGCTCAAACACAGCAACCGGAGTAATAGCACCCGTTCTGCCCACGTTTACCTCAATATCAAGCAGCTTTGTTTCCTTTTCCTCGGGCGGAAATTTATAAGCAACCGCCCATTTGGGCACCTTTGCGGTTGCACCCATTCTTTCACGCAGTGCAAAATCGTCTATTTTGATTACAACACCGTCAATATCGAAGCTGTATTCGCTTCGCATATTCCCGATATGTTCGATTCTATCATGAATTTCATCATACGTTTCAGCCTGAACATACTCGGCAATAACTTTAAAGCCAAGTTTTTTAAGGTAATCAAGGGACTGCTTATGGGACGTAAGTTCAATGCCCTCTACCTGCTGAACGTTAAAAACAAAAATGTCAAGCTTGCGCTCTGCGGCAATTTTCGGATTTTTCTGACGAAGCGAGCCTGCCGCAGCATTACGGGGATTTTTGAACGGGGTCTCATCGCTATTTTCCTGCTTTTCCACAAGCTTGAAGAACGTTTCACGTGGCATATAGACCTCTCCGCGGACTTCCAGAAACGGCACAGCTTCTTTAAGCTTCAGCGGAATTGACTTTATTGTTTTCAGATTTGCTGTAACGTCCTCACCGATAAAACCGTCGCCGCGGGTCGAGCCTCGTACAAACTCACCGTTGACATATTCAAGCGAAACAGAAAGCCCGTCTATCTTAGGCTCTACAACATATACAGGCTTTGCGGAGGCTTCCTCGCAGCGCTCTGTAAAGGCTTTCACCTGTTCAAATGAAAACACATCCTGCAAGCTGCCCATCTGGACCTTATGCTCAACCTTTTCAAACTGATTAAGTGCCTCGCCGCCGACGCGCTGTGTGGGAGAATTTGGATCTGCAAGCTCGGGATACTCCGCTTCAAGCTTTTTCAGCTCCTGCATAAGCATATCGTAGGTATAGTCGTCAACCGTAGGATTATCCATAACGTAATAGTTATAGTTGTGCTGTTCGATTTCCGCACGCAGATTTTTTACTTTTTCGATGATTGAGTTATCCATTTTTATTTCCTTTCGGAATAATTATTTAATATTATAGTGGTATAGATAAACGGAAAGTTACAAAGTTTTTTGACAGATAAGATTTAAACAATTTTGCATATCATTTGCAAATCAAACGGTTCATCATCTGCTAATTGCTTAATTGGATTATCTGTAATCTCTGCACCCATCGCCCTATAAAATGCAATTGTCTCCTCAGAAGAACAAGCAGAAATATACAGTTCTTTGGCACCGGATCTTAAAGCTTCCTTTTTTCCGATTTCAAACAATTTTCGCCCAATGCCTGTACCTCTGCATTCAGCAGATACTTGCATCATATCAAGTATCATGCGTTCGCCAACAAGTTGTTTGAGTAATCCAATAAATCCAACAACTTTTTTGTCTTTGAGTGCAATATATGTTATATACTTATCACTATAAATTTTTTTAGCGATCTGACGTCTTCTTTCAAGATCCCAATCCTCAACAAATGGTTGTTCTACAAGAACATATTCGCCATTCTTTCTCCTATATACCTTTTTTACCTCTTGTCTTCTTTCATATGAATCTAATAAAGATTCTGTAAAATTATTCTCTGTTAATAGTTCAATGCTTACCACTAATAATTCTCCTTTTATTAAATACTAATATTTAATACTTTGCACTTATTCTTATTTGTCAAATTAATAAAATTATACCACTAAAGCCATTAAAAGTCAATTATTGCAAAAAACAAAGCCGCTTATCAAAAGCAGCTTTGTAATAATTAATATTATTGTATGCCGAATTATTTCTTTAATGTAAGTGCATACTTAACCTTTTCAACGATATTTTCGGCGGAAAGACCGAATTCCTTGAGAAGGTCAACCGCAGGACCGGAATGTCCGAAAACGTCGTTTACGCCTACCTTGACAACAGGTACGGGGCAGCACTCTGTTACAGCTTCGGCAACAGCAGATCCGAGTCCGCCGATAACGCTGTGTTCCTCTGCAGTTACGATAACGCCTGTTTCTTTTGCTGCCTTGCAGATAATTTCCTTGTCAAGGGGCTTGATTGTGTGAATATTTATCACACGAACAGAAATTCCCTCTGCTTCAAGAGTTTCGGCTGCCATGCGAGCTTCGTTTACCATAAGACCTGTTGCAACGATAGTTGCATCCTTGCCGTCTTTGAGCTGTACACCCTTGCCTACTTCAAACTTGTAGGTGTCCTTATCGTTGAAAACGGGAACTGCAAGACGTCCGAAACGGAGATATACGGGACCGTCAATATTGATTGCAGCTTCAACTGCTGCTCTTGCTTCAACGTCATCGGCAGGGTTGATAATGGTCATACCGGGAATTGTTCTCATAAGAGCAATATCCTCGTTGCACTGGTGTGTAGCGCCGTCCTCACCTACGGAAATACCGGCGTGAGTTGCGCCAATTTTTACGTTGATATGCGGATATCCAATAGAGTTACGGACAATTTCATATGCTCGGCCTGCCGCAAACATTGCAAAAGAGCTTGCAAAAACCTTTTTGCCCGTTGTTGCAAGTCCTGCCGCAACGCCCATCATATTTGCCTCTGCGATACCGCAGTCGATAAATCTTTCGGGACACTTTTTCTTGAATATACCTGTCTTTGTAGCTGCCGCAAGGTCAGCGTCAAGAACGACTAAATCTTCATATTTATCCGCAAGCTCTGCAAGAGCCTCGCCGTAGCTTTCTCTGGTTGCCTTTTTAATTACATCTGCCATATTATTCACCTGTTCCTTTCCCGGATTAAGCTTCTAAAGCTTTAAGCTGTGCGTTAAGTTCGCTCATTGCCTGCTCGTACTGCTCTGCGTTGGGAGCCGCACCGTGCCAACCAACCTGATTTTCCATGAACGAAACGCCCTTGCCCTTTGTACTGGTCTGAATGATTGCAACAGGCTTGCCGTTGATTTTCTCAGCTTCGTCAAATGCACGCTCGATATCGTCAAAATCGTGAGCGTTCATTGTTATAACATGCCAGCCGAAAGCCTCAAACTTATCGGTTATCGGCATAGGAGAGCATACATCTGTGATCTTGCCGTCGATCTGGAGACCGTTGTTGTCGACAATTGCAACAAGATTATCAAGCTTGTTATGAGCTGCAAACATTGCTGCTTCCCAAACCTGACCCTCTTCGATCTCGCCGTCGCCGAGAACTGCATACACCTTATAATTTGCACAGGAAAGCTTTCCTCCAAGAGCCATACCACAGGCAGCGGAAATGCCCTGACCGAGAGAACCCGTACTCATATCAACGCCTGGGGTACCCTTCATATCGGGGTGACCCTGAAGCATTGCGCCGATATGACGGAGCTTTTTCAGTTCATCGGCAGAGAAAAATCCTCTCTGTGAAAGCACCGAATACAGAGCAGGAGCACAGTGTCCTTTAGAAAGAACCACTCTGTCTCTTTCAGGCATTTTGGGATTTTTAGGGTCAACATTCAGCTTTGCAAAATAGAGATATGTTAAAAGATCACTGATTGAAAGCGAACCGCCCGGATGACCGGACTTTGCGTTATAAACACCCTCAATTACTCCCATTCTCACCTTGCATGCTGTAATTTCAAGCTGTTTTCTGATAGAAGCGTCCATATTTTTACCATTCCTTTCTATGACGTAAGTGAAAAGCTATTTCACTTTACATTTCTTTTCAATGTATTCAATTGCCTCAGCAATTGCGCCCTCTTCACAAGTTGCCTTTGTAATATACGCCGCAGATTTTTTCACAATATCCTGAGCATTCTGCGGAGCAAAGGCTATATCAGCAAATTCAAGCATTTCAAGATCATTGTTATAATCCCCTGCCGCTGCAATTGTGAAACTTTCCCAATTACGGACTTCAGCAAGCTTTTTCAACGCAAATCCCTTAGTTGCCTCCTTGGGCAGACATTCAAACAAAAAGTCACCGGATGAAACAAAGCTTGTCCTGTCCCATCCCATCGAGGCTGTGTAATCCTCAAGCTCATGCATTTTTCGGTTTTCTATTGAAAAAAGCACCTTGCACCAACCATCCTTAGGAATTTCATCAAGCTTTTTTTCTTTATACGGGAGATGAGTCATATCAAGATGACGGCGCTCCCATTCTGTCATTCGGATGGCATAAATGCCGTCAGGCAGGTTTATTTCAACACCGATTTCCGGAAAATGCCTCATAAGTGCAACTGTATAGTCCCATGCTGATTTATCAAGAAAACAATTATAAATTGTCTCTTTTTTGTCAATATCATAAATCAGACCGCCATTATTCAATATTACAGGAGCATTTGGCTTCAATACATCGAAAAACTGTTCTGCTGCCTGATAAATACGGCCTGTCGCTATTGTAAAAGTTCCGCCGCATTTTTTAAAATGCTCAATTGCATCCAAATCCTTTTGCAGAACAATTTTACTGTGCGGCAAAAGAGTGCCGTCCAAATCTGTTACAAGTACAGTATTTGAAAAGTCGGTCATAACCAACATCCTTTATTTTGAAAGCTTGTTTAATACATTTTTAAAATAATCCGGAAGCTCACTGTCAAATTCATAGTATTCCCCATTTATTGGATGAACAAAGCCTATTTTTTCAGCGTGAAGGCATTGACCTTCACACATCTTTGAAGGCTTGCCATAAACATCATCACCGTAAACCGGATGCCCGATATACGCCATATGAACTCTTATCTGATGTGTTCTTCCTGTAAAGAGTTTAAGCTTTACATGAGAATAGCCATTAAATTCGTCAATCACTGTATATTCAGTTTTAGCTTCCTTAGAATTTTTCTCAGTAACACACATTTTTTTTCTGTCAATAGGATGACGTCCTATTGGTGCGTCAATTATTCCCGTATGTTCCTTAAAATATCCGCATACAACCGCTTGATATTCCCTTGTAAAGGTGTGCGCCTTTATCTGCTCTGCAAGACCCGCATGAGCTCTGTCTGTCTTTGCTACTATAAGCAAGCCACTGGTATTTTTGTCAATTCTATGAACTATACCCGGTCGAATTACACCATTTATAGAAGATAGTCGTCCTTTACAATGATAAAGCAAAGCATTAACCAATGTTCCGTTATAATTACCTGCCGCAGGATGAACTACCATTCCTTTAGGCTTGTTTACAACAAGTAAATCGTCATCTTCAAAAATGATTTCTACAGGAATATTTTCCGGTAAAACATCAAGTTCCACAGGTTCAGGGATTTCAAGTGAAACTACATCACCGTTCTTCATTAAATAGTTTTTCGCAACAGAATTACCATTAACGGTAACTTGTTCACTTTTCAACAGCTTCTGAAGCATTGACCGTGAAATTTCACTGTTTTGTTCGCAAATCCATTTGTCAATTCTTATTTCGCCGCATAGATTTTCAGCAGTATATTCAAATCTGCTCATCAGAGTTTTCCTTTTCCATATCTACTTCACGCTTTAACTCATTGCTTCTTTTTTCAAGCTTAGGCTCAATAAAGAACATAAATATAAGTATAAAAATTGCTCCTAAGACTACGCAAATATCTGCAAAGTTGAACACTGCAAAGTTGAATAACTTTACATCAAGATAGTCTACAACATATCCAAAACGAACTCTGTCAATCAAATTTCCGATGCCGCCTGCCATAATCATAACCGAACTTATCAAAAAGAACGGATGCTTATACTTATACTTAATTACAAAAATTAGCAGCGCAACAAGCATTACTGAAACAAAAACAACAAGAAACCATCTTGCACCACTAAAACTGCTGAATGCTGCTCCTGTGTTTTCCACATATTTCAAACCAAGTATTTCAAAGTCGCCGAAACGTATAAAGTCCATTGCCTTTACAGGTTTAAGAACGTCAAGCGCCCATATTTTTATAAGCTGATCGGCGGCGATAAGAATTATTCCCAATACAATAAGAAAAATTATCATTTTAAATCCTAACTTAATCTAAGCCAAAGGGAAAATCCCCCTTGGCTTAGTTAATAACTTACTTAACCTCAGCTGCACAGCGTGCGCAGAGTGTAGGATGCTCGGAATCTGTTCCTACTGTTTCTGAATATGCCCAGCAACGCTCGCACTTATGACCGGAAGCACGCTCAACATCATAAGTTACGCCTTCAAAGCTGTCACTGTTGTACTCTCCGCTTCCGTCTGAAGTAATATCAACTGCTGAAACAATAAATACTTTTTCAAGAATATCCTTAAAAGCATTAAATTTTTCATAATTTGTTCCAGCATGAATAATAACCTTTGCTTCAAGCGGTGCGCCGATAAATTTATTCTGGCGCTTTGCCTCAAGAGCCTTTGTTACATCTGAACGAAGCTGATAAATTGTATTCCACTTTTCAATAAAGCTGTCATCAACCGTTATATCAATCTTTTCAGGCATATCATTCATGCATATGCTTCTTGTATCATCACTTGCAGTATGAGGAATATACTTCCATATTTCCTCTGCTGTAAAGCACAGAATAGGAGCAAGCATTCTTGAAAGCGCACTAAGGATTTTATACATTGCAGTCTGAGCAGCACGTCTGTCGACAGACTTTTCACCTGTACAGTAAAGTCTGTCCTTGATAATATCAAGGTAGAAATTTGACATATCTGTTATACAGAAATTGTGAATACTGCTTACTACAATATGGAAATCAAATGCGTTATATGCAGCCTTAACCTTATCAATAAGCGAATTTAGCTTTATAAGCGCCCACTTATCAATTTCATGAAGCTCATTTACAGAAACACAGTCTGTATCCGGGTTAAATCCGCTGCCGTTACAGAGGTTACCAAGAATATATCTTGCAGTATTTCTGATTTTCTTGTAAGTATCAGAAAGCTGCTTCAAGATTTCTTTGGAAATTCTGATATCGGAATGATAATCCGATGAAGCAGTCCAAAGACGGAGAATATCCGCACCGTACTGATCTGTAATTTCACTTGGATCAACACCATTACCAAGTGACTTATGCATTGCCTTGCCTTCGCCGTCAACTACCCAGCCGTGTGTACATACAGCCTTGTAAGGCGCTCTGCCCTTTGTTGCGGCAGAAGTAAGAAGAGAAGACTGGAACCAGCCTCTGTACTGGTCTGCACCCTCAAGGTAAAGGTCAACAGGAGTATCAAATCCGCGTTCTTCCATAACAGCTTTGTGAGTTACGCCGCTGTCAAACCAAACATCAAAAATATCCTTTTCTTTGATAAATTCAGTACATCCGCACTCACATTTAGTTCCTGCCGGAATAAAATCCTTAGCATCTTTAAGATACCATGAATTTGCCCCTTCATTACGGAACATTTCGGAAATTGCCTTAATTGTTTCATCAGTAACAACGGGCTTGCCGCAGTCCTTACAATATACAACAGGAATAGGAACGCCCCATGTGCGCTGACGCGAAATACACCAGTCACTTCTGTCGCTAACCATACCCTTGATTCTGTCCTGACCCCATTCGGGAATCCACTGAACATTCTCGATTGCCTTTATCGCAGTATCTTTAAAGTCCTTAACGGAACAGAACCACTGCTCTGTTGCACGGAAAAGAACAGGATTTTTACATCTCCAACAGTGAGGATACTGGTGAACAATTTTTTCAAGAGCAAACAGTGCGCCGCAGTCTTCCAGATCCTGTGCAATTACCTTGTTGGAGTCAGTTGTTGAAAGACCTGCATACTTGCCTGCTTCGGCAGTCTGAACACCCTTTGAGTCAACAGGTACAACGATTCCGATTTCAGGGTATTTCTTACATACCTCAAAGTCGTCAACACCAAAACCCGGAGCTGTATGAACGCAACCGGTACCGCTTTCAAGTGTAACGTGGTCACCTACTATAACCATAGAATTGCGATCCATGATAGGATGCTTTGTCTGAATATATTCAAGCTCCTTTCCGTAGAAAGAACCTGTAGTTGTATAATTTTCAATCTTAGCCGCAGACATTGTAGGCTTTACAAGCTCTGCTGCCATAATATAATTTTCTCCGTTTGCCTGAACTACTGTGTACTCATACTCAGGTCCGAGACAAATTGCGAGGTTACCGGGAAGAGTCCATGTTGTGGTTGTCCAGATAACAAAGAAAGTTTTGTCAAGGTCAAGTCCGAGAGCAGTAAATTTGCCCTTATCGTCGGTAACCTTAAACTTTACATAAATGGAATGGCACGGGTCATTCTCATACTCAATTTCAGCCTCTGCAAGAGCTGTCTGACAATCTGGACACCAATAAACAGGCTTCAAGCCCTTATAAATGTATCCCTTGCCGTACATATCTCCAAAAATTTCAACCTGTCTTGCTTCAAATTCGGGTCTGAGCGTTAGATAAGGATTATCAAAATCTCCCCAAACGCCGAGACGCTGGAACTGTTTTCTCTGATTATCAACCTGTTTTAAAGCATATTCCTGACAATGTTTTCTAAGCTCAACGGGAGAAATTGCTCCGTTTTCAACACCAATTTCTTTAAGTGCTTTAAGCTCAATAGGCAGACCGTGTGTATCCCAACCCGGAATATACGGAGAACAGAAACCGCTCATATTCTTATAACGTACAATAATGTCTTTAAGAACCTTGTTAAGAGCAGTACCCATATGGATATCACCGTTTGCATACGGAGGTCCGTCGTGAAGAACGTAAAGAGGCTTTCCCTCATTCTTCTTTATCATTTCATAGTAAGTTCTGTCAGCTGCCCAGCTTTCGAGCATTGCGGGTTCTTTCTGAGTAAGATTTCCTCTCATCGAAAATTCGGTCTGGGGAAGATTAAGTGTGGAATTATAATCCTGCGCCATTGGTAACTCTCTCCTTGGATTTTATTTATTCTGTCCGAATTTTAATTCTCCGAACTTGCTTTCTGATTTTACTGAACTTGAAGAAACGGGATTGTCAAATGGGAAACCCTTTTCTGTTTTATACGGATTATCAATAACTTTAGTAGCTTCCATATCCTGTTCCGTATGCTGAGGCTGTTCAACAGCTTCTTCCTGAACGGGAGCAGCTTCCTCTGTTATTTCCTCCTCTGCTTCTTCATCGTCATCATCATAATCGGGAATTGCAGTGATCTGTTCAAGATGCTGCTTATACATATTAAGAAGATTTGCCTTGAAATCGGAAACTTCCTGCTGCATTTTTACAAGACAGCGCTTTTCCTTTTCAAGCTGAACTCTTGTTGAGCCTATAATTTCATCAGCCTTTGCTCTTGCATCGGCAAGAATTTTATCTGCCTGCTGCTGAGCTTCGGCAATAACGACTCTTCCCTGCTTCTGCGCTCCGATAAGAGCATCTTTAAGAGCGTCCTCATCTTTTTTGTACTCTCTTACACTGTCAACAAGAACAGCAATTTTCTTTTCTGTTTCTTCTTTATCCTTCTGATACTGAGCAATCTGGTGTGCGATCTCTCTGAGAAAATCATCAACCTCTTCGGGCTTATAACCCGGTCTTGCCTGCTCAAAGCGCTTATTGTTAATGTCCTTAACGCTCAACATAGCTCTCACCTCATCAATTATATTTTTTTATAGTCACATGGATTCTATCTTTTCTAGTTTTTCCGTTTACCGAAAACACAATAAACTTTCCGAAGCCTCTTACAGAAAACGTATCACCCTCATTGATCTGAAAAGACGGTGATTCAGCGATGCTGTACATAACAGACACTCCGCCGCCTTTTATCAGATTGGATGATTTTTCCCGGCTTATTCCCGCAGCAAGACTAACAATGCTGTCAAGCCGCAGTGAAGAAACCGTACCGTTCTTCTCTGTAAATGACTGTTCGACCTGCAAATCGTCAGCACTTTCTTCTGTTATTTTGACTCCGACAGAACCGATTTTAGATATCTCAGACATCAAAACCGGCTTTACCGTATCATACACAAAAGCAGTTGTCTTTCCGTTTTCTACAACAATGTCGCCCAGCATATTACGTTTTATTTGTTTGGACATGAATACTCCGAGAAAATCTCTGTGCGTAAGCTTGTCCGATTCTCTGTATCTGAAAGCAAGCGATGATATAGGAAAATCACCCATAGTTTCAAAATATTCAGGAAAAACTCCAAGTACCTTACGGGAAGCATTTTCATATCCGCCGAACATCCTGTAATTATCCCACTTCTGCTCTTTCATAACACTTTCCGCCAAAATAATCTGACGTTCGTCAAGGAAGTATGAAAATTTAGGCTGAAAGCTTTTCTCACAAATTGAAATCATATCCAGAATATGAGACACAAGAATCCTGTCATCTTCGGGAAGCTTGGAATAATAACCGTTAAGCTTGCTCATTTATTAAAGGAACACGCCGTTATTTTCAAGCTCGCCTACTAAATCCTCACCTACAAAACCTACATTATAAGGTGTGATAATAAAGGTATTGTTTGCAACAGGCTTTATATTTCCGCCGTTTGCATATGCAACGCCGCCAAGGAAGTCGATTATTCTTCTTGTTACATCGGGAGTTGTAGATTCAAGGTTAAGAACCACTGTCTTTTTGGAATTAAGATGGTCTGCGATCTGCTTTGTATCCTGAAATACCTCCGGCTTAACAAGAATTACCTGCAGCTGTGCTGTAGTATTGATGCTAAGCACTTTATTTCTTTTTCCGACATCATCATTGTCATAACTATCATTTGAATTATCAAATGTGTCAATGTCATTCTCGTCCTCAGTATCCATTCCAAGGATCTCTTTTAAATTGCCAATAAAACTCATTTTTAAATCTTCCTCTCTTTTTATTTTCTAGCCCCAAAAATTCCGGAACCGATTCTTACAATATTCGAGCCGTATTTAACGGCAAGAGCATAATCGGCGGACATACCCATGGATAAAATATCCATATCAATATTATCCTGCCGTTTCGCCTTTAAATCATTGAAAATCTGCTGCATTTTATAAAACGCTTCTTCAGATTTTCCAATCGGAGGGATAGTCATTAAACCTTTGATTCTGACATTTTTCAACTGTGAAATTTCATAAATCAACTGGTCCAAATTATCATCAAAAACACCGCTTTTGGACTCTTCCCTGCCTATATTAACTTCAATCAGCACATTCATGCAGTGACCGATTTTTGCCGCTTGTCTGTCAATTTCGGCGGCAAGCTTAATGTTGTCAACTGAATGTATCAATGATACATTATCTATAATATACTTAACTTTATTGGATTGCAAATGTCCTATAAAATGTATTTCAGCATTTTTGTCATAGAAATCTTTTTTTTCAAGATATTCCTGAACACGGTTTTCGCCAAGAAGAGTTATTCCCTCATGAACAGCATAATTGACGCGTTCATACGGTACAGTTTTTGTAACAGCCATTATACTTACGTTGTCGTCTGATTTTCTGTATTTAGCCTTGGCTTCTTCTACATTATACCGTATTCGTTTAAGATTTTCAGAAATCACCAAATCCATAAACTCACCCTCTCAGGAACTGCCGATTGCCTCAGATAACGCAGATGTTTCTTCCTCAGTTTGTTCGGTATTCTCTTCAACTTTATTATCGGTATCTTCAGGCAATTCATCGGAATTTGTTGTAGTTTCCTCAACATATAGGTCTGCTGAAATTTCGCCTTCTGTTATAATATCGTCATAAACACTGACATATTCTGAATCCGAAGTGATCTGAGACAAAATATATTCATCACATTCGTAGATCGGATCGATTTTTTTAAAGGAAATCCTCTGTCCCAAAAGTATGTATACGCCTTTTTCGTTTTCTTTATTAAATCGTATAGCGTCTCTCGGTACTTTTATTCCCTTATAATCATTAAGAATGATCTCAACTCTTTCAGCTCTGCGCTGCACAAGATTATATGTCAATTCATCGCATGAAAGAACAATTATACTTTCATTCGGATTGTCAGATTCGATAATATCTTCAATTGAAGCTGTTACTGTATCCGGCGTAGAAGCAAACTTAACTGTAACGCTGCTGCCTGTTTTAAAATTCGCCTCAACAGGGTCAACAATGCCTACCATTTTCCATTCATAACCGTCAACCATTTTGCCAACAGAATTATCAGATTTGCGTTTTCTTGAGCTGCTGATAATATCCTTGATATCGTCAACTGTTATCGAACTGATACTGTCAGGTGAAAGCCTGTTTTCAAATCCGTCGGTATAACTGATAAAATAGCCTGTACTATCGGCAGTTATAATGTTTGACGGTTCTTTCTGTCTTTTTTTAAGTTCTGCGATTTCAGAATTTAAACTGTCAATGGCACTGTCAAAATTTGTTTCCGCATTAATAACTATCTGATAAATATCCATAAGCGTCTGGAGCTTTTTTCGTTCCTCAGCTAATGTATCAAGATCGTTTTCCGCTATAAGAAACGCTATTGTTTTGTATTGTTCATCAATCAGCGTTGCTATAAACTCAGGTCGCACAACTGCTGTTGTACCCGGATTCTGGGCGCTTTCAAGAAGCTGAACCTCTTCGGTAAGCTTTTCAATCTGCTGATTAACCAAAATATCCTCTTCGTTATTATACACATAAGCCACAACAGAACCGTTAGCAATTCTGCTGCCGTCGGCACACGGATAACTCAGAACTCCTTTTGCGCTGCTTTTTACAACAGTTTCATTTCTGACATATACTCCTTGAAACGAAACCTTTTCGGCAGATGAATAAATTACCGCAGTTTCCGTAACGTAATCATCCTGAAACTGCATACTTATCTGACTGAAAACAGTAATCAAAATAAACAGTGACAAAAAGAAAACCAGTATTCTGACTGTAATTGTATTCATAATTTACTGTTCCGAATCAAGAATTGAAATCGGCTTTGAGGGGATAATAGTAGAAATTGCGTGCTTGAAAACCAACTCTTGCTTACCCTCACTCTCAAGAATGACCACATAGCTGTCAAAGCCCTTTACTATTCCTTTAAACTGGAATCCATTGGTAAGAATAAATGTCGCAATAATTTTATCCTTTCTTACCTGATTGAGAAAAACATCCTGAAGGTTCATACTTTTATTCATTTTACCATCCTTTCCTTTCAGGACAAACGCTTGTTCGTAATGCTTAATTCTGTTTCAAAATCATTTATCATTAAAACATAAACAGCATATAAGCAAAAAAATGCTTATATATTATTATATCATATTATTTTTGATTTGGCTACTATTTTTTTGCATATTTCAATAATTTTATCAAAATTATTGATTTCGTCCATATTTACCCAATTAATTCGTTCATCACGACGAAACCATGTAAGCTGTCTTTTGGCATATCTGCGTGAACTTTGGC
The DNA here is from genome assembly GCA_945876755.1 of uncultured Clostridia bacterium. Taxonomy (GTDB): domain Bacteria; phylum Bacillota; class Clostridia; order Oscillospirales; family Ruminococcaceae; genus RGIG8773. The sequence goes on from CAMCPM010000003.1 coordinate 64,282, forward strand.
GGATTTTGTCCAAACAGCTCTCTAAATCGGCTTCATTCTTAAAATACGGAATAAGCTCTTTATACCCTATTGCCTGACATACAGTACCGAGACGTTCATTTTCAAAAACAGCTCTGCACTCGTCTACCATGCCATTTTCATACATAACTGTCACTCTTTGGTTTATTCTGTCATAAAGCTTTTGCCTGTCGGCATAATTAAGTCCGATCATGCAAAGATCATACGGACATTCGGTACCCTTATTCATTTTTTTGTACTCGCTGAATTTTATACCCGTAAGCTCATATATTTCAAGTGCGCGGATTATTCTGACCGTGTTCTGCACAGGAACAATTGCGGCAGTTTCCGGATCAACAGCTTTAAGCCGTTCATACAGCTTTTCTATTCCCAAAAGTTCAGCTTCTTCAGCAAGCTTTTTTCTTACGCTTCCGTCCGTTTCGGCATTATCAAAATTCACATCATCAATTAGCGAATTAATATACAGACCCGTTCCTCCTACAAGTATCGGCAATTTTCCCCTTGCGGATATTTCGGTTATCTTTTCCTTTGCAAGCTTTGCATAATCCGCAACGCTGAATTCGGAATCCATATCTATAATACTTATTAAATGGTGAGGAATACCATCTTTTTCTTCTGCCGTCGGCTTTGCCGTAGCTACGTCAAGACCTTTATAAATCTGCATGGAATCAGCAGAAATTACCTCCCCGTCGAACTCCTTTGCAAGAGCTATTCCAAGTGCTGTTTTGCCCGAAGCTGTAGGTCCTGCAATAACAAGCAAAGACAATTTTTTATCGGACATAACAACACCTCCCAAAAATTAAAGAACTCTTTTAAATTGTTTCTCAATTTCTCGCTTTGAAAGCTTGAACATAACAGGTCTGCCGTGGGGACAATATCTTATTCGCTCATCGGTGAGAATTGTTTTTACAATTACCGACAGTTCTGAAATACTTGTAATATCATTTGCCTTGATCGCCGCTTTACACGCAAATGTATGGTACATATCATCAAGTATCTCAGGCATGGGATTAGCCTTGTTGTCGCTTAGATTACGGGCAAGCTCAATAATCAAATCAGAAGGATCGCAGCCGTCAAGTATGCTTGGTATACCGTTTACCGAAACCTTTGAAGCACCTGAGATCTCAAATTCAAAGCCCATTTCTGATACAAGCTCGTGATTTTGAATCAATGCATTGAATTCTTCAAAATCAAGAAGCACTTCGACAGGCTGAAGCAAAAGCTGGCAAATAAGCTTCTGCCTTCCCGATTTAAGCTTTTCAAATAAAATGCGCTCATGAGCAGCGTGCTTGTCCACGAAAACAATATCACTGTCAATTTCAGCAATAATATAATTTTTAAACGCTTCACCTATTACTCTGAAATAAATTTCTTTCGGAGGCTCCGGCGGAGCTTCTTTTTTCTTTTCAAATGACGTTTCTGAAATATACTTAAACCGCACTTCATCGGCAGGTTTAAGCTGCTCGATTGGAGTTTCGTCAGATATGTTTTCCTTTGGCATTTCATAAGGAATGTGGACAATATCATCAACAGGTGAAGCAATTTTTATATCAGGTTTGCTTGTCGGCACATACTCTTTCTTTTCAGGCATCGGAGCAACGGGTATATGCTGCTGCGGAACAACAAACTGTGCAGAAGTTTCTTCTCTGAAAGAAGGACGGATTTCCTGTACGCTTACAGCAGACTGCATTTTCATCTGTGCATACTCCGGCGGCTGTTCCGGCAAAGGCTTTGTATAATCAATTGCAGGCTTTTTAATATTTATTTCCACTGGTTTGGAATCAAGCAAAATTGCATTTTTTACCGCAAAGAAAATACTGTCGGCAATGATTTTTTCGTCAGTAAAACGCACTTCAATTTTAGCGGGATGAACATTTACATCAATTATTGACGGAGGAATAGTCAGCCTTAAAACACATGAAGGAAACTTCCCCTCCATTATACTATTTTGATATGCGTGTTCAAGGGAACGTGTACAGGTCAGAGACTTTACATATCGTCCGTTAATAAAGAAATGCTGCATAGAACGGTTAGGTCTGCCAAAAAGCGGCTTAACCGTAAAGCCGTCAATTTTTATACCGTTAAGCTCATAGTCAACTGAAATCATTGAAGCTGCAAACTGCTTTCCCATTACAGCATAAACGGACGAATACAATTCTCCGTCACCGGGAGTTATAAACTCCTGCTTGTTATCACGGATAAATCTGAACGCTATTTCAGGGTGTGAAATTGCTATTTTATCAACAATTGAAGCAATAGCGTTTCCCTCGGCAACATCTTTTTTTAAAAATTTCAGTCTTGCAGGAACATTATAAAAAATGTCACGGATTATTATTGTTGTTCCATCGGGACAGCCTGTTCGATCATATTCCTTTTCTTCGCTGCCCTCTATTGAATAATGTGTACCGTACTCGTCTTCTGCTGTTTTGGTAAGTACATCAACCTTTGCGACAGCACATATTGAAGCAAGAGCTTCACCTCGGAATCCAAGAGTCATAATACCGTCCAAATCAGATTTATCATGGATTTTACTTGTAGCATGACGAAGAAAGGCAACAGGTACATCCTCATACTCGATACCGCAGCCATTGTCGGTAACACGCAAATAGCTTATTCCGCCGTGCTTTATTTCAATGGTAATGCTGCTTGCACCGCTGTCTATGGAGTTTTCAATAAGCTCTTTGACAATTGAGCTTGGGCGCTCAATAACCTCGCCTGCCGCTATAAGCTCTGAAGTTTCCTTGCTGAGAACCTGTACTTTTGCCAATTGATTCAACTCTCCCAATTAATTATTCCAACATTCCGCAAAGTTCTCTGAGAAAATATTTTGCATCCTCGTCGGTAAGCTCGTCAACATTTGTTTTTCTGAGCTTTTCAATTATCTTGTCATTACCGATAGTACCGAAAGAAATCTGCTCGTCGTTTTTCTTTACGGTTTCAATCTTTTCATGCTCCATCTCGGAAAGTATCTGCTTTGCACGGTTAAGCACCTTGTTCGGAAGTCCTGCAAGCTTTGCAACGTCTATTCCATAGCTGTCATCAACTCCGCCGCGGACGATCTTACGCAGAAATTTTATATCCTCGCCGCGCTTTTTAACCGCAACACTGTAATTTTTTACGCCGTCAATCTCGTCCTCAAGCTTGATAAGCTCGTGATAATGAGTTGCAAAAAGTGTCTTGCAGCCAAGAACACGGGAATTTGCAATATACTCGGCAACTGCGGTCGCTATGCTTATTCCGTCGTATGTTGAAGTGCCTCGTCCTACTTCATCGAGAATTACAAGACTTTGCTTGGTGGCATTTTTAAGTATATCCGCAACCTCGCTCATTTCCACCATAAAGGTTGACTGCCCTGCCGTAAGATCATCGGAAGCGCCTACTCTGGTGAAAATTTTATCAACAATCGTTATTTTTGCATATTTTGCCGGAACGAAACAGCCTATCTGTGCCATAAGCGTAATCAGTGCGGTCTGACGCATATATGTAGATTTACCCGACATATTCGGACCCGTAATAATTGCCATACGATTACTGTTAAGATCAAGATATGTATCGTTAGGGACATATATTTCGTCAGTCAGCATAAGCTCTACAACAGGATGTCTGCCGTCCTTGATGTCAATTATACCGTCAATTGCAATATCCGGTTTGGTGTATTCATTTTTCAAAGATGTATACGCAAATGAGCAAAGTACATCAAGCTGTGCAATTGCGGAGGCCGTTTCCTGAACCTTTACAAGCTGGGTTGCAACAAAGTCACGCACTTCGCAGAATATATCATACTCCAGCGAGAGTACCTTTTCATTTGCTCCGAGAATTTCATTTTCAGCTTTTTTCAGCTCATCGGTAATAAATCTCTCACAGTTTGCAAGAGTCTGCTTTCTGATATAATGGTCCGGAACAAGGTCGTAATAAGACTTTGTTACTTCAATATAATAGCCGAAAACACGGTTATATCCAAGCTTTAGATTTTTTATACCGGTTGCTTCCCTTTCACGCTGTTCGATTTCTTCAATGATCCCTTTGCCGCCCTTGATTATTCCTCTCAAACGGTCAAGTTCTTCATTAAATCCATCCTTGATCACTCCGCCTTCTTTAGCAGTGATAGGAGGCTCGTCTACAATTGCATTTTCGATAAGTCCCGAAATTTCGCTTAGCGTATGAATATTTTTATTAAGCTCAACCATAAGCTTGCAGCTGAAATTGTCCATAAGCATTTTTATGGACGGTATCTGCAATGCAGTAAGGGAAAGAGATTTCAAATCACGAGGAGTAGCGGTCTTGTACATTACCCTTGTCATAAGGCGTTCAAGGTCATATACTCCCGAAAGAGCGTCGGAAAGCTCCTCCCGTATAATAGACTGCTTGCACAGCTGTTCAACCGCATCAAGACGGTTTATAATAATTGCAGGCTTTATAAGGGGCTGTTCAATATATGCTTTAAGAAGCCGTTTGCCCATTGACGTTTCAGTATGGTCAAGCACCCAAAGCAAGCTTCCTTTTTTCTCTTTATTGCGCATTGTTTCGGTAAGCTCAAGGTTGCGGCGTGCGGTAAGGTCAAGCTCCATAAAGTAACTGTCATTATAACGCTTGATTTCCGTAAATCTTCCAACAAGTGCTTTTTGGGTATCACTGATATAATCAAAAAGTCCGCACACGCAGGAAGCCTCGGCAGTTTCCTCGTTAAGCCCGATTTCACAAAGTTCAGAAACATTGAACTGCTTCAGAATAACGCCCTTTTTAACGCTTACATCAAAGCATTCGCTGTCAAGAAGCTGAACTGAACTGTTCATTTTATTGCGGATAAAATCTGTTACTTGCTTATAATCAAAAAACTTTTCGTTAAACAATATTTCAACAGGTTCAAAACGTGAAAGCTCGTTTATTATTTCATTCTGTATATCTTTTCCTGTCTTTCTGAAAAGATGCACCTCGCCTGTTGAAATATCGGCAAAGCACATAGCGCAAATTTCTCCATCAGCAAAAACAGCACAAAGATAATTGTTTTTGGATTCGTCAAGAAGCGTACTTTCGGTTAGAGTACCCGGTGTCACAATGCGAATTACGTCACGCTCCACTATTCCACCTTTAGCGTCCTTAGGGTCGGTGAGTTGCTCGCAGATTGCAACCTTATGGCCGTTTTCTATGAGACGCTTTATGTACATTTCACTGGCATGATACGGAATACCGCACATCGGCGCACGCTCTTCGAGTCCGCAGTCGCGGCCTGTAAGAGTTAATTCAAGCTCCTTGGAAACAAGAATTGCGTCGTCAAAAAACATCTCATAAAAATCGCCCAGTCTGAAGAAAAGTATATGCTCCCTATACTTGTTTTTAACGGCAAAATACTGTTTCATCATAGGTGAAAGGCGTTCAAAATCAATCTGCATAGCCATAATTATGACAATGCCCCCGACAGGGAGCAGCTCCTCTCCTTAATCTATAGTTCGGACTTAAAAATATTTCGGATTTATTATGATTGACCCGCCGCTAATAACAACGGCAGGTCAATTACAATACCAAAAAATTTATCAGTGGCAGCCGCCGCAGGTAGAGCAGCTTCCGCCGCAGCTGTGAGGTTCTTCGGTAGGACAGGTTTCAGGATCCTCTCCGTTTGCGGAATATGTGATAACCACATTGATCTGGTTAAGCATAACGTCCATAGCATTCTTTGCCTCATTGTAAGCCGCCATATTCGGGTTAGCCATAATTGTGCCGTAAAGCGACTTGATCTCATTATCAAGTGCAGTAAGTCTCTCGGCACTGCGGTCCTCCTTAGCCATTTCGGCATTAAGCTCAACACGCTTCATCTGAAATTCGCTGATCATCTGCTGGAGTGCAGAGTCATTGTCATTAGCTTCCTTTGCCTTGCAGTAAGCGGCATATCTTTCATCCGCCTGGATCATTTTACCGAGTTCTCTTGCTTTGTCAATTACGTTCATTTTATTTTCTCCTTTTAAAATTAATTTATAATCTCACCTTGTAAAGCCCAATTAAAGGCTTTTGTGATTTTAACCTTTTTTCGCCGACCGATCACAGAACTGTCAGCTTTCGCCTCAACTATTATAAATTCATCACTTTTTCCTGTAAATACGCCTTTATTTTTCGTTTCAGACTCAAACAGTACATCAAGCGTTCTGCCCTCAAATCTTTTGAAAAATTCAGAAGAGATTTCACGCTGAAGCTCCAAAAGTTCACGCATACGTCTGCCTTTTTCCTCATCCGTAGTTTTATCTTCGATAAGCGCAGCTTTTGTACCTGTTCGTTTTGAATAAATAAACGAAAAAATATTATCGTACTTGACCTCGCGCATAATTTTCAGAGTTTCCCGGAAATCCTCTTCGGTTTCATTGGGGAATCCCACAATAATATCGGTACTGAATGAAAAATCATGAACGCGGCTTCTTGCATAATTCACAATTTCCATGTACTTTTCAGCAGTATACCGTCTGTTCATTGCTTCAAGTATACGATTGCTTCCCGATTGAAGCGGAAGATGCATATGCTTGCATATCTTATCACAGTCGATAATCGTATCAATAAGCTCGTTTGTGGCATCCTTAGGGTGCGGAGACATAAAACGTATTTTAAAATCCCCGTCAATATCATTTATCATACGCAAAAGTTCCGAAAAGCTGACAGGATCTTCAAGCGTTTTTCCGTATGAATTAACATTCTGCCCAAGCAGCATGATTTCCTTACAGCCTGAGTCTGTAAGTTCCTTCACTTCTTTAAGTATAGCCTCCGGAGTTCTGCTTCGTTCCCTGCCCCTTACATACGGAACTATGCAGTATGAACAGAAATTATTGCAGCCGTACATTATCGGAACGCCTGCCTTGAACCCGGAGCTCCTTACAGCTTTTATTTCCTCGGAAATATCTGAATTATGCTCTGTAATATCAACAGCTGTTTTTCGTTCGGTAAGCACTTCATATAACAATCTCGGAAGCTCATTCAACGCAAAAGTACCGAATATCAAATCGACCTGTTTATAGGTTTTCTTAATTTTTTCAACAACGTGTTCCTGCTGAGCCATACAGCCGCAAATCCCTATAATGACATCGGGATTTTGTTCTTTAAGATGCTTGAGATTTCCCACAAGACCGTAAATTTTCAGCTCAGCATTTTCGCGTACTGCACAGGTGTTATAAATTATCAAATCAGCAGATGAAATATCGTTTGTTACTCCATAGCCGATCTCACACAGCAGACCGAGAATTTTTTCGCCGTCGCTTACATTCTGCTGGCAGCCGAAGCTATGCAGAAAACAAAGTGGCGGAGTTTCTTTTTTAGACAGTATTTTCCGTACTCTATCCTTAAAATCAGCCAACTGACTGTTCTTCCTTTCAAATTAAACAATATATAATTATTATAACACTTTTTCATTCAAATTGCAACATTTTCAGTATACTTTTTCGCAATCTGAAAACAAAGCTTTGGTTTCAGACGGCATTTGATACCCATATTCTTGATATTTGACAAAAATTTCATCTTCATATTCAAAAACGTAAATACTGCTGTTAGGGTGTGCTGTTTCTTCAATATTTAAGTATTCAGAAGCAAAAGCATATTCTTCAAAAGCTGGATTATCAAAATAAGGATAAAAATTAATGCGAATATCCTCTCTAATGTTGCCGTGTTGAAACATAATACCATTTTCTGCAAAATCATCGGTATCTTTTATGCCGGAAAACAGTATTTCCATTGAATAGCCTGATTTATCCTTATAAAGCCTTGCATTTTCAAAAGTTAATCCGAGATCATCCGAAATTCCGCTTATACCATAAAATAAATCAAGCTTTTCCTCGTTCACGTTTGCGGGATTCTGAAAGCAGTAATATGGACGGTTTGCAAGCTGCCATATTCCTTTTCCTCCGAAATACAGCAAACAAAACAATCCGATTGAAATTATTGTGTATAAAACATTTTGCTGCTTTGTATAATGACGGCGTTCTTCTTTTTCGTCCGTTCCGTTAAGTTTTGTATTTTCTTCCATATGTTAAATTTGCTCCTTTCAAGACCTGTTATTTATAGAATATCACGAAAAATTTTTTTGGTCAAGTTTATAGTGATTTTTTTCTGAATATATGTTATAATTATCACGTAATAATGTATTTTTGAAATGAAAGGATTATCAAATGAAGTACAAAATCAACTGGGACGGTTCTGACGGCGTTTTTGCTGTTCCCGACCTTGCTGCGGATTGTCTTAGGCTTGCAAACGGCAAAGCAGTAAAAGTCCTGCTTTATATATTGAAAAATAAGCTCTCAGATATTGATTTCAAAAGCGTTGGGGAAGCTGTCGGCGTTTCAGATGAGGACGTTGAGGACGCTCTTTCTTACTGGCAGCAGGTCGGCGTTGTTTATACCGACGGAAATAAGCCTGTTCCCATAACTGTTAATACAGAAAATAAAATATCCATACCTCAAAAAATTGAAATGATCTCAGAACCAAGAGCAAAGGAAAAAGCTACAAAAATGCTTTCTCCGGCTGAAATTTCCGAACGTGCTGAACAATCCGAAGAAATAAAATTTCTTTTCTCTGCTGCTGAAGCAACTCTCGGAAAGGTTCTTACATATACCGAACAGCGCACTATTATATGGCTCCATGACTATTACGGCATTGCTCCCGATTTGCTTCTTATGATAATGGATTTTGCAAAATCACAGAATAAAGCAAGTATCGGATTTATAGAAAAAATTGCTGTAAGCTGGCATGACAGCGGTATTGTTACCCATGAGCAGGCAGAACGTGAGATACGTCAGCTGCAGAATTATTACTCCCTTGCAGGACAGGTTTCATCGCGGCTTGAACTTAACAGAACGCTAACCCCGACGGAAAGGAAATTCGTAAACGAATGGGCGGCTAAAAACATTTCAATTGATTTGATTGTATATGCTTATGAAAAAACTATTGACAGTATCGGCAAAGTAAAATTCAGCTATATGAATACTATTCTGCTCGACTGGTACAATAATGGCTGTTTTACGTTCAAAGACGTCAAGTCTGCCGAAAATAAACGTACTTCCGCACAAAAGGCTGACTCTTCATCAAAAACAGAAGATAAAAAACATTCATATGACCTTGACCTATTGGTCGCTCATGCCATGAACAACACGCCTAAAATCAAATGATGTACTTTAAAGGAGATGAAAAACTGCTATGGCTTTTGACCGACTTACTTTTGAACGGGCTGAAAATGAAATCAAACAAAGACGGATTTCTGCCGAAAACCGTTTAAATATGCGTATTGCCGAGGTTGAAGTTAAAATTCCGGAAATATCGGAGATTAACCATCAGCTTTCACAGACAAGTATTGAGCTTTCCAAGCTTATTGTAAAGAAAAAAGACAATTTTAAAGAAAGTTTTGAGCAAATTAAATCAAGAAATCTTCAAGGTCAGGAAATGATAAAAAAGCTTTTAACGGCAAACGGATACTCTGCTGATTATCTTGAACCTGTTTATACCTGTCCAATATGCCGTGACAAGGGGTATATAAACGGCGGTCGCTGTTCCTGTTTTAATAAGCTGCTGACTCATTTTGCCGTAGAAAAATTAAATTCAGAGGCGAATATGCCCGATTGCGATTTTGAGCATTTCTCACTTGAGTATTACAAAGGTAAAACAGATGCTAACGGTATAGACTGCTACAAAAAGATGTCCGAAAATCTTGATTCCTGTAAAAAATACGCTTCTGGCTTTTCAATTAATTCACAAAGTCTTTTTCTGCTTGGTAAAACAGGTACAGGCAAAACCCATATGTCTCTTGCTATTGCAAAGGTCGTGTCCGCTAAAGGGTTTACCGTTGCATACGGTTCGCTTCTTAATTACCTTAGAATTATTGAAAAAGAACATTTCGGACGCGCAAATAATTCTGAAACGGACACCCTTCAAGTTCTGATAAATACTGACTTGCTCATACTCGACGACCTCGGTTCTGAATTTCAGACAAGTTTTTATGAATCGGTTCTTTACAATATACTTAACTCACGTATCAATTTGGGACTTCCAACCATTATAAGCAGTAATCTTACAAGCTCTGAACTTCAGAAAAACTACAATGACAGAATCATTTCCAGACTTTTCAGCGTTTTTACAACGCTAATGTTTGTCGGCGAGGATATTCGCCAAATTAAACGTCTGAAAGACGAATATTAATTTTTTTATTTTTTTGCAAAAATATGTTGATTTTTTTATAATAATGTTGTATAATTATACTAAAATTCAGGAAGGAGTTTTCCCATGAATACTAACATTCTGCTGGAAAGTGGCACCAACGAGCTTGAATTGCTTGAATTTCAAGTCGGAGATAACAATTTTGGCATTAATATTTCCAAGGTTGTGGAAATAATGATAAATCAGGATGTTACGCCTGTCCCAAATGCTCCCGAAGAGGTAGAAGGCGTATTCATTCCCCGCGACAAGCTGATTTCTGTAATTGATTTACATAAAGTCGTTCATGTTCCGCATACAAAATCAGGAAAAGAAATCTTCATTATATGTGAATTTAACCGTATGCACGTTGCATTTCATGTAACACGCGTCAAAGGTATCCAAAGAATTTCATGGTCTGATATATCCGACCCTCCGGCAGTAGCAAACGGAAGCGGCAGCGACGCTATCGGTCTTGCTACGGGTGTTGCAAAGATCGATGACAGAATCATCATAATAATGGATTTTGAGAAAATCGTTTCAACTCTTAACCGTGATGCAGGTCTTGATATCAGCGGGCTGGAGCACGCTGCCAGACCCTCTGCGGCAGTAGGAAACAAGCACATTGTTGTTGCTGATGATTCAAAATTTCTGAATAAAATGATTACCGATTCATTAAGCAGTATTGGATTCCATAATATCATTTCTTTCAGCAATGGTCAGGACGCTTGGGATTATGTTCAGACTTTCCGCGAATACAATGACGACATTACTTCTCATATTGCGTGTGTTATCAGCGACATTGAAATGCCTAAAATGGACGGTCACAGACTTACAAAGCTCATCAAGGATGACAAGGTGCTTTGTAAAATTCCTGTACTGCTGTTCTCATCGCTTATTAACGAGCAAATGATTGCTAAAGGCAAATCAGTCGGCGCTGACGGTCAGTTTTCAAAGCCGCAAATCAAAGAGCTTATTAATTATCTTACGCAAATTCTTTCATAAAATAGCAGCATATTGCTTGTCCTCCGATAATTTTCGGAGGACTTTTTTATTTATTTCAACAAAATTAACAGTGACCCTTTATCGACAATTTTTTAATTCAGAAAGAGTTATAATTATATTGCAATCTGAAAATAATGGCGGAAAAAATTATGTACATATACGTTGACGTGCTTATTATCACAAGCATTTATACAAATTTTTTTTTACTGAAAACTACAGCAAGGCTTGTACATTCCCCGTTAAGAAACGGGAAATGTATTGCTGCTGCTATGGTTGGAAGCCTTTTTTCACTCATAATTCTGCTTCCGCCGCTTGGAAATACTTTACTTCTACTGATAAGAATTTTATCGGCAGCACTTATGATCATAGTTGCTTTCAGCGGCAAATCTCCGCGTGAGCTTTATAAAACAGGACTTATCTTCTTTTTTGTATGCTTTATTTTTGCTGGCATAGAATACGGAATATCCGTGCTTTCAGGAAATCAGAACATGATATGGCATAATTCAACGCTGTATGTAAATATTTCACTGCTTACTCTTATTATTTCTACCGTAATATCATATGCTGCTATTTCTTTTTTCAGATACTATCTTGATGGAAAAAACGGTCTGGATAAAAGTTATACAATAATTATAACAAGGAACGGAAAAACGATCTCATTAAAAGCTGTTGGGGACACCTGCAATAATCTTACTGATACATTCACAGGAAAACCCGTTATAGTATGCGATAAAAAAAATATCACTGAACTTTTAGACAGCAACGAAACAGAAATAATTTTATCAGAAGAAAGTATGTGCTGTAGTTACGGCTGGAGGTTGATTCCGTTTTCAACAATACATTCTGACGGTATGCTTCCGATTTTTAAGCCTGAACAGGTTATTATAAAGGATATGGAAAGCGGCTGTCTTAAATCTGCTGACGTTTACATTGGCGTTGTTGACAGAAATATGGAATATGCAGTTTTTAATCCTAAAATTCTATGATATATGAAAGGACTTGGTTGAAGTGAACATCTTTGAAAAATTAAAATCGGCAATTGATTTTATACTGTTTAAAAAGAAAGTAAAAGATATTTTTTATATAAACGGTCCCGAAACTCTTCCCGCTCCCCTGTCCCGTACACAGGAAGAAGAAACCTTTCAGCTTCTGGAGATAAATGAGGAAAAAGCAAGGCAGATACTTATTACCCACAACCTGCGATTAGTTGTATATATAGCAAAAAAATTTGAAGCTACAGGAATTGGAATTGAAGATTTAGTTTCCATCGGCACGATAGGACTTATCAAAGCTGTAAAAACTTTCTGCCCGAGCAAAAACATCAAGCTTGCAACATATGCCTCACGCTGTATCGAAAATGAGATACTTATGTTTCTGAGAAAATCAAGCCAATATAAAAATGAAATTTCAATTGACGAGCCGCTGAATATCGACTGGGACGGCAATGAACTGCTGCTGTCGGATATTCTCGGCACTGACGAGGATACCGTAAACGGAAACATTGAAAGCGAGGCTGAAAAATCTGTATTGCTTGAAGCTGTCGAACGGCTTCCCGAACGTGAAAAAAGTATTATGAAGATGAGATTCGGTCTTATTGACGGAAAAGAAAAAACTCAGAAAGAGGTTGCCGACATAATCGGTATCTCTCAATCCTATATTTCACGTCTTGAAAAGAGGATCATTAAAAAGCTTCGAAGAGAATTGGAAAAGGTTATTACTTAATTTCCATTTATTGCATTGTCGCTATCATGAATATTAAAAACTGCTCCTGACAATAATCTTAGTATAAGATTACGGTCGGGAGCTAATTGATATGTACTATAATAAAGTCGATATAAGCGGAGTTGACACCTCTAAGCTGACGGTTTTAAAAGAATCGGAAAAAATTGAACTTTTGAAGCAGTGCAAAAAAGGAGACAAAAACGCCCGAAAAAAACTTATTAACGGAAATCTCCGGCTCGTTCTCAGTGTTATTCAGAAATTTATCGGACGCGGTGAAAACGCTGATGATCTGTTTCAGGTGGGCTGTATCGGACTTATTAAAGCGATAGATAACTTTAATACCGACCTGGACGTACGTTTTTCAACCTATGCTGTACCTATGATATGCGGCGAGGTACGCAGATATATGCGTGACAATAACCCCATTCGTGTAAGCCGTTCTTTGCGTGATTTGGCATATAAGGCAATGCAGGCAAAGGAACAGCTTATAAATAAAAATCAGCGTGAACCTACTATAAAGGAAATTTCTGATTTGATCGGCGTAAAGCAATCGGATGTTGTCCTTGCGCTTGAAAGCATTACCGACCCTGTTTCGCTTTATGAACCTGTTTATTCTGATGCAGGAGACACACTTTATGTTCTCGATCAGGTAGGTGACAAGAATGACGATTCTAACTGGCTTGATGAAATTTCTCTTAAAGAAGCGATAAATCTTCTTCAACCGCGTGAAAAGAACATACTTTATATGCGCTTTTTTCTCGGAAAAACACAGGTTGAGGTTGCAAATGAAATAGGTATTTCTCAGGCACAGGTCTCACGCCTTGAAAAAAATACCTTATGCAAAATAAAGGGGCAAATATAATTTTAAAGCGGTAACGGATTTATTACTCCGATACCGCTTTTTTTATAATTCCATACGCATTTCCGTGTTGCCTCTCTCAACAAAGCCTTTTTTGAGATAAACCGGCTTACCCATTTCGGTTGCTGAAAGGTCTATACAGGTTATGCCTTCAGCTTTAGCGTCTGAAATAAGCCTGTCCAAAATACGAGAAGCTATTCCCATACGGCGGTACTCGGAATCTGTGTAAACATTCATAAGGTAACAGGTACTTCCGCTTAAAAAATGCACACTTGCAGGCTTTTCGAGCCTTACCATAAATATTACTGCAACAGGCTTGCCGTTGTCTTCGGCAAAATATGCCGTAAAATCATTTCCTATATGCTTTTCAAAATATATAGGAAGCTGATTATTAAGTGCATTTATCTGCTTTTCGGAAAGCTCGCCCTCAACGTCGGTAAGGTACAGAAATCTGAATTTTACAAGAGTTTCTATATCGCTTTTATCCGCTGTTCTTACGGTAATGTTCATTAGAATATATCCTTCTTCTTTTTAATATATCGCATTATAAGAATTGTTATCGACAGAATTACACACGCAAGCATAAATAACGGAACAAGCCATTTGTTTTTTGTTTCATCATGCGTTGATTTGAGTTCTGTCCACAAATCCTGCATTTTCTGATTTGCTTCGTCCGAAAGATTACGGAAAACCGTGGTGTTCTGTGCAAGGTATTCTTCATCAAGGTATGAGATACCGTCGTTCTTTATTTCATCGTCAAGCATTTCATAAGCTGCTGTGTTCGGTGTCGAATAGCCGATATACGATGTGGTAGCATATGCTATGTCAGGCTCACACATAAAGTTGATATACATTTCGGCAGCTTCCTTCTGTTTTGCACCAGAAGGTATGCACATTGCATCAATAAACAAATTTGTTCCGCTTTCGGGAATAACAAACCCCAGATCCTCATATTCGTCCATAAGTGTAATGGCATCGCCTGCATAATAAGGCGCAATCAGTGCTTCTCCGGCTCCCATTTTATCGAAAATTTCATCCATTACATATGCCTGAACAACTTTTTTCTGCTCTTTAAGGAGCTCTGCCGCATTTTCAAGCTCATCAAAATCTTCACTGTTAAGAGAGTATCCGAGGCGTATCTCGGCAATTGCAAATGCGTCACGAGGATTATCAAACATTAATATTCTGTCGGCATAGTCTTCATTCCAGAGAATATCCCAATCGATATTTTCCTCTTCAATTAAGGTTGTATCATAAATTATACCTACTGTTCCCCATGTATAAGGAACGGAATAGGCATTATCAGGGTCATACGCCTGGTTTTTATAGGATTCTCCGATATACTTATAATTAGGAATATTTCCAAAATCAAGCGGCTGGATCATATCCTCCTTTATCATACGGGAAATCATATAATCAGAAGGAATGATTATATCATAGCTTGCTCCGCCGCCTTTGAGCTTGGCGTAAAGCTCCTCGTTTGTGGCATAGTTGGTATAATTGACCTTTATCCCTGTCAGCTTTGTAAACTCGGCGTTAACGTTAAGAGTGCCCTCGTCAGAGCCGTCTGAAATATATTCGCCCCAGTTATAAACATTTATGCTTATTCCGCTGTCGCGGAATTTTGAGTAATACTCCTCATCTGCAACAGTCAAGGTCTGAACTTCTGTTTCTTCACTTTCTTCATCTGCATCGGTTACTGAATCCGAAGAACACCCTGCAAGCAAGCTTGTGCCGATTACCAAAGGAAAAAGCAAGGCAATTATTCTTTTTAAACTATTATTCAAAGGGATTCCTCCTTTGTTTTTAAGCTTCGGCTTTCACTTCTGCGCTCAACAAAGTTCTTCAGTACAAGTGCAATTACCACAACAAGGAAAATCAAGGTTGAAAGCGCATTTATTTCGGGACTTACCTTACGCCTTGTCATGGAATATATTGTTACGGGAAGAGTCTGCGAATCTGAACCGCAGGTAAAATAGCTTATTATAAAATCGTCAAGGGAAAATGTAAACGACATGAGAAAGCCTGAAACAACGCCCGGCATTATTTCGGGAAGCACTACCTTGAAAAATGCCTGACGCGAATTACATCCCAGATCCTGCGCAGCTTCGTAAAGGAACGGATCCATTTGTCTGAATTTAGGCATAACATTCAGTATTACATATGGTACACTGAAGGTTATATGCGCAATCAGAAGAGTTACAAAACCGAATTCAAGGTTCATTCTTGCTGCAAAGAAAACAAACAGCAGCATAAGCGATACACCTGTTACAATTTCCGGGTTGATGATTGGGAAATTTGTGATATTTAATACTATCGCTTTTGGAAGCTTTTTCATATTGTTAATGCCAATTGCCGCCGCTGTTCCGAGAATAGTTGCGGTTACAGAAGCGATTACAGCTATAAGAATAGTGTTTGCAAGCGAGGACATGATTATTTCGTTGCGAAAAAGCTTTGCATACCACTCGAATGTAAATCCGGACATAACTGTACGGCTTTTAGTGGTATTGAAAGAAAAAACAATAAGCACGAAAATAGGCACATACAAAAACATTAGTACCAATCCAAGATAAACTTTACTTATCTTTTTCATCATGTATCCTCCCCTACATTAATACTGTTTCATCATCGCTGCCGAACTGATTCATGATTGTCATGATAAGCAGGATAATTACCATAAGAACAAGCGATATTGCTGCTCCGAGGTTGACATTGTAAGCGTTTCCGAGGAACTGCATTTCAATAAGGTCACCGATAAGAAGATTTCCTCCGCCGCCAAGCATTCTTGAAATAATAAACGTACTGATAGCCGGTACAAAAACCATTGTTATTCCCGACATTACACCTGGCAAACTAAGCGGCAGTACCACTCTGAAAAGGGTATTCCATGTATTGCAGCCCAAATCCGAGGCTGCTTCTATAACGCTTTTGTCAATTTTGACCATTACGGAATAAAGCGGCAAAATCATATACGGCAGATAATTGTAAACCATACCGAGAACGACAGCGCCTTCGGTATTAAGCATTTTATACGGACCAAGTCCGAAAAATCCAAATATACTGTTTATGATTCCATTATTGCCGAGCATTGTCATCCATGCATATGTTCTGAGCAGGAAGTTCATCCACATAGGAAGCATTACAAGCATAAGCATTGTACTTTGGGTATTTTTGCTCATACCGGTAAGAATATAAGCAAGCGGATATGATATTACAAGACATATTACCGTAGCAATTGCCGCAAGCCATATTGAACGCACAAAAATCTGGGAATACTGTGCTACATCGGCAACGTAGTTCAGTGTAAAGTTGCCATCCTTGTCAGTAAAAGCAAAATATGCAACCATAAGAAGCGGCACAAGTATAAAAACGACCATCCATACCAGATACGGGGCTGAAATAAGCTTATTCTTCATCAGGCGTTTCCTCCCCGAATTGTTCGGTTTCTTTCAGCTTGTGCATAATATGAATATCGTCAGGTCCGAATTTAAGTCCCACAGAAGCGCCCTTTTCAGCTGCTTTTGTAGAGTGTACTATCCAGCGGTAATCATATGCGTCAATAAGCATTTCATAGTGAACACCCTTAAAAATTACAGACTCTACAACACCGCAAAGCTGAGACTCATCAGGTGCAACAATTGTTATATCCTCCGGACGAATTACAACATCTACGGGAGTATTATCGCCGAAGCCGCCGTCAACACACTCAAAGGTTCTGCCGCTTATTTCAACAAGCTTGTCCTTGAGCATAAGACCGTTAAGAATATTGCTCTCACCGATAAAGTCAGCAACAAATGCGTTTTCGGGCTCGTTATAGATATCTACGGGAGAACCTATCTGCTGAATTACACCGCCGTTCATTACAACAACAGTATCACTCATCGTAAGAGCTTCCTCCTGGTCGTGAGTAACATAAATAAAGGTGATCTCAAGCTGCTGCTGGATACGCTTGAGTTCTATCTGCATTTCCTTTCTCAGCTTCAGGTCAAGAGCGCCTAGAGGCTCGTCAAGCAAAAGCACCTTAGGATGATTTACCAATGCACGAGCAATTGCCACACGCTGCTGCTGACCGCCTGAAAGCCGCTGAACAGTACGCTTTTCAAAACCTACAAGGTTAACAAGCTTCAGCATTTCGGCAACGCGCTTGTTTATTTCTTTTTCCGGTACTTTTTTTACACGCAGTCCGAATGCAATATTTTCATATACGTTAAGATGAGGGAAAAGTGCATATCTCTGAAAAACCGTATTAACATTACGTTTATGAGGAGGAAGTCCGTTAATTTCTTTGCCGTCAAAATATACCGTTCCGCTGTCCGGATTAATAAATCCGCCTATTATACGGAGCGTTGTGGTTTTTCCGCAGCCTGACGGTCCCAGCAAAGTTACAAATTCCTTATCCTTTATATCAAGATTAATTTTGTCAAGAATTCTTTCACCGTCAAATTCAACAACAATATCCTTTAATGTAATAATACTGTTCAATTCCCCTGCTTCCTTTCACAATCCTAGTTATGCCAAAGACATACAACTTATACTTTATATTATAATTCAGCAAAAGTCAACATATTTATATAAATTTTTTTCATTACTTAGCATAAATTTTATTTTATAGATAATTCAAAACAGCTTATAAAATAAAAAAATAACCTGAGAAGAAATTTGACTCTTCTCAGGTCATTAACTTTATTTATTATTCTTCAAAAAATGCACTGAAAGCTTTATATGTCATGTATACATCTGTTTTTGCTACAACTTCATACGGAGCGTGCATTGCAAGAACAGGAACTCCAACGTCAATAACATCCATATTCATATTCGCGAGATATGCTGCAACAGTTCCGCCGCCGCCAAGGTCGACCTTGCCAAGCTCGCCTGTCTGCCAGATGATATTATTCTTTTCCATAAGTGCGCGTACTCTTCCGACAAATTCAGCGGAAGCGTCAGATGTACCCGATTTGCCTCTCGCGCCTGTAAACTTTGTTACCACAACGCCGTAATTCAGAAAAGCAGCATTGCGTTTTTCAACAACATCTGGGAATGTCGGGTCAAATGCTGCATTAACATCTGCCGAAAGACACTCTGTATTGGAAATGAGAGTTCTTCCGTTTACGCCGAAGCTTTCAGCAAGGTCATAAAGGATGTTCTCGAGATATGCAGAGCAAAGACCTGTATTTCCGTCGCTTCCGGTTTCTTCTTTATCGGTAAGACAAACAACAGCTGTTTTATTAACATTTTCGCATCCAAGGATTGCTTCAAGCGCTGTATAGGCACAAACTCTGTCATCGTGTCCGTATGAACCTATAAGGCTTCTATCAAAACCGATATCCTTTGCTTTAAATGCAGGAACCATCTCAAATTCAGCGGAAAGAAAATCCGACTCGATCATACCGTATTTCTCATACAGAACAGACATGATATTAAGCTTGACTTTCTCACTGATATCATCATCGCGGAATGGTCTTGAA
This sequence comes from uncultured Clostridia bacterium, assembly GCA_945876755.1. Lineage (GTDB taxonomy): Bacteria > Bacillota > Clostridia > Oscillospirales > Ruminococcaceae > RGIG8773. The sequence continues at coordinate 83,503 of CAMCPM010000003.1, forward strand.
CCTACAATAACATTCAGTTCTTCACCCTTGATACCCTCATTGAGAGTACGCTTTACCTGCTCCTGAGCAAGATGCGGAAGAAGGTCGCTGATAAAGAACACCGGGTCATTCTCGTCCTCGCCTATACAAAGAGTAACCTTTGTTCCATCTTTTTTAACTGCAACGCCATGAAGCGCAAGTGGAATTGTAGCCCACTGGTATTTTTTTATGCCGCCGTAATAATGGGTCTTGAACAAAGCTACTTCGTTGTCCTCATAAAGCGGATTTTGTTTAAGGTCGAGTCTTGGAGAATCAATATGTGCAGCTGCAAGATGCACTCCGTTTTCAACAGGCTCGCTGCCGATTACTGCAAGAATAATTGCCTTTCCCCTGTTATTGTAATAAATCTTATCTCCTGCTTTAAGAGACATTCCGGGCTTATACTCCTTGAAGCCTTCTTCTTCCGCAAGAGAGATCGTCGTAATAACAGCCTCACGCTCGGTTTTTGCGCTGTCAAGAAAATCCTTATAGCTTTCGCAGAAATCGTCACACGCTGCAATTTCAGCGTCCGACATAAGCATTCCGGCATGCTTGCGTTCCATAAAAAGCTGCTCTTTAAGAAGTGATGCCGCTGATTTTTCCTTTGACATTTTTATCAAATCCTTTCATTAATTATCATCTGTGTATAAATTAGTATACCCCTCATAAGCAGTCATAACCTTATTTACATAATGCTCTGTCGTGCTTGAAGGGATTTTATCAAGAGTTTTTCCGTCCGAACTGTATTCACCATCTTTAAGCCAGCTGTTTACGCTGCCTCTGCCTGAATGGTACGCCGCAAGAGCAGTTCTTTCATCGCCATACTCCTCATATAAAAGCATGATAAGATAACTGCCGTACTCTATGTTATACTCGGCTGTATACATATCATCATAATCTATACTGCGTTCATCCTTCATGCGAAATTTAACCCAGTCAAATGCGTCCTCCATAATTTGCATTAGACCTCTTGCGCCTACATTGGATTCCGCATTTTCATTAAAATTACTCTCCGTTTTTATTACAGCATAAATCAAGTATTTATCAATACCCGTTTCATACGAAGCCTTTTCAACATAACTGCCATAATTTATGGGATATATATACCTTTTGGCAAGCGCTTCCATATTGAAAATAATCAATATAAATGCGCCAATCAAAATAATCAGCAGAAAACTACCGAGCTTCTTCAGCATTGTAATACTCCTTGACTTTCTCTGCAACCTCTTTTGCCTTTTCTATAAGTTTATCAATTGACTTGTTGTTTTTGATTATAAAATCCGAATGATTGATAAAAAAGCTTTCGGTATGCTGTGATGAGAAACGTTTTTTGATTTGTTCAGCAGTAATTCCGTCACGTTCGGCAATTCTCTCCGTACGGATTTTTTCAGGCGCAGTTACGCTTATTATCAGGTCGCAGAAATCATCTGCGCGGCTTTCGAAAAGCGTAGGAGCGTCAAGCAGAACATACTTCTTCCCCTCACAGTTATATTTATTTATCATATTCAGAATTTCCGAAGTTATGTATGGATAAGTAATAGCGTTCAGCTGGCTAAGCTTTTCCGCATCGTTAAACACAATATCCGCAAGCTTTTGCCTGTTAAGAGAACCGTCGCCATTAAAAATATCCTTTCCGAAACACTCAGAAACCTCTTCAAGACAAGGAGTTCCTTTATCCATTATTTTACGGGCAATTAAATCTGCGTTAATTATCGCAAATCCGTTATCCTCAAAAACACGGCAAACAGTAGTCTTTCCCGCACCGCTTTGCCCCGTCAGACCGATTACAGCTATATCGGCTGCTTCGCTCATATCCTTTACCATTCCTTTCCCCTTTTATACTAAAACATATTACAGAGCTATTACTTCAAACCCGGCAGCTCTTAGCAGACGATTATATACTGCAAGTCCGACTCCGTTTACCGAAGGACATCGTGCATAAACCTGCTTTGCGCCTATATCATCAAATTCCCTCAGGACTGCAAAAAGCTTTGCAGCCTGTTCTTCCGGTGTATTTCCATAAGGAATACACGGTATCCTGCATTTTTCGGCATCATCGTCAAACGGCATTGCATAAACTCCGTTTCCGCCGTGACTGTTCACATATTCAATAAATTTATCTCCGCTGCCGCTGATAATTGTAACGTTTGCTTTCGGCGAGTAATGCTTATACTTCATTCCCGGAGAACGCACCTGTTCACCGTCGACAGCCGCTTCGGTTATATGCCTGTCGCAGATCACCTCGGCAAATTCTGAAAGCTCGTCCGCTGAAATAAATCCCGGTCTCAGCAAACGTATCTTTCCATTTTCAAATGAAATGACCGTGCTTTCCACTCCAACGGGACAGCTTCCGCCGTCAACAATTGCAGGTATCCGTCCTTTCATATCATTCATAACGTGCATAGCAGTTGTAGGACTCGGACTTCCCGAAAGATTTGCCGACGGAGCTGCAAGCACTTTTCCGCTTTCTGCTATAATTCTCCTTGCAGCAGGATGATATGGTATTCTTATTCCAACTGTATCCAATCCTGCGCTTGTTATATCCGGAATTATACTGCGTTTTGGAAGTACCATTGTAAGCGGTCCCGGACAGAATTTTTCCGCAAGCTTATATGCAATATTGGGAATATCATGAACATAATACTCAAGCTGTGAAACATCTGCCAAATGAACGATAAGCGGATTATCCTGTGGTCTGCCCTTAGCTTCAAATATTTTCCTGACAGCTTCCTCATTTTCCGCATCGGCAGCAAGTCCGTATACCGTTTCGGTCGGTATACCAACGACCTTGCCGTCTGCAATAAGCTTTGCAGCATACGCTATGTCCGGCTCGGAAGTACCGAGCAGTTTTGTATCATATGCCATTTTATACATCACCTTTTTATATATCTTCCTGTGCTGAAAGCTTTGCAGCCTGGTCGGCAGTCGCAAGAGCGTCAACAATCTCATCTATATTACCATTTAAAATATATTCAAGACGATATAGTGTAAGACCTATTCTATGGTCGGTAACTCTGCTTTCGGGGAAATTGTATGTTCTTATTCTTTCAGAACGGTTACCTGTTCCGACCTGAGATTTTCTTTCGGAAGCAATTTTGTCATTCTGCTCCTGCTGAAGCGCTTCATAAAGCCTTGAACGCAGAATTTTCATTGCCTTGTCTTTATTTTTATGCTGGCTTCGCTCATCCTGACATTCAACAACAACACCTGTCGGCAGGTGTGTAATTCTTACGGCAGATTCGGTTTTATTGATATGCTGTCCTCCTGCACCCGATGCCCTGAAAACATCGATTTTCAAATCTGTCGGAGCGATCTCAAGCTCGACCTCGTCAGCTTCTACAAGCACCGCAACTGTTACCGTTGACGTGTGTATCCTACCCTGTGATTCAGTCTCTGGAACACGCTGAACACGATGTACTCCACTTTCATATTTCAGACGTGAATATGCTCCTTCACCCTCTACACTGAAGCTGATTTCCTTAAAACCGCCAAGTTCTGTTTCATTTGCGTTAAGGACTTCAATTTTCCATCGGCGTGCCTCGGCATACATAGAATACATACGGTAAAGAGAATTTGCAAAAAGTGAAGCTTCTTCACCGCCTGCTCCGCCTCTGATTTCGATAATAACATTCTTATCATCGTTTGGGTCTTTAGGCAGAAGCAGAATTTTCAGCTCCTCGCTTAGAGCTTCAAGCTGTTCACGGCTTTCGTCAAATTCAAGCTGTGCCAGCTCCTTCATCTCCTTGTCAATACCGCCCTCGTCAAGAAGCTCCTTTGCGTCGTCCATAGTGCTTTTACATTTACAGTATTCACGGTATTTCTCAACAACAGGAGTAAGGTTTTTATATTCTTTCATTAGAGAGGTATAAAGCTTGTTGTCGCTTATTACCTCCATATCAGTCAATTTTTCACTTATTTCATTGTATTTCTGCTCTGTTAATTTTAATTTTTCAAACATGACAAATCAAAGCTCCTTTATAATATATTAAAAAGGGGCAGACAAGCTAAGGCTCTTTTTCTTCATGACGTTCCACTGACTTTATGTTTTTTTCAATTTTGCTTCTCGGAACCATAAATTCATGACCGCAACCCTCGCAGCGAAGCTTGAAATCCATACCGGAACGCAGTACAAGCATATGGCAGCTTCCGCAGGGATGCTTTTTTTTCATTACAAGTATATCCATTGGACGAATATCCATAACGCAGCTCCTTCAGTAAAATCAAATTTTATTATACCACATAAACCGTATTTTGTAAAGACTTAGCCCAAAGTTAGGAAAATCAAACATAAAACAGCTAATCGAAATATTTCGCTTCTCCAAACCATACGGAAGAAGAAAAAGGATAATAGACAAAATCAGAAGAATCACTGCTGTAAACAAAATACTCACTTTCATAACAAAGTGGTATAAAAACATAGTCACTTATTATATCTGATTCTGCATTTTTTATTTTTTCAACACCGTCTGTCAAGCTTCTCGATGTTTTAATTCTGTTTATATCCGATATCAGCTTTGCATTTGAATAATTTTTAAATAAATCACTTTCACAAAAGTAATTTAAATAATCAAAAACCGAATTTTCATCAGCTTCAAGTTCTATCAAAGCAATATCATAATCCATATTTTTAATTTTGCTGTCATATTCTGTTTGAGAAACTATTTCAACACCGCAGTAAAACAGAAGTTCTTCCTGCCACTGTCCGGTAATATTATACAGCAGTTCTTTATCTGCAAAGCTGTCAGGTACGGTTATTTTAATATTATCAACCGAATAGAACCCATTTGATTTCAATGCTCTGTCCCATATATTAAAAGCCTGAACATCATACACTGATAATGCACGGTCAGGGGACAGATCTCTGTAGCTTCGTCCCTGAACCGTTACACCGTCCGGAATTATTCCGAACGCAGGAACAAGTCCTTCCTGAAGCGACACAGCATAAGCTTCCCTGTTAATTGATTTTGCAAGTGCTTCTCTTATTTCACGTTTTTTTAAATATTCAGAATCAAGATTAAAAATCAATCCGGCAATCTTAGTATGATATTCGTCATAATTATTCCCGTCAAATACTTTTTTATCATATTTTTCCGAAACATAGCACTGAATATCGCCGCCGGCAAAAGCCGTACTGTCATCGCTTTTATCATCCGTAATAAAAAAATTCAGACCGTAAGGATAAACATAATTGTTATTTGAATATGACTTATTTCTCCGCATTATGATGTAATTATTATCCCAATACGGATCATAATTCCATTCTTTAAGATAAAACGCTCCGTTTGAAGCGGAGGCGTCTGCCGCCATACCGTATCTTCCTTTCGTAAATTCAAAGAACTCGCGGTTGCACGGCATTGCGGCAGTTTTAGTAAGCAAATTCAGAAAATCATAATACGGATATTCAAGTATAAACTGAACCGTATATTTATCCACAGCTTTTACCCCAAGCTCACTTTGGGATTTTGTACCGTTAAGTACCGCTCCGGCATTTTTTATACACATATAATCCTTGCTGTGAGGCGACTTTGTTTCAGCATCAAACATACGCTGAAAAGCAAACACAAAATCATCTGCTGTTACCTCTGCCGAAAAATCTGCAAAACTGTCCCAGCTTTGATTTTGTTTAAGATAAAATGTATAGGTCAACTCATCTTCGGACATTGTAAAGCTTTCTGCTGCGGCAGGTACTATTGCTCCGTTTGAGTCCTTTTTCATCAACCCTTCCATCATGTTTGTTATTATCATAATTGATTCGGCATCATTTGCCATCTGAGGGTCAAGGTTCTGGGGATTATTTTCAATATTCATTTTAAAAATATATCCCGAACCGTCATCCTCTTTGCATGACGGAATAAGCGTAATTATAAAAATCATAAAAAAAATAAATGCTATATTGCGAATATGAATTTTTTTCAAGGTAAAACTCCTTTTAAATTTATCATATTCTAATATAGCATTTTTTCAATTCATTTTCAAGTATTAAAGCTCAGCTTCAACAACTTTTTTTTCAGAAAGGCTTTTTTTAACATTGATTATCCGCTGATTTGAGCTTCCTTTAAATCTCAGCAGGATATTGCGTTTATCAAGCTCAAACGGACCGTCAACAAGATAATCCGTCACTGAAAGCAGTTCATTATAGTAATTTTCAGACGAAGCGTGTTCTAGAAGATATTCATACAAATACCCGGTATATGTTACAACGTTCATTCCAAGCTTTTTAATTTCTGCGCCCAGTTCATAAAGCTGCTTTGCCTGACAAAACGGTTCTCCTCCGCTGAAAGTTACTCCGTCAAGAAGCGGATTTGCTTTTGCTTTTTCAAGCAGACTTTCAAGCGTAACAAGCTCTCCTCCGCTGAAATCATGTGTCTGCGGATTGTGACAGCCCTCACAGTGATGAGGACAACCCTGAGTAAATATCGTAAGACGTATTCCCGGACCGTCAACAATTGAATCATTGACGGTTCCGGCAATTCTTATTTTATCCGACAGCATAGCCAATCACCTTAAACACTGTGCTTTACACGGTCGCGAACTTCAGCGAGCTTTGCATCGTTGAATCTGTCAAGAGTACCTACCAGATAGCCCGTAATTCTTCTGATACGTTCAAAGCCAAGTCCGTCGTCACCCTCGTGGCGTCCGCACTTAGGACAGGTATCTCCGATAATTCCCGTATATCCACAAACAGGGTCTCTGTCAACAGGATGGTTGATAGAACCGTATCCGATACCGGATTCTTTCATGCAGCGTACAATTTTCTCAAATGCTGAAAGATTGTTCATGGGGTCGCCGTCGAGTTCAACATAGCTGATATGTCCTGCATTTGTAAGCTCATGATAAGGAGCTTCGATCTTGATCTTATCAAAAGCGTTTATAGGATAATATACAGGCACATGGAAAGAATTGGTGTAATAATCTCTGTCCGTTACTCCCTCGATCTCTCCGAAAAGCTTTTTATCCATGCGTACAAATCTTCCCGAAAGACCCTCGGCAGGCGTTGCAAGGAGAGTATAATTCATGCCGGAACGCTTTGTTTCCTCGTCCATTCTTGCACGCATACGGGATACGATCTCATATCCGAGCTTTCTTGCTTCTTCGTCCTCACCGTGGTGTTTGCCGATAAGCGCTTTAAGGCACTCTGCAAGTCCGATAAATCCCATAGACAATGTACCATGCTTGAGAACCTCCCCTACCTGGTCGTTGGGACCAAGCTTGTCCGAATCGATCCAAATGCCCTGACCCATAAGGAAAGGATAGTTTCTGACACATTTCTGAGCTTGAATTTTGTATCTTGCCATAAGCTGCTCGCATACCAGATCCATGATCTCTTCAAGGCTGTCAAAAAATGCACCAACATTATGGTTAGCATTTATCGCCAGTCTTGGAAGGTTAACAGATGTAAAACTCAGATTTCCTCTGCCTGTTACAATTTCACGAGTCGGGTCGAATGAGTTACCGATAACTCTTGTTCGGCAGCCCATGTATGCAACCTCAGTGTTATAATCGCCGGGTTTGTAGTATTTAAGATTATAAGGTGCGTCTATGAAAGAGAAGTTCGGGAAGAGTCTCTTTGCTGAAACACGGCACGCAAGCTTGAACATATCATAGTTAGGGTCTTCGGGATTATAGTTGATTCCCTCTTTGATTTTGAAAATGTGAATCGGGAAAATAGGAGTTTCACCGTTTCCGAGACCTGCTTCGTGCGCAAGAAGAACATTCTTGATAACCATTCTTCCCTCAAGAGAGGTATCAAGTCCGTAGTTTATCGAGCTGAACGGAACCTGTGCTCCTGCACGGCTGTTCATAGTATTCAGGTTGTGTATAAGCGCTTCCATTGCCTGATATGTAGCACGGTCAACTTCTTTTAATGTATTCTGGAAAGTAAATTTCTGTATTCTTTCTGCCGTATCTGCGTCAACATATCTGCAAAGCTTTTCAAATTCAAGTTCTTTATATCCGTTATCGTTTCCGAGTACAGGATAAATTCCCTTTTCTTCAAGGATCTCCTCGGCAATTTTGTCGCTTACCTCCTGACCGTTATCAAGCTTTGCGATCATTTCAAGGCAGCGGGCAATATTGTAAACATATTTCTTGCGGTATGTCTTTTTAACGCCTTCAGCCATAGCATACTCAAAATTCGGAACGCTCTGACCGCCGTGTTGGTCGTTCTGGTCGGACTGAATTGCAATACAAGCAAGTGCAGAATAGCTGTAAATATCGTTAGGTTCACGGAGAAATCCGTGTCCTGTGGAAAATCCGTCCTTAAAAAGCTTGATAAGGTCTATCTGACAGCAGGTTGTCGTCAGCGTAAGGTAATCAAGGTCATGAATATGGATATCACCCTGATTGTGAGCCTTTGCGTGCTTTGGGTCAAGCACATACATCTCATAGAACTGCTTCGCACCCTCAGAACCGTATTTAAGCATAGTACCCATTGCTGTATCGGCATTGATATTTGCATTTTCACGCTTTATATCGCTGTCCTTGGCAGGCTTGAAGGTAAGATCCTCGTACACCTTCATCAGCTTGGTATTCATTTCACGGGCACGAGTTCTGTCCGAACGGTAGAGGATATATGACTTCGCAGTTCTGGCGTGACCCTCTTCAACAAGAGTTTTTTCAACCATATCCTGAACCTGTTCAACGGTAGGAATACATTTTCCGTATTTATTTTCAACTGCGTCGCAAACCTTGTCGGCAAGTTCAAGAGAAGTATTATAGTCGCTTCCGCCAACCGACTGCGCAGCTTTATAAATAGCCTGAGCAATTTTTTCAATGTTAAAGGTTACAGTTCTTCCGTCTCTTTTTCTTATCTGTGTAATCATAAGTATTGTACCTCCATATTCAATCAACCACAACATATTGTGTTTTAAGCGTCATTGAATACAAGTATATAGTATTTGCTTTCTTTTGTCAATATAAATTCAAAAACTATCCCGTAAAAAAAGCCGTTTCAATTTTGTGCAAATTTCACCTGCAAGGCTCTTGCTTTACACAAGTACAACAGGTGCGCAAAGCCCAGCACCATTGATATTTGTACTCTGCACAAGTACGGTGATTTCCGATATACCGCCTTTTATTGATATATCCATAGGAGCTGCCCATTCGTTATCACATTCGCCGCAAAGTATACCATTAATATAAATATTGCATTTTCCCCACAGATTATGGAAACGAAGAACAGGCGGTTTTCCGTTTATCACATCAGGAACAGTTATTTGGGTCCTGAACATAACATATTTCCCAAGCTTGTCATACATTTCTCCGGGAGCGCCATTTTCCGGCGAGAACGGCTGCCAGCTGTTCATATCGCTGTCAGCTATAACTTCATTTGGGTCGGGGCATTCGCCTGTTACTTTACTAATTCTCCAATCTGACAAGTATATTTCCTTTACAGATTTTAGAATTGCTGTTTCAGGTCTTGCTTTGACTGGTATCGTTACCCTTGCCTGCTTTAAGCCGTCTGTTTTTGCTTTTACCAAAACATTTTCCGCAAATTCATCCGCCGAAACAATAACCATTGCTTTTCCGGCAAACAAGCTGCGTGTTTTTCCGTTAAACGCCTCATGACAATTAGGGTCACCATTTCCTGTGCCGAGAATTTTTCCTCCGCTTATGCTGAATTTGATTTTACTGTCAGAATTGGGTATAATTGTACCATTTTCATCCGTAAGATATGCCATAACGGGAATTGTTTCGGTAAATTCGTCAAAAGTCCCGAAACATGGTGCAAGAACGATTCTCGATGGCTGTAAAGCCGTTTTCTTAACACACGAAACAGCTTCTTTGCCATTATTATAACCTATAAGCCTGATCTCTCCCATTTCAAACTGAACTTCCCATATATGCTGTTCATACTTATTAATAGTATATCTTCCCTGAGATTTACCGTTAATAAGCAACTCTGCCTCTTCACAATTCGTACAGCTCATAACCTTTATAGTTTCATTTTCAGAAAAATTCCACCCATCGGGAAGAATTGCAGCATACGGTTCACTGCTTTGAATTGCCTTGACCATGTGATAGCCGCCCTTTTCAAAGCCGCAGGTATCCATAAGTCCGAAAAAGCTTGATACGCTCGGATAAATATGCGGAGACGGTTCACCGAGATAATCAAAGCCTGTCCACATGAACGCACCCATGATAAAATCTCTTGCATTCACCTCACGCCATGTATCGCGGACATTATTTCCCCAATCCGCAGCGTCCTCGTCATAGCAGGAAAACGTATGCTTTTCTTTATCGGTAACGGTACAGCCTCTTGTCTGGAACGCAGAAGTCGTTTCAGAACCTACTATCGGCAGAGATGGATACTTATTATGTATATCATCATAAGAATACAGCTGGTAATTCACTCCAATAACATCAAGTGCATTGCCCACGCCGCAATCCTCAAGAATTCCCCCGTTCATAGCTCCGGTTACAAGACGGGACGGGTCAAGACGCCGAATCTCATCAAGCATATGCAGAGCCATTCGTCTGCCCTGCTCGGTTCCTTGAAGAGGTTCTTCATTAAATATAGAATAAAACACTACCGAAGGGTGATTTCTGTCACGCTTTACCATTGCTCTGAGTTGTTCAAGACACTCTTCTGACGTTTCAAAGTTACGGTTTTCGTCCATGAGCAGCATACCCATTTCGTCACAGACCTTTACCAAAGCATTCGGAGCCATACCGTGTGCGCTTCGGTAGGCGTTGCAGCCCATTGATTTAAGACGTGCAACTTTATACCTCCAGATACTCTCGCTAACGGCAGTTCCAATGCCTGCAAAGTCCTGATGGTTACAAGTGCCGTAAAGTTTAACAGCTTTACCATTAAGGAAAAATCCTTTCTCTGAATCAACGGATACAATTCTGAATCCCAGCACAGATGTAAAGCTATCTGACATTACACCATTGCAGTACAACTCTGACGTGAGCGAATACAGATACGGGTTATCCAAATCCCATAAAACTGGATTTTTTATAATCGTCTCGGAACCGTCAAACTCAGCAACAACTTCGTTATTTGCATTTTTTATTATTTTCTTTACCGATACTGAACCATTACCTGCTCCCTTGCCTGTAATTGCTCCGCTTACCGATACTTTCCAGTTTTCGCTGTCAAGTTTATTGCAAATAATCTGCGGTTCTTCCGCAAACCGAATTTCGGGAAGAATATCCAGCCATACAGGACGGTAAATTCCTGCGCCTTCATACCACCATCCCTCAAATACTTCGCCGTTTACATAAACTGCAAGTACATTAGGTGTACTGCCGAATTTTACGCGGTCGGTAACATCAAATGAAAATGCGGTATATCCCGAAAAATTACGCTTTGCAATAGAGCCGTTAAAGTAAACCGTTGCTTCTGTTGCAACGCCCTCAAATTCAATTACAATTCTTTTGTCCTTATATTTTTCATCAACAAAAAAGCATTTGCGGTACCACGCATTTCCCTTTGGTTTATATCCCCAATCGGCAGCTCCGTTTTTATCATTTTCCTGTTCAATCATGTAATCATGCGGAACGTCAATTGTTTTCCAGCTTCTTGCGTCAAACATACTGCTTGGAGGTCCCTGCTTCGCCCCTGCCTTAGCTGCGCCGTAGATCTCACCGTGAGAAACATATTTCTTTTTTGGCAAGTCGCCGTAATGAAACGACCAGTCTTTATTAAGTGAAAATCTTACTCTTGTTTCCATATAAAGCTTTCCTTTCGTCATATTGCTTTTTTCATTATTATTCTTGTCAGTCTTACAAGTGCAGATACAGCAAATACGCCCATTGCTATCGAACCTGCTATGCCTACTGTTTCGGCAAACTGATGAGAAAAGCTTTCAACATCTCCGCCAATAAGCGTTATCATAGTATTGTAAATATATCCTCCCGGAACAAGAGGGATTATTCCCACAACAAGATACATATTGACCGGAACATGAAGCCGTCGTGCCATGATCTCGGAATACATTGACACAGCTGCCGCCGAGAAAAAATAACAAAGCATTTCCGCTGTACCGCTTAATTCAAATGCAAGAAATATAAACTGTGTAAGCGTTCCGCCTATTCCTGCCATGATCATATGCCGCAGCTTTATATTAAACTGCACTCCAAATGCAATTGAAGCTATGAGGCTATACAAACACGGAAGAATAAGCTGCTGCAAAACATTTTCAATATACATATTACTACTCCTCATATAGCTGTAAACAATGCGATCGCAGACGCTGCCCCGACTGCCATTCCGACTGCAACAAGCAATGCTTCTATAAGCGTATACATTCCGGCAAGAAAGTCGCCTGCAATAAAATCACGCATACAGTTGGTAAGCGTTATTCCCGGAACAAGATTCATTGATACGCCGATTATTACCTTGTCAAAGCCGTCTGTAAGTCCAATCCTTGAAATAATTACCGCAATAGATGAAGCTGCAATTGAACATACAACGCTTTGAAAAAAAACGCTGGGCTTGACCTTATTAACCATCTTTGAAACTAAAAGCACCAATATAGAAATTATTCCGGCAGCTACAGCGTCGGGTATTCCTCCGCCGAAAAACAATGCAAATGTCGAACCAACTATCGCATAGCTTATTATCTGTACGGGATAGCCGTAAACCTTACGCTTGCTTATTTCATCTAAATGCTTTTTAATGACATCAGCTTCAGGTTTTTCGGTACATATAAATCTTGAAAGATTATTCAGCTTGTCAACACGGTCAAGGTTTGTTCCGCGGTTTATTATACGCCTTGTCTGAGTAATCGGGGCATCATCTCCCTCGTTCACTGTTATGATAAGGCTCGTGGGTATGGCAAAAACCTCAATGTGGTTATTTCCGCCTGAAAAACCGTAAGCTGCGGCAATTCGGTTTATGCTGTCCTCAACCCGGTAAATCTCTGCTCCGTATTCTATAAGCATACTTCCAATTCTTGAAGTTATCTGCAAAAGTTCCTTAGCTGTCATGTTATCCCCCTTTACACTGATTATACAATAAATCCTCCGTCAACCGAAAGAACCTGTCCGGTTATAAATGAAGCTTTATCGGAAGCAAGGAACACTATCGCTTCGGCAACGTCTTCCGGCGTACCGATACGGTTAAGAGGCGTTTCAGCTTTAAGCTCGTTCATTATTTCTTCGGAAAGATGACCGTTCATTTCGGTTGCAATAACTCCGGGAGCAATGCAGTTTACTGTTATTCCGGAAAGCCCTGTTTCCTTGGCAAGTGCCTTGGTAAAGCCTATCAGCGCCGCCTTTGAAGCAGAGTAATGCACCTCGCATGACGCGCCTGATATGCCCCACATTGACGAAATGTTGATTATCCTGCCGTATTTGTTGTGTATCATATGCGGCAAAACAGCTTGAGTACAGTTATAAGCGCCTTTTACGTTCACAGCGAACATTCTGTCCCACATTTCCTCGGTAATATCGGAAAAAAGCGCCTGTTCCGCAATTCCTGCGTTATTAACGAGGACGGAAATTTTTCCAAAATCTGCCTCGATTTTTCGTACCATTTCATTTACCGACGATTTATCCGCAACATCAGCTTGAAAGCATTTCGCCTTTACACCATATCTGTTAAGCTCGGTGCAAAGCTTTTCTGTGGCTTCAGTTGATTTATTATAATTCACGGCAACGTTATATCCGTTTTGCGCAAAAGCAATCGCCGATGCCCTGCCAATTCCTCTTGAAGCGCCTGTTATAAGGACGGTTTTGTTCATAGCAATACCTCTTTGATTTTACAATTATACATTTATATTATACCAATATACAAAAACAATTTCAACAATTTACAGATAATAATTTATATGGTATAATATGAGCGAGGTGTTTTTATGGATTTGCACAACTGCAACCTTTGCCCCAGACAATGCGGCATTAACAGATACAACGGGACAGGTTTCTGCGGCTGCGGAGCGGCTGTCCGTGCGGCAAAGGCGTATCTTCATATGTGGGAGGAGCCTTGCATTTCTGGGACACGCGGTTCGGGTACGGTTTTCTTTTCGGGCTGCTGTCTGAAATGCCGGTTCTGTCAGAATTACAAAATATCCTGTGAAGGGTTTGGCAAGGAAATTTCTGTAACAAGACTTGCAGAAATTTTTATTGAGCTACAAGAAAAAGGCGCGCACAACATTAATCTTGTGAGTCCGACACAGTTTGTACCGCAAATTATTGAGGCGCTTGATTTATGCCGCGGAAAGCTTATTGTTCCTGTGGTGTACAACACGGGCGGATATGAGCGTACCGAAACGCTGAAAATGCTTGAGGGGTACGTGGACATCTACCTGCCTGATTTCAAGTATTTTGACAATGAACTTGCAAAGAAGTATTCCTCGGCGGAAAACTATTTTGAGACGGTTACGGCGGCTTTGAAGGAGATGCATCGTCAGGTTGGGCGGTATGTGCTTGATTCGTACGGAATAATGCAAAAAGGCTTAGTTATACGTCATCTGACTCTGCCGACCCACAGGCACGACTCGGTGAAGGTGCTGGAGTGGATAGCAGAAAATCTTCCCAAAGATGAAATTTTGGTCAGCCTTATGAGTCAGTACACGCCCTTTTACAGAAGCTCGGAGTTCAAGGAGCTTTCGCGGCGCATTTCCACATTTGAGTATAATTTTGTACTTGACAAGGCACGTGAGCTTGGTTTAAATGGGTTTATGCAGGAAAAATCCTCCGCTAAGGATGAGTATACACCCGAATTTGATTTGATAGGGATTTAGGAGGATGTTATCTGACATATAGAATATAAAAAATGAAAAAATGCGGAAAAAGGCGTGAGAAATATTAAAATGCCAATAAAAGCGCGTAAAATAGGCGTTTTAAAGGTGTAAAAACGTAGAAATGTTGAAACGGTGGAAAAAACTGTTGTCAAAATAAAAAAGGCATTTTCGGCTGATTTGAAGAAAATCAACTGGAAATGCCTTTTTTGAGTTTATGACTGTTATAATGGTGTTTTAATGAAAATATAAATCTGTTCTAATGGCTATTTTACGTTGTTTTAATATTATAACAAACTGTTTTAAGATTTGTGGCGCATTGAAATTTAATGGTTTTAAATTGGAAATTATGTTATGCGAATATGCGAACTAAAAAACAGATATATGCGAACCAGTTCGCATATCACTCAACATAATATCCAAGAACCTTTCCGAATATGGAAAAAGTATCGTTTTCGGTAACCGGAATTGTCTTATAAGCCTTATTTATTGAATATAATCCATCCTGCTGGAGAATCTTAAAGAACGGCTCACCATTAAGTATTGCGATTACAATATCTCCATAGTTTACCTCCTGCGTTTCTCTTACCCACAAGAGGCAGCCATCGGGATATTTAGGTTCCATACTATTACCATTTGCATATATGCCACAAGTCGCGTTTGTCGGAACATCAGTCTGAGGAAATTCCCGAATAGTATAGTTATCATCATCGGAGAAGGGTGTTGAGACACCTGCTCCGGCAGCAATATCATATACTTTGAGATTTGTAGTCATTGTTATGAGGCTATCACGCTGTACTTGCTCCTCATACATCTCCGCCAGAGCCGAAGCTCTGCCGATGAGCTTCATCTGCTCCCGTTCTGGGAGCTTTTTATAATAGGAAAGAAGCTCTTGCTCGTCATTTGGTAATGACGGGCTTTTTTCTTTGCCAGTTAGCAAGTACTCTATAGATACTCCCAAAAAATCCGCAATTGTGGATATGCTTTCTGCAGCCGGATTGGTATTATTTTTATTCCATGCAGAAATTGCAGAAGTAGAAATTCCAGTATACGCAGCTAAGTCCTTTTGCTTTAGCTTTTTTTCTTTTAATATGTTAAATATCCGTTGTGAAATTGTCATAATAAACACTCCAATATAATGTTCAAAATAGATAAAATCCTTAAATATGGATTTTATCTATTGACAAATCCATATAAGTGGATTATAATTACCTTTAGGAAACCAAGTAGGCGCAAAAATCCCTTGGTTTACAGAAACATTGTATCATAAGAAACTTGAAAAAACAATAGAAACGGAGGAAATTTTGATGAAAATCATTATTGAAGGCTCTGCAGAAGAAATGCCTGACCTTATAAAGGGAGTGCAAAACCAAGTATTAGGTAAAAGCCCTCAAGATGTAAAGTATATTTCCGAAAAAGACTTGCGAAAAGCCGTAGAATATCTTTCAGATTATTTTAAGAAGCATTCAAAAATGACTGTTTTCGGAAATATGCCTGATGTTGAGTTAAGTGTCTTTGTTGAAAGAATCTTGAGCAATTGATTTTTTTCGATCACGTCTAGGTTTAGCGTAATAATGATCTCTTGCACCTGAAAAGTTTACGAGATTTTCATTTTTAAAAACCGATATCAACTCGGCAACTCTAAATGGTGATATTGGAGTTTTTGTAAACATCTTTTCGCCCTTGAAAATGTATAACGTGCTGATATATGATGTCATAAGTCTATCGGGAGTGTTTTCGAAGAAAGGGTGTAAAGGTTCAAACTCTTCTATTAAATTATCAACTACCGCTTCATCCATATTAACCATCGTAAAAACAACTGAATCAAAGTTTGTAACTATATATATACGATTGGATAAAGAGGGTTTGATATTTAACTTCGACAGCATATCATATTTAGGTTGTAATATCTTGACACATTCAAATCCTTCAAAATAGTTTATTAAATCCTGGTATATTAATTTGAAATCGTACAAATAATCGGGATATTCTACTTTGAAATAACCTATTTGGGCATATTGTAAGACATATTTACTTTTTACAAATCCATATCTTGGCATATAATCACCCCCTCTCTACAAAGATTATACACTAAATTAAAGTAAAAATCAAGAAAGGACTGATAAGATGAATGATGTTTACAAAGAACTGAAAAATCGACTCGAATACATAAAGCGATCTCCGGAATACGCCCGTGAGCAGCTTTATGAAGCACATGGAGCAATTAAAATGGCACACAATCTCGGAGCAATTACCAAAGAACAGTTTTTGGAGCTTGACCACGAATGTGTTGCTGACGGGATCAATAACCCGAAATATTTTTGAGGAGGCATGATATTATGACACTGGGTCAAAACATCCGCAGTAAGCGGCTGGAATATGACATAGAGCAGCAGGAGCTTGCGAAGCGTATCGGAGTAAACAAAGCAACGTTATGTAGCATCGAATCCGGCGTAAAAGTCCCGTCGGTAGCCGTATTGGTAAGCATAGCCGATGTGCTGCACTGTTCCGTAGATGAGCTGCTCGGAAGAAAGGTAAGCTGATGAGAATGTCGGAACGCAGCTTCGGCTGCTCGAAAAAATACAAGGAGGAAAATATTATGTACTACAAAACCAATATGACTGCCGTACCCGTGGAGGTACATTCAAAAGTTTGTGACCTGCTCCAGCGTGATGACCGCGATCTTGTACACATTGCCTATGATTCCATGCTTGAGGGTGATAATACGATTTTTGTATTGATTGCCCGTGAGGAAGAACCGATAGACGAAAAGTGTTACTCCGTTCATTGCTATAATTCCGTAGAAAAAAAGCTTTTCCGCGGCTCATACAGCCTTACATATCCGGAAGCGATTATTGTTATGGGAAATATCATCAAAGAATAGCCGAAACGGGCGCAAGCCCGTCTGTCGGGGACGGTCTCCCGGCACTGATGATGGCAGACCACAAAGGACGGTGAAAACCATTGAAAATAGAACAGTTTAAGGCTCAGATGCTGACATATGCCCTCGGAGCAGGTAAAGCTCTTTGCGAAATTTCGCAGATAGCCGAGGAAGAAGGCATAAAATTAGAGCCGGAACAGGTCAGGAAGAATGCAGCAACCATTCTTGTGATCCTGACCGAAACGATCGAATTCTTGAAAGCGTTCGATAAAAACAATTGTTCTGACTCTGATTAATAGTATATCAGAGGTGGAGCAAAAATGCAAGCCTTTTTCCAAAAAATTTTAAGGAGGTGCGGAAATGGAATATTTAACCGTCAAAGAAGTGGCGGAATTGAAAGGGTGCAGTGAAAGATACATACAAAATTGTATATCTAAAGGCAAACTGGAAGCTAAGGAAGAATTGAATTCTAAAGGTAAAACAAAATTCTATATTCCAGTTTCCGCCCTCCCGGAAGAACTCAAGGCGAGGTATTATAAGCAGAAGCAGCAGGAGATTGGTCTGCTGCCGGAGCTTAAAAAAGAGCCTTTAGAACAGCGTTCTAAGGCTGTTAAAAAGCCTGTTGTAAAGAAGAATTTGGACGAATACACAGCCGCACAGCGTGAAGAGATTGCATTTTGGTGCGATACCCTTAAAGAATGGCAGGCTGCACGTTCCAAGTTCAAAAACAAAACCGAAGCGGATCCGCTGTTTTGCGCGAAGGTAAAGCTCGAGCATCCCGACATTGACATAAGCCCGGATATTTTATACCGCAAATATGCGGCGTACCGGGAAAACGACCTTGACGGTCTGGTTGACAAGCGTGGCGGATGGAACAAGGATAAATGCAGCATTGACCCGGAGGTATTTAGCATATTTACAAGCTACTACCTTAATACACACAAGCTTACCGTTGAAAACTGTTACAATAAAACAATTGCGGTATGCAGGGAATATTATCCCGAGCTTGTAGACGGGATCCCGTGTTCGAGAACGTTCAGGCGGCACGCAGATAAAATTCCTGCCGCAATTGTGGACTATGCAAGAGAGGGAAACAAAGCATTTTTGGATAAGTATTTGGAGTACGTTGAGCGAGACATGAAGAGCCTTAAATGCAATGATATCTGGATTGCCGATAACCACACGCTGGATTTCTTCTCGCTTTCCGATGATGGCGAAGTACATAGAGCGTCTATAACCACGTTTCAAGACGCGAAAAGCGGCATAGTTGTTGCGGCAGAACTTTGCGACCATCCTAATTCCGATACGACAAGACTTGCACTGCGTTCCGCTATTCTTCAGGGATTCGGTATTCCGATAGGTGTGTATTTCGATAACGGCTCCGAGTTCCTTGCAAGCGATATTGCCGGACGCGGACACCGTAAAAAAAGCAGCTGGCAAAAAGAAGATCACCCCGTTCAGATTTTGTCATTGCTGGGGATAAAAATGACGAACGCTATTCCCAAGAATGCAAAGGCAAAACCTATTGAAAGATTTTTCTACACCTTCAAGGAACATTATTCAAAATCCATTGAAAGCTACTGCGGCGGTAAACCGTCGGAACGCCCCGAAGAATGCAAGCAGCTTGTAAAGGATCGTAAGCTGATCACCGATGCGGAGATCCGTGAAATTCTTCCCGTATTTATCCGCGGACATAACAGCGAGCTTTACGGCGGCAAGGAAAAAGAATACAAGAATATGAGGCGCATTGATGTTTGGAACGAGGCTGTTCGTTCCGGAGATATTGAATTCCGTACTACTGATGAAAGCAATCTTAATCTGCTTCTCCGTCGTACAACAAGGGTACAGAAAATCAAGCGTAACGGCGTATTTATCGAATGGGCAGGAAGAAAAATTTGGTATAAGGACGATACAACAGTATTCCATATCAATGAAGAGGTGTACGTGCGTTTTGACCCTGTAGATTTGAGCGAGGTAAAGGTCTATGCCAAGGAAACGGACAAACTGCTGTATACATATCCTTGTGCAGAATATCTTAATCTACCATTCATCGGTGCTGAGCAAGAAGATATACAGACGTTTATGCGGAGTCAGGCTCAGACGAGAAAAGCTGTCAAAAGGCAGCTTGACGAATACACCAAATTTGACGCAGTATCTCTTCTTAAGGCGGAACTGCTCAGAGCCGAGCAGAATTCAAAGGATTACGAAATTGCAAAGCCCGAATCGTTTACTCCCGTTATTGCCAATGAAATGGAAGCAAGCAACATGAATATAACTAAAATTGAATTTGCGGACTTGAAACGGCTTAATGATGTCCGTGAAAAATCGAAAGGAGCATGATTTTTATGAGCGTAGACATGGAAAAATTGCGAGCAGGTTACTCCGAACTGGAGAATGAATTCGGCAAAGAAGGTGCGCCAATCATTGTAGGAATAATGCCTAAATTTGTTGACGAGGCATTGAACTCTGAAAATAAATACACTACTACGATATCTGAATTTTTGAAAAACAGAGCGACGGCGTATGATTTTTATTCTGAAGAACAGTGCGAACTGTTTCACAAGCTGGAACATTTTATTGTAGAAAGCGGAAGCGCAGGAAAAGCTGCAAAAAAATTAGGAATGTGCAACAGCACCATTTCGGATATACGAAACTGCAAATACAGAGGCGATGTTCAGAAATTTTTTGCGGACATTTTAAGCTATTTTACTCTGCAGAAAGAAAAAAAAGAAACTAAAATCTATAAGGGCACGGATTATGTTCCAACATCTGTTTCTGAGTATATATATCAGGTAATACGCGGCGTACATATTGCCGGGGAATGTGAAATAATTACAGGCGACACGGGCGTTGGAAAGTCAAGAACTATAAGTAAATATGCTTCTGATTATCCCGAGAATACAATTGTTGTAACTCCTACATACGCCGACAGCTCGGTAATCGGAATCATGAAGCTTATAGCTTCGCAGCTCGGAATTGGCGGACTTAACCGTCTGCATGACCTTAACGCTGCAGTTCTTAATCGGCTGCACGACGGAATGCTGATAATCATCGACGAAGCACAACACCTTAAATTTCCTGCAATCGACCATTTGAGAAGTATATCTGATATTTTTACCGACAAAGGCGAAACAATGGGAGTTTGTTTTGTGGGTAATCCATCATTCATGAGACATTTTGACGAAAAGAAAATCCCGGTAACAGGACAGGTTTTTAACCGTGCAAATCTCCGTCCTTACATAAAATCCACAGATATTAAGCTTGAGGACATAAAGCTTTTGTTTCCGGAGCTTGCTGATGAGAATAGAAATGCTGAAATAAAGTTTTTGTATGCAATTGCACAGACCAACGGCGAGGGCATACGCCGTGCGATGAATTTTTACAGAACAGCGTACAACATGGACGGCGGTAATGTAAGTATAGAGCGCCTTGCAGAGCTTGCGCAGATGGGTAATCTCAGACTGCCGAACATAGGCAGTCTGATTAAGCGGCTCAGAGAGGAGGCAGCAGCATGAAGCACAGACCAACGCGCCCCACAAGGCGGCAAAAAGAGGAGATAGACCGCATAAGACTTGACCCTGATGACTGGCTTGTATGCTGTGAGACGGAGCATACCATTACCCTATACAACAAATATACCGGGAAAACCGTTACCAAAGTAAAAAAGGAGCGTAAAAAATTATGAAATTCAAAGTAAATCTGAGGATCGAAACAAACTCCGGCGTTATCGCCGACATTTACACGGTATCAGCCGGAAACATCAAAGCAGCGGAAAACATTGCCGCTGCCAAAGCAATGGACAGGCTCGGTCGTGACAATGTCACCGAGATCTCCGTGCAGGAGGTGACCCGTTGTGCGTAAAACTGATAAAATCGTCCGCAGCGTGATATTAATGCTGCTTGGTGCAATGATATACGGATTTCTCGGCGCGGCTGCAGAGGCATACGGCAGCCGCAGTCCCGGAAACGTCGGCGGCGAAATATTAGTCCTGCCGATGATAGCAGGTCTTATATGGCTCGGCTGGCAGCTTAGGGGCAAATGCCATAAATAACAGCACAGTGCAGGTACAGCCTGCACGTCTTAATGCGGCTCGGCACGCGCCGAACGGTGACAAGCCCGTGAAAACGCAGAGTCAAGACAAAAGCTAATGTTTTAAGGAGGTATAGATATTATGGCATTGATCAAGTACAAAAAGCTTTCCAAGGCAAGGGGCATTACCGTCCCCAAGGATCTTGCAGCTAACCTCGGAATTTTTGCCGGGGCTGCGGTCGATCTTGTGGAGCGCGAGGACGGTATCCTGCTCCGCAAGCACGTCCCGACCTGTGTATTTTGCGGCTCTATTGAGTCGGTAGACACGGTCAAGGGCAAAGAAATCTGCGCAAAGTGCGCCTGCGAAATGAGAGAGGAGATAAACAGCAAGTATGCTTAATCCCGAAGAAATCGCGAAAAAGGTCGACCGCATGGCAGAAATCAAGAAGCAGATAACAGACTTAAGCGCCGAATCGGATGAAATCGAAGCGGAGCTGCTGAAGCAATTTGAAGCTGATGTTGTGGATACAAAGTACCGCACGGTAAAATACTGCGGAGAAAATGCAAAGGTAACCGCTGCATACTCCGACTCGGTTAAGATGATTTATCCGTCGGTGCTTAAAACTATCTTTGGTGCGGCATACAAGGACATAGTAACCGAAGAAGTCAGCTACAAGCTGTCCGCCAACGCAAAGAGACTGCTGGCGGCTCTGTACAAAAAAGAGTATATGCGTGGGTCGACCGTAGAGGATTGTCTTAGTCGCATTGCTCCCGATGACAAGGCGCTTAAAGCCATGCGTAAGGTTGTTAAGGGCAAGAATTTTGAGAAGGATAAAAACAACCTCATAAAGCTCGGAAAAATAAGCGAGGAGCTGGCATCCGATTACGCTTACATGATTTCAGAAGCTGCAGCGTGGCAGGAGTTTGAAAAACTCCTCTCTGTCAGCGGCGGCATTTCAGAGGAGCGTATCGCCGAAGTGCTGGAGTACATAAACGCGGCGATCACCGTGGAAGAAACCCCGAAAATTACAATCAGCGAATAACGGCAAGGCAGGAGCAGTCCTGCCTTAGCTGTAGATGGAGGTTAAAATGATTAATTTTTCGATTGTTTTTTATTTTGAAATAAAGGATGCTGATATATATGGAGGTAAGGGGTCAACTGGATATATGTCAACATCAATAGACGGATTACACAGTATTGATGATGTTACTGACCAGCAAATTATTAATTACAAAATTTGTATAGCTAAAACGCTTGGCTTTGATGCGGAAAAAATGCGTTTTATTACCAAAAACGAATACGAAGCGAATACAGAGGATTGATGCCTATGGATATGCAGGAATTTGTGCAGGGTTGTATGGAATGTGACCCGAGGTCAGACCCCGACCGAGCCTATGAGCTGCTCAGAGCAGGAGCAGAGCTGGGAAAGGCAATCCTTAAACAAAGAGAAAAATCCAAGGCAGCTATACCCTATCAGCAGATCGCGGACGCGTACAATGTTTCCTGCGGAAAGGTGCTTCCAAGGGTTACGAAGCTGACCGACAAGCGTAAACGGGCTATACGGACGTGTATGGCGCAGGGATTTACTGCCGAGGATTTATATACTGCGTTTAATCGGGCGGCATCTACGCCGTTTTTGACGGGCAAAAACGAGCGAGGATGGACGGCAAATTTTGATTTTATCATAAAGCCGGATAACCTGCAAAAGATCCTTGAGGGCGCTTATGGTTCTGCTGCTCCTGCTGCCCCTGCAGAGGATCACTCATATAATTTGGATTTGCTCGTATCCCACGCTATCAAGATTTGTTTTCGTGTGAAAATGTAAATGATAGCATTAATAATGTACAATTAAGCTGTAAAAAGCTTGATTGTACATTTTTATTTGGGGGTGCGGAAATGGAATTTACCGATATTGTAATGACGATCATTACCGCTTTGCTCGGTATTATCGGATTTTTTGTAAAAAAAGCATTTGACAGTCTTGACAGCAAGGCGACAAAAACGGAACTCGAAGAAGCTAAAAAGGATATCGAATCCAACAAAACGGCAATCGGTAAAATCAAGGATAACTACCTGACAAAAGAGGATTTTTTTAGGGAGCAGACCAAGACCGAAAAAAAACTTGACGAAATGCTTAAAATATTGATGGATATGAACAGAGGAGGAAGAACATGAACCCTGAGAATATGATAAAAAAGGCTCGCGCTGCTAATTTTGTAAACAACAACGGCAAGGTGCTGCGCGGCGTTAATATGCTGAGGATCGATTTTAATAAGCTGTCCTCTATCCGTGCTGCACTTGGCTTTGATGCGGATGATTTTGCCGACAGCATCAATTATCTGATTGAGTCGGGATATATCCGCATAAGGCACTGTGATACGCAAAAAGCCGTTGAGCTTGCGGATTACCCTATGGATGAGATTGAGGGTAAGCTTACGCAAAAGGGCATACAGCTGCTTGCAGGCGCTATCGACGACCCGTGCATTACCGTTTAAGGCGGTGAGGATATGGGAAGAAGGAGAAATCGCAAGCACTCAAAAATTGATTTGCTTGATCCGGCAGTTAAGTCGGAAATTGAGTCCATGATCTTATCGGCAGAATTTACTTACCGCGATATAGTGGATTACATACGGGACAGCACCGGGGAGATGATCTCACAGGCGTCGGTTTGCAGATACGCAAAAGGGCTGTGTGAGTCGCTTGAAAGCATACGCTTTGCGCAGGAGACGTTTAGAGCAGTTAATGACGAGCTTAACCGCAACCCCAACATGGACACAACCGAGGGCATCATACAGATCTTATCCCATATGCTGCTTACCAACATACAGCAGCTCTCTGAGGAGGACTTTAAGGGTGTTGACCCGTTAAAACTCCTCAAGCAGGCATCCGACCTTGTTAGGACTGCAGCATATAAGCGCAATCTTGATATCAAAAACAAGGAGCTTACCGAGATGGGATTTGACGCGGTTAAGGATAAGGTATTTACCGCTATGGCAAAGGACGATCCGGAGCTGTATGCACGGTTTGCAGAGTTTATCAATGCCAAGGCTAAGGGCGGAGGCGATATACCGTGATTTATGTATTACAGGTGCAGACAGGCAAGGAGCTTGATGTTTCCGCCGCCCTCAGGCGTGAGGATATCCGGGCGGACGTACCCCGGGAAAGACTCCTCATCCGCAAAAACGGTCTTTGGAGCAAGATGATAAAGCTGCTGTTCCCCGGTTATGTCTTTACGGACGTTGATTACAGTGCGGAGATGTTTCACAAGATAAAACCCGTCCCGGGTGTGATACGTTTTTTAGGCGAGCCTACTCCGCTCCCTGAGCATGAGGCGGACATGATACGCTGGTTATCTAACGGCGGCGAGATCATAGAGACGTCGCTCATCAGGACGGACATCGACGGTAACGTGATCGGGTATGAGGGATTTTTGACAGGCAATGAGGACAAAATCAAGCGCATAAACCTGCGGCAAAAAAAAGTTTCCGTTGAAGTAAAGTTCGGCGGAAAGACACATCGGGCAAACTTGGGAATTGAATTCCCGGAAGATACAAAATCGGAATAAACGGACAGGGTCGATTCGCTCCCCTGCTCCGGAGTTTCGGTTATATACACCATACAAAAACGGACGGAATTTTCCCGAAATCCGAATGGCGAAGCGCGCCCAAATTTCGGGGTGCGGAAAGATACCGTTAAACAGCTGTTAAAACGCATTAGAGGGACGTTTTAATAGTTTTTATAGTAAATTATACCCCTAAGACCAAAAACGGCTTACAGCGCATTTTTGTGCGTTTTTTGTAAGCCGTAAATTTATATGGAGGCGAGGCTATGAACCCCGTTGAAAAATCAAGTGTAAATGCACTGGCGGAGGCATTAAAGTCCGCCGAAAATACGGAAAACGAGGTCGGCAGCACGGAAACGGTTGCCGACTTTGTCAATGCCTTGCTTGCAGAGCCTGATAAAAAGCGGCGTAAGCAGATGATGAAGGAGTTTTCCGAGCGGCGCAGGGACGTTGCTAAGTTTTTAAAGGATAACGAGGAGCTTATAAACGCCGAGGCTGAGATGGCGCTCATCGGCGCGGCTGTAGGATCTACTCACACGGAAAAAGAGGTATCATACAAGGGCGGCAGGCGGCAGGTCACGACCAAAACCCGAAAGTTACCGCCTAATTCCAGCGCCCTTAATTTTTTGCTTAAAAACCGTATGCCCGACAAATACAGCGATAAACCCGTAGGCGGTGTGGAGATCGAGGACGTGTCCGAAATTGAGGAGGATATCTATGGAGCGGATAAAGAGTAAAAAGACGATACCCTACAATTTTTCCGAAAAACATAAGGAATATATCCGCCGCTGCCGCGACTGTGTTTACAACATTGCAGAGGGCGCGGTCAGGGCAGGAAAGACCGTTGATAACGTCCTTGCTTTTTGCTTTGCGTTATGCAACAGTCCCGACAAGATACACCTTGCCACTGCATCCACGGCTCCTACGGCTAAGCTTATCATAGGCGACTGCAATGGGTTTGGAATAGAGTATTTTTTTCGCGGTCAGTGCAGATGGGGCAAATATAAAGGTAACGAGGCGCTTATCATCTGCGGTAAGTTTACGCACTATAAGACCAAGATCATCATTTTTGTAGGCGGAGCAAAGGCTGACAGCTACAAAAAGTTTCGTGGTACGTCCATCGGGATGTGGATAGCTACAGAGATCGACCTGCATCATGAGGAGACAATCAAGGAGGCACTGACCCGTCAGGCGGCGGCAAAGTGCCGTAAACTGTTTTGGGACTTAAACCCCGGAAGCCCTTTTGCGATGATATATAAGACCTACATCGACGAGTACGCCCGGAAGGACGCGGAGGGTGAGCTTCGGGGCGGTTACAATTACGCTCACTTTACCATTTTTGATAATATCAACATTACCGACGAACAGCGCGATGCGTTCATATCCCAATACAATCCACTGTCGGTGGAGTACCGCCGTAAAATCAAAGGTGAGCGCTGCATTGCAGAGGGTCTTGTCTTCCAGCAATTCGCAGACAACCCTGAGAGATTTGTGGTTGATAAAAAGTACAGCGGCGTTAAATTTATCTCCATTGGCGTGGACTTCGGCGGCAATAAATCCAAAACGACCTTTGTTGCATCTGCGATCATCGGCAGTTTTCAGCGGATCGGCGTAATTGCCGATCACAAAATGACAGGCGGCAAGGGCACTATCGACCCTGACAGGATAAACCGCGAGCTGATAGATTTTTACAGGTATGTACAAAGCGAGTACCCAAACACAAGGATCTTGTATATCTTTTGCGATAATGAGGCTCAGACTATTATCAACGGTATAAAAATGGCATTTGCAAGAGCAAATATCGAGGTCGCAGTCAGAGATTGCTACAAAGGCGCAATAAATAACAGGATATATGCCCTTAACGGTCTTATGACCCAAGGGCGATTTTTTGTAAATAAAGAGTGCAGCAATGTTATCGACAGCTTAAGCTCTCAGGTTTGGGATGCCAAAGAGGTCACCAAGGACGTCCGCCTTGACGACGGTACCTTTGATATAGATACCGCCGACGCACTGGAGTACAGCTTTAGCAGCTTTATAAAGCAGTTTAATATTTACCAGTAAGGAAGTGATAAATTGAACAGTCAGCTTATTTCTTGGCTCAACAACAAGTTCGGGTACAGTGTTTCTGAGGAATACTACAAGTACATTGATTTATGGACAGATTGGTGGCGCGGATACCACGCAAAATTCCATCATTACTTTTTTAATAACGGTAAAATAGTCATCGAACGGGATATGTACACCCTTAAAATGGGTAAAAAGGTCTGTGAGGACTGGGCTTCTTTGCTACTTAACAGTAAAACTCACATAAATATTTCGGACGACAAAACGAGCTTGTTTGTACAGGGCAAGCGCGAAACCGAGGGTGTGCTGGGTGCTAACTCTTTTTGGACTAAAGGCAACAGGCTCATTGAGCGTGCTTTTGCCACCGGGACGGGGGCGGTAACTATCCACGCGTCGGGCATAAAGGTCAACGGCAACGATATGAGCGTTGAGCCGTCACCCGAAGCGAGGATACAGCTTAACTACCTTTCGGCGGAGTTTATCATACCTCTGACGGTAGATAATGACAGGATAACTGAGGCGGCGTTTGCTTCGGAGACGTTTGAAAAAGGCAAAAAATATCTCCTGCTGGAGATACACCGTATAAATTACCGCGGTAATTATGTCATAGAAAATTACCGCTTCCTTGCCGAGAACGGACAGCTGGAGGAAAAAGAACTTCCTGGCGGCATGATTTCCGTATTTGACACGGGATCTCCGGTGCCGTGGTTTGCTATATTTATGCCCAACATCGAAAACAACGTCGAATGTGCAAACGGTATGGGATTGTCTATCCTACATAATGCGATAGATGCGCTGAAGGCTGTTGACTTTTACTTTAACAACTTTTGTGCCGACGTCAGACTTGGTGGTAAAAAGGTATTTTTGGAAAAATCCATTGTAGAGTTTGACGACCAAGGCACGCCAATCGCCCCGGATGATGTACAGCAGCAGTTGTTCAGTTTTGTAAAATTCCCATCCGACAGCGAGGACACGAAAAAATTTATCATGGAATTTAACCCCGACCTGCGTGTTGAGGATAACGCCAAAGGTGTACAGTCTGCGCTTGATTATCTATCCTTTAAGTGCGGTCTGGGCAACAAGCATTATCAATTTAACGGGTCAACGGTGGTTACTGCAACGCAGTACACGGGCGACCAACAGGATCTCATCCAAAATGCAGACAAGCATTACGCTGCCGTGGAGCAGTTTTTGTTATCGTTGGTGCGCAGCATTATCCATGTTGGTAAACAGCTGACGGGGGCGGAAATTGCGGAGAACTCCGAGATAGAGATCAATTTTGACAGAAGCGTTATCATTGACGATACAGCTGAGCGCCTGCAGGATCTGCAGGAGGTTAGGGACGGCGTGAAAGCTAAATGGGAGTTTAGAGTTAAGTATTACGGCGAATCGGAAAACGAAGCAAAAGCCATGATTGACGAGATCGAGGGCAGTCAGAGCGATGATGACCTGATGGGGTTCGGTGGTGATGCGTAATGCTTACGCCGAATCAGCTTGACAAGCTTCCCGAGCCTATGATACAATTAATGTCGGAGCTGCAAGATGAGATCATATCTGACATTTGCAGGCGTATCCAAAAGACTAAGCTGCTTACACCGACTGCCGAATGGCAGCTGGAAAAAGCCAATCAGCTGACGATCTCCTCCCGTGAGGTAAAACGGCGCATTGCCTCTAAGCTCAAGGTGCAGGAAAAGCTGATAAATAAGATGTATCTTGTACTTAAAGAGACATCCGAAAGTGGCAACATCTACGACGAGTATCTTTACATAAACGGCGCATATGAGTTGATAGGCTCAACTGCGATAGATTTGTCGGGATATGTAAAATCCTCGGATTTGCACGCTCTTACAACCGCCGAAATTAACACAATAATCACTAATGCAAAGGGATGATATTATGATTAATTATCTCGATGACGCAGGACTGCAAACGATTTTAAATGATGTTTATGCTGAGCTATCGGACAAGCTGCCTATAAGTGGCGGCACCATGACGGGGGCGCTTGTTGCTCAGTCAAACACGGACTACACTACAGCACAGGTGCGCAATGTTATCATATCCGCAGACGAGCCAAGCGGCACAGCGCCCGAAGGTACAATATGGTATCAGTATGAGTGAGGTGATGCCATATGATTAAAATTGCAGATAAGACCGTTAAGCAGCCGTATGTGTCTGTTAACGGCGAGTGGCGCTCGGTAAAAAAAGAGTCTGTTATGGTCGGCGGTGAATGGAAAACAGTTTGGGAAAAGAAAGCGACATACACAATCAATATCTACAGATATGGTACGTTGTATCAGACATTAACTTGCACCGAAGGCGACAGTATTAAATTGCCGTCAATCGGCAGTGGATATGCGACAAGTCCATCATCTACTACAATCAGTTATTCTAACGGGGCGACTATTACACCAACGTCAAATATGGATTTATATACCGTTTTTACTTATTATGTATATCTGTATAAATACGGTTCTTCATATAAGACATTATCGGCAAAATCTCAGGGTTCAACAGCCGTGTTTACACTCCCATCTGCATCTGTTGACAGTGACGATAATGCTTTTTATGGATGGGCTGTTTCGAGTGGTAGCACATCAAAGTCATATAATGGTGGTTCTTCATACAGTCTTTCTACTTGCTGGTTGTATGCTGTATTTTCTTATTATACTTATACGGGACAAAAATCTGCCTCTACTACTGCACAAACAAGTGGTGATTCTTCATCAACTCAGTCTTTAACAGCATCTCTCACTAATCCGCTTCCGGGAAGTTCTTGGAGTGCAACGGTTCAGGAATGGACACCTAATCAAGTAACTTATCCAATAAGTAGCAATCTTACAAGCGGAACTGGATATGCAGTAAATTATATACCGAAAGATTATTCTTCTCCGACAGGTGCTGTTGGTAGTGGAACATCAATTACAATTGTATCATCATATACACCGTCTGGTGGAGCATTTACAGAGGGTGCATTAACAAGTCATCAATATTCTGGAGAAACAAATGATACAAGAAAAACAGTATACAAATACAGCTATCTGAAAGCTGATATTAAATATACAACCTATACATCAAAGACACTGGCGTACAGGTCTTCAAAATAAAGGAGTGAGATTATGACTGTTTATAAAAAATACTGCACAAAAAATCAGTGCTATATCGTAGGCAAGTCGTTTACCCCGAAGGGACTCATGCTCCATTCGGTGGGGTGCAATCAGCCTTCGGCAGAGGTTTTTTCCCGGAGTTTTAACGAGTATCAGCCGGGCGGCAGGCAGATTTGCGTACACGGCTTTATTGATGCCAACAACGGCGACGTACATCAGACTCTTCCGTGGGGTATGCGCGGCTGGCATGGCGGCGGTAAGTCCAACGACACGCATATCGGTATTGAGATGTGCGAGCCTGCCTGCATTAAGTACACGGGCGGCTCGACGTTTACTTGCTCAGACCTGCCAACGGCTCAAAAAAACTGCGAAACTGCTTATAACGCGGCTGTGGAGCTGTTTGCGTATTTGTGTAAAGAGTTTGGCTTTGACCCTCTTGCGGATGGTGTTATAGTCAGCCATTGCGAGGGGCACGCACGAGGTATCGCATCAAATCACGGCGATCCAGAACATTTATGGCGTGGGCTTAAAATGCCCTATACCATGGACGGATTTAGACGTGATGTAAAGACGGCTATGGGCACTGTACAGGACAAGCCTGCCGATAAGTACAAGCCTGTTGATGGTCTGTTTATGGTGCGTGTATTGGACGTGGCACTCAATATCCGCAGCGCGCCCGGAACACAGTCAAAAATCGTTGGTGTTATCACTGACGGCGGCATTTATACCATCGTTGAGACCGCAATGGTCGGCAAGGTCCAGTGGGGATTGCTTAAATACTATTCTAAAAAGCGCAATGGGTGGATAAGTTTGGGCGAAAAATATGTTGTAAAATTGTAGGAGGTAAAAACATGAAAATCGATTGGAAAAGGAAATTATCATCACGCAAATTTTGGGCGGCTGTAAGCGGCGTTGTAATCAGCGTAATGGTTGCTTTTAACGCAGATGCAGGCTCTCAAGAAAAGGTAGCCGGTGTTATAACGGCTACCGGAACGCTTGCTATATATATGCTTGCAGAGGGCAGCACAGATAAGGCGGCTCTTAAAAATTCTGATGATAAAGAGTAGTAACGTTAAAAACGGGGGCAGATGACCTGCTCCCGTTTAAATATTTTTTGGAGGTATGCATATGAGATCATTTATCCCGTGGATCGGCGGCAAGTCACAGCTTGCCAAGAAGATCAAGGCACGTTTCCCGGACAGCTTCGGGCGGTACATTGAGGTGTTCGGAGGCGGAGCTTCGGTGTTGTTTTCGGCTGATAAGCACGCACCAATTGAGGTGTATAACGATGCAAACGGTCAGCTTGTCAACCTATTCCGCTGCGTTAAATACCACTGCTCAGAGTTGCAGCGTGAGATACGTTTTTATCTTAATTCCCGGGAGATGTTTGGTGATATCCGTAACCGTCTCGATTGCCCCGGATTTACCGATATCCAGCGCGCGGCTATGTTTTATGTACTTATTAAAACAAGCTTTGGCTCTGATGCGCGCTCGTTCGGGTGCTCGGTAAGCCGTATTGATACGTCTGATTTTGATGATATCGCCAAAAGGTTGGAGCGCGTTGTTATTGAGCATAAGGACTTTGAGGCTCTTATCAAGCAGTATGACCGTCCCGATGCATTATTTTACTGCGATCCGCCGTATCACACTACGGAGCGGCACTATTCCGAGAGATTTTCCGAGGCTGATCATTACCGTTTAAATGCTGTTTTAACAGGCTTAAAAGGGCATTTTATACTGTCTTATAACGATGATAATTTTATCCGGGAGCTGTACAAAAATTTTAATATCGAGGCGATTTCCCGGAGTAATAATTTGTCCTCGGGAGCTTTTAAAGAGGTTATTATAAAAAATTATTAATGGTATTTTTTTTAGAGCACAAATATCAAAATCCGTTATTTGCGGTTTAACAAAAGTATCATGGAGGTTGTTATGATTAAAATAAACCTGCGTAAGCTGCTCTCTGAGCGGCATATGACACAAGCGGAGCTGGCAGAGCTGACGGGTATCCGCCCGTCAACTATCTGCGATATCTGTAATAATACCTGCTCTTTTTTAAAGGTCAATAATATTGATAAGATCTGCACCGTTTTAGGCTGCAAAGTGCAGGAGCTGATTACATTGTATAAATAAAAAAATACCCTCGCCGGGTCACTTGCAAGCAGAGGTGTGCGAGGTTTTATTGCTTATAGTATATACTACCTTTTTATAAAATATCAACCACTTTTTATTGTAAATACCTCTATATATTACACTTTATTGGTGTATATGTACAAACTGCATCCCCTAATTTGTGCAGGTGTACAAATATCATAATATTGTGATATTTTTTTATAAACCCCCTTGACTATATCACAATATTGTGATATTATATAGACACAGGGTAAAACAAAAACAATAAAAACGGAGGATATGATTATGGAGATCACAATGTTTAACAAAACTTATAAATTTGATTATGCGTATGAAATCAAATCGTTTATAAAGGCTATCAAAACACTTAAAAACGAAATATCTCAGTCATTTGTACTGTCATATGAGGGATTTTCTCTTGTAACATTTTTGGAGTCAGAAACACTTTATCACGATAATTTTGGTGATGTTATTTGCGAATATCTTCATGAGATTTACAAAACATCTGACTACATCAGGCAGACTATATTTAATGTATCAGATGAGGATACAGAGTGGACGGCACAGCGCAATAAAGATCTTAATGACGTTTGGTATCGCAAACTGACTTTTAAACCGGAAATTCAAACAATGCTCACAAACGAAATTGACAGTGCTATAAATACCGCTTCAATTATGCTTGAAAAGGAAAATATTAAAAATCAGCAGGCTAAGGATGCAGCTGAAGCTCAAGAAAATGCTCTTCTTGAGGGAGTTTTATGGGAAATCGAAGAAAAGGACATTACCGATGAAGGCGGTAAAACAAAGGAATATATACACAATATAACAATAAATGGAACAACCTATATATTTAAAGAGCGTAATATTTTTGATGTAGGAATTGCAATTACTGATAAAAACGGTCTGATCGATGTGTCAGATATGCAGGGCGACGAATTAAGAGCCGCTCAGATAGTGATCAAGTATGGCAAATTTGCAAACAGTAGCGTAAGGATGTAAGGAGTATAAAATGATAAATAATATCAAAGAAATTCGTCTTAGATCCGGGCTGACTCAAAAGGAGTTAGCCGAAAAAACAGGTTTAAAGCAAAATCGAATAAGCAACATAGAAAAAATGGACAACATTGATAACTTAACAATTAGCGTTGCTTACAAGCTCTGCAACGCATTGGAAATAACATTAGATGAGCTTGTTAATTCATAATAGTTATTATTATAAATCATTTTCATATGAAAATGGAAAATTATAACGCTTTGTATTATACTATTTATAAAGCTTGGGGCAGCTTAAAAAATCCCGTTCTATTTGTCAGTTAATGACATTTAGGACGGGATTTTTGTATTTTGCGTGTCAATTTTTTGCGTTTTGCGCGTCAGGCAACAGAGGAGTACCATGATAAGAGAGATAACAAACGCTGATTTTGACGGATTGATGACATTATATATGCAGCTGCACGGTAATCCGTTTCCCGAAAAGAATGAAGCAATAACCGAATTGTGGAACAGAATTCTCAATGACCCCAATCACCACATTATCGTTGCCGAGGAGGACGGCAAAATCGTTTCTTCCTGCGTATGCGTTATAATCCCCAACCTTACCCACAATCAGCAGCCGTATGCTCTAATTGAAAACGTCGTTACCGATGAAAATTTCCGCAAAAAAGGTCTTGCAACGGCTTGTCTTGATTTTGCAAAAGAAATCGCAATGAAAGAAAAGTGCTACAAAATGATGCTTCTTACAGGCTCAAAAAGTGAAAGCACGCTGAATTTCTACGAGCGCGCAGGCTACAACCGAAAGGACAAGACCGCTTTTATCCAATGGATTTGACATAGTATACAAATTTTCACCGCTTTTCGGTACTCATATTCTGCTTGACTTGCTTCGCTCAAAGTCGTAAAATAAGTAATGGCGTGTTTTTCAAAATGCGACAAAATAACAGAAAGAAGCAGGATTATGTTAATTAAGGATTATGGTAGAATTGTAAAAAATGAATTCAAGGGGTACAATGCCAAGAAATTCAGTCAGGATCTGCTTGCAGGTATTACAGTTGCCGCTGTTGCTCTTCCGCTGGCGCTTGCTTTCGGCGTAAGCTCCGGAGCTACCGCTGCGGCAGGACTTATCACTGCAATTTTTGCAGGTATTATCATCGGCGGACTTTCGGGAGCTTCTTACCAGATAAGCGGTCCTACCGGTGCTATGACTGCTATTCTCGTTTCTCTCGTTGCCCAGTACGGTATTCAGGGCGTTTTTATCGCAAGCTTTATTTCCGGTATACTTCTGCTTTTAGCAGGTATTTTTAAGCTTGGCGGACTTGTTTCATATCTGCCTATGCCTGTTATCACGGGCTTTACAAGCGGTATTGCCATCATAATCGCTCTCGGTCAGGTGAACAACCTTACGGGACTTACCTCCGAGGGACTTACCACAATTGAAAAAATCGCAAGCTATTTCAGACTTGAACAGCACCTTGACATAACTGGACTTATTATCGGCGCTGCCGTTATCGTATTTATGTTTATTTATCCTAAAAAGTGGGGTCAGTACTGCCCTGCTTCGCTTGTTGCTATCATTCTTGCAACTGCTGTAAATGCTATATGCAAATTTGACATTGCTGTCGTAGGCGCTATTCCTAAATCTGTTTTCCTTGATGACAGACTTGATTTATCTGCAATCGCCGACTGGAACACTGTTAAGGGACTTATCGTTCCCGCTATTTCCATTGCAGCTCTCGGACTTATCGAGTCTCTCCTTTGCGGAGCTTCGGCAGGACGCATGAAAAATGAAAAGCTTAATGCCGATGTGGAGCTTCTTGCACAGGGTATAGGTAACATGATAATTCCGCTTTTCGGCGGTGTACCTGCTACTGCGGCAATTGCCCGTACAAGTGTTGCCATCAAATCAGGCGGTCAGACAAGACTCACTTCAATTATTCACGCTGTTGTACTTCTTCTCTCTATGTTTATTCTTGGCGGCGTAATGTCCATGATACCGCTTTCTGCGCTTGCAGGCGTACTCATCGTTACCGCTTGGAGAATGAATGAATGGAGCGCGATCAAATCCATTTTTGGCAAGAAAATCAAGACAGCTATTTTTCAGTTCCTTATTACAATGGCGGCAACAGTCATTTTCGATTTGACAGTTGCAATTCTTATCGGCGTTGCATTCTCGATAATTATGTTTGTCGTAAAGGTTTCGGATATGCAGGTTACGGTTGCGGAAATCGACCCTGAAAAGATTGACGAGAATGATGTTGACCCCGAAAAGCTTAAATACACTTGCGTTGTATATATTTCCGGTCCGCTTTATTTCGGTACCTGCAACAAGCTTGAAGAAAAAATTTCCGCTCTCGGTGAGAATTACAACGTTATTTTCTCAATGCGCGGCGTTACGGTTGCGGATATTTCGGGTATTGAAGCTCTACACGAATACTGTGAACGACTTATTTCACAGGGTATAATGGTTTACTTCTCCTGTGTTCAGCCTCCTGTTATGGAAATGATCGAGCGCTGCGGTCTTAAAGAACGCTTTAAGGATGATATGTTCTTCTGGAGTACGGATAAGGTATTCAAACATATTTCACAGTTATAATCAATAAAAACCATCGGCTTATCCGGTGGTTTTTATTATGCAGTCATAGCACTATACTGCTTTTATTAACGTTATGAAAATTAAAATATACAAAAATAACCTGAGAAGAACAACATCTTCTCAGGTTATGCTTTTCTATGATTTTTTCTCTAAAAACAAACCGGTATTACTTTTTGCGGAACTTGATCTCAGGCATAGAATCCGTATTCATATCGTAATCCTTGCCGGGTCTGCTGAAGAAAATATCAGGGTCAATAGGATCGGCAAGACGTTTATGTTCTGCCTCTTTTTTCTTTTTCTTGCCCTTGCTTTCATCTTCTTCAAACTGAACTGCAAACGGATTGTGATACTCTTCCTTCTGCTTTTTGCCATATCGAGCCATCATTTTTTCCTTGGTGACTCTGTTTGTTTCAATGGAAGCATTTATCTCGTCTTGAAGCTTTCTGATATCAAAATCAGTTTTACTTTCCTTGCTTTCCGATGACATATCGCTCAGCTTTGGCGGATCAATATCCATTATCTCGTCATTCAGGTCGTATTCAACATCATTTGTAAAATCAAAAGCATCAAGTCCGTCATCTTCGGTAGTATCATCACTCTGTACAAAATTATTCTGCTCATTTTCAAGCTGGATTTCATGTACGCTTTCCTCTGCAAGAGCTTCTATGTCGTGCTTCATCTTTTCAATAATGTCGTTTTCCTGAGCCTTCAGCTGAACATCTGCTTGCTGCTGCTTGCTTTCAGCAGCAAGTTTTGCAGCTTCCTTTTCAGCCTCAGCTTTTGCTTTTGCAAGATCCTGAACAGCATTCATAACACGGCTGCTGACAGCAGGCTTGCTACCGTCGGACATAAAATCATAAACATCCATATCGACGGCGTTTACAGAATCAATTGCCTTGTTGTTTACTTGTTGAGCAGCAGGAGCTGTCGTTTTAGGTGAGGATTCAAGAATAAAATCAAAATCAGAAATTACATCTGTTGTATTTTGGTTTGAAACAGGCTTTTGCACGGGTTCAGTTTTGAGC
Organism: uncultured Clostridia bacterium; assembly: GCA_945876755.1. Classification (GTDB taxonomy): domain Bacteria; phylum Bacillota; class Clostridia; order Oscillospirales; family Ruminococcaceae; genus RGIG8773. Next base: position 120,599 of record CAMCPM010000003.1, read on the forward strand.
TCTTGAACGTCCTCATACACAGGTTCGGGTTTTGCTTCAATTATTGGTTCTGAAGCAGGTTCAGAAACTGTTTCACTAACAGTTTCCTCTGTTGAAACAGCAGCTCTTCTGCGCTTTGCAAAAAGCTCCATGTAACTGTTTTTACGGGGAGTATGCTCATCTGCATTAGGTACAGGCTCCGAAACAGTTTCATTAACCGGTTCCTGTTCAGGTTCGGCAGCAAGTACAGGCTCTGGTGGTACCTCATCAGCAGACTCTTCAATATCAGCCGACAAATCTATCGTACCGAGATTTGAGATAACAGGAATTTCGGTAACTTCCTCGATTTTATCCTCATCAGCTTCAACAGCATCCATGCCAAAGCTCATATCAAAACTTCCAATGCTGCTGACAGGTTTCTCTTCGGAATATGTATAGCTCGTATCTTCATTTTCACTTTCACTTTCGACTTCAAATGAAGGCACAGCAGCATAACCGGAAGTCATATTGCCGCTGTCAAGCATCTTTATTGCATCATTTGCAGAAGAAGCAATCGAAGTTTTTATTTCATCAACATTCGGTTTTGATTCTTTCTTTTTAACAGGCTCAGGTATAGAAACAGGAGCAGGCTCAGGTTCAGATACAGAAACCGGTACAGACTCCGGCTCAGGTATAGAAACAGGAGCAGGCTCAGGCTCTGATATAGAAACAGGGGCAGGCTCAGGTTCCGATTTTACTGTTGCAGCCGGCTTAGGCGCTTTTAAAGCCTTGAACGCATTTTCAAGTGAACTTAATGCATCTGCATCGCTCTTCATTTCGGAGACATCCATAGGCTTCACAGGGCGTTCCTGTACAGGCTCGGAAGCCGGTTTAACTGACGGCTTTACTTCCGGAACGGGAGCAGGCTTCACCTCAGAAACAGAAGCAGACTTTGGTTCAGGTGCAGGAGATTCCTTTTTAGTCGGATTAAAGTATTCTTCAATACCTTTTTTTATGCTGGCAAGATTATCCTTCGATGTCTGGTCGGAGTAACCCTTTAAAATTGCAAGGGTATTAATATCATCGGAAGAACGCCCGTCCTTTTTTTCAATCATGACTTGAGCTGCAAGCAGCTTCATGGTATCCATAGGAGAAACCTTCTTCTTGTCGATACCGCTGTTGACCACATACATTGGAACAACATTCTTAAACTGCTCGGGATAGTTGTCTTCAATAAGTTTACGGGTAGCCTCTTCTGAATCGTTTGTATACCAGCTTACAGCCATTATCATAATTTTCTGCGGATTTATTGCAGAAAGATTTTTCTTGATAAAGTCCATAACAGACAGCTTGTCACCGTAAACTCCGCAGGCAAATATGATCAGCTTATATGCCAGAAGCTGGGTCGGACTAAAACCAGAAATATTGATAACGTCAACGTCGTCCAGATCTCCTTTAAGCCAGTCGGCATACTGCTTTGTATGCCCGAACTTTGATGAATATACAACAGCAACCTTTTTCATTACACCATTCCGCCGCCCCAAACGGCGAATCCTCCTTAAATGTATATATACCTAAAACATAATAAAATACTATACATTACTATTATATATATTATTGGATTACTATTTGTTAATAAATTGTTAATTTGTAATAAGTTTTACAAACGCTACAATTTTAAATTAATTTTTTATATATTTTTTACACAAAAAATTGATGTATTAATATTGCAAAAATATCATCCGTAAAAAGGTTAAACCGCCCATATCATTTGGACGGTTTTTATCTTTTAATAAAGTGAGCCGTAGTGTGCGCAGGCACGGTAATCCGCACCTTCGGGGTCAGCTGTACCAAATCCTGACCAGCAATGAGGACGGTAAATCTTTTCTTCGGAAACGTTGTGCATTGAAACAGGTATACGCAACATCGAAGCCAAAGTGATAAGGTCTGCGCCGATGTGTCCGTAAGTAAGTGAGCCGTGATTTGCTCCCCAATTTGCCATTACCGAATAAACATCGGCAAAGGCGCCCTTGCCTGTAAGTTCGGGTACAAACCATGTTGTAGGCCATGTCTTGTCGGTTCTCTCATCAAGAGGCTTGTGTATCTCATCGGGAAGAGTAACCGTATAGCCCTCTGCTATCTGAAGCGTAGGACCAACACCCTCAACAATATTGACTCTTATCATTGTAACGGGCATTTCAGCCTGAGTCTTGAAATGTGAAGAGAATCCGCCGCCTCTGAAATAACCGAGATTTGCAGGGCACCAGTCTGTAGCGCCAAGCATTGCCTTAATGTCCTCGTCAGTAACATTCCACCACTGCTTCATAAGATTGATGCCGTTTTCATCTTTGGCAAGACCTGTCGCGTCAACTGCTGCCGCACCGGAATTAATAAGGTGAATAAAGCCGTTTGCAGCTCTGCCCTCGGGCTTTTTGCCGGTAACTCTCTCAACTGCCTCGGGACTCCAATATGTACGGACGTCAGCAAAAATCGACGCTCTGCCGGTAAGCATATTTCCGAACAACATTGCAGTACCATTCAGACCGTCATTCTCGGTCGCAAGAAGAACAGGCTGCTTTTTGCCGTTCCAGTCAAAAGTGGAGTTTAGAATGCTTTCAGCAAAATCTGCATTGGGAAGCCAGTCCGTCCACATTCTCTGACCCTGAAATCCGCCGTAAATAGCGTTTCTGCCGCGGGATTCCTCATACCAACCCATTTCTGCAAGCTTTGGATTGCCAAGCATGATATCACGGATAATCAATGTCATCTTTACGCAGAATTTCCACTGCTCCTCATGGGACATGACTTCTTTGTTTCCGGGATTTATATCATTATTCACGTCCATACCCTCGGGACAGTTTTTCTTTGTCCATTCAAGAGCCTTTTCGTATTCATCATGGTCGTAAATTTCCAGCTTAATGCGGCGAAGGATCTCCGTCATATCGACCCACTCGGGGCGGATACCAAGATATTTCTGCAAAAATGCAGCGTTACAGTATGAGCCGCCGATACCCATTGAAACAGAGCCGAGACCCACATATGCTTTGTTTCGCATCTGACCTACGGCAACAGCACAACGTGCAAAGCGCAGTATCTTTTCAGCAACATCGTCTGGAATTGAAGTATCGGTCATATCCTTAACATCTCTGCCGTAAATAGCAAAAGCAGGCAGACCGTTCTGAGCGTGAGCAGCCATAACCGCAGCAAGATAAACTGCACCGGGGCGCTCCGTGCCGTTGAATCCCCATACCGCCTTGATTGTGAGTGGGTTCATATCCATAGTTTCAGAGCCGTAGCACCAACAGGGAGTTACCGAAAGAGTTGCACAGACATTCTGTGTACTGAAAAATTCCTCGGTTTTGTACGCTTCCGCACCGCCGCCAATAGTACACGGACCGATAACACACTCAACAGAAGTACCGTCCGCATAGCGGCAGTTAGCTTCGATAAGCTCCTTGGCGGCTTTCGCCATATTCATTGTCTGCACTTCAAGGGATTCTCTGATGCCGAACTGACGGCCGTCAATTACGGGTCTGATACCAATTCTTGGATTCATAATTATCTGCTCCTTATTATAAATTTGGAATTTACTCCACTTTAATTTATCTTAATAAACTTAATCCTGAAACTCTCTGTATCTCTCATAAGCCGCTTCCCAAGCTTCCGCATTGTCGGGAGTATAGGTCTTTACGCTGTCGGATTCGGCAATGATTTTTCTTGCTGTTTTAATGTCGGGAATCGCACCTGCGGCGATAAGCTGTATCGCAGCGTTGCCATAAGCCGTTGCTTCAATTGGTCCTGCGGTAACGGAACAATTGCAGGCATTCGCCGTCATTTGACAAAGGAGTCCATCCTTCGTTCCGCCGCCTATGAGATTTATCGTGCGGTATTCCCTGCCCGTACAGATTTTTATCTCTTCAAACGCCTGACGGTATTTCAGTGCAAGACTCTCATAAATACACCGCATGACCTCGCCCACGCTTTCGGGAACGTGCTGACCCGTCCGCTTGCAGAATTCACGCACTCTTTCGGGAATGTCACCCTCGGGTACGAACTCGGGAGCATCGGGATTTATAAAGCTTTGGAACGGCTCTGCCGCAAGCGCAAGCTTTTCAAGCTCGGCAAATGAAAGCTCAGTGCCTTCACGTCTAAACTGTCGGCGGGATTCCTGAATAAGCCACAGTCCGATAATGTTTTTCAGGAACGTTGTTGTGCCGCCGAAGCCTGTCTCATTAGTAAGATTAAGCGCCTCGGAAACAGGATTGATAAGCGGCTCGTCAAGCTCTGTACCAAACAGCGACCATGTTCCGCAGGAAATAAAAATAAAATCCTTTTCCTCGGTTGGAACAGCCGCAACGGCGCATTGGGTATCATGTCCGCAGACGGCGATAACGTCCGCTTTTGGAGCGTTCAAATCATTACATATGCTGTCGCTGAGCTTGCCAACGATTGTTCCCGATGGAACGATTTCCGTCAGCAGCCGTTTTGGCAGTTTAAGAGTATCAAGCACCGTATCCGACCATTTTTTGTTTACCGCATTCATCATCTGGGTCGTAGAAGCTATTGAAGCCTCGCTCTTTTTCACGCCTGTCAGCAGATAATTGAACAGGTCGGGCATAAGCAGCAAGGTCTGCGCGTTTTTCAGCATATGAGGACGCTTTCTCTGCAAAGACACAAGCTGGAAAACAGTATTAATATCCATAAACTGATTTCCCGTAATTTTGTAAAAACGTTCTCTCGGAAGCAGCATAAGCGCCTTTTCTATCATACCCTTTGTGCGCTCGTCACGGTAGTGGACGGGACTTTCCAGCAGCGCGCCGTCAGTACCTATCAAACCGAAATCCACGCCCCATGTGTCAACGCCTATGCTGTCGAAACCGCCTGCCAGAACAGCCTTTGATATACCCTGCCGCACTTCATAGAAAAGGCGGTAAATATCCCAATAGAACGTACCGTTCAGCTTGACGGGGTTATTTTCAAAGCGGTGAATTTCCTCAAGAGAAATGGTTTCGCCGTTGAATTTTCCCAGCATTGCCCTGCCGCTTGAAGCGCCGAAGTCAAAAACAAGGACTCGTTTCTCGCTCATTTCACAACACCCTTTTTAAGAATAATGTTTGCATATATCGCCTCCTCGCCTGTGGCAACGACCGCATATGCAGTCTTGGCGCGCTCGTAGAAAGCGAAGCGTTCTATCATTTCGATTTTGCAGTTTTCAGGCTCGTACTTGTTGATGACAGCCTTGTATTCGTCCCATATTGTCGGTACGACAGGGTCGCCGGGGACAACCTCCATGAGCATCACGGGCTTGTCAGTGTAGGTATCAAGAGGAAAAAGCTGCATTATGGCGTCAAGCAGCTCGGTAACGCCGTGACCGTCGCAGCGTACAACTCGCTGACCGATAGTTTCCGCAGGAAAGTTTCCGTCGGCAATAACTATCTCATCACCGTGACCCATTTCCATAAGAGTCTTGACAAGCTCGGGGGAAAGAATTTTTGGTATATTTTTCAGCATTATATGATCTTCCTTTCAAATAATTATGTGTCGATTCTTATCATTTCCGTAATCATCTTGTTACGGTACACCAAATCGTCACGGGTCGTAAATCCAAGACTTTCCCAAAAGGCATTACCGAGAGAGTTCTTCTCAAAAACCACCAGCGCAGCCTTACATATTCCCTCACGTTCAAGCGCACTGAGAGCGCTTTCAACAAGCTCTGAGGCAATTCCCTGTTTTCTGTAATCGGGAAGAACCGCCGTATGATAAATGTAACCTCTCCTGCCGTCGTTTCCGCATATTATCACGCCGACAATTTTTCCGTCAGTTTCAGCAACAAAGCAGGTTTCGGGATTCCTGCGCAAAAATTTTTCTATTCCGTCACGACTGTCGTCAATATTGTTCAGACCCATTCCCGGCGTGTTTATCCATAAATCATAAACGCTGTCATAGTCAACAATTATCATTTTTCTTATATTCATTATGTCACCTCAATTACCTTATTGAAAAGAAACGGCTGTATCTGCGAATATGTAAGGCTTTCGGGTACACCTTCAAAAAGCTCCGTGCGCTCGATTTCGCTGTGAAGTTCATTTTCCATCTCGTAAACCTCCGCATAAAACAACATACCAAAGGTTTCCTCGCCGTCCTTTTCAACTGCATAAACACACACGGGCGAAAGGTCGTATTTTACTGCTCCTGTCTCCTCATAAAGCTCACGTCTTGCAGTATCGGAAATATTTTCGCCGTTTTCGCGGTGTCCGCCGGGAATTTCGTATGTGTCGCGTTCCTTGTGTTTGCACCATATCCATCTTCCGTTATATTTTGAAGCTATAACAGCAAATTTCAGCTTTTCATCGGAAACGCTTTCATAAAAGTTTACCTTTATGTTATTCATTTCAGTTTCTCCAAAATTTCAATTATCTTACAAAATTCACCCTCGGAAACAGCGGCGGAACCGCCGTTTCCCAAAATAAATTTTAAGCAGAATTTCCGCAGTAATAATACTAAGGAAACATAGCATAAAACCACAGAAATTCTGCTTGCTTGTTACATATTAAAAATTACATAAGAGACTTGTAAAGCTCTGTGATCTCCTCAACGGAAGTATCTCTCGGGTTGCCGGGACGGCAAGCGTCGTCATATGCGGACTGAGCAAGGAACGGAATGTCCTCGGGTTTAACGATAGCCTTCAGGTCGGCAGGAATTCCAACGTCCTGTGAAAGCTGCTTAACAGCGTCGATAGCTGCTTTTCTGTACTCCTCCTGAGACATTTCGTCAACGCCCTTGACACCCATTGCACGAGCAATTTCGCGGTACTTCTCACCTGTTGCGGGAGCGTTGTACTCCATAACTGTAGGAAGAATTATCGCATTTGCAACACCGTGGGGAGTATCATACAGCGCACCGAGGGGGTGAGCCATTGAGTGAACGATACCAAGTCCGACGTTGGAGAAGCCCATGCCTGCAACGTACTGACCGAGAGCCATATCGGTTCTGCCTTCCTTAGTGTTTGCAACTGCGCCGCGAAGGCTTCTTGCAATAATTTCAATAGCCTTGAGATGGAACATATCGGAAAGCTCCCAAGCGCCCTTTGTTATGTAGCCCTCGATTGCGTGTGTGAGAGCGTCCATGCCTGTTGCAGCAGTAAGTCCCTTAGGCATAGTCTCCATCATTTCAGGGTCAACGAATGCAACTACGGGAATATCGTGTGGGTCAACGCAAACCATTTTTCTGTTCTTCTCAGCGTCGGTAATTACATAGTTGATCGTTACCTCAGCGGCAGTACCTGCTGTTGTCGGTACTGCAAAAATTGGTACGCACTTGTTCTTTGTGTCTGCAACGCCTTCAAGACTTCTTACATCGGCAAACTCTGGATTGTTGATGATAATACCGATTGCCTTTGCGGTATCCATTGAAGAACCGCCGCCGATTGCTACAATGTAGTCTGCGGCAGCAGCCTTGAATGCAGCAACGCCCGACTGAACGTTCTCAATTGTGGGGTTGGGCTTGATCTCGGAATAGATATCGTATGCAAGTCCTGCACCATCGAGAATGTCAGTAACCTTTTTGGTCACGCCGAACTTGATGAGGTCCGGGTCTGAACATACGAGAGCTTTCTTGAAGCCTCTGCCCTTAGCCTCATCGGCAATAGCGGCAATAGCGCCTGCGCCGTGGTAGGATGTTTCGTTGAGGATAAATCTGTTTGCCATAGTTAATGCACTCCTTTATTTTTATAGTTTGGATTTTGGAGAATAAAGTGTATAGTTATTTTCAACTGTTCCATTAGCGTCTTTGTTTCAGTGTAAATAACTACTCGCTCAACTCTCCAAACTCCTAATTTCTTTACTTGTCCCCGTATGGATACTTCTTATATCCAGGATGCTTGCCGGTAACGCCGTACTGAGCACGCATATTGCAAAGCCTGTCAATGTTCTCACGGGAAATTTCCCTTTCGCCGCCGAGAAGATGCGCCGTAAGGCTGATTTTAGCCCACAGTTCAAGAGTTTCCATGCGGTAGTATGCGGTAATAATATCAGAACCTACGGTCAGCGCACCATGGTTCTGAAGCAGCATAACATCATGCTCTTTCAGATACGGCGTGATAGCTTCCGGTACTTCATATGTAGACGGTGTTCCGTAAGGTGTAACGGGAACCGAACCAACAGCGATTACCGCTTCGATCATTGTGTAACCGTCCAATGCCTTGTTTGCTACAGCATATCCTGTTGCCGTTGGAGGGTGAGCGTGAACTACTGCGCCCACATCATCTCGCTCTTCATAGCAGCGCAGATGCATTTTGATTTCCGAGGACGGTCTGTAACCGTCGAGAGCTTCGATAACCTCGCCCTTGGCGTTGATTTTCACGATTTTTTCCGGAGTAATAAAGCTTTTGCTTATTCCCGTGGGGGTGGCGAGGAAATTGCCGTCCTCAAGGCGAACGGAAACATTTCCGTCATTTGCGGCAACCCAGCCAAGCTGCCACATTTTATGGCAGACGTCACACATCTGCTCTTTGATCTCAATTTCGTTCATAACGACCTCCATTGTAAAACTCCAATATGGAAATATACATATAAATGTTTACACAAGCATATTTATGTTTATATTATACAATATAGTTTTAAAAAAGTCTACAAATTTATGTAAATTACCATAAAAATAATTCCTAACCTTTTTGTACATTTTAGACAAAAGGTTAGGAATATATTTTAAAAAACTATATTAAATCTTTTCAACGGGCACCCATATCTCGCTGTAACTGTCCTCGGGGTTTTCGCAGGGCGGAGTGTACATTTCAATATTGTAGTTGCCCGAAAGCTTGTATTCCTTGCAGTTCGGGAGCCACTCACTCCAAATCTTTGTGTTCACGTCCTGCAAAGTCTTGAGTTTGCACGGGAACACCGCCCATGTTCCTGCGGGTATTACCTTTGTAACATAACCTTCGGGCACTTCATTACACGGATCATAGTTATCTGCAATAAGGTACTCGAAATTCTTTCCGTCGCTGTCAAAGCAAACGCCGTACATACCGCATACTATCTTGCTTCCGCCGTCCTGCATATGTTCCTGCCAGAACTTTGGTATCTCAGTATAGGAAGTGTCTGCATTGAACTTTCTCGACCTGCCCATTACCGTAAATGCCGCTTTTTCAACAATTTTGTACTCTGTCATAGTACCGCCCTCCAATGTAAGCTTGATTCTTAAAGGCGCAAAAGATTTCAGATTTACGCCCTTTTCTTTTGCAGCCGAGGGAGAGATTCCGTGAAATTTTGTGAACGCCCTTGCAAAGCTGTCAGGTGAATCATAACCATACTTCACCGCAATGTCAATTACTTTTGCGTTATCTACGGAAAGCTCCTGCGCCGCAAGAGTAAGCCTGCGGCTGCGGATATATTCGCCCACAGTAAATCCGCACAGCACACTGAAAATTCTCTGAAAATGAAAGGTCGAAACATACGCCTTTGCAGCAATGTCCTCGATATTAAGTTCATCAGTAAGATTATCCTCAATATACTGCACCGCATTCTGAATACCCTCTGCCCAGCCGTTCATTTTAACACGTCCTTTCCCTCTGCTGTATTCATTATATCAGCATAACTGAAGTACTTCCCGACATTTTGTGCTTTTAATTGCAGTATACTTTGATTGCCCTTGACATAAAATCGGCAGTACCTTCTCCATGTTTATCGATGTTTTCCCTGAAACGTTCATCAGCGGTATACATTTCGCCCAAGCCTGCAAGTATCTCCTTTGTGCAGTTGTAGTAATTACTGGTGATGCAGTCCTGCCACTTCTTCACAGTTTCCTGCACATCGCTGTCGGAAGGCTTTGCGCCGTTTTTCATGAGGTCTGCAAATTCGGAAATAATACCGTTCATTTCGTTATTCACCTCGTTCCACTTTTCTTTTGAATAGTTCGAGGTCTTTTCCTTACTTTCCTTGTAAGCGTCGGTATTTCCCCATTTTCCCTTTGCTTCGCGTGCGTATTTCTCACGCGCTGCCTCAAATTCGCTGTTGTCAAATACGTTCATATTCATAGTATAATCTCCTTTCGCCGCGCTGTCAAGAGCCGCAATAAGCCGTTCAAGACGTTCCTTTTTCAGAATGAGCAGCCTTTTTTGCTCGATCAGCGCCTTTTGCTTGTCATAATTTTCAGAGGAAAGAATTTCAGCAATACTTTTCAAAGAGAAATCAAGCTCACGGTAAAACATTATCTCCTGCATACGTTCAAGAGAATGTTCATCGTAAAAACGGTAGCCGTTCTGTTCGTCAACATAGGACGGCTTAAGCAGCCCGATCTCATCGTAATAATGCATTGTGCGCACACTTACACCTGTAAGCACTGCAAATTCCTTAATGTGCATTTTCATTATCTCGCCTCCGATTATGAGTATATACTATGACGTAACGTGAATGTCAATACCTTTTTGAAATTTTTTATAAATCGCCTTCTCGCGGTTCTCTTTTGCTTTTCGGCGGAAAAAGCTTCTCAAATTCTTCAAGCTCGGTATCCGATACATTGTACTTGCTGTCAAAATCGTACACGCCCGAATGTGCTGAAAGGAAGCCCTTTTCAAGTTCCAGTACCATAAAGAAGGGCGCTTCGTCCTCAAGAGGAACACCCGAAAGGTGTACATCAAAGCTGCTTGCAGAAACAAACCCGAATTTGCTGTAATAATCGTAGTCGCCCGTTATCATTACCGCCTTGAAGCCCATTTCCTTTGCCATTTTCAGCGACTCGTTTATAAGCTTGCTTCCAATACCCTTTTTCTGCATTTCGGGCAGAACAGAAACGGGTCCGAAGCCTATTATATCATCGCACATCACACCGTCGCGATACATTTTCGCATAAACGATATTTCCTATAAGTTTTCCGTTTTCCTCCGCAACAAGGTCAAGCTCCTTTATAAATGCCGCGGAGCTTCGCAGGTCATGCAGGACAAGATGCTCGCTGCAGCCGGGGCGGTAAACGTCCCAGAAAGCTTCTCTTGTGAGATTTTCATTTTCAAAATAGTCCTTTTCGGTTTCGGGTCTTATATTCATTTTAATTCCTCCATTCTGAAATTATTTATGTGTTTTTCCAACAGCTTGTAAATCTCGTCCTTGTCCTCTGCGGAATCGTACATATTCATAAGCATAAAGACTGGCGCATAAAATTCCAGCGCCTTTTGCTTTGGATCTTTACATCCCATTTCACGAAGCAGATCCTCAGTATAGGAAAGAGGTCCGTCTGACAAATACTGCCCGTATAGCTTTGCCATTTCGGCGCTGCGGTACTGCTCCAAAGTCAGCATTTTTCGGAAAGACGAAGCGAATGCGTCTTCTGTCCAATATCGGAACATTGACATGGTAAAACGCTTCAAATCTTCAAGCTTCACATTTTTATAGCTGTCGGGAGACTTTTCATAGCTGTTTTCGGGAAGAAAATTTTCTACCGCCTTTGACCTGTCATTTTCCTCCATACGCTTCAGTATACTGTCAAAAATATCCTGCTTGTTTTTGTAATGCTTATAAAGCGCAGCCTGTGTTATACCCAACTCACCGGAAATATCCCGTACTGAAACCGAATCGTAGCCGCGGCGCGCAAAAAGCCTCAGCGAGGTTTGCAATATTTTCTCCTTTGTATTTATCCTTTCTGCACCCTTTAAAACCGCTGTTACATAGTTTATATACTCAAATGCGGTCATATCCGACTCGTTCAGATACCGAAAATCAATGTCATCGGGAGTGAGTTCCTCATACACAAGGAAATTACAGTCCTCCAGCAGCTTTGCAAGATACAGGCTGTCGCAGCAGAATTTCATTTGTTCGCCCCCTGCCGACGCCATTGCAAGCATATTTTTCACCCGTTGGATATCACTGCGGAAAAGTTCGCTGTCGGCGTAATCAAATACAATTGTGCTGCCCTCGGCGGCAAAGGAAGATATCTCCGAAAGTGTTTTTCGAACCTGCTCATCGGTAAGATAATAGCTTACTCCAAGCCAGCTGAAAAACGTCTTTTTAGTTACGTCAAAGCCGCTTGAAATCAGCTTTTCTTTCAGACTGTCTTTTATGAAATCCACGGGGACAAAATGCAAATTATGCGGTATTTTCAAGTCTGCACGCGAAAGGCGTTCACGCTTATCCGCCTGCGTCAAATGGTGGTCGGCTTCAAACACGGTCAGCTTTTTCATCAGTTCTGACTCACGCCATGCGAATGTATCATACCCTGCCCCTAAGATCACATACTGTTTTGTACCTGTCATAACTTCATTTTTCAGGCGCTCCTCGCAGTATTTTGCACGGGTAACAGGCGTAGGTGCAAGCTGCGTATTTACAATAAAATCAAGCAGCTTGGCATTGTCAACCGTTTTCTCTTTCAGCTTTGGAGCAAAAAAATCCGCACCGCTGACAATATAGCTTTTCATCTGTTCATATTCCGCTTCCGTAAACATTTTTTTGGCAATTTTGTCATTAAACACGGGATTTTCCTCAGTTTCCGCATGATATGCACGGACAAATGCCGACATCAGCGCAGTAATACTTGCTTTCTGTTCCATAACTGCCTCCTTATCAAATTACTTCTTAAATGAACCGTCTCCGCCCATAAGCATTGTCAATTCTTCGATACGTTCAAGCGGAAACGGCGGTTCTTCCAACGGTTTCATGGCTATAGACATCAGCTTCATCGGATTGTCGTCTGCGGCGCTTCTGTTGGAACATATCTTTCCGCAGCGCCTGCATCTGTGAATTATCGCCCACTCGCCGCCTTTTCGCACCCACACTCCGATTGGCTCCATAATTCCTCCACATTCCGATTCACGGTCTCCGGGCTCCTCGTCAACATGAAGGCTGCAAAGGCAATTGGGGCAATGGTTCCGATGGTCGCTTCCTGCCCCCGCTGATACTACCAAACGTCCGCACACTTTGCATATAAAGCTGTCGTTGCAGGCGTGATTTTTATAATATCCTTTTTCGTACTTAGCGCGCTTATTTTCTCTGTTCATAATATCCTCCAATAGCATTTTTCTCTTCTCGAATGATATACACATACAAGAGCCGACATAAGCGTATTAATATTTACTTTCTGTTTCATAACTGCCTCCTCATAAGGTTAACATCTGTTTACCCAGCATTATCTATTATAGTAAACAAATGTTAACCTGTCAAGTGCTTTTACAAAAAAATTACCGTATAAGCGCTAAATCAACGCTTATACGGTAATTTATTCATAGTTTTTTGCAGAATTCGTACCATGAGCAGTCCCCGCAGACATCGGAAAGCTTATTCTTTGAAATGATTTCCTTTCGCACAGCATTTTTAAAATCCTGCCATTTAATACAGCTGCCGTCGGAAAGTCCGCATTTTTCCAATACAGCACGGTCATATCCGTTAACCTTTTCGGACGTTTCACATATTCCGTTCGAATTATGAGGACAATTAATGCATATCACGTCTGCGCCGACTGTCAGCCTGACTTCGGGGTTTTCCGATTCGAGAGCAGCTATTATCTCAGCCATACTTTCGGCAAATTTCTCGCTGTAGCCCATTCCGCGGAAAAACTCAGTACAAAGCCCGTGATGCGGACGGATTTCCAATATCTGCTCATGCAGCTTTTGCTTCAGGCTTGACATAGCTTGACAATCTCCTTGATATAACAACTGAAAGAGCAATTTTCAGCACATCGGGAATAATAAACGGAAATACGCACCAGCCAAGTGCAGTCATTATTCCGACAGGTTCGGTGTTTTTGCTGTAAACAAAGATAAACCATGCTGTTCCGAAAGCGTAGCATACGATAAGTCCGAGCGCCATTGCAGCTATTACTGCCGGAAGCTTTTCTCCGAGCAGCGAGGTCATTCCCCAGTATATAAGGGCTGTAAACAGGAAACCAATGATATATCCGCCGGTAGTTCCCAGCAGAACTCCTATTCCGCCGGAAAAACCTGCAAATACGGGAAGTCCAACCGCACCAAGGATTATGTACAGCAGAACCGAAACAGTTCCGCGTTTTCCTCCGATAAGTCCGAGTGTGCAGAAAATCGCAAATGTCTGAAGAGTAAACGGAACGGTCGTCGGAATGCTTATCCATGAGCATACGGCGATCACTGCAGCAAAAAGTCCGCACAAAGCCATATTTTTAACAGTATTATTTTTCAAATTGATCATTCCTTTCTTTAGCATTATAGCACACAATTTTAAAATTGTCAACTATAATTTTACTTTAGGTTGACAATTGCTTTTAATGGAAATAAAAAGCAAATATTTATATTAAATTATGTTTTATTTTGCACAAAATATTTTGTACAAAAGTCGTTTTTGTTAACATTTAATTCAAAAAAAAAAGAAAAGACAAGATTTTAACATCATTATGGCGTATACTTGATTATAGCGTAAGCTTAAATCAATTAAAATATTCAAGGGGGAAGCTTCTATGAAAATGACAAAATTTATAAGTTGTATGATGAGCGCATTATTAATAACGACAATTTCAATGCCATTATCTGTTTCTGCAAAAATTGTAGATGTTGATGGTGTTTCGAAATTTGAAAACAAAGACGGTTCTTATGCAACAAGTCAATTTGTAAGTTTTGATAAGAAAAAATATTATTTTGATGATGATGGTAAAATGGTTACTGGATGGCTTGAGTTGTCTGGTAAAAAATATTACTTTAATGAGAAAGGCGTAATGCTTACAGGTCTTAAAAAAATTGATAATACATATTACTACTTCTCATCTAAAGGTGTAATGCTTACAGGAACAATAAAAGTTAAAGATAATGTGTATACATTTGGAGAAGATGGTAAATTAAAAAGTAAGTACAACGGATGGGTAAAATTTTCTGGTGAATCTTATTATTGTGAAAAAGGAAAAATCACAAAAGGATTAAAAAAAATTAAAGATAAAAACGGAACTACAAATACATATTTTTTTGATAATGATGGAAAATTAGTTAAAAGCACAAAGGTTAATTATAAAACTGATATTTTATATTTGGATTCTTCAGGAGTTGTATATAAAACTGTTGATAATTCAGCAAACATTTATAATCGTCTTAATACATTGTACGACAATCAATACACATATAAAAATGCTATTGAAGAACTAAAAGATAAACTGGATTACTCTGAAAGTGAATTAAAAAAAGTTAATGATCTTTTATCAGCAGCCAAAAAAGACCTTTTAAAAGCTCAACAAAGTCAAGGAAGTGGAAGAAAGGTTTATGGTACTGACGGATCAGTAAGCTATTCATCTTCATCAAAAAACACCTCATGGGAACAGTATTATGTTGATGAATATCAAAAGCTTCAAAAAGAATGGAAAAATGCTATTCAGCAAATTAAAGATAAAATCACAAAATATAAAAAAGAATTGAAAAAAATTGAAGCTGAAATTAAAGAATTAGAAAGTTACGTAAAATAATTTTTTATCCTGTGTATGATTTATTCATACACAGAATTTTTTTTATGTTTATATATAACATTTTTGATTCACAACTTTTAATAAGTATTTTTTGATGTAATATCTTGCATTTTTTACTGTTTTGTGTTATTATATTATTCGGTATAATGCCGCTGATGAAACGGCAAATAAACAATCGTGCAGCCATAGCACGGGGTAGGGAGATAAATATGCCAAAAAAACAGGATATCAACAAAATTATGATTATCGGTTCCGGTCCCATTATCATCGGTCAGGCGTGCGAATTTGACTATTCGGGAACTCAGGCGTGCAAGGCTCTGAAGAGTCTCGGCTATGAGATCGTATTGGTCAACTCGAACCCTGCTACGATAATGACAGACCCCGATGTTGCGGACATCACTTACATTGAACCGCTTAACCTCAATCGTCTGACGCAGATCATCGAAAAAGAACGTCCCGACGCTCTTCTCCCCAATCTGGGCGGTCAGTCGGGTCTTAACCTCTGCTCGGAGCTTTCAGAGGCAGGCGTTCTTGAAAAGTATAACGTAAAGGTCATCGGCGTTCAGGTCGACGCTATTGAGCGCGGTGAAGATCGTATCGAATTCAAGCATACTATGGACAAGCTTGGCATTGAAATGGCTCGAAGCGAAGTTGCCTATTCGGTTGACGAAGCTGTTGCCATTGCCGAAAAGCTTAAATATCCGGTGGTACTCCGTCCTGCATATACAATGGGCGGCGCAGGCGGCGGTATGGTTTACAATGTTGACGAGTTAAAAACAGTATGTGCAAGAGGCTTACAGGCAAGTCTTGTGGGACAAGTCCTCGTCGAAGAATGCATCGCAGGTTGGGAAGAGCTTGAGCTTGAGGTCGTACGCGACGCGGAAAACAACATCATCACCGTTTGCTTTATCGAAAATATCGACCCTATCGGCGTTCACACAGGTGATTCATTCTGCTCTGCGCCTATGCTTACAATTTCCGAGGACGTTCAGAAAAAGCTTCAGGAACAGTCCTATAAAATAGTTGAAGCTATCGAGGTTATCGGCGGTTGCAACTGTCAGTTCGCTCACGACCCGGAAACCGGAAGAATCGTAGTTATTGAGATAAATCCGCGTACATCACGTTCGTCCGCACTTGCTTCAAAGGCTACGGGCTTCCCTATCGCTCTCGTTTCTGCTATGCTCGCCTGCGGTCTGACCTTAAAGGAGATTCCATGCGGCAAGTACGGAACTCTAGACAAGTACGTTCCCGACGGAGACTATGTTGTTATCAAGTTCGCTCGCTGGGCGTTTGAAAAATTCAAGGGCGCTGAGGACAAGCTTGGTACTCAGATGCGTGCAGTAGGCGAAGTAATGAGCATCGGCAAGACATACAAGGAGGCTTTTCAGAAAGCTATCCGAAGCCTTGAAACAGGACGTTACGGTCTTGGCTTTGCAAAGGATTTCAACAAGCTTTCAAAGGACGAGCTTCTCAAAAAGCTTGCTTTTCCGTCCAGCGAACGCCAGTTTATAATTTATGAGGCGCTGCGCAAAGGTGCAACTGTTGATGAAATATACCGCCTTACAAAAATCAAGCACTGGTTCCTTGAACAGATGCTTGAGCTCGTTCAGGAAGAAGAAGCGCTTATCGCAAAGAAGGGCAGCGTTCCCGACAAGGACTGCTTGAAGCAGGCTAAGCTTGACGGCTTCAGCGACCGCTACCTCAGTATGCTTCTTGATGTTCCCGAGGACGATATCCGCAGCGCAAGATATGAATACGGCATACGCGAGGCATGGGAAGGCGTTCATGTAAGCGGTACGGAAAATGCGGCTTACTACTATTCAACATATCATCTTGATGAGGATAAGAGTCCCGTCAATACCGACAAGCCTAAGATAATGATTCTCGGCGGCGGTCCTAACCGTATCGGTCAGGGTATCGAGTTCGACTACTGCTGCGTACACGCTGCTCTTGCTCTGAAAAAGCTTGGATTTGAGTCAATTATCGTAAACTGCAATCCCGAAACAGTTTCTACTGACTATGATACCTCTGACAAGCTTTACTTTGAGCCGCTTACCCTTGAGGATGTTCTCAGTATTCACGAAAAAGAAAAGCCCGTAGGCGTTATCGCACAATTCGGCGGTCAGACTCCCCTTAACCTTGCAGCCGACCTGAAAAAGAACGGCGTGAATATTCTCGGCACTACTCCCGAGACCATCGACCTTGCCGAAGACAGAGACCACTTCCGCGCTATGATGGACCGTCTCGGAATACCGATGCCGGAAGCAGGTATGGCTGTAAATGTGGATGAGGCTCTTGAGATCGCAAACCGTATCGGATACCCTGTTATGGTTCGCCCGTCTTATGTACTTGGCGGACGCGGAATGGAGATCGTTCACGATGACGAAATGATGAGAGTTTATATGTCAGCAGCCGTAGGCGTAACTCCCGACAGACCTATCCTTATCGACCGTTTCCTTAACCACGCTACCGAATGTGAAGCTGACGCTATCTCAGACGGCACACACTGCTTCGTTCCTGCTGTTATGGAACACATAGAGCTTGCTGGCGTTCACTCGGGTGACTCGGCTTGTATCCTTCCCGCAAAAAATCTTACCGAAAAGCAGATTGCTACAATCAAGGAGTACACAAAGAAAATTGCCATCGAAATGCACGTCTGCGGTCTTATGAATATGCAGTACGCAATTGAGGGCGATACCGTTTACGTTCTTGAAGCAAACCCGAGAGCGTCAAGAACTGTACCTCTTGTTTCAAAGGTTTGCAGTATCAACATGGTTAAAATTGCTACCGAAATAATGGTTTCACAGTTTACAGGAAAGGCTTCACCCGTTCCCGAACTTCACGACCGTGAGATAAATCATTATGGTGTTAAGGAAGCTGTTTTCCCGTTCAATATGTTCCAGGAAGTAGACCCTGTTCTCGGACCTGAAATGCGTTCAACAGGCGAAGTTCTCGGACTTTCCGAATCGTTCGGAGAAGCTTACTACAAGGCGCAGGAGGCGTCACAGGTAAAGCTACCGTTTGAAGGAACCGTTCTTCTCAGCGTATGCGACCGCGATAAGCCTGAGCTTCTTGAAATTGCAAAGGCTTTCAACGAACTTGGATTTAAAATTATCGCAACAGGCAAGAGCTATGAGATGATAACCGAAGCAGGCATACCGGCAGAGCATATCTTCAAGCTCTACGAGGGCAGACCCAATATTGCAGACCAGATCGCAAACGGCGAGATTCAGCTTATTATAAATACTCCGGCAGGAAAGACAAGCGTATATGATGACAGCTACATCAGAAAAGCTGCCATCAAGCACAGAGTACCTTACATTACAACAATGGCTGCCGCAAAGGCAAGCGCTGAGGGAATTCGCGCTATGAAGAACAATAATCATATGGGTGTAAAATCACTTCAGGCTTACCACGCTGATATCAAGTAATCACAAAAACAAACATTAACAAAGGCGCTGAACGCACTTTCGCATAATACAGATTTGCGAAAAATCATGTTCGGCGCTTTTATTTTGTTTTTTATAAAAAAAATTCCATTTACCTATTGACAAGGTAGGAAAAATGTGATATTATAATACCAACCTACTTGATAGATATGTAAGGCGTAATTTTAAAACAGAAAAGGAGATCTTTACTATGTCAAAAATTTATACATCAGCTGACCAGCTTATCGGAAAAACACCGCTTCTCGAACTTACTCACATTGAAAATTCGCTTGGGCTTAAAGCAAAAATCCTTGCAAAGCTTGAATACTTCAATCCGGCAGGTTCTGTAAAGGACAGAATCGCAAAGGCTATGATAGACGACGCAGAAGCAAGCGGAAAGCTTAAACCCGACTCTGTTATAATCGAACCTACATCCGGTAACACCGGAATCGGTTTGGCGGCAGTTTCTGCGGCAAGAGGTTACAGAATTATCATCGTAATGCCAGAAACCATGTCCGTTGAGCGCAGACAGCTGATGAAAGCTTACGGAGCAGAGCTTGTACTTACCGAGGGCGCAAAAGGAATGAAGGGTGCGATCGCAAAGGCAGAAGAGCTTGCAAAGGAAATTCCCAACAGCTTTATTCCCTCTCAGTTCACAAACCCTGCAAATCCCAAGGCACATTTTGAAACTACAGGTCCCGAAATTTATGAGGATACAGACGGCAAGGTAGATATTTTTGTTGCGGGTGTAGGCACAGGCGGTACTGTAACAGGTATCGGCGAATACCTTAAATCAAAAAATCCGAATGTAAAAATCGTTGCTGTTGAGCCTGCTTCCTCCGCTGTACTTTCCACTGGCGTTGCAGGTCCTCACAAGATTCAGGGTATCGGCGCAGGCTTTGTTCCCGAAGTGCTTAACACGAAAATTTACGATGAAATAATCGCCGTTTCCAACGAGGACGCATTTGCAGGCGGAAAGCTTATCGGTAAAAACGAGGGCGTACTTGTAGGTATTTCCTCAGGTGCAGCGGCTTGGGCGGCAATTGAGCTTGCAAAACGTCCGGAAAATGAGGGAAAGAATATTGTCGTTCTTCTTCCCGATACCGGAGACAGATATCTGTCTACTCCGCTTTTTGCTGATTAAAATGATTCAGCGGAATTTTTGAAAGGAATGAAACAAATGCAGATTTACGCAGACAATGCGGCAACTACAAAAATGAGCAGAACGGCTATTGATGCCATGCTGCCATATTTGGACGGAATTTACGGAAACCCGTCCAGTCTGCACTCTGTCGGACAAAAAGCAAACGAAGCTCTTTGTGACGCAAGGGAGCGAATCGCAAAGCTGCTTGGCTGTGAGGCAAGAGAAATAACTTTTACCTCAGGCGGCAGCGAAGCTGATAATCAGGCAATAATCTCCGCTGCACGGCTTGGCGAAAGGCAAGAGAAAAAGCATATTATTTCCACTGCATTTGAGCATCATGCTGTTCTGCATACGCTGAACAGGCTCAAAAAAGAGGGCTTTGAAATTACTCTGCTTGACGTTCATGAAAATGGTATGGTAACGCCCGAACAGGTCGACGAAGCTATTCGTCCCGATACCTGTCTCGTGACGGTTATGTACGCAAACAACGAGATAGGCTCGGTTCAGCCAATAAAGGAAATCGGCGAGGTCTGCAAAAAACAAGGAGTAATTTTTCATACCGATGCAGTTCAGGCAGCAGGACATCTTCACATAAACGTCCGTGAGCAGAATATTGATATGCTGTCTATATCGGCGCACAAGTTTCACGGTCCGAAAGGAATCGGCGTGTTGTACAGCAGAAAAGGTATTCCTCTTGTAAACATAATCGACGGAGGTGCTCAAGAGCGTGGAAAGCGCGGCGGAACCGAAAATATTCCTGCAATAATGGGTATGGCAGCTGCTCTTGAAGAAGCTTGCCGCAATATGGACAAAAATAACGAAAAATTAACCTTGATGAAAGACAGACTTATTGAGGGACTTTCTGAAATTCCTCACGCAGTTCTTAACGGCGACAGAAAAAGCCGCCTTTGCTCCAATGTAAATTTCTGCTTTGAGGGTATTGAAGGCGAATCTCTGCTTCTTCTGCTGGACGACAAGGGTATCTGCGCTTCGTCGGGTTCGGCGTGTACATCGGGTTCTCTTGACCCGAGCCACGTTCTGCTTGCTATCGGCAGACCCCATGAGATCGCCCACGGCTCTCTGAGGCTTTCTCTTTCGGAAGAAAACACAGATGAGGAAATCGAATATATTATAAAATCTGTCAAGGAAGTAGTTTCATACCTGCGGAGCATTTCTCCGATATGGGGCGACCTTATCAACGGCAGAAAAGAATTTGTAATAAAGTAAACAACTTATATTCAAAGCGCAGGCTTGAAAGGATAAAATAAATATGGCTTTATACAGCGAAAAGGTAATGGATCATTTCCGCAATCCGAGGAATGTGGGAACAATAGAAAATGCCGACGGAATTGGCGAAGTCGGCAACGCAAAGTGCGGCGACATCATGAAGATATATCTGAAAATCGACAACGATATCATCTCTGACGTCAAGTTTGAAACTTTCGGCTGCGGCAGCGCAATTGCTTCAAGCTCGATGGCAACCGAGCTTATCAAGGGCAAGCCTGTTTCCGAGGCTCTCGCTCTCACAAACAAGGCTGTAGTTGAGGCTTTGGACGGACTCCCTGCCCACAAGATTCACTGTTCCGTGCTGGCAGAGGAAGCAATAAAATCGGCGCTTAAAGATTACTATGACAAAAACGGCATTGCTTACGATAAAAAGGATTTCCCCGACTGCGAAAGCTGCGGACACTGCTGCGGTGAATAAACATGACAGTCAGAGAAGTACAGGATTCTATCCTGAAAATAAAGAAATAAAAGAATATTTGTATTCTTGCCCATGCGTACCAAAGCCATGATATCTGGGAAATAGCCGATTACACGGGTGATTCTTTCGGTTTGAGCCAGAAGGCTGCTCAAGCTGAAGCAGATACAGTTATAATGTGCGGCGTGCGTTTTATGGCGGAAACGGTGAAAATCTTATCCCCAGAAAAGAAAGTAATTCTTGCAAATTCGTCCGCCGGCTGCCCGATGGCTGAACAGATGGATATTGAGCTGATAGAACAGCTTAAATCAGAAATGCCCGGTTATACGGTTGCGGCATATATCAACACAACTTCAGAACTGAAGCAGATATGTGATGTATGCGTTACTTCGTCCTCGGCGGTGAAAATTATCCGTAACATTCAGAATGACAAAATTCTGTTTATCCCTGACTGCAATCTTGGCGACTGGATCGCAAAGCAGATACCCGAAAAGCACATTGAACTGGTTCACGGCGGCTGCCCTACCCATCTGAGGATAACTCTTCGTGATGTTGAAAGGGTTCGGAAGAAGTACCCTGACGCGTTGCTGCTTGTACACCCTGAATGTCACCCGTCGGTAGTGGAAAAAGCTGATTTTGTAGGAAGTACAACGGAAATAATATCATTTGCCGGGAAAGGTACAAATAATAGCTATATCATCGGTACGGAAAACAGCATTGTCGAGCATCTTCAATTTATGTGCCCCGATAAAAAATTTATTCCGCTGTCAAAGGACTGCGTATGCCATAATATGAAAGCTACTACACTGATTGACGTGTACAACTGCGTATGCGGCACGGGCGGCGAGGAAATTCATCTTTCGGATTCTGTTATAAAAAAGTCGCGCAGGTGCATTGATGAAATGCTGAGGCTTGGAAAATGAGCAAAGCTATCGTAGCTATGAGCGGCGGAGTCGATTCAAGCGTTGCCGCTCTTTTACTGAAAGAACAGGGATATCAATGCACGAGAGTAACAATGAAGCTGTTTCACAACGAAGATATTGGTGTCAGACGGGAGCACACCTGCTGTTCTCTTGATGATGTTGAGGATGCACGAAGCGTTGCACGCAGGCTTGATATCCCGTATTATGTATTCAATTTTTCCGACTGCTTTCAGGAATGTGTTATGGACAGGTTCGTTCATGCTTATGAAAACGGAACTACTCCTAATCCCTGTATCGACTGCAACCGTTACCTTAAATTTGACAAGCTTTTTCAAAGAGCAAAAGAATTAAGCTGTAACTATGTGGCTACGGGACATTATGCTCGTATCGAATATGATTCACGTTCAGAAAAGTATTTGCTGAAAAAGGCTCTTGACTCTGACAAGGATCAAAGCTATATGCTTTATGCAATGACTCAGGAACAGCTAAAACACACTCTTTTCCCGTTGGGTACACTGACAAAGCCGCAGGTGCGTGAAATTGCCGAGCATAATGGCTTCTGCAACGCACACAAGCATGACAGTCAGGACATATGCTTTGTTCAGAATGGCAGTTACGCCGATTTTATAAAGCAGTATACCGGACGCAGTTATCCGTATGGAGATTTCGTTGATAAAAATGGTAATGTTCTCGGAACGCATAAGGGTATCATTAATTACACCGTCGGTCAGCGAAAGAATCTTGGCATTTCTTTTGCAAAACCGATGTATGTATGCAAGATCTGTGCAAACTCAAACACAATCGTTCTCGGCGGTGAGCAGGAGCTATACTCAAAAGAAGCTGAAACGACCAACTTCAATTGGATATCGGATAATATTCCTAAAAAACCGATACGCTGCAAAGCAAAGGTACGGTATCGTCAGCAGGAGCAATGGGCAGTTGCTTCTCCCTTGCCTGACGGTAATGTATATCTTGAATTTGACTGCCCCCAGCGTGCGGTCACGCCGGGACAAGCTGCTGTTTTGTATGACGGAGACATTATCCTTGGCGGAGGAGTAATTTTGTAACGTTATTGGGATTGATTTTCATATTAATCCCATGGTATAATAGGTTAGAGGTGAGTGCTATGATGATTTCAACAAGAGGAAGATATGCTCTGCGTGTGATGATAGATTTAGCCGAGCACAGCAGCGGCGGTTATATACCAATGAAGGATGTGGCTGAACGTCAGGGACTTTCGCTGAAATATCTGGAGAGGATTCTGCCTGTGCTTACCAAAAACAAGCTTATATCGGGAGTTCACGGCAAGGGCGGCGGATACCGTTTAAGCAGAGAACCGAGTGAATACAAGGTTGGTGAAATTCTGCGTCTTACCGAAGGAAATCTTGCGCCTGTATCATGTCTTGAATGCGGCGCTGAACCGTGCAGCCGTGCCTCGGAATGCAGAACTCTGAAAATGTGGACGGGATTCTTTAACCTGACAAACGAATATTTTGACAGCATCACTATCGCAGACCTTATGAAAACGGAAGACAATTTAAACTATGTAATTTAATGGTTAAAGTTTCCCGGAATAAAGTAAATCCTGAGAAGATTTGTTTTCTTCTCAGGATTTTTGTTATCTCACAGATAAATTGGAATTTATACTCCAAGACAATCGATTATTGGTTTAATATATTCTTTATCCATCCAATCACATTTTTCGTTTCCGGCAGCCATTAAAGCCTTTTCCCATATCTCATAGTCATCAGGATTTTTTTTCGATACTGCTTTTCTTAACATACTGCACAAAGTCCTATCTTTGAATGACATTGAATCCATATCCCAAGAACCTCGGCAATAAAATAAAGGAATATTAGATAATGTATCTTTCATATTAAGGCTTTTAATCTGTTGGAAAGCACTTTCTTCATACGGAGAAGCACCACAACAAAATACGATTATCTTCTTATTTGATATCTGTTTTATATTCTTTTTCAGAAAGGATAAACCGGCGATTTCGGAAGCATATATTCCACCGCCTAAAATAATTGTATCATAGTTTACGATATCGTCAATTACTGCTTTTTTGTTTCAACACAAGAAAAACCTGTTTCTTCTGAAATCCAATCTGCATATTTCTTTGTAGCGCCATATTTTGATTGATATAAAATTATTCCGTTCATTTTTTCCTCCAAATTCCGATTTGTAATCTGTTAAATTATAACACAACCTCAATCGAAAATCAATATAAAAAGCAACTTTGCAACACTTCTATATCACTAACTGTCTTAATTCAAAATGGTTAGTATAGACTATGTAGCGTAATATTCCACAAACACGAAAATACTTAAATGTTTTCGATTTAGATGATATTACGAAATAAAAAAGTTCAAACATTTGTCCAAAAATATTATTGTATTATTGTGCATTGCGCCCTATAATAAGTAGGCTGTTGAATTATTCTTATATCAGCATATATAAGTATACTTATGAAAGCGAGGTAATGTTATGACCGCGTCAAAAGATTTGACAAGGGGCAAACCAATGAGTCTTATTCTCGGTTTTGGTATTCCCCTTCTTTTCGGTTTTCTTTTTCAGCAGTTTTACAACGTTGCCGACACAGCGATTGTAGGACGTTTTCTCGGAAGCAATGCACTTGCCGCAGTAGGAAGCACAGGCGCAGTAAACTTTCTCATAATCGGTTTTGTCATGGGCATTTGCAACGGATTTGCAATACCTGTTGCTCAGATGTTCGGTGCAAATGATTGGAAACAGCTCAGAAAATACGTTACAAATTCGCTTTGGCTTTGCATTGCCTTTGCAGTAGTTATTACCGCTGTTACCCTGATTTTCTGCACGCAGATATTACAGCTTATGAACACTCAGGCTGACACTTTTGAACGTGCATATATCTATATTTTCACCATTTTTGCAGGTATTCCCGCATACTTTCTTTACAACATGACCGCAGGTATTCTGCGTTCACTGGGCGACAGCAAAACGCCTGTAAGCTGGCTTGTTATCGCTTCAATAATAAATATAATCCTCGATATTCTGTTTATTTTCTGCTTTAAGCTGGACGTTTTCGGTGCTGCGCTTGCTACGGTCATAGCTCAGTTCATTTCGGGATTTGGCTGTCTTTTCAGAGTATGCCGCAGCTTTGCTGTTCTGAAAATGGACAAGGATGACTGGAGTTTCAGCATAAAGCACGTCGGTACACTTTGCGCTATGGGTCTGCCTATGGGACTTCAGTACTCAATCACTGCAATCGGAAGCGTTATTTTGCAGACTGCCGTAAACAATTTGGGTACTATGTATGTTGCCGCTGTTACCGCAGCAAATAAGCTTTCAATGTTCATGTGCTGTCCTTTTGACGCAATGGGTTCAACTATGGCAACATATGCAGGACAGAATGTCGGCGCACAGAAGTGGGAACGCCTTAACAAGGGACTTTGGGCCTGCGTTATTCTTGGAGCGGTATATTCTGCTGTTGCTTTTCTGCTGCTGTTCTTCACGGGAGATTTTCTTGCTATGATTTTCCTTGACGAGAAAAGCAGATATCTGCTTCCGCTGGTAAAACAGTTCCTTACCACGCTTTCTGCGTTTTATTTTCCGCTTGCACTGGTAAATATAGTTCGTTTCTTTATTCAGGGTATGGGATTTTCACCGATTGCTACATTTGCCGGCGTACTTGAAATGATAGGCAGAGGCGCCATAGCTTATCTTGTTGGGATTTACGGATTTTCCGCTGCCTGCTTTGCTTCGCCTGCCGCATGGGTTTTAGCGGACGCTTTTCTCATTCCTGCATATTTTATCTGCAAAAGACGTCTTTTGAAAAAGTACAGCGCTGTTGCACAGACTGCCGCTGAAGGCGCATAACATTAAGCCGCTGTTCCAAATTATAATAAGGAACAGCGGCTTTGTTCATGTATTATTCCCAATCCTTCCAGACATCGGGACAGTACCCGACAGTTGCCTGTTTGCCGTTGCGGACGATAGGCGTTTTGTACAGCTTGGGACACTCCGCAAGCTTGTCGGCTTTAGCATCGTCAAGGAGATATTTTATATTACAGTAGTCCTTGCTTTTTTCGTCGATAAGCTTTTCGATGCCGCCTACAGCCTTGCACACGCTGTCAAGCTCACCCTTGCTAAGCCCCTTTGAAAGTATATCCACCGACTGGAACTTTACGCCGCGCTCTTTGAAATAGCGCTCGGCTTTTTTGGTGTCAAAACATTTGGATTTTCCGAAGATTTGTATGTTCAATATTGCACCTGCTTTCTTAGCTATTCGTCGGCTGAATCTACATTAAGTGATATCTTAACAAAATTAAAACCTAAAGAACAATTTTCAGATTTATCAGTAGCATCATTAATTCCATTATTTAAATTTCCTATATTTTCAGTAATTTCAGACATAATTAAACTCCTTAATTTGAATTTTTGTTAATCAATGTGATTTCAGCATATGATATATTAGCGTTTTCATTTGTTGCAGAAAAATATAGTGTACTATCATTATATTGGTACATCAAATATTTAGCACCTCCATCGGGTGCACCATCTAATGGTGTTGACGTTCTTTGCGGTTCACCTAAAATATAAATAACATCATCTAAATTGTTATTGCATGAGAGCCCACATATTTTAACTTGCTCATTTTTCATTTCTTCGTTTGTACATCCGACTGACATTATGTTTTCGTTATCTAATTCTACAAAAGCAATAATATTATCTCGAAAACATAGAGAACGTTCATTATCACCCAATCCATTTTCTTCACGTAATGAATATTCCTCGCCCAAATCCTCAACCTTAAACGGCAAAGATACCTGTTGACCGTTAATTTCGATAATATTAATATCATCAAAAATCAGATTTGAAGTTTGTGTGAGTTCGGTTTGTGCAGTCGTTTCTTCAGCAAGAACCGTCTCGCTGGCGACTTCATCAATCAATTCAATTGATTGCCCCGTATTATTCGATTGGCAAGCTGACAGGCTAAGCATAACAGCAAACGCCGCAAATAAGCTTAAAAGTTTCTTTTTCATGATTTGTCCCCCTTGATGATTATTATTTTGATTGTGCTTTTGTCATCGCTTCATGCTCCTTAGCAAGCTCGCCCAGAAGCCATTCCACGCTTTTGCTCTGATTGTGCGCCGTAACAACCGCTTTAAGCGGAATATCAAGTCCTGCCCCGCGCATTGCTTTCAGAAGCAGGTCAAGGCGCTTGCCCGATATTCCCGAAAAAATAACGCACTCCCCTGCTGCGGCAGCAGCCGTGCCGTTCGAAACAAATCCGCTGTACCCTGCAAGAAATCCGAGATTTTCTCCTGCCTTGTCAAGCGGTATCTCTATATGCTTCATATTCAGTGAAGCTGCCGCTTTTTCAAGCGCTTCCTTTTTGTCTCCGATATTATATGACAGCACCGTTTCGGGAATTGTGGGAATTATTCTTGCTTTCATAGCGCACCTCCGTTAACTTTAACAATAGTATACCACAGATCCTTGTGCGAGTCAAATATCCGTTTGAAAAATGTTAATATTTTTCTAATGTTAAAATTAATTTTTCATGCTTGACATATACTAAATATAATAGTATAATAAAACCCGAAATAAAGTTAGTCTAAGCTAATTTTAAAAATACCTTTACTGAAAGGAAACGCTATGACTCTGAATGAATTGAAAACGGGACAGTCTGCCGTTATTTCCGAGGTAGGCGGCGAAGGCGCTCTGCGATGCCGTCTGCTTGATATGGGACTTATCCCCAAAACCCGTGTTATGATACGAAAGGTTGCTCCCATGGGCGACCCGATAGAACTTTTTTTGAGAGGCTATGAGCTTACGATACGCCTTGAGGACGCTGAAAAAATTACAATTATCCCCGATAAAAAGGAGGCAGACGCAAAATGATACTTGCTCTTGCCGGAAATCAGAATTGCGGTAAAACCACTCTTTTCAACCAGCTTACAGGCTCGAATCAGCACGTCGGAAACTTTCCCGGCGTTACTGTTGACCGCAAATCGGGAGAGGTACGCGGTCACAAGGGCTGCGAGGTCGTCGACCTGCCGGGTATATATTCGATACGTCCCTATACCAACGAGGAGATAGTTACCCGTGATTTTCTTATCAACGAAAAGCCGGACGCCATTATAAACATTGTTGACGCCACAAATATTGAGCGTAATCTTTATCTTACTCTGCAAATGCTGGAAATGAACATTCCCATGGTGCTTGCACTCAATATGATGGACGAGGTACGGAACAACGGCGGTACTATTAATGTTAAAGCGCTTTCCGAACGGCTTGGAATACCTGTACTGCCCATAAGCGCCGCTAAAAACGAGGGCATAGACGAGCTTATCGCAAAAGTTATAGAATGTGCCGAAAAAAACAAAAAGCCAAAACGGCTTGATTTTTGTCATGGAGCAGTACACCGCTGTATCCATGCGGTTTCACATATGATAGAGGACCATGCGCTGCTGGCAGATATTTCTCCACGATTTGCAGCGACAAAGCTTGTTGAAAACGACCCGGACATTAATAAAAAGCTTGGTCTTAATGAAAATGAGCTGGAAATGATAGAACACAGCGTTACCGAAATGGAAAAGGAACTTGGCATGGACAGAAATGCTGCTCTTGCTGATATGCGGTACAACTTCATCGAGGATGTGTGCAAGGAAACTGTCGTAAAGTGCCACGAAAGCAAAGAACATATCCGAAGCGTGAAAATCGACAGCATACTTACCAACAAGTATCTTGCAATACCGCTTTTTCTCTGCATAATGCTTCTCGTTTTCTGGATAACCTTCGGCTCGGTAGGCGCATGGCTTAGTGATATTTTTACTGCTCTCATTGATTTTATTATATCAGGCGCAGACAAGGCTCTTACTGTCTATGGTCTGAACCCTGTAGTACATAGTCTTATCATCGACGGAATTTTTGCAGGCGTAGGAAGCGTTCTCGGATTTCTGCCAACGATCGTAACGCTTTTCTTCTGTCTTTCAATTCTTGAGGACAGCGGCTATATGGCGAGAGTTGCATTTGTAATGGATAAGCTTCTGCGAAAAATCGGTCTTTCGGGACGTTCCTTTGTACCTATGCTTATCGGCTTCGGATGCAGCGTACCGGCAATAATGGCGACCCGTACTCTTTCCTCAGAACGTGACAGACGAATGACGATTTTTCTTACCCCATACATGAGCTGCAGCGCAAAGCTGCCGATTTATGCAGTGTTTACTTCGGCGTTTTTTCCCGAACATAAAGCGCTGGCTATGATAATCATTTATGTTTCGGGAATGCTTGTGGGAATAATCTGCGGCTTGATAATGAACAAAACTAAGTTCAAGGGCAAGCCTGTACCGTTCGTAATGGAACTTCCCAACTACCGTCTGCCGTCGGCAAAAAGCGTTGCACTTCTTATGTGGGACAAAGCAAAGGATTTTATGCAGAAAGCTTTTACCGTTATTTTTTTCGCAACCATTATTATATGGTTCCTGCAAACCTTTGACGCGCGCCTCAACGTTGTTGAAAACAGCTCTGACAGCCTGCTTGCGGCTCTCGGAATAATTATTGCACCTGTTTTCAAGCCTCTCGGCTTCGGCGACTGGAGAGCAGCAACTGCTCTTATCACAGGCTTTTCCGCAAAGGAAGCAGTAGTATCGACTCTTGCGGTTCTTACAGGTTCAAGTGTTGCCGATCTGGGAACTGTTCTCGGAACAATGTTCACGCCTGCGGCAGCGGCAAGCTTCCTTGCATTTACCCTGCTTTATACTCCATGTGTTGCAGCAATTGCTGCTGTAAAACGTGAAATGAACAGCAGCTGGTCTGCATTTACAATGGTACTTATGCAGTGTTTTGTGGCATGGGTCGTATCATTCGGTGTATATCAGCTCACGGGTCTTTTCTGCGGATAAATTTTATATTGCGGCATAAAAACAAAATTTGCGCCGATACTTGACCTTTTGTAAAATAAGTAGTATACTTAGTATATTGAATTATTTTACTCTGGAGGAATTATTATGTCAAAAACATTTATCGTTGAAACCTCTGCACGTCACGTTCACGTTACTCAGGAGGATCTTGAGATCCTGTTCGGCAAGGGCGCTTCCCTTACAAAGAAAAAAGACCTTTCCCAGCCCGGTCAGTATGCCTGCGAGGAAAGAGTTGAAGTAGTAGGTCCAAAGAAATCTCTCGCAAACGTTTCTATCCTCGGACCTGTCCGCCCCGCAACTCAGGTTGAGCTTTCCGCTACCGATGCACGTTCTATCGGCATTTCCGCACCTATCCGTGAGAGCGGTGATGTTGCAGGTTCAGCAGGCTGCAAGCTTGTTGGTCCTTGCGGCGAAGTTGAGATCAAGGAAGGCGTTATCGTTGCTAAGAGACACATTCACCTCACACCTGCTGACGCTGAAGAGCTTGGCGTTAAGGACAAGGAAGTTGTATACGTTAAAGTCGACACCGACGGAAGAAAGGCTATCCTCGGCGATGTTGTATGCCGTGTATCCGAAAAATTTGCTCGCGCTATGCACATTGACACAGACGAAGCAAATGCTATTTCCGCAACACCTTCCCTTGAGGGCGAAATTTTCAGAATGTAATTTTACATATGCGAACTGTTATATTTAAAATTCTTACTGTAATCTGTGCATTGATTTTGATTGCTGCGGTTATTATTTCCCTGCTTATTACAAGAAGTGGTATGATTTTTTTGCTGTCACTTATTGGTGCTGTGATAATAATCTTTCCGTGGATAGCACTTACTGTTCTTTCACAGGATATTGAAGAAATGTCAGGCGAAATAACCCGTAACCGCAAAATGATTGAAAAAGTCAGAGATGATTCAAAAGAATAAAACAACACGGTATTAATGCCAAGTGTGCAGTAATACCGTGCTTTTTTATGCAAATTTTCAGCTGACCTGTGCAGGTCTATCTGTGTCAATTTTTCTTTCCGGCATAAGGTCTTTTCTGCGGTAAACCGAGGCGAAAATACCCATAAGTATGCCGCTTGTTACGGCATTGAATATGCCATCGCTCATAAATGGTGCTGTAACATGGCTTTCCATTGCTGTTGTAAATCCGAAATTTGCCGCAATGAATGCAAACGACATAAACATGAAAACAACTCCGATTGAAATTGCTATAAGCCTGCCGAAACGGTTTTGTATGCGGCTTGACATAATAATCATTACCAAAGGCAAAATCACCAAAATGACAGCAACAGCCAAACCTGCAATTAAACCAAACCGTGCGATTATTGCTGTTAAAATATGCGAGTTGTACGGGTCTGTCAAAGCTGTACTTATACCGTTGTCTTTGCCAAAAAGCACTGCTTCTGTTATTAATTTTCGTATCATATTCTGTTCCCAGTCAGCAGTTGAGCCGTTGTATCGGATATTTCGCAGGAGTTTAATTAAGGTTAATCCAACTGCCGCAAGTGAAGCAGGTATGTACATAAACAGATAAGCCACAGTTTTATTTATATTGAAATAACCGTCCTTAACGGCGGTCGTCATAATTGCAAGTGCGGCAATGCCGACAAGAATTGCGCTTGAAAGACAAGGTGCGTAAAGCGAAATAATGGCAGGCGGAACAACAAGTATAAAACAGCTTAATACAAACCATTTAAATTTTTTGCCGCGCATTGAAAAAACAAATCCGCACATCAGCGGTACCAGAAGTGCTGATCCGTAAAAAGCAAAATATCCTGAAAGTGTATTTCGGAATACAATTGTTACCCATTCTGCACCGCTTACATTCTCACCTTTTACTTTGCTCACATTCCAGATTACTGTAATTGCAAGAAGCAGCGTAAAAACAACATAAGCAGTTTTAGGCTTGCGTACAAAAATTGTGTAATCGGCAAAATAAAATATTATCGCAGCGGCTATACAGGCAATCATATTTATAATTTCATCGTTTTTCATAATATCAAATACCGGAAAATAGTCTTCAAAAAAATATCTTGCCAAAACGCCTGTAAACAGAAGAATAACCGCAGGTAAAAAGACGGCTATAGGAAAGCTTGGACGGTGTGCTGCGTCAAGTCCCATACCAGCTTCTATCGGGTCGCCCATTGTTTTTACTGCTTCTTCTTCGGCGTTTTCTTCGGGAAGTCCTACCGCAATAAAAGCCTCTGCCTGGTCGTCTATATGGGCTTCAAGCTCTTTTTTCAACGGCTCGTGGACATTACTGCACCTCACCTGCTCCAGCACCGCCTTGATGTATTCTTCCTTTTTCATACGCAGCTTTCTCCCTCCAACACCTTATTTACCGCACCGCTGAACAAGCTCCATTCGCTCTTTTTTCCCTCAAGGAAACCTGTTCCCTCGTCGGTAATGGAATAATATTTTCTCATGCGCCCGTTTTCCGCCTCTGCCTCACGGGAGGAAACATATCCTGCTTTTTCAAGAGAGTGCAGCAAAGGATAAAGCGTTCCTGCTTTCAGAGAAAAGGTATTGTCAGAACGCTTTTCAAGCGTTTCTATCATCTCATAGCCGTACATTTCTTTCTCTGCAAGCAAATGCAGGATAAGCATACCTGTTGACCCTGCCATAAGACTCTTGTCAATTTTCATTTTCAAGCATACCTCCATATATATAGATTATCTACATATATTATATATCGATAATCTATATATGTCAAGAGGAAAATTAATTTAAGTAAATATATGCGGAAAAAAGATTGCTGCACTTTCAGATTAAATAAAAAGCCTGTCTTTGCAAGTGCATATCCGCAACTTGTAAAGACAGGTTTCTGTATACCTTAAAGTATAACACGGTTTCTTCCGTTTTCCTTAGCCGTGTATAATTTTTCGTCAGCGACCTTTATATTTTCCTCGATGGATTTTGAAGAGTCAAGTTGGGTAACTCCGAAGCTCATTGTTACCTTAATATCAAGCTCCTCAAAATGACAAACCGATTCCATAATGCAGATTCTGAGACGCTCTGCCGCATCTGCTGCCTGAACAGCATCGGTATCGGGAAGGACTACAATAAACTCTTCTCCGCCCCATCTGTAAATGCCGTCGCAAATACGCGAATTTCTTCGGAAATGTTCGGCAACGTGCTTCAGCACAGCATCGCCTGCGTTATGACCGTATGTATCGTTTACCTTTTTAAAGAAATCAATATCGCAGATAAAAAGTGAAATGTTTCTGACATTTTCGTTGTCAGTGAGTATTTTTGAATATATCTTATCGTAATCGCTGTAAAATCCCATTCTGTTTTTCAGTTCGGTCAGCTTATCGTGGCGTGAATCGTCGAGGAAGCTGTCCGATTCAAGTGTGATACCGCATATAAATGCCGCCAATGACAAACGCCTTACGTCCTCTTCAAGGTCAAAGCCGCCGTCACCCAGCTTATTTATTGCCTGATAAGCTCCGATAAATTCACCTTTACAGTCGGAAATAGGCATTACAAGTATGGATTTAGTCACATATCCGGTCTTTTTATCAACATCTGAATTGAAATCGGGGTCGTTATACGGGTCGTTTGTAACAATGGCTCTCTTTTCTGCCAAAGCCTTCCCGACAAGACCCGTTCCCTCCGGTATCGTAATCCTGCCTGCACCCACGGCAGCAGTTGTCCACAGCGAACGGCTGCGCTTATCCCATTTCCAGAAGCTTGCCCTGTCGGCATTTACAAGAGTTCTTCCTAAATCGGTAAGCAGACGGTAAATTGTGTTGTGGTCATCCTCTGCATCGCTGTCAGTTTTTGACATTTCTTTGTAAAGATTCTGAGTTATAGTAAATATTTTATCGAGCAAAGCGCTTGAAGAAATATTATTATCCATTAACAGCACTCCTTTCCAAAATTACACATATACGCTTTTTGTATTCCATAAAAAATTTACATTATTATATCATATTTTTCACTACTTGTAAATAGATAAAAACAAAATATCAAAAAAATCGTAAAACATAGTGACAAATTCTGAATAATATGTTATAATTATTACAATTAAATTTTAATTTCGGGAGTAAGGTATACAGTATGAAAATGAAAAAAAATAAAATAGCCGTTGCCGCAGAATCGTTAATATTGTTTGCTTTGGCTTTTCTGATATCATTCTACGATATATTTTATTCATTTGACAGCCTGCTTCGTGACAAGCTTTACCAGCAGCCAAGGGGTATCAATAACAAAATCAAAATCATCGCCATCGACGATAAAACTTTGCAGGATATTGGACCTTTCGGCACATGGTCAAGAGGTGTTTATGCCGATGTTATAAACAAACTGGGGGATTATCCTGCTGTTATCGCTATGGATATAATGATATTCGGTGACATGGACAGCGATGGTGACGAAGCCCTGAAAGAGGCGTGCCTTAAAAACGGACATGTAATTTCCGGCTCTTATATAAACTATACCACAGCTTATAAAACAGATGAAAACGGAAAGCCGTTCATCGACCATTTCAATGTTGATTCGATAGAACAGCCTATCATTTCCGAAAATGCGGTGACAGGCTTTGTAAACGCCGCACCTGATGATGATGGTATAGTACGTTCCGCCGTACTTTCCGAATCATGGAACGACAAAACATACAAAAGCTTTGCGGCTCAGATATACTCGGCATACTGCGATTTTCTCGGAATTGAGGAAAATATTCCTTCTCTCGACTCCAGAGACAGAATGTGGATAAATTATGCCGGAAAACCTTTTGATTATGAACATATTTCTCTAAGCAGCATACTCGATGGTACAGTTGACCCCAGAATATTTACCGACTGCATTGTTATCATGGGCGCATACGCTTCGGGACTTCAGGATCAGTTTTCCGTTCCAAACAGTGCAGACCAGATGTACGGTGTGGAAATTCACGCAAATATAGTTCAGGGACTGCTGGACGGCAAATGCCCTGTTCCTGCCGGAAGAACTGTTTCTGCCCTTTCCGCTGCCATAATATCTTACTGTGCTTACATTATTTCAAAAAAACTGCGTCTCAGATACTCCACTCCAATCGTTATTTTAATTATTATCGGCTGTGCAGCGGCAGGAATTGCTCTGAACAGCGCCGGAATAACTTTTCCAATACTGTATGCTCCGCTTTGCTCTCTTGTTTATTATCTGGCAAACATCATCAGAAAATATGCTGAAGAAGCCGCCGAAAAACGAAAAATTACTGCTGCATTCAAAAAATACGTTGCTCCGCAGGTTGTTGAAGAAATTGCCAAAACGGGAAATTATCATATAAAGCTCGGCGGTGAAAACCGTGACATTGCCGTGCTTTTCGTCGATATCAGAGGTTTTACTCCAATGTCTGAAAGTCTTGAACCGGAACAGGTCGTGGACATTCTTAACAGCTATCTCAACCTTACCACAAATGCGATATTCAGCAACGGCGGTACGCTTGACAAATTTATCGGAGACGCTACAATGGCTGTTTTCAACGCTCCCTTCGACCTTGACGACTACATATTCAGAGCCGTAAAAACTGCTTGGGATATTGTAAGCGGCGGAAATGCTATTGAAAGTCAATTTATGGAGAAGTACGGGAAATCCGTCAGCTTCGGTGTTGGAGTAAACTGCGGTCCTGCCGTTGTTGGAAATATCGGCTGTGATTTCCGTATGGACTATACTGCTATCGGAGATACTGTAAACACCGCCGCCCGTCTTGAATCAAATGCCAAAAGAGGTCAGGTACTTATCAGCGAAAAGGTGTATGAACAGGTAAAGGACAGAGTTACCGTTGAACCTATCGGTGAGATCCCTCTGAAAGGTAAATCAAAAGGTGTTTTCGTGTACTCGCTGACCGGAATAAACGTGTCTGATGAAGAAAAAGCAAAGGAGCTTGTAAATGAGTAGATTTCTTATTATTCCGCAAATAGACGCTCTTGATGAAAGCCTGAAGCTTGCGGAGAAATACGGCTTCGGTTTTGAATACAACGACTTTTTCATTCCGGATATTATGGACGACAAAAGGCTTACCGATGAAATAATCGCAAGGTATAAAGGACATGAACTGCCGGATTACTGCACCATGCACGGAGCTTTTTTTGATGTACTCATTTTCAGCGATGACAGAAAGATCCGTGAAATATCCGAACAGAGGATACAAACCAGCCTTAACACGGCACGGGAAATGGGAGTCCGCGGAGTTGTGTTTCACACAAACTATACCCCATGCCTAACTGCTGATTTCTATGTAAATCACTGGATCGAGCGCAACGAAAAATTCTGGCGGAAAATTGCCTGCGAATACTCCGATATTGAAATTTATATGGAGAATATGTTTGACAGTTCACCATATATGCTTTGTGAGCTTGCAAAACGTCTTTCGGATATAAAAAATTTCGGAGTTTGTCTTGATTATGCCCATGCAGTTATTTTCGGTTCAGACATTAACGGCTGGGTAAAAACTCTTGCACCGTATGTTAAGCATATGCACATAAATGACAATGATCTGAAAAATGATCTTCACCTCGCTGCCGGAGACGGAAAAATTGACTGGAAACATTTCAAAGAAAACTTTGAACGTTACTTGTCTGCTTCAAAATCCGTGCTGATTGAAACCTCTGCAATAGAAAAGCAGCAGCGTTCTGCCGAATTTCTTTCAAAAATGGGGATTTTATAGTAATTTACCGTGATAATAAGGTAATTAGGCATTGTAGCTTTTTACTTTTTACATATGCAAAAGTTAATTTTCTTTGACATTTATTACGAATATGTATAAAATATATTGAAATAATTTTTAAACCGTGGTATAATGTAGTTAACAAATAAAAGGCAAAGCCGGTGAAAACCGGCGTCGCAAAGCACGAGCCTAAGCAAAACGATTTTTCGGGAGTATGGCGGTCGGGCTGCATTTGTTGGGCATTGCCCGAGGGTGCGGTTTGATTGTATGCTCCCTTTTCATTTATATACGGAGGCGATTTTATGAGCATTAAAACTTTTTTTGCATCAATGACATTAAAAATGAAAGTAATACTTATTTGTGCTGCTGTTGCTGTTGCAGGAGGAACAGCTGCAGCTTTAGGAATCATTCTGACAAAGGAAGAAACATACAGGGTGCTGAAGGTATTTGAACTTACCGGAAACGCAATAGTCGAAAGAAGCGGTTCCGGTGAGCTTGAAGCTTATGTGGGAATGAATCTCGAAAGCGGAGATATTCTTACAGTCGGCGGCGACAGCACTATACGCATTTCTATGGACAACGATAAATATGTCCTTCTGGACAGCGGTACTGTTCTCGAACTTATTGCAACGGGAACGCCTTCCGACAGCAGAACATCACTCAACCTAAAAAACGGTACTATTTTAAATGAAATAACCACTCCCCTTTCAGCTAATTCTTCATATGAGGTATCAACACCTAAAGCAACCATGGCTGTCCGCGGAACAAGCTACATGGTTTCCGTTAAAAAGACCTCAAATGGAAGATATATTATCAGAGAAAACACTTTCCAAGGCAATGTAGAGGCAGAGCTTATTGACAGCAATGGCAACCGTACCGGAAAAACGGCGCTTGTCCCACCCGACAAGGGCGTTACTATCTGCACCGAACCCGACGAAAACAGCGGAAATCCTGCAGAAGTGGACGGAACCTCAAGATTCGTCACGGAAGATATGAATGGTAATATTTCCGATCTTGCAGATGATAAAGACCCTCTGCATGATATACAATATAATCTTATTTCAAAATCCATAAAAGATAATGCTCTCCGTTCAAATGACGAAAACCTTATGCTCCTTGAAAAAAATGTTCTTTTCAAGCTTAGAGGAGAAATGCCGGAAAGTTCCGTTACTTCTGTCACAACTGTTCCGACTGAAACTGAAACGACTACTGTAACAACTACTGTCACAACTGTTCCGACGGAAATTGAAACTACTAAAACAACTACTGTAACCACCGTTCCGACTAAAACTGAAACTACTAAAACAACAACTGTAACCACCGTTCCGACGAAAACTGAAACTACTACTAAAGCAATTACTGTGACAACTGCTCCGAAAAAAGAAAAGGCACCTAAAAAAACAACTACTGTAACCACCGTTCCGACTAAAACTGAAACCACCACAAAAACAACTACCGTGACAACTGTTCCGCCGTCAACAGGAACCGGTCCAATAACATCGGTTCCGACAGTAACGACTACGGTAACAACCGTTCCTCCGAAAACAGAAACGACTACCACTACAACTGTCCCCACAGAAACAGAAACGACTACCACTACAACTGTCCCCACAGAAACAGAAGCGACTACAACTACAACTGTCCCCACAGAAACAGAAGCGACTACAACTACAACTGTCCCCACAGAAACAGAAGCGACTACCACAACTCCCGCAGCAGGCCAAGGCGTTATCACCGTTATTGATATTAATGGCAACATTCTTTCTGCAGATGCCTATAGCGCCGGTGATGGTTTTATAATTCCCGATACAAATGAAAATGTAATGTGGGTGCTTACGAATGAAGATGGAGAGGACTTTGGTTCATATAATTCCGGTGATTGGGTTACTTATGATCTAAACTTCGGAACAACGCTCACTTTACAAGCGATCAGCAATTAATCGTCTCAACGGGTTACAGTTTTATTACAAGCCGTAATCATTTAACAAACTAAGATTTGTACAAAGCAGATCCCTCTTTGGTAATTATGCCAGAGAGGGAATCTTTCTTTCGGATAAATTTTTTGTTCAATTAATGCTAAACAGACGTTAAATCTATGTATAATGCCCCGAATTTCGGCAGTTTACCTTGACTTTTAAGCGCAGCGGCAATATAATAAAAATAATGGTATATAAATATTTTTAGGAGGTTTCCTATGAAACAATATTACGACAACCGTGAACTTTCATGGCTCAAATTTAACGAAAGAGTTCTTGAAGAAGCACTTGACCCGAATGTACCACTTTGCGAAAGACTTATGTTCGCTGCTATCTTCCAGTCAAACCTTGACGAGTTCTTTATGATAAGAGTAGGTTCTCTTTACGACCGCACACTTGTAAACGCCGATGACCGTGAAAATAAAACCGACATGACTTGCTCGGAACAGCTTGAAGCTATTTTCAAACGCGTTGCTGAGCTTAATCCCATTCGTGACAATGCTTATCACGGCATTATGACTGAGCTTGAAAAGCACGGCGTTGAACAGGTAAACTTCAAAATGCTTTCCGGTGAGGAAGAAAGCTTTTTAAGAGTATATTTCACAACGGAGATCCTGCCGCTTATTTCACCGCAGGTTATCGACAAGCGGCATCCGTTCCCGTTTCTGAAAAACAAGGAGATATATGCAGTCGCACAGCTTGAATCCAAATCCGCTTCGGTAACTATCGGACTTGTTCCTGCCAGCGGAGCATTTTCAAGAATAATCTTCCTGCCGGGTACAAAGCATCGCTTTATGCTTGTTGAGGAACTTATTCTCCATTATATGCCGCTGATTTTTGAGAACTATAAAATAGCCGATAAATCGCTTATGCGCATTACCCGAAACGCTGATATCAACATGGAGGAGGCTCTCTACGACCACGATGTTGACCTGCGCGATGTAATGTCAGAACTGCTGAAAAAACGCAAGAAGCTTTCCCCTGTCCGCATGGAGCTTTCAAGAAAACTCGGCGCTGCCGCAGTTTCATTTCTCTGTGAAAAGCTGGAACTTAAAGAGCAGCAGATCTTCCGTATGAAATCCCCTCTTGACCTTTCATTTGTATATCCGCTCAGAAGCCGTCTGGAAGAAAACCTTCCCCTGCTTTTCTATGGCAGAGCCGACCCTCAGCCGTCATGCGAAATAGTAAAGGACGCACCGATGATACCGCAGATACTGCGTAGAGATATTCTGCTTTCCTATCCGTTCGAGGCTATAAAACCATTTCTCAGACTGCTTATAGAAGCCGCCAACGACCCGTCGGTAGTTTCAATTAAAATTACTTTGTATCGTGTGGCTTCAAACTCAAAGGTAATTGACGCACTCATTGCTGCCGCTGAAAACGGCAAAGATGTGCTTGTTCTTGTAGAGCTTCGCGCACGCTTTGACGAGGAAAACAACATCGGCTGGTCAAAGCGTCTTGAACACGCCGGCTGTACGGTAATATACGGTCCCGAAAGCCTGAAGGTACACTCAAAGCTGCTGCTTATTACAAGAAAAACGAACAGCGGCAAAATCGAGTACATAACTCAGATAGGTACGGGAAATTACAATGAAAAGACATCTGCGCTTTACACTGATTTGAGCCTTATGACCGCTAATCAGGACATCGGCGCAGAGGCGCTGATGGTATTCAATGCACTGTCGACAAACACGCTTGTGGAGAACACAAGTAAGCTGCTTGTTGCTCCGCTTTGTCTGCAAAACCGCGTTATTGAAATGATAGATTTCGAGATCGCTGCCGCTAAACGTGGCGAAGAGGCTTTCATCGGTCTTAAAATGAACTCTCTTACCGATAAAGCTCTTATTGACAAGCTTGTTGAGGCTTCACAGGCAGGCGTTAAGGTTCGTATGGTTATCCGCGGAATCTGCTGCCTTGTTGCAGGTGTCGAGGGCTACACGGAAAACATTGAGATAACAAGCATTGTGGGACGTTATCTCGAGCACAGCCGTATCTACATTTTCGGTACTCCGGAGCGCAGAAAAATTTATATCAGTTCCGCCGATTTTATGACGAGAAACACTTTGCGCCGTGTAGAAGTTGCTGCGCCGATTTATGATACACACGTCCGCAAGAGGATAATGCACATTTTCGATGTACTGACAAGCGACAATGTCAAGGCGAGAAAAATGCTCCCCGACAGCACTTATGTACACGTTAAAACCGAGGGAGAGCCTGTTGATTCACAGGCGGCGTTTATCCGCGAAGCTTACGAAAATGCAGCTAAATCCAATGCAAAGAAACCGCATAAAGTTAAACCTACTCTTGTTCAGAGAATAAAGAAAATGATTAACAAATAGCTTTGTCCGATATATTTTCAATAGATTAAGACTGTAATTTTGTAACATATACTGCAAAAACCGCCTGAAAACCTGCTTTTCGGCGGCTTTTTGCACAAATTTTAAAAAATGAAATGAAACAAGAGAATCAGAGAGATTTGAAGTAAATAAGAGAGATTTTAAGAGATTGAGGGATATATTTTAAAAATTCGGCATTTTGGCTGTTGACGTTGGCTTTAAAAGCGTGTATAATAGCTAATGTTGTGTCGGACGGGCATTGTATCGAGTTGCAAACATGACCCGAACACCGTACAAAAATCTATTAAGAGGAGAATGTTTATGTCAACTTATATGCCTAAGGCAAATGAAATCAGCCGTAAATGGTATGTGCTTGATGCTTCCGGCAAGTCCCTCGGACGTGTTGCTGCTGAAGCTGCTTCTATCCTCCGCGGAAAGAACAAGCCTACTTTTGCTCCCCACGCTGACTGCGGCGACCACGTTATTATTATCAACTGCGCACAGGCTAAGCTCACAGGCAAGAAGCTTGAGCAGAAAACCTACAAGTGGCACACAGGCTGGATCGGCGGTCTCAAGGAGACTAAGTACAGCGATATGATGAAGAATGAGCCCGAAAGAGCAATGATGATTGCTGTTAACGGAATGCTCCCCAACAATACACTCGGCAGAGCTGCTCTCAAGCGCCTCAGAACCTATGCCGGCGCTGACCACGGTCACGCAGCACAGAAGCCCGAGAACTACGAGATATAAGGAGGCGGCGTAAATGTACGAATCTAAACAGCCATATTTCTACGGCACAGGCAGAAGAAAAAGCTCCGTTGCAAGAGTAAGAGTTTACGCAGGCAGCGGTAATATCACAATCAACGGCAGAGACATCAACGACTACTTTGGTCTTGAAACTCTCAAGCTTATTGTTAAGCAGCCTCTTATCCTTACTGAGAACGCTGAAAAGTTTGATATTGTCTGCACAGTTGCAGGCGGCGGCGTAACAGGTCAGGCCGGTGCAATCCGTCACGGTCTTTCCAGAGCGCTTCTCCAGGTTAACGACGAGCTTCGTCCTGTTCTCAAGAAGGCAGGTTTCCTCACTCGTGACCCCAGAATGAAGGAAAGAAAGAAGTACGGTCTCAAAGCTGCACGTCGTGCACCTCAGTTCTCAAAGAGATAATTATCAGATTATCAAAAACCCCGAAAACAAGCCGTTTTCGGGGTTTTATTTTTGCCTGAAATCAGCATTTGATGTTTATTTGATGTTTATTACATAAAAAAGCTATGTGATTTGATGTTCACATAGCTTTTTTTATTAGGCTTGTTTCAGTTTGAACTCTAAAATATCAGCGGTTTTTCTTCTGCTTGAATCAAGTACATCAGCATATACGCTGGCAGTTACAGATACATCAGAGTGTCCAAGATGCTCTGATACGATTTTCAAATCAACTCCACTATTCAAAAGCAAAGTTGCGTTGCTATGCCGTAAACAATGCAATGTGAGAAAATCAAGTTTTGTACCATTGACAAATCTTCGTAAAGAGGTGTTCAGACTGCTTCTATCCTTGTAGTTTCCGTTTGCTGAAGTAAATACCATTTCAGGGTGTGGGAAATCTTTAAGTGCCATTTGTAAATTTATCTGATATTTTCGTTGTTCTCTGAATAAGTCTGCAACAGTTGAACTCATTGCAATATATCTTTTACTATTCTTTGTTTTCGGTGTTGTTAAGAAATGGTTACCGCCAACATCTGACAAAGTGTGATTGATATGAATTATATTGTTATCAAAATCAATATCACTCCATTGCAAGCCGAGTGCTTCACCTGAACGCATACCTGTATATAAAAGAACTTTCATCAGTATTGAAAAATCGGGGTATTTGCAATCATTTTCAAGCATATTCAGAAAAACGCTTAATTCTTCTTCAGTCATATATTTACGTTTTTCGTCCTTGCTAACATCTTCAGACGGTAAAATCACATTGCGACAGGGTGTTTCTTTTATGTAATTCTGATGAACTGCAAAGGTGAAAACAGACTGCATAATGGTATATAGCTTTTTGGCTGTTGCGTGTGACAGCGGTTTTTCTTCTCCTGAACTGTCTTTTAATTTATGTGTACTAAAAAACTTTGTTATTTTGCTTGTAGTAATATCCTTTAACTTCATATTGCCGAAATACTCTTTGAAATGAATGTCAATTTGTCTTTCATAATTGTATTTGGTAATAGGCTTTAATTTGTTTGGGGCATAAACAGTCAGATATTCTTCACACAAATCCATAAAACGCATACAGTCGTTAAAATCAGATAGATCCTTGCACCTGTTCTTGAACTCTATGTATTTTTCTTTAGCAAGTTTATCGGCTTTCTTTTGTGTCAGGTTTTCGGGCGGTGTGTAGGTCGATGTTTTTCTGATCTGCT
Organism: uncultured Clostridia bacterium; assembly: GCA_945876755.1. Taxonomy (GTDB): domain Bacteria; phylum Bacillota; class Clostridia; order Oscillospirales; family Ruminococcaceae; genus RGIG8773. The sequence continues at coordinate 164,429 of CAMCPM010000003.1, forward strand.
TTCCATTTGTGTCATAGCCAAGATAAGCTGTGAAGAAATAGCTGTTTCCTCTTTGAACTATTCCTGTATCAACTTTACGATTTGCCATT